>DAOULR010000027.1:0-1803 GCA_034419075.1 Dehalococcoidales bacterium | reverse complement strand
TCTTCGGCTGGGTGGTGCGCTTCGCCTCCTGGTTCCAGGGTGTCTTTATGCCCAAAACCGAGGGCACCATCAGGCACCTTTCTATGTTCCTCTCGGCACTGGGCAAGGGGCGGAACATACCCCAGATTGCTCCCAGGTTTTTGCGGCAGATGGTGCCGGTGGTGAACGTGCCGCCCAGGGGCGTCAAGACCAGGATGAGAGTAGGCTATTTCAGCGGCTGTATGACCGATTTCGTTCTGCCCGAGCTTGGTGAGCGTATCATCAACTTCCTGACCCGAAACGGGGTGGAGGTTATAGTTCCCCGGGAGCAGGGGTGCTGTGGGGCACCGGTCTTTCTGGGGGTGGGCGATTTTGAGACCGGCCGCAGGATGGCTGACGCCAACGTTAAAGCCTTCGAGGGGCTGGACTACGTTATCTCCGACTGCGCCACCTGTACCTCGGCGCTTAAAGACTACGCCAAGTTTCTGGCCGACACCCCGCAGAGGAAGAAGGCCTACGAAAAGTTCGGCAAAAAAGTGAAGGATGTCTCCCAGTTCCTCATTGACGTGCTTGATTTGCCGTCATCGGCCTACAAGTCCTCGGCGGAGGCCAAGGGCAAGAAGGTGACTTGGCACGACCCCTGCCACCTCAGTCGCCACTTGGGAATAACCAGCCAGCCCAGGCAGCTGATAAAGTCAATATCGGGGGTGGACTACGTCGAGATGCCCAACGCCGACCGCTGCTGCGGCATGGCGGGGGCGTTCAGCCTGAATTACTACGACCTGTCCAAGGATATTGGCGATAAGAAGGTGGCTGCTATCAAATCCACGGGCGCTGATATCGTGGTCAGCAGCTGCCCGGGGTGCGAGATTCAACTCATCGACAGCCTGGTGCGCAACAAGCTGCCGGTGAGGGTGATGCACATTATGGAGCTTATCGAGTAGCTCCTATTTGAGAGCCTGCAGGCAGGCCTCGTAGCCCAGGTCGAAGGCTTTGATATTAACTGGCGCTGCTTTAGCCGGGAAGCGTTTCTCGATAGCTTCTTTTATAGTGGTCACCTTTATCGGCAGGCGCTCGGTGCCGAACAGTGCCCCCAGCATGACGACATTGGTGGTGAGCTGGCTGCCCGCTTCTAGAGCTAATTTGGCGGCATCGAGCTTGATTATCTTTTCCGTGGCCTTTTTAAGCTTTTCCAGGATTACCTCTAAGCTGGGGTAGCTGCTTTGCCCCAGGGGAACAGTGAAGGGCACGGTGGCCGCCGTGTTGAGTATGACCAAGCTGGAGTTGGAGAGACAGGTGATATTCCTTAATGCCTCGGAGGGCTCCATGCCGACCAGGGCGCTGCACTTCCCGGTGGGGATGAGGGGGCCGTAGACGTCTTCGCCAAGCCGTATGGCGCTGGTTACCGAACCGCCCCTCACCGCCATGCCCAGTATCTCCGAGCCCCTGACCTTCAGCTTATCTTTGACCGCGGCTTCTCCCAGCAGTTCCGACATCAGAATTACGCCCTGCCCCCCGACGCCGGTGATCAGCACGTTGAATTCTTTGGTCATTGGCTCACCTCTATTATCGCTTTGTAGGGGCAGACCTGGGCGCAAACGCCGCAGCCGGTACAGAGCGCTTGGTCGATGACGGTCTTGCCGTCTTCCTTGATTATAGCCGGGCAGCCCAGGAGCTCGATGCAGGCGTTGCATTTATCGCTGCACCTCTCCTGGTCTACATAGTAGGGGATAATCGGTTCTTTTCGCTTCCGCTTCTCCCGCTGGTCGATCATGGTACAGAGCCGCCGTGAGACGACGACAGCGGGCCCCTCGAACCTTATTG
>DAOULR010000026.1:0-107416 GCA_034419075.1 Dehalococcoidales bacterium | reverse complement strand
TTACCTGGGTCTATCGGCGCTGCTGACCACCACCATGCCCGAAATGGGGGTGGTTATCGAAGCCCTCAAGGAAAACAAACTAAGAGATGGGGTCAAGGTCCTTATTGGGGGAGCGGCGGTATCCGATGACTTTGCCCAGGAAATAGGCGCCGATGTCTATTGTGTGGATAGTTTTCAGGCCGTTAAGGTGCTGGACAAGTACGAAGGCGCCAAGGTTAATTCAGCCTAGATTGTATTTTTAAGGTAGGTGATTGATTAATGTGTGGTATTGCTGGATGTTTTGGAGTAAAGGATAAAGAGACAATAAACAGAATGCTGGATGCGCTGCCCCACCGAGGGCCCGATGACCGCGGCATCCATAGCTTCAACAGCACTGTCTTCGGCCATACCCGGCTCTCCATCGTCGATGTGATGAAGGGGCACCAGCCCATTCTGGCCAACGGGGGCCGGACGGGCATTATCTGCAACGGAGAAATCTACAACTTCCGTAAGCTCAGGGAAAAGCTGGTCAATAAATACCAGTTCAAGACCGATTCCGATACCGAGGTCATCCTGCACCTCTATCAGGAGAAGGGCCCCGAGTGCGTCAAGGAGCTGGACGGGATGTTCGCCTTCGCCATCTTTGACGGCGACGATTTCATGCTGGCCCGCGACCCCATCGGCATCAAGCCGCTATATTACGGCTATGTCAATGGTAAGCTCTACTTCACCTCCGAGCTGGGAGCGATGACGCTGGCGGGCGTGGACGAGGTACACGAATTCCCCGCCGGTCATTATTACACCCCCCGAGAGGGGTTCGTGCAGTACTACCAGCTTCCTGAAATCGAGGACCATCGGCTTACCGACGTTGAGGAAACCTGTAAGCTAATCAGGGAGACCTTTATCGACGCCGTTAAGAAGCGGCTGCTCTCCGATAAGGAAATCCACGTCGGCTCCTTCTGCAGCGGCGGTATCGACAGCAGTCTGGTGGCCGCCATCGCCGCCGAGGAAATCCCCAATCTGCATACCTTCGTCGTGGGTATGAAGGATGCCAAGGGTGACGAGAGCGACGACCTCAAAGCGTCGCGCATCGCCGCCAAACATATCGGCTCTCGCCACCACGAGCTTATATTTACCGAGGACGAATACTACGAGGCTTTGCCCATCGTCATCAAGAAGCTGGAGAGCTACGACCCCTCGCTGGTGCGCTGCGCCGTTCCCTGCTACTTTACCTGCAAGCTGGCCGCCGAATACGTAACGGTGGTGCTCACCGGGGAAGGCGCCGACGAGCTGTTCACCGGCTATCATTACATGAAGCATTACCCCGCGGACGTGCTTAACAAGGAAGCCCTGCGCTGTATCGGCAACCTGCACAACATCAACCTGCAGCGGGCCGACCGCATGGGGATGTACTTCAGCCTGGAGTTGAGGGTGCCCTTCCTGGATGTGGCTATGGTCGACCTGGCCATGAAGATTCCCCCCGAGCTCAAGATACGTGAGTCGGAGAAGGTCGGCGACAGGATAGAGAAGTGGATACTGCGCAAAGCCTTTGAGGATACGGGCTACCTGCCCGACGATATACTGTGGCGCTACAAGGTGCAGTATACTCAGGGCGCCGGCTGCGAGAGCCTCGGCGAAAGACTGGCCGAGAGCGAGGTCAGCCAGGATGAGTTCGAACGTATCAAGGCGGAAAACCCCAAAGCCACTATTAACAGCCGCGAGGCCGCCTATTACTATAAAATCTTCCGTCACTACCATCCCCAGGACTCGGTACTCGGCTCCATCGGCATCTGGACCGGCTTCGATTTCGAAGAGGAAAGGGAGCGGGTCAGGGGTACTATGGATGGCGACCTGAAACATACCCGCGAGGAGACATCCGCCAAAGCGAGGTAAGAGAATGAAGTGGACCATCCTGGGCTCGGGAGGCTGTGCTGTCATCCCTAAGCCACTTTGCCAGTGCCCGATTTGCCAGGAAGCCAGGGAGAAAGGGGTTCCCTACGCTCGAGGCGGCCCAGCAGCCTTTCTGCACGATATAAACCTGTTAATTGATACGCCAGCGGAGGTTGTCCACCAGCTAAACAACTCCGCCATCGACCGCGTAGACTACCTCACCTTTACCCATTTAGACCCCGACCATGTCGAAGGCTTCCGTGTGGTGGAACAGATAGCACTGGATTTCCGCAGTTGGCGCACCTATCCGGAGAAGCAGATTTGCCTGCTACTACCTGAACCGCTTAACGAAAATATCAAGAAGCTCAACTCTCAGTACGGACTGGTTATCGATTTCTACCGGGAGAGAGGTTTTGTCGGGATAAAGCCTTTCCGTGACCAGGTTCGGGTCGGCGATGTTCAGATTACGGTCGTCCCCGTAGAGCAGAGGCCCCAGCCAGTTTTCATTTACGTCTTTGAGAAATCGGGGGTAAAGGTGGTCTATGCCCCCTGTGACCTAAAGCCATTCCCCGAGCACTGCGATGAAGTCCAGCACCCTGACCTTCTGATTGCCCAGCCGGGTATATTTGAGACGGGGCTGAAACACGGGTTTCGCTACCCGGCAGAGCACATCACCCGAAAAAACCTCTATACCTTTGAGCAGACGATGAGCCTAGCGGCGCGCCTGCGGGCTAAGGAAGTCCTCTTTATGCACCTTGAGGAATACTGGAACCGGAGCTACGACGATTACCGTGCTCTAGAGGCGAATAATCCGGGGATACGCTTTGCCTATGACGGTATGCAGCTTATGGTGGGAAAACGCTCAACTCTCTGGGCTCCTACTGTTTAATACTTAACAAAAGAGGAGGTGTCGAGAATGAACAAAGAAGTCCCGAAGAAAACAGACATAAATCGAGAGGTGCTAAGATGCTAGTTCGCCGGTCTACTCATCAGTCAGATACGAAAAAACGCTCTTCACACATGTTAAAAGGGTTCAAGGGTGCCAGCTATGATAAGAAGGTTAGTCTGGCACGAGCGGCGTGGGCACACGACGAAATTCGGGCCAGCCTGGGACAGTTCCTCGATGATTCCGACTCAATCATCAGACTTAGAGCCTGTTTTATTCTGGCTGTAATTTCAGAGGAAGAGCCTCAGGCAATAAGACCTTTCGTTCCAAAGCTCATAGAACTACTCGGAGACCGTAGCGATAACAGTACAAGTATCCACTCACAGGCCGTATTTTGTTTGCTCAATGTGGCACGACAGGCACCGGATGCGATAGATGCAGCCACAGCCAAATTTACACATAGACATACAGACTACGATGAGCACCATGTAAGATGGTATTGGCCATAAAGGTGTTGTCTTTTCAAGTGCTGGAGTCAATATTGGAAGACGAAAGGGACTTAGTTATAAGGAATGGAAGTAGAATTCGGGGCTAAGGTAATAGATAGAAACGGCAAGGTCTTGGGTACAGTGGATCACCTGATGCGAAACGCCTGGACTGGCGAAATTACCAAGTTTGCCATCCGCCGCAAAGCGCCTGATGAAGACCTTTTCTTCTCGACCAAAGATGTGGTCGAGGCGACAAAAACCAAAGTCAAGCTCAACATTTCCTTTCATGAGTTGAGCAACAATGCCTAAAGGAGAGATGCCTGAGAAAAGGAATATAAAATGTTTGAAAAGATACTAGTTCCGCTGGATGGTTCCCGATTCAGTAGGCGAGCACTTCCATATGCCATTGAAATTGCGAAACGCTTCGGTGGAGAATTGATGCTGTTTCAAGCGGTACGCCCAACCTTGTTAGATACATTGAGCGCTGGTGGCGCTGCCATGTCGAGCCCGACTGCCACTCAGTTGTTTGTTAAATCAGCAAGGGAACAAGACAAAAGAGACATTACCCACGCAAATCGCTATCTTAAAAAAAAACTGCGTGAAGTGACTAAACACGGCGCGATTGGTTCGTATCATGCCGCATTAGGAGAGCCAGCGAAGGCTATCATAAAGTTTTGCCAAGATGAATCCGTGGACCTCGTTGTTATGACCACCAGCGGCAAGAGCGGGTTCAAGCGAGCCATCGTAGGAAGTGTCGCTGACGAGGTTATCAGGGAACCGGGCATTCCTGTGCTGGCTATACGGGGAATTTAAAGGCGCCTTCTCCGCTTTTATAAGTGTGTAGCATCTCGATAAGTTTATCGGTTGTCAAAACCCAGCCGTATGAACCCTTCACCTTAGCTATAGTAGCCTTGTTGAGCTCCGGCCAGGAAGACGCGGTGGCATCTTCTACCAATATGATGTCGTAACCCAGATTGAATCCGTCCATCAGGGTATTGTCCACGCAGATTCCGGTGTCCACACCAGTAAATATCAGTGTATCGATATAGGCGCTCCTTAGCCACAGGTCGAGTTCGGTGTCCTGGAAGGCGGAATCCCGCCTCTTAACGACTACGTGGTCTCCTTCGACGGGCTGGAGCTCATCGAGTATCTCGGCATCCCATGTTTCCCGTATGCACGAGGGTATCTTGAGGAATTCCGCCCTTCGGTTGGGTATAATTCGGTGCAGCCGTGAGTAAAGGTCTAAGCCCGATGCTTCTCTAACCTGCTGGGTATAGAAAATGGGTATCTTTAGCTTACGGCTGGCGTCTATCACCCGCGCAATATTAGGTATGATTTGCCGGTACGCATCTAAGTTAGCTCCAATAGAACCCCCGTACTTTTCATAAGAACCACCTAGGGCACAGAAACCGTTCTGCATGTCTATGACGAGCAGGGCAGGATAAAATGAGAGCGACCTTTTAAGTGTCATAAAACTATATTCCTCTCCTTTATGTTCTTTACTATGATAATACGCGGGGAGTATTTTGCCAAGCTAATCCCTGCCTTTGACTGACGCCGATAAAGCATGAATCTGATTGGATTTCCCAGTGAATACAATCGCTTGGATTATTACCTAGAGGTCACTAAAGAGGCAATCGTTCAACAGTTGTTTGGAATGTTATCCAAGTTAAATGAATGAGAGCAACATTCTCAGCAAGGTATCATCGAAAGGGAGGCCTTTGACGCCACTACATATTACTAGTATTATACAATTAAGTATTTAGGCTGAAGGAAAGTTCAAAGGTTCTGCGTATTGTACACGGTGGCCCACCACCCAGCACCACCACAGGCCTTGTCCTCTGCACCTTTACCCCTAACCCCACCGAGGATGCAAGTCCGTAGCGCCCACTACCTCGATAGTTATCCCGTATCTAAAATCGCTAGTCGATAAAGATTTCCACCTTGGCTGTGCCGGTAAGCTGCTTAAGCTCGTTAGTGAAGGCAGCCCAGTCAAAACCCGATTGCCGCCGATACTGATAGTGCAGCCCGACTTGGTCGTCCAGCGTGGACATTGTCTCCAGGTTCAGGCCCCGCAGCCTTTCCTTGAGGAAAGCAGTCAGCTTTTTTTCCAACGTAGGGTAAGAGGACTGGTCTACGGCAATCATGAGGTGCCCCCGTCCGAACAGGCTGACCCGATTGCGCGTCAACCACTGGATGCCCAGGGCGATAAAGACCACGACAAAGAGCAGGCCGGTTATCAAGAAATTGCTCGTCGCCGCCCCGATTGAGGAAGCAATAAGGAGCAGCAGGAACCCGATTTCGGCGGGGTCTTTCACCGGCGTCCGGAAGCGGACGAAGGAAAGCGCCCCCAGCAGCCCCAGCGATAGGGGGATAGAGGTCTGGATACCCAGAAAGAGCATGGTGATAGCTGGTCCCCCGATAATAAAGGTGCGGTGTACGCCGGCGCCGATGTGCCGGGAACCATAGAACAACTGGTACATAAGGTAAACCACTATTGCGGCCACTAATGAAAATCCGATGGCGACGAGGGCTTCCCAGATACCCACCGGAGATTCCCAAAGGGTGGTAAGTTCTTCCAACAATTCAGTTTCTCCTTTCTATGTGTAGTTAAAGTATCCGCCCCGATGGCGACAGACGCCCCACCGTGCCCAGCTTCTCGCTGTGCGAGTCGATACAGTAGGAATACTTGGAGAATCGGCTCCAGTCTAAATCCATTATCTTCATATGGCGGAGCGTTACCGGCAGTTCGAATTTGGGCCATTTGACCTCAATAACCCCGCCCGGCAGCCCCAGCTCCCGTTCCCCGTAGCCGAGCTCGCGGACTATCATGGTGGAACGGATGCGGCAGTCGAGCGCCACACTTGCCCCTGTCAGCATCTCGGTGAAGCGGTAGCGCCAGTAGGATATCTTTATAATGGGGCGGAGGGGCTGGGTGGGAAAATGGCCGAAGGCCGATATGGTGTCTACCAACGTCGACTTGGGCACTATTCCGTTGGAAAGAGTCGAAATCCTTAGGTTTTCCATCGGCACGACTAAACGCCGCCGTTGTTTGCTGCTGGCAAAGCCCTCCCTCGACTTGAGTTCTATAAATACCGGGGTCTCTTCCCTGAGGTCTTCGTCCTTACCGTACCAGCGTATCCGCACCTTGTCCTTGCGGAATTCGCCCGAAAGCGAGCGGTTGTGCTGCTCAAGGTCGGGGGTGTCGAAATAGAGGCTGTTAATTTGCTCCTCCGGGTATTCCCTGGCCACATGGCAGAACTGGCGCAGCAGTCGATAGGCCAGACCGATATTACGCGGCAGGATAGAGAATTTGCGTTCGATACGCCAAGTTAACTGAGATTTATTCCGTTCTACCTTGTGCAGCTTTATATCGGTTGAATTCATGGTTATTTCCCTTCATTGTGCCTTGGCTCAGGGGCGGAAATTACCTCCCCACCCACCGCCGCCCATCATGTCCTGGCCGCCGTTACCGCTGCCGTCGCCTGAAGAGGCGGGCAGTTCGCCATTGAGCTGCTGCCTTATCGATTCCACTCGCTCGGCGACAAAGGTTTTAAGCCCCAGCGCGGCCATGCCCGTACCGCCCCGCCCGTCTCTGGCTAAGTCCTGGCTCAAAGCCCTCTCGAACTCTTCGGTGGTATAGAACTTGAGCTCATCAGCCTCCACGTAGGGGCGTATCATTTCGGCAAGCTCGTCGATGCGGGCGTTTATTACCTCTGGCGAGAGAGGGCCGGTAATAAGTTCTTCCAGGTAGGCGTGGTAGGTTTCGAGGTAAGGCTCTATGGAGAGCAGCCGGAGGAGAGGGCGACTCTCCACAGAGCCAGCGCTGGGCTCGTCTATATAAAAGTTGATAATACCATCGCGGTCGAGCCCGGAACTAAAGGTGCCGAAGGCCATATTCAGGTCCCAGGGGATGATGGTGAATACGCCATCCTCCTCGTAGAGATAATAGTTATGGCCCATGCCGATGTAGTTATCCAGGTGCACGATGGCAGCCGACACCGCCAGGAAACGCAATACCTGGTCCACATCCAGCACCTTTTCTATCTCTTCGGCGAAGGTTTCGTCGGGTTCGTTGTTAAGGACATCGAGCA
Organism: Dehalococcoidales bacterium; assembly: GCA_034419075.1. Lineage (GTDB taxonomy): Bacteria > Chloroflexota > Dehalococcoidia > Dehalococcoidales > BS750m-G39 > E44-bin88. Next base: position 100,079 of record DAOULR010000026.1, on the reverse strand, counting down.
GCCTCAGTAGCGCCGAGTGGTCGGGGCTATTCTCGTTGGTCTTCAGTGCCATCTGCTGCAGGTAATCGCCCCGCCCAACACTACCCCCTGGCATACCTCCTCCCGGCATCCCCCCGGCTGGCCTATCTCCCGGTGGCATATCATCAGGTTCAAAGTCCTCGGGGGGTACTCCTTGGGGAGGGTTGCCTTCAGGTGGGTTACCACCTAAGGGCATATTCCCCGCGGGGCCCAGGGGGCCCTGGGGGGCGGCAAGCTCTTCTTCATCTGCTTCTTCGTCGGTTCCTTCCAATCCCAGGGCTTCCAATATCTCTCTCAGTTTGCCGCCCCCCAGGTTAACGTCATCGGCGCTCCACTCGTCCGCCTCTGTAGTGAGGTCAGCCTCTGTCCAGTTAAGGTAAGCCGCCGGCATCTCCGGCTTGTAGAGGTTGCCGCTGCTATCTTCAAAATGATTGCTCAAAAAGGTCTTGTCTATCTGCTCCACCATGGTGTACAGGCCGAGGTGAGTATCATTCACCCAGAGGTCAACGAAGGAGGTGCGGGGAGTGGGGAGTCCCATCTGCTCGAAAATCTCATAGGCAAGGACCTCGCGGATGAAGGTCGGGTCGCTGAAGCCGTTGTTGAAGTTCAGCTTTTTGACTCCGTCCAGGTTGCGCGCCGAGTTGAAGAAATTAAGGTCGACCTTGAGGCTGAAACGGGCGGTGCCGCTGCTGGCTGCCGTCATCAACGAGGAGTTGCCCTTGGGTCTGACGGCGACGTCGGGTATCAGCTCGCCGTCATACCAGAGGTTGGCCTTGGCATACTGCTCTTGGATAGCATTTTGCTGCATGTATTCCCAGTCGTCTTTATCCATTACCAGGCGCACGGTGACGACGCGGTCAGCATAAAAGGGCGCCGAGTCTTCCTCCCCCGATTGTGCTGCTGTCTGCCCGCAGCCAGCCATGGCCACCAGCAGTATGGCCAGGAGCGCGACTATAAATAACGATTTCTTTAGCTTCATTTTTAGCTTGCTTTCGTCTCTCAGATACAGACGGCGGTTTAGCATCAGCTTAACGCAAGACGGAGAACGCCGAACAGCGTCTATAGTCATAAATCGGGGCTTTTGGCTATGACTTCATTAATCTATTAAAATGACAGCCGTCACCCGCGGTGATATTAATATGTGACTCAGGTTACATGAAATAAGCCAGCTTATGCACTATAATAGCCCTGTGGAAAGAACAACACCTCATTCGGACGCGATACGCCTGATTCGCTTTGCCGCCATTCTCTGGCTCGGCTATCTAAGCGTGCTCGCTCTGGTCAGTCAATCCTTCCCGTCGCCTCCCTACTCCAATCTTATCTACTACGGCTCGCTGGGCTGTATCGCCCTGATTTGCCTGGGCTTAGCTTACTGGCGGTGGCTGCAGGCCCGCCTCAGGCAGGTGTTCATCCCGCTCATAGTGGCTATCGTCACCGTTATGCCGCTGCTCGTAAATCACCTAGTGGGCCGCCTTTCTCCCTTGGGTCCCCGCTTCACCACTCCCGAAAGCGCGATACTGGCTGTCTTCCCCTTCCTCTTCATCGGTCTGCTGCTGGTGGCCTGGCAATACAAATGGCCCTACATACTCTTCGTTATTCTGGGGATTGCCGGGGTGAACCTGGGCATAGTGTGGTCTTCGGCACCACCGGGCTCCCCTCCTTTCTGGGGGTGGATGGTAATCACCCTGATTCAGACCGTCATCTTTCTGGCGGTGGGCTTTTCCATCAGCTATCTCATGAGCCGCCTGAGACGCCAACAGCAATCGCTGGAGGAGGCCAACATCCGTCTTACCCACTACGCCAGCACGCTGGAGCAACTGGCCACCACCCGCGAGCGCAACCGGCTGGCGCGGGAGTTGCACGATACCCTGGCTCATACCTTGAGCGGTCTATCCGTCCAGATGGAGACGCTGAAGGCATACTGGGAGGTTGACCCGGAGGCGGCGCGCTCTATACTGGATGAGTCCTTAGCCGCCGCCCGTTCCGGCCTGAAAGAGACCCGCCGGGCGTTGCAGGCACTGCGCGCCAGCCCGCTGGACGACCTGGGGCTGACGCTGGCCATAACGGCTCTGGCTAAGGATGCCGCCGAACGCACCAACCTGAATCTAGAGCTGGCGATAACGGAAGATTTGCCGGCCCTTTCCCCCGACGTGGAGCAGTGCCTCTATCGGGTGGCCCAGGAAGCAATCGCCAACGTGATGGGCCATGCCGCCGCTAAAAAGCTGACGGTAAAGCTGGCATCTGCCAAAGGCAAGCTAACGCTCAGCGTGGAGGACGACGGCGCTGGCTTCGATATAGAAAAGGTCAATAAAAAAGCTCACTTTGGACTTACCGGAATGCGGGAACACGCCCAGCTCATCGGGGGCAAGCTTAAAATCACCAGCCAGCCGGGCGCTGGCACGAAAATCAGCTTGACGGTATAATAGAATGACTATGAGAATCGTTATCTGCGATGACCAGGCAATAGTCCGCGACGGTTTGGAGATGATGCTCAAGCTGGAGTCGGATATCGAAGTCGTTGGAACTGCTGAAGACGGCGCCGAGGTGGTGGAGATGGTGGCTAAGGAAAGCCCCGATCTGGTCTTGATGGACCTCAAGATGCCGGTGATGAACGGCGTGGAGGCTATTCGTCAGATAAGGACTAAAAACCCCGAGGTCAAGGTTCTGGTGCTCACTACCTACGACGATGACGAGTGGGTTTTTGACGCCATAAACGCCGGAGCCTCGGGCTACTTACTGAAGGAAGCCACCCGCGACGAAGTGGTCAAGGTAATCAGGGGTACGGCGAGCGGCAAGGTCTATATCGACCCGTCCGTGGCCGGTAAGGTGCTGAAGCAGGTCTCCAATCAATCCACCCAGCCCCTCACCATGCTTACCGATAAGCTGACGGAGCGGGAAATAGAGGTGCTGCGGCTGCTGGCCAAGGGCTTGAATAATAAGGATATCTCGGAACGCCTCTTCCTCTCCGAGGGCACGGTGCGCAACCATGTCAGCGCCATACTCTCCAAGCTGGGGGTTTCTGACCGCACCCAGGCCGCCGTCATCGCCCTGCAACACGGGCTGAAATAGCTCTAGCCGGACGCCTGGCTTCTCTCCTGAGCAAAGATAGCCGCCCCCGGCGCCGCCGTTATCTGGGGTTCCTGGGGGGTTATCACCTTCTTACCCAGTACTTCCTCGATAGCCTTGACCACGCTGACTATTGTCAAAGGCTGGACAGGCATTGATAATCGTGGCGTCTTGCGCTATCATCTTGATAGCAAACTCTGGGGGGCTGGTATATGCGCTACGCCCGCGCCAGTGACAACCCCGAAGACATACACCACCACCTCACCGGTTTCATTGTCGAGAAGGGTTAACTTGGAACTTGTTTAGGGAAAGGAGAGAATACATTGGACTTTCTATTCACTGAGGAGCAGGAAAGATTCCGGCAAGAAGTTTGTTCTTTTCTCAATAAGGAGCTACCCCCGAACTGGGTGGACTACATAGGGACCGCCATCGACGACACCGTAGCCCCTACTAAAGACGGTGAGCAAGTCTTTAGAGAGATGGCAGTTAAGTTGGGAAGGAAAGGGTGGCTTTCTCTCTTCTGGCCCAAGGAATACGGGGGCCAGGCCTGCTCTTACGTGGATTACCTCATCTTTTTAGAGGAAGTAGCTAGCCGTGGCTCGCCAGGCTACAACGCTGTTGGTTCCAAAATGCTGGCGCCTACCCTGATTAAATACGGCACTGAGGAACAAAAGGAAAAGCATCTTAGGCCGATTGCCAGGGGAGAGGAACTTTTGTGTGAAGCATTCTCTGAGCCCAACGCCGGTTCTGATATTGCCTCCCTTCAGACAAAGGCTGTCAGGGACAACAATGATTACATAATAAATGGACAGAAGACCTGGAGCACCTTTGCCAAGTATTCGAACTGGTGTTGTATGCTGGCTAGAACCGACCCGGAACTGAAAAGACACCGCGGCATCAGCTTTTTCCTGGTTGATTTGTCTACACCAGGAGTTACCGTCAGACCTATAACTGAAATACAGGGCGAGCCGGACTTTGGGGAGATATTCTTTGAGGACGCCAGGGTGCCTAAGGAGAACCTTATCGGTGGGGAAAACGAGGGGTGGAAAGTGGTGCAAACGATGTTAAGTTATGAGCGTATCGCAATTGGCCCGGTAACGGCAGTACGAACTATGGTTGACCGGATGGTCAAGTATATAAAAGATAATCCGGGGAGACGGTGGCAGGGTGCCCGAGACGAGCTGGCCCGGTTAAAGGTGGATGCTGAAGTCGGGCGGCTTCTCTGTTACCAATTAGCCTGGTCACACGATAAAGGGATAGCTAAAGCTTATAAAGCGGCTCAAGCACGATTATACGGCACCGAGTTGCTCAAGCGTGCTGCCAAGGTAGCTATGGAATTATTGGGGTTGTACGGCCCGCTTGACAAAGAGGATAGCCGAGCACCTTTGCAGGGGTGGTTCAAACATTTGTACCTATCTTCTATAGGAGTGACTATAGCTGCTGGGACTTCTGAGATTCTGAAAAATGTAATAGCTCTAAGCGGCCTAAGATTACCTAGAGAGTAGAGTGACTATTATTCCCCACTATAGTAAAGTAGCCACTTATTTCCACGAGTGCACCGACGATTTTCTGGTGGAGTATCACTACCGCTGGTTCCCGCCCTGGGTCAAGGACGAGGATATATTCTAGGCAGACATTCGTCTGAAAAATAGCTTTTATTTGGGGGGAGGTAGCCAATGGAAGAACGAATCAAAAAGCTTCGCGAGGCTAAAGAGATGGCCGCCCTGGGGGGCGGCAAGGATAAAATCGCCCGTGAGCATGAGAAGGGCAAGCTGACGGCGCGGGAGCGCATCGACCTGCTCCTCGACCCGGGCAGCTTCAACGAGTTCGGCATGCTGGTGAAATACCGACTGGGGGCACCGGGAGATGGCATCGTTGTCGGGCATGGCACCATAGACGGGCGGAGGGTCTGCATTTTTTCCAACGACGTTACCGTTTTCGGCGGCTCACAGGGGTATATCCACGGACGAAAGCTCTATAAGATACACGAGATGGCGCTGGACATGGGCGTGCCCCTTATCGGCTTAAACGATTCACCGGGGGCTAAGGTGGTCAGGCCGGAAAAGGCGGGTAACGACGACCCCTACCGCGTGAGCGACGAGAAACACGCTGGTGTCGTCTTCTTTATTAACAGCCGCTGCTCGGGGGCGATACCCCAGATTTCGGCGATACTGGGCAATTGTACGGGCGGCTCGGTCTATTCCCCCGCGCTGACCGACTTCATATTTATGGTAGAGGGGCTTTCCCATATGTGCATCACCGGGCCCCGCGTCATCAAGTCAGTTATGGGCGAGGACGTTACGCTCGAAGAGCTGGGGGGAGCCAAGGTTCACTGCCAGCTTACTGGGGTGGCTGACTTCAGGGTCAAGAACGAAAAGGAGTGTATGGAGGGGATAAGGCGACTGCTCTCCTTCCTGCCCTCGAACTGGCGGGAACGCCCGCCTCGCGTTGAAACCGATGACGACCCGGAGAGGTTCACCGACGCTTTAGCTGAGGTTGTGCCCGCCGAGCCGACCCAGGGCTATGACATGCACCAGGTCATCAAGGAAATTATGGATAACGGTGACTTTATCGAAATCAAGGAGGAGTTCGCCAGCGAGATAATCGTCGGCTTCGCCCGCATGGAGGGCACTACCGTGGGCGTTATCGCCAACCAGCCCATGATGCGCGCCGGCTGCATGACGGCGGACAGCTCCCGTAAGCAGGCGCGCTTTATCAGGTTCTGCGACGCCTTCAACATCCCCATCGTGCTGCTGGTGGACACGCCCGGTTACCTGCCCGGTAAGGCGCAGGAGCACGCAGGGATTATTCACCACGGCGCCAAGGTTCTCTATGCGCTCTCCGAGGCCACCGTGCCCAAGCTGGCCGTGCTCATGCGCAAGGTCTACGGCGGCGCCGCCCTGGGCATGGGGATACTGCCTGGCTTCGGCACCGACCTTGTCTTCGCCTGGCCTACGGCTGAGGTCGGCGCCATGGGAGCGGAACAGGCGGTGGAGCTATTCTATGCCGAGGACATCAAACAGGCGGAGAAGCCCGAGGCATTCCGCGCTCAGAAAGTTAAAGAGTATAATGAGCTCTATGCCGACAGCCTGGCTTTGGCCTCGCAGGTAACCTATGTCCAGGATATCATCGAGCCACGGGAGACGAGGCGTTGCCTGGCCCGCTCGCTACAGCTTATAAAAGATAAGAAGTTAGAGCCTTATCCCAAGCGGCATGGCAACATGCCTATGTAAGTGTCGAAGGCGAACGGAGGTATGAATCAATGAACTTTGAGCTATCCGAGGAACAGGTAATGTTCCGGAACATGGTAAGGAAGTTTGCCGAGCGGGAAATGCTACCCACACTCAAGGATTATGAGCGACAACATAAAGTAAATTATGATGTTATTAAGAAGTTGGCTTCCCTTGGGCTAATAGGAGCCCATATACCTCAGGAGTATGGTGGACTGGGTCTTGACTATACTACCTCAGCTATCATCTGGGAACAACTGAGCCAGGCGAGCTGGACGCAGACGCTGGTCTCAGTGGGACACTCTGTACTTGCCGGGACTATTATTATGAACGTGGCTAGCGAAGAACAGAAGCAGGAATATCTACCGCCACTATGCCGGGGCGAGATGATTATAGCTGTAGCTGCCGTCGAGCCCAACGTCGGCAGCGACGCCACTGCCATTGAGGCCAAGGCCGTGCTCGATGGTGACGAATGGGTCATCAACGGGAGCAAAAATTTCATCAGCCATGGTGGCATCGCCGACGTCGTCCTCGTCTTGGTCCAAACGGACAGGAGCAAGGGCGTCAGGGGGATAGCGCTTATCGCCGTGGACAAGGGCACGGCGGGTTTTTCCAGCCACGACGTCGAGATGGTCGGGGATAAGGCGGGCGATATCGCTAATCTCGGTTTCAGCGATTGCCGTGTGCCCAAAGAGAATGTAATCGGGGAGGTGGGGCGAGGACTGCAGAACAGCCTGGTCGGTATTGACACGGCGCGCCTCTTTATCGCCGCGGGGGGTATCGGCATGGCCCAGGGCTGCCTCGACGCCTCTATCAAATACGCCAAGGAGAGGCAGCAGTTCGGCAAGCCTATCGCCAGCTTCCAGCTGGTGCAGGAGACAATAGCCCGCATGCAGGCCGAGATTTCCGCCGTCCGCTGGCAGGTCTATTACGCTGCCGAGCTTAAGAGCCAGGGAAAGCCGCACGGCAAAGAGCTATCGGCGGCCAAGTGGCTGGCCAGCGAACTGGCGGTGCGGGTATCAAGCGAGGCGATACGGCTGCACGGCGCCTATGGGTGTACCGATGACTTCCCCGTGGAGCACCACTACCGCGATGCCGTCTTGAGCACTATCCTCGGCGGCACCACCGAGATGCATAAGCTGCTGATAGGGCGGGAGCTGCTTGACATAAACGCTATGGTCTGACCCGTAAGTTTCTCATGACAGCTCACCGCTGTTTTACCCCTTTCCCCTCCAGGAGCCTTCTTGGGCAACTGTGCCTATGTTTAGGAAATATTTATAATTTTCCCCCTGTTTTTAGGTTCTATTAACTTTTCGTGTGCTAGCATACTTGTTAAATATTGAGACGGAATGAGAATAGTTACCGTAGGGTGGCTCGTTCCGCCAGATAAACACATTTATTAATAGTTAACCGGGAGAATGGTGATGGCCAAGGAGGCAATCAAGGTAAAACCGGATAAGAGTGGCATACTGCTGTTTTTAGCTAGGCCTTTGCGCTGGTTGGTGAAGTCGGCGGCGGGCGGGGCGGAGGAAGAGCTAAGAATGAGCGAGGAGCGCTTACGCCTCCTGACCGATAACGCCAGTGATATGATAATACGTATTCAGCTCTCGCCGACTTTCAAGACGGACTACGTTAGCCCGTCTTCGCGGCGAATGACCGGATATGCGCCCGAGGAGTTCTATGCCGACCCGGAACTCGGTTTGAAGATAATCCATCCCGAAGACCGGAAGCTCTTCATGGAGTACGCCAGCCTTAAAGCTTCGGGAAACCGTCCCACCACCGTGCGTCTGGTCCGTAAAGACGGCACTGTAATCTGGGCTGAGCAGACATTCACCACTATCTACGACAAGGGCGGCAAGCCCGTTGCCATCCATGTCATCTCCCGAGACGTCACCGAGCGCAAGCTGATGGAGGAGGAGATTCAAGCTGAGCAGAATAAACTGCAATCGTTAATCGGCGCTATGGAGTATACCCTGACCATACAGGATAAGGACTTTAACATTATTTATCAAAACGAGCCGTCCAAGATGGCCTCAGGTGGTGACCACATCGGTGAGAAATGTTATAGCGTCTATGAAGGTAGGGAGGCGGTCTGCGAAGGCTGCCCGGTTGCCAAGGCGTTTAAGGACGGTAAGTCGCACACTTCCGATAGGCAGCGCCTAGAGCCTTCGGGAGAGATTACCCTCTGGGAGAATACCGCCAATCCTATTAGAGATGCTGAGGGCAATATTGTTTCCTGTCTTGAGCTTGCCCGTGATATCACCGATCGCAAGAAGGCGGAACAGGCGTTGTCTGATGAAGCCACCCGGCGGCGTATCCTCGTCGACGAGTCCGGGGACGGCATCGTTGTCCTCGACGAGCAAGGCAATGTATATGAGGCGAATCAGAAATTCGCCGACATGCTCGGCTACACACCTGAGGAAGTCCGCAAGCTCAGCGTGTGGGACTGGGATGCTCAGATTAAACGCGAACAGCTTGACGAGATGATTGCCAGTATCGGCCCGGAGGGCGACCGCTTCGAGACACGCCATCGCCGCAAGGACGGCTCGATATTCGACGTTGAAATCAGCACCAACGGCGCCGTCTTCGCAGGGCGGAAGCTTATTTTCTGCGTCTGCCGGGATATCACCGCGCGCAAGCAGGCGGAGGAGGCCTTGCGGGAGTCGGAGGAGAAGTTTTACAAGGCGTTTCGCTCCCACCCTACGGCTGTGGCCCTATCCACAATGAAAGACGGGAAGTTTCTGGAGGTTAATGAAGCTTTCCTGCGCAACTACGGCTATAGCCGTGAAGAGGTGATTGGCCATAGCTCTAAGGAGCTGGGATTATGGGTCAACCCGAAGGACCGAGTCCGTATATTAAGGGTAATGCGGGAAAAGGGCCAGGTCCTCAATGAGGAGTTTAAAGCCCGCAAAAAGTCGGGCGAGATACGGACCATGACGTTTTCCGCCGAACCCATCGATATTGCCGACGAGCGTTGTATCATAGCCTCGACGGATGATATTACCGAACGTAAGCAGATAGAGGAAGCACTACGAGAGTCAGAGGAGAAATATAAAACCCTGACCGAGGATGCTCCCATAGGCATTTATTTCAACGATTTTGGGGGAAAGTTTCTTTTCGGAAACAAGAAGGCCGAAGAAATAGTAGGTTACAAGCGCGAAGACTTGTTAGGGAAGAGCTTTCTTAAGCTAAAACTACTTGATCCTAAGGATATTGGCAGAGCTATAAAATTGCTCGGCTTAAACAAACTTGGGAAAGCCACCGGTCCTGACCGTTTCGTATTGAACAGGAAAGACGGAACTAAAACCGTTGTAGAAATTCGTACCAGGATAACCACTGTTGGCGGTAAGAAGTTGGTTCTAGGTATGGTTGAGGACATCACCGAGCGTGAGAAGGCGGAATCGACGCTGCGCTCTCAGCGGGAATTGATTGACCAGATTATCGCCACCACCCCCAACGCCGTTATGGTGATAGATAAAGACATGGAAGTGCTGCTGGCTAACGATACCTTCTATAAGCAATTTGGGTTGAGGAAGGCCAGCGTGGAGAACAAGCCGATATATGAAGTCATCAAGGATGAAGAGTTGAAGCAGGCTCTATCGGACACGATTAAGAATAATAAGAAGAGCCTTTCTTTAGAGTTTAGGTATAGGCTAAAGGATATGCCCCGAATCTTTATTGCTACTATTGCCAGGATGCAGAGTAACAGGTACCTAATATTACTTAGCGATGTTACCGAGGAACGGGAGAAGCAGGAACGGCTTTACCTCACCGACCGGCTGGCTTCAGTGGGGGAGATGGCGTCGGGCGTTGCCCACGAGTTGAACAACCCGCTGACCAGTATTATCGGCCTCTCCAACCTGCTGGCCAAGCAGGATATGCCCACGGAAAATAAGGAGGACATAGTGGCCATCAATGCCGAGGCCCAGCGGTGTGCCGCTATCGTCAAAAACCTGCTGTCCTTCGCCAGAAAGCATGCACCCAAGAGAGAACCGCTGCAGGTGGCCAGAATCGTGGAGGACGTCTTGAAGCTGCGTGCTTACGAGCACCGTAGCCTGAACATCACCGTGGAAACTGACCTTCCTGATGACCTCCCCGAGGTAATGGCCGACTATTTTCAGCTACAGCAGGTGTTACTGAATATTATCCTCAATGCAGAGACGGCGATGGTGGATACCAACGGCCAGGGGACATTGAGGATAACTGGCGAGAGGACGGACGGCTATGTCCGTATTTCATTCTCGGACGACGGGCCAGGTATCGCCAAGGAGAATGTGGGGCTTATCTTTAACCCGTTCTTTACCACCAAGGAAGTAGGCCAGGGAACAGGTCTTGGGTTGAGTATATGCTACGGTATTGTCGCCGCGCACGGAGGCAAAATATACGCTAAGAACAACAGTGATAAGGGGACAACCTTTTTTGTCGAGCTACCCGTTATCGGTGACTGAATAAAGCTAAGGAGAAAACGATGAATAAGTCAGAGAGTAGCCCAAAAAGGATACTGGTGATCGAAGACGAGCCCGTTCTCGGCCTTTTATGCAAGCGGGTGCTTACCAGCAGCGGTTTTAATGTCGATGTGGTCGATAACGGCCTGGACGCTAAAAAGGTCACCGAGGAGAAGGATTACGTTCTTTGCGTATCCGATATCAGGCTTCCGGGAATGACCGGCATCGAGCTTTACGAATACTGGAGAAGCAACAAGAACCCCATCGCCGAGAGGGTTATCTTTATCACTGGTGATACTATGAGTAATTACGTTCGGGATTTCTTGCAAAAGACCGACCGACCATCGGTCATGAAGCCTTTTGAGCCCGAAGACCTGTTGGAAGCAGTGCGCAAGGCGCTTTTGTGAAGGTAGTTGTTTTAGGAATATTTCAGTGGCATAAGCGGCTTAGCCGCTTATGCCACTTCTTCAAAGCGATAGCCGACCCCGGATACAGTGGTAATGTGGCGGGGCTTTTTGGGGTCGGTTTCCAGTTTAGCCCGCAAACGGCTGACAAAGACGTGTAAATACTCCCTTTCGTCGGCGTAATCGCTCCCCCAGACCTTCCTCAGTAGGTGGGTATAGGTCAGCACCTTGCCCGCATTGAGGGCAAGTTCCTGGAGGAGGGCGTATTCGGTTGAGGTTAGCGCCACCTCTTTGCCTTTGACGGTTACCTTTCTCTTACTGAAATTGATTTCGAGGTCACCTCTTTTAACGGAACGGGCGGTGGGAGTAGGTCTGGTGGCCTCGGCGCGGCGCATTACTGCCCTGACTCGGGCGATAAACTCGTCTTTACCGAAGGGCTTGGTGATGTAGTCGTCGGCGCCAAGGTCGAGGCATTGCACCTTGTCGCTTTCGTCGTCGCGGGCGCTGAGCATGATAATCGGCAGCTGCGACCATTCGCGCAGTCGGCGGCAGACCTCGAGGCCGTCCATCTCGGGCATCATAATATCTAGGACAACGAGGTCGGGTGATTCGGCTTCGAGCGTTTGCAGGGCCTGAACACCATCCATAGCCATGAGCACTTCGTAGCCCTCGGCTTCGAGGTTGGCACGCAGATACTTGAGTATGCTGAGCTCGTCATCAACTATCAGTATGCGTGTCTTCTTCATTTGTTTAGCTTTAAGTACAGGGCTAGTGCTCTTAAGCCTTAGCTACCTAACTCATCACTACCGAGGTCAAACTGATAATTATAGCCTTTATGGAGGACTGTTGTCAATATAGCTCGACTATTCTCAAGATATCGCCGCTTTTTAAGGCGGTCTTGCCCACTCAATCGGGACGGGGCTTTTTCCAGTTTTCGGCTTTGTGCCTAAGCTCGCGGGCGTTGGTCAGGGCGGTCTCGCTGTAGTGAGCGCCGCCTAGCATGACAGCCAGTTCTTTGAGGCGGGCTTCGTCTTCAAGGGACTCGAGCAGACTTAGAGTCCGCTCCCCCGCCAGTTCCTTGTGGACGCTGAAGTGGGCGTCGGCGAAGGCGGCAATCTGGGGGAGGTGGGTAACGCAGACCACCTGGTGGTTGCGCGCCAGGCTGCTGAGCTTCTTACCGATTATCTCCCCACTCCGGCCCCCGACGCCGATATCAATCTCGTCGAAGATGAGCACGGGGATGTGGTCGGCTTCGGAAAGCGCCCCTTTGAGGGCCAGGGTGAAGCGGGAAAGCTCACCAGTGGAGGCAATTCTGGCCAGGGGCTTGAGGGGTTCTCCGGGATTGGTCGAAGCCATGAACTCCACGATGTCGACACCTTCGTTGGTGAAGGCGTAGAGACCGCTGGGGAGGGGGATTCCGCCCTCGTCTTTCTCCTGGCTTATGGATACCCGGAATTCGACCTGGGACATATTCAGCTCGTTGAGCTCTTTCTCTACCTCGCCCGTCAGCTTTTCGGCGGCTTGGACGCGCTCCTCAGAAAGCCGCTGGGCTATCTCGCCCATCTCTTCTTTAAGGACGGCGGCGGTCTCTTTAAGCTGGGCGCTCCTTTCCTCGGAGCCAGCGACCTCATCCAGCTCCCTTTGTGCCTTGGTCATGTAAGCAATTACTTGGCTAATACTCTGGCCGTATTTTCTCTTTAGACCGCGTATTAGCTCAAGCCGCGATTCTATCTCTTCGAGGCGGTTGGGGTCGTACTCGAGATTGTCGCTGTAGGCCCGCAGGCTGCGGGCGGTCTCGGTAAGCCCGTCTATAGTCTGCTCGAGTAAGTCCAGTTGGGATTTAAGGGAGGGGTCGATTTCGACCAGCTTTTTTACCGCCTGGGCGGCTTCGTTGAGCCTGTCCAGCGCCGGCGCTGCCTGGCCCGAGGCGTCTTCCTCGTAGAGGGCGCGGTAGGCTTCGTAGGATATGGTCTTCAGCTTCTCGGCGGAGGCGAGGATATCACGCTCTCTTTCCAGCTCTGCTTCCTCGCCTTCCTTGAGCTGGGCGCGGCTTATCTCCTCAAGCTGAAAGCGCAGGGACTCCTCGCGGCGGGCGCGCTCCTGCTCGTCCTTTTCCAGGGCTTTGAGCTCCTGTTCCACCCTGTTGAGTTCTTTGGCTTTGGCGGTAAAGTCCTGCCGCAGCTCCGTCGTGTGGGCGTAAGCGTCGAGAAAGTAGAGGTGGGCACCGCTGTCGAAGAGGGAGAGGTGGTCGCTCTGACCGTGGATATCAACCAGTAGGCTGCCTATCTGGCGCAGAAACGCCTTGGGAATGGCGTGGCCGTTCACCCTGATGATGTCGGGGCTCTGGCGGCGGAACTGGCAGTCTATGACCAGGCTATCTTCGTCGGACTCCAGCCCTTTTTCGGCCAGCAGCGTTTTGAGGGAGTTGAGGTTTTCTTTCCGGGGGAGGCTAAAGACGCCTTCGATTTGGGCCTGGACGGCGCCGTGGCGGATGACTTCCTCATCAGCTTTGCCTGAGAGTAAGAGCTCCACGGCGTCAATGACCAGGGATTTGCCAGCCCCGGTTTCTCCGGTGATGACATTCAGGCCGTCATCGAGCCGCCAGTTCATGTCCTCGATGATGCCCAGGTTTTTGACCTTCAGTTCGACTAGCAAAAACTCTCTTCCCTTACAGTTATCTTACATCAAACGTGGACTTTAGGAAACGGGTGATTTTGCCGCGGATGAAGGGGTACCAGAGCCAGATGGTGGGGTGGGTGGCGGGTAGCCAGGAGATGGGCGGCTTGCCCGCTGCTTCCCAGAAGTCGAGGGTGGCTTCCTTGGGGATGGCCTGGTCCCAGTGGGCGTTAATCATCAGCACCGGGCGCCGGCGGAGGCGGTGGGCGAAGGTCATCGGGTCTATCCAGAAGCTTTCCTGCGGTGGCTTGACATTTTCTAGGCCTTTTGCCTCCACCTCGGCCAGGTAGTCCATATAGGTTTTCAGGTTTTTCTCGTACCCTTCCTTGGTCTGCTTACGTTCCTTGTTATAATCGCTGGTCCTGGTCTCCCAGCCTATCTTGGTGCTGTTGCCTCCCATTACGATAAAGACCCCGGCTTTGAGACGCTTATCCAGACCCATGGCTATGGCCGAGTTGATTCCCCCGAAGCTGATGCCCACGGCGGCTATCTTTTGGGCGTCTATCTCCTTCCGGCTTTCCGCCCAGTCAATTAGCTGGAGCGATTCAATTACTGAAATCACGTGGCTGTCGAACCACTCCTGGGAGGTTAGGCGGGGGAAGCGTTTCATGACGCTTTCGGGCATACGTTTGGAGTGCATCACCGAGTAGAGGACAAAGCTGGCCATGCCCTTTTTAGCCAGTACCTTGGCCAGCAGACGGCAGGGGGTTATGCTCAGGTCGCCGACGCCGTGCAGCAGGATGACCAGCGGGGCTTTAGCGACGCCGTGCGGCTGGAAGTATTCGCCCAAAACGGTATTGCTCTTCTCGTAGGGGGTGGGGCGGGCGGTGGGGAAGTCTACCAGGTATTGCGACCAGTGTCTGGTCGTTTTTCTGAGTTGCAGGTTCGGCTGAAAATCATCGCGGGGATAGCTATATGGGTTCATCGCTTAAAGCCGACAAACCGCCCTCGATAGCCTACGGTAACGCCCTTGCTTATACACAACCAGTCGGTTTGGGCACACCAGCCCACTTACAGGCGGATTGCGCTGGTCCGTTGGGGAATAGTTCGTATAGCTTGGCCAGGTTGAAGCCGGTTACCTTAATAAGCCTTCTTATCATCGGGCAGATGCCGTTTTCCAGATAATAGTTCCTCAGGTAGTTGATGGCTTCCCAGTGCTCGTCGGTGAGTTCGTTAACGTCCTCCAGTGCCGCGTAGGCGCGGGCGACGTCTTCCGTCCACCGGTCGGTTTCCTGCATAAATCCGTGCTCGTCAACTTCGTAGGTATCGCCAGCCAGTTTCATTTGTGCCATAGGTGTCGTCCTCTCTCGGATAAGTTTTGTAACGTATATTACATGATTCCACGGTGGTGGAATCTAAAATAGTATACTCTATGGGGTGGTCAAAGGGCAAGCGGGGCTACTTCTCATCCCACTTGATGAGGGGTTTCTTGACATCGACCATGGCGTTGACGGCCAGCTCCCCTAAGCCACCGAAAATAATGCCCGACCTTTCCTTGACCTTGTAGTAGTCGAAGATGTCGCGGAACTGGAGCTTGCAGTTGAGGCAGGGGGCGCAGAGGTATTTTTTGACCTCGGGACCGGGCTGGTCGGCGAAGGCGTCGAGGAGCTGTTTCAGCTTGAGCCGTCCGGCGACGTGCGCCTTCCAGTCGGGGAAGTTGACATCGGACATGACGCTCAGGCCGCCGCCCCCGCCGCAGCAGTAGTTATCGATTCCGGTGGGCGTCATCTCGCGGAACTGGGGGCAGAGATAGCGCAGGACGCGGCGCTGCGGCTCGACAACTCCCAGGTTCCTGACCAGATTGCAGGGGTCGTGGAGGGTGACTGGGAAGTTGTTCTTTGAGGGGTCGAACTTAATCTTACCGCTGAAGACGATGTTCTCCAGGAAGGTGACCACGCTTTCGCGCGGTATGTCCAGCTCCCCGGTGAGCACACGGTCAGCCACGGTCATAATCGCCTTGTGCTGGTGGCCGCATTCGCCCATGACTATCTTCTTGACGCCGAGCTCTCGGGCAATCTGAGCGTGGCGTCTGGCCACCTTGGCCAGCTGGATATCGTCGTAAAAGACGCCGTAGTTGACGCCGTCATAACCGGGTATCTCCGAGGAGAGCGTCCAGTTGATGCCGGCGGCGTTACAAAGCACGCTGAAGGAGATGGGGCCTTCGGGGAAGGAAATAATATCGCCGGCGCTATGAATCAAGAGGACGTCGGCGCCTTTCTTATCCCAGGGGGTTTTGATTTCGATGCCGAGCGCCTCGCTGAACTCCTCGTCGAGGAACTCCAGATTGTCCATAGCCACGCTCGGCTTGAGGCCGGTGGGGGAGCCGACGTCGAGCTGGAGGACGGTACCTTTCTCGTGCAATTCCTTGGGTGCCCAGCCCAGCTCCTGGCTGAAGAGCTTGCGCAGTTCGCGGGTAATGAGAGCGTTATCCACACCCATGGGGCAAGTCTGGGTGCAGCGCCGACAGAGATTGCAGCGATAGCTGAGTTCGTAGAGGCGGGTGATAGTCGTCCAGTTAAGCTCTATATCCTCTCGGTTGAGCTTGGCGCGCAGCTTACCGCCGGGTTTAGCGTATTTTTTGACCAGGCGGCGGAATATCTCGGAGCGGTAGGTGGGGCGGTAGATTTCGTTCTTGCCACTGCCCAGATATATTGGGCAGGCGTCGTTGCAGGTCTGGCACTGGGCGCAGTAGTCAATGGAAAGCAGTAACGGCTGCAGGAACGTCCAGTTGTTCTCCTTGCTCAAAAGCTTCTTCAGGCCCGAGACGAACAGCTCGACGTATTTCTTTTCCTCGGCTTTGGTCTTGGGTTTGGGCAGCCCCGCGTAGGAAACGACGCCGTCGAGGTTGCAGACCAGCCTCTCCCGCTGCTCATCGGTAAGCCGCTTGAACTCGGTTTCCTCGTCTACCTTATCATATGGCGGCGGCAGCGGCGTCAGCTCTTTAAGGTTAATCTCGGTGAGAGGTTTGTCGCCGTCCTTAGCGATATCGGCTATTTTGAGCTTATTTTTCATCGGTTTTCTGCTTAGTAGTGAGGTCGGTCCAGCTTTTCTTGCCGTCGGCCTTGATGTGTTCCGCCGACCAGCTCACCGGCTGGGCGAGGAGCTCTTTTAACTCCTTTTCCATTCTAGCGTCCTTAGGGGAGTCGTTCCATTTTATCTCGTGGTAGGTGAAGTACTTGGCCACGAAGTGAATCATGTCGGTAAAGGGCAGGTAGAGGAAGAACAGGGACGCCAGTATCACGTGCAGCGAGAGGGGGAAGCTCACGCTGACGCCTGTGTCGAGGGTAACCAGGCCTTTAATAAACTGGCTGAGGGTCAGGGCGAAGTCGGGCGTGGCGAACCAGCTGTAGGCGCCGCTGATAAAGACTGCCGCCAGAAAGGCGAGGTTAAAGTACTTCGAGGTGGAGTTAAATGCTCTGAGGTCGGCGTCAAGAAGGCGCTTGAGAATCAGGGAGATGGCCCCCAGCCCCCCGAGCAGGTAGCCCGCCAGCGCCACCACCGAGGTAATCACCAGGAAGACATCGAGAACTGCCGTCGGCACCTCGGTAATGATAAAGATGGCGTTGAGGATGCTCAGTAAGAGCATGGCGAAAACCAGGTAGATGCCCGTGTGAAAGGCGAAGGTGAGCGGCCATAGCTTCAGGTTGTGCTTCCAGATGGCCCTGAGCAGGAAGATTTCCACCACCATATATATTATGGGGTCGAGGCGCGACCTTGGCCGCTTCTTTTTCCACCATTCGTAGTCCTCAAGGTAGGAGCCGCCGTAGGCCATTTTCCCTTTTTCGTGCGGTATCGGTGCCAGTTCCCATCTGAGGTGGACCGGCAATCTGGCCAGGTACCAGGCGCGGTAGATGGTGCCGATGAGGAAAACGGCCAGCACGCCGAAGACGCTGATATGCCAAAAGATGCCCGACATGGGACCTCCTAAAGAATGCTCTCCTAAACCCCCTCCAGACGGCCAAAACCCTCTTTTAAGAGGGCTTTGACGATAATTTAACCGCTAAACTTTCGGCTCGGGGAGGGGAGGAAGTGAAAAGGCTTTATTTCTTCATACTGTCGATAATGATTTCCGCCGCCAGCCTGACGCCTGTCCCCGGCAGCAGGCCGCACTTCTCGAAACCTTTCTCTTCGGTGAAGGCTATCATAGTCTCTTCGCTTTCTCCGGGGTTTAGCTTATGGCCGAGAACCACCGTTTCTATTAAATCGGCGCAATACGGATGGCCTACTATACCTACGAATTTAGCAATAAATTTCTGGGAGATCATGATAGCGTTGCCCATAGCATCGAAATCGAGGGGGACATCGCTACCGAAAAAGAGGCCGAAGTTAATCAGGGAGCCGGTTATGCCTCCGCATATCTCACCGGTGCTGCCGACACCGGGGAATGGGGTCAGGGCCTTGATTATCTCCATATTGCCCAGGCCGAACTCCTCCATCAGGGCCAGCGCTGTGCCTTGGGCGCAGTTCTTGGTGATATAGTTATATTCCTCGGCCCGCAGCTGAACGCGGTCTAGGATTTCCTGCTTGTTGGCTATCAGCTCTGCCGGGTCCAGTTTCTTCTTGGGGATACCATCCTTAACCAGCTTATTAATTCGGGCCTTGAGCCCCTCATCGTCCCACTTCCTAGCCGCCAATTCGTCTATCTTTTTCTTTAAGGCTGCATAGTCTGGCATGGGTTGATTACCTCCTCATTGAACTTTTAGAGCCCATTAAGTATAGCACGATTTAGCTCTGTTTTAAAAGTAGGGGGAGTTGACAAAATGTTACCGCCTGCTTTAGTGTATTGACAGACAGCTTAAAGTTGTGGTAGTATATTATAAGCGGCAAGCGGTTGCCGCTTGCCGTAAATTAAGGGGCATAAATGAAGAAGGTTTACGTTAAGGAAGAGGTCTGTATCGGCTGTCGACTCTGCGAGGTCTACTGCCAGTTGCAGCACGCCCGCACGTCGGACTTGGTCAAGGCGTTTAAAGAAGAGTCGCCGCCGCCCCAGCCCCGCCTGCGGGTGGACGAGCGGGGGGTGGTGTCGCTTTCGGTGCGCTGTCAGCAGTGTGAAGACGCGCCCTGTGTTCAGGCCTGTCTTACCGGGGCTCTTAGTCGTGACCCGGAAAGCCGTCTGGTGACGGTAGACGAGGACAAGTGCATCGGCTGCTGGACCTGCGTGCTGGTCTGCCCGCTGGCGGCAATCAGGCAGGACAAGGAGCAAAAGAAGGCACTGAAATGCGACCTTTGCCAGGGAGAGGAGATTCCCGCTTGCGTGGCTAATTGCCCCAACGAAGCGCTGGTATATATCGAGGAACCGGAAACTACCACCAGGCTGAAGAGCCCGGTAAAGCAATAAATGCAGGGAGGTGTATCATGTCATACAACTGGGGACCGCGTTATATCGTGCCTTCTGAGGTGCTCAAGAAGTATTCGGGCAGCGTTCTCCTGCGGGAGGAGTTCGATGAGGAGCTGTTGGCCAAGGAGCTGAAGGCTCTGGGATTTACGGGGCCTATCCTGCGGGTGGTCAACCCCTGGTACTACCGCCAGAAGAACACGGGCACCTGGATTAAGATCGGCGAGTCCATGGACAAGCAGGCGAACTTCCCGGTGAGGTGGGACACCACCGTGCTGGCTAACGGGCAGTACGAGGTACTGGGATTGATGCACGTCTTTGTGCGGAAGGACGGCGACGAGGTAGCTATCGCCCGGGAAAACGTGGTTGAAGTTACCGTGGCCAACTGACCCATCAGCTTACCATGAGAGGAAACCAGATGATTACTATAATCGATTACGGCGCGGGTAATCTGCGCAGCGTGGTTAATGCCCTCAGCCGTTTGGGCTATAAGGCTAGTGTGACCACCAGCCCGGCCGAGGTGCTTAAAAGCCAGGCGGTGATACTGCCGGGGGTAGGGGCGGCGGCCGACACCATGGCCAACCTGCGGCAGCAGGGGCTGGATGAGCCCATCCGGCAGGTTATCGCCGAGGGGAAACCCTTCCTCGGCGTCTGCATCGGCATGCAGGTTTTATTGAGTGGCACCGAGGAGGGCGGCAGCCACCAGTGCCTGGGAACAATCCCCGGTATGGTGCGCAAATTCGCCCCGGGCTTAAAAGTCCCGCACATGGGCTGGAACCAGCTCAAGCAGAAGAAGGCGCACCCCGTCTTTGAGGGCATCGCCGACGGCGCTTACTTTTACTTTGTGCACAGCTATTACGTCGAGCCCGATGATAAGGGGCTGGTGGCCGGCGAAACGGAATATGGCATACCCTTTTGTAGCGTTATTGCCAAGGACACCCTGATTGCTACCCAGTTCCACCCGGAGAAGAGTGGTGAGGTGGGGCTTAAGGTATACGATAATTTCATCAGGATGGCGCTGAAATAATGGCTAAGTCAGACAAGATTAGATACCTGATAATCGGCAACTCGGCGGGGGGCATCGGCGCCGCTGAAGCCATCCGCGAGCTGGATAGGAACGGGAAAATCACCATAATCTCCGATGAGCCCTATCCCGCCTACTCGCGCCCGCTTATCTCGGAGCATTTGTTCGAAGGACGACCATTGGAGAGAATGCTCTACCGACCCGCCGATTTTTACGAAAAGAATAGCATCCAGACTATCTTCGGTGAGAAGGTATCCGAAATCGATTTCAGCGGGCACGGCCTGAAGCTGAAAAGCGGCAAGAAGCTGGAGTGGCAAAAGCTGCTGCTGGCTACGGGCGGCTCGCCCATCGTGCCCAAGATGAAGGGCGGCGACGCCAAAGGCGTCTTCACCTTCACCAAACTCGACGACGCCAAAGCCATCGACAAGTTTCTGAACAAGCGTAAGGGAGAAACACGGGCGCTGGTTATCGGCGGCGGGCTTATCGGGGTCAGCGCCACTGAGGCATTGGTAAAGCGAGGGGTTACGGTCACCGTCGTCGAGATGAAGGACTGGATATTGAACACAATACTCGACGATGAAGGCGCCGAACTGGAGGCTAAGGCTCTCGTCGCCGCTGACGTCGAAATCATAACCGGACATACCGTAGCTAAAATAAATAAGGATAAGTCCGGCGCTGTCGATGGCGCTGTTCTCGACGATGGACGGAAGATTGCCTGTGACCTGGTTGTCGTCGCCATCGGCGTTACGCCTCGCCTGGAGCTGGCCGATGGACTTAAGACTAACCGGGGCATAATCGTTGACCGAACTATGAAAACCTCCCAGCCCGATGTCTATGCCTGTGGGGATGTCGCCGAGGCTTACGATTTTGTCTTCGGCGAGAACCGGGTGACCCCTGTCTGGCCCAACGCCTATGTCGGGGGGAGAGTGGCTGGTCAGAATATGGCCGGCAGCAAAGCGGAATACCAGGGCGGGACGGCCATGAACTCCTTGAAGTATTTCGGAGTCAATATCGTCTCGGCGGGAATGGTAAGTCCGCCCGATAAGGGCTACGACGTTGTTATCCATAGGGGCGATGGCATCTACAAGAAGGTGATACTAAAGGACGGGCTGATTATGGGGCTGGTCTTTGCCGGCGACATTGAGAAATCGGGCATCGTCTACAATCTAATGAAGGACAAGGTGAAGGTCGACGGCTTTAAAGACGAGCTTGTCGCCGACGACTTCGGGCTGGCTACGCTGCCTGAGGAAATCTGGCGCGCCCGACTGGCGACACAAGAGGTCGGTGCTGGAGAATAGAGATGAGAGATATTCGAGCCATAAATAACCCCAGAAACGATAATAAGGTCATCGACGCCTGTTCCATATTCGGCGCCATGGATATCGCGGGGCGGCGTTTTTCGGGGGAGGGTGTCATCCGGGCCACGGCCAACATGCGCGACCGTGGCAATGGGCTGGGGGGCGGCTATGCCGTCTACGGGCTTTATCCAGACTACGCTGACCAGTATGCCTTCCATATCATGTACCTCAGCCCCCAGGGGCGGCGGGATACCGAGGCCTTTATCAAGGAGAACTTCCATCTCGTCGCCGAGGAAGAGGTGCCGACACAATCGGTTCCTCAGATTGAAAACCCGCCACTGGTACGCCGCTACTTTCTTGATATAAACCAGGAACAGCTTGGCGAGCTGGCCGAGGACGACTATATCGTGGACAGGGTGATGACCATCAATACCAAGCTGGGCGATAGCTTCGTCTTCTCCAGCGGCAAGGACATGGCCGTCTTCAAGGGGGTGGGCTACCCAAAGGACATTGCCGATTACTTTTGCCTGGAGCAGTACCAGGGCTACCTCTGGACGGCGCACGGGCGCTTTCCCACCAACACCCCGGGCTGGTGGGGTGGGGCGCACCCCTTCTCCATCCTGGACTGGACGGTAATCCACAACGGCGAGATTTCGTCTTACGGGATAAACCGCCGCTACCTGGAGCAGTTTGGTTACCACTGCACCATGCAGACCGATACCGAGGTGGTGGCTTACGCCGTCGACCTGCTCATACGCAGGCAACATTTGCCCTGGGAGATAACGGCTAAGATACTGGCACCGCCTTTCTGGGATAGTATCGAGCGTATGTCCAACGACGAGCAGAATTTGATGCGAGCACTGCGCCAGGTCTACGGCAGCCTGCTCCTCAACGGCCCCTTTGCCGTCATCATCGCCCGCCATGGTGAGATGGTCGGGTTTACCGACCGCATACGCTTACGCCCGCTCACCGTTGGCGAGAAGGGTGATATGCTCTACATCTCCTCCGAGGAATCGGCCATACGTCTCATTTCTCCCGAACTGGACAAGGCCTGGATACCGATGGGCGGCGAGCCGGTTATCGGTAGACTCATGACCGCAGACAGACTAACCGCCGCGGAGGCAAAATAAAATGCTGACCAAGAGGATTATCCCCTGCCTGGACGTTAAGGGCGGGCGCGTGGTCAAGGGCAAGAGCTTCGTCCAGCTGCGCGACGCGGGCGACCCGGTGGAGCGTGCCGATTTCTACTACAAAGAGGGTGCCGACGAGCTGGTCTTCCTAGACATCACGGCCACACCGGAGGGGCGTGACACCATGGTTGACGTTGTCGAGCGTATCTCGGAAAAGGTCTTTATGCCGCTGACGGTGGGGGGTGGCCTGCGCAATATCACCAATATGCGGCGCATGTTGCTGGCGGGGGCGGACAAGGTCTCCATCAACACCGAGGCGGTGGTTACTCCCGCTATAATTAGTGAGGGCGCCGAGAAGTTCGGCAGCCAGTGCATCGTGGTGGCCATTGATGCCAAGAGGATGAACGGTGGTGGTAAGCCTAAGTGGGAGGTCTATATCCAGAGCGGGCAGAAACCTACGGGCATTGATGCTATAGAATGGGCGAAAAGGGTGGTTGAACTCGGCGCTGGTGAGCTGTTGCTTACCAGCATGGACGCCGACGGACACCAAACGGGCTATGACAACGAGCTGAACCGCGCCATTTCCGAGGCGGTGAGTGTGCCCGTGATTGCCAGCGGCGGCGCCGGCTCTCCGGAAGACCTTTATAAGGCTTTGGTCGAGGGCAAGGCGGACGCCGTGCTTGCCGCTAGTATCTTTCACTACGGCACCTACTCCATCAACGATATAAAGCAATACCTCTCCCAGAGGGGCATACCGATACGGATGCCGGGAGGATGAGAAGATGAAGACGTATTTGGCACCCAAGTTCTTAATAAAGCAAGACCCCGACCTCTGTATCAACTGCAAGGTCTGCGTCAACCAGTGCACCTTCGACGCGCGGTACTACGACGCCGAAGACGACGAGGTCAAGAGCCGGTCCGAGAACTGCGTCGGCTGCCACCGCTGCGAGCTCTTTTGCCCGACGCAGGCGCTGACCATCATCCGCAACCCGCAGGAATACCACGAGAACTATAATTGGCGCCCTGAGGTGGTCGAGGATATCCTGAAGCAGGCCGAGACGGGCGGGTTGCTGCTTACTGGCATGGGTGACGATAAGGGGCAGCGCATCTACTGGGACCACCTGTTGCTCAACGCCAGCCAGGTAACCAACCCCTCCATCGACCCCCTGCGCGAGCCCATGGAGTTGACCACTTGGTTGGGAAGGAAGCCCGACAAGCTGGAGCTCGACGACAAGAATCAGAAACTGAAAACGAAACTGGCTCCCCAGGTCAAAATAGAAGTGCCGGTAATGTTTGCCGCCATGTCCTACGGAGCGGTGAGCCTTAACGTGCACACCTCTTTAGCCAGAGCCGCCACCGAGATAGGCACTCTGTGGAACACGGGAGAAGGCGGGCTGCACCCCAGCCTCTATAAATATGGCAAAAACACCATCGTCCAGGTGGCTTCGGGGCGCTTTGGCGTCCATGCCGATTACCTGGATGCGGCCAGGGTGGTTGAGATTAAGATTGGGCAGGGGGCCAAGCCAGGCATCGGCGGGCACCTCCCCGGTGAGAAGGTAAGCCCCGAGGTATCTTTAACCAGGATGATTCCAGAAGGGACGGACGCTCTGTCCCCAGCGCCACAGCACGACATTTACTCCATCGAAGACCTGGCACAGCTCATCCACGCCCTTAAAGAGGCGACCAACTACACCAAGCCCATCTCGGTCAAGATTGCCGCCGTCCACAACTCGGCGGCCATCGCCAGCGGTATGGTACGGGGCGGTGCCGATATCATTGTCCTCGATGGGTTGAGGGGCTCGACGGGGGCGGCGCCCAAGATAATCCGTGATAACGTGGGCATTCCCATCGAGCTGGCTCTAGCTTCGGTGGACACGCGCCTCCGTGAGGAAGGCATTCGCAACCAGGCCTCCGTCGTTGTCTCGGGCGGTATCAGGAACAGTGGGGATGTGGCTAAGGCCATCGCCCTCGGTGCCGACGCTGTCTATATCGGCACGGCGGCGCTGGTGGCGTTGGGTTGCCATGTCTGCCAGCAGTGCCACACGGGCAAGTGTGCCTGGGGTCTTTGCACCACCGACCTGCGCCTGACCAAGCGGGTCAACCCCGATATCGGTGCGCGGAGGCT
The DNA here is from genome assembly GCA_034419075.1 of Dehalococcoidales bacterium. Taxonomy (GTDB): domain Bacteria; phylum Chloroflexota; class Dehalococcoidia; order Dehalococcoidales; family BS750m-G39; genus E44-bin88. The sequence continues at coordinate 75,328 of DAOULR010000026.1, read as the reverse complement.
GGCCAATTTACTAAGAGGCTGGAGCATTGAGCTTAAGGACATACTGGGGGGGTTGGGGGTCAACGCTATCGAGAGCCTGCGCGGCAACCGATTGCACCTGAGGGGCGTGGGCCTGACCGATACCGAGCTGGAAATACTGGGAGTAAGGATGGCCGGAAGTTAATGGCTAGTAAAAAGAACTCCGTAGTCAAGATAGATGCCGGCGGCGTTTACTACCGTGACCTTAACGATGTCTTAAGGGAGACCGTCAGTAACGGCACCCGCCGCATCGAATTGCGCAACGTCTACGGGCAGCGCTATATCGGCACCGACCTCAACGTGCCCGTGGAAATCGAGATTTTGGGCACTCCGGGCAACGACCTGGGGGCCTTTATGAACGGGCCCAAGATTATCGTCCGCGGTAACGCCCAGGACGGCTGTGGCAACACCATGAACGAGGGCGAGATAATCATCCACGGGCACGCCGGCGATATTATCGGGCTGGCGGCTAGGGGCGGCAAAATCTTCGTCCGTGAGGATGTGGGCTACCGTGCCGGCATCCACATGAAGGAATATCAGGAGCGAAGGCCGGCGCTGGTTATCGGCGGCACCGCCCAGGACTTCGCCGGGGAGTATATGGCCGGGGGCGTAATGGTTCTGCTCGGACTAACGTTGGCTGAAGATGAGCCGCACAAGGCCCGCTTTATCGGCACGGGCATGCACGGCGGCGTAATATACTTGAGAGGGAGCGTCGAAGAGCACCAGCTGGGCAAGGAGGTCGGCGTCGCCGAGCTGGAGGACAGCGACCGCCAGCTCTTAAAGCAACTCGTCAGCGAGTTCGCCGGCCATTTCGACTACGATTCCGAAAAAATAATGCGGAAAGATTTCGTGAAGCTTTTCCCGCGCTGGCTGCGGCCTTACGGCCGGCTCTACGCCTACTGACGGGGTGGAATATGTGGCGCGTAATGATTATAGCTCAGGAAAGTGAGGCAACTACCGGGCTGCGTTCCCAGATTGCCCGCAGCGGCTTGGCCTGCTCCATAGTGCCCCACGGAGACGAGCTGGAAGAAGAGATAATTGCTTACCGACCCGACCTGGTCCTGGTCGAGATGAATGACAACCTGACCTCCGCCCGCACGCTGGGGCTTATCGGGGAGTTCAAAGAGAGGCGGAAGCTGCCCGTTATCGCCCTGGTGGACAGGGAAGCTTTGGACGAGATTGACACCGTAGATGCCGACGATTTTCTGCCCAGCCCCTACGATGGCCGTGAGCTTGTCCTGAGGATAAAAAGGCAGCTCAACATAGCCCGGAACGGCGCCAGCGGCGAGCTTATCGAGTGCGACGGCCTGCTCATCGACCTGGCCCGCTACGAGGTGACTCTGGAGGGCCGCATCATCGAGCTTACCTTTAAGGAATATGAGCTGCTCAAACTGCTGGCGACCAATAGCGGGCGTGTCTACAGCCGCGAGGCGCTGCTCGACCAGGTCTGGGGCTATGACTATTACGGCGGTGATAGGACGGTGGATGTGCACGTGAGAAGGCTCCGCAGCAAAATCGAAGACTCGACCCACACCTTTATCGAAACGGTGCGTAACATCGGCTACCGCTTCAAGAAGAACCTCTAACTATCCCTCATTTTTAGCCGAAATGTAACACGTTTGTAATCTGCTGGAAACATTTACGGGCTACAATCGGAGAAAAGTTTGGGGGGTATTTGTGCCCGTAAGTCCCGGTGATACCGCTTGGATACTGGCCTCATCGGCGCTGGTGATGCTGATGACGCCGGGGCTGGCATTGTTCTACGGCGGTATGGTGCGGCGGAAGAACATCCTCTCCACCATCATGATGAGCTTCGTCGCCCTGGGACTGGTGGGCGTGCTCTGGGTGCTCTACGGCTACAGCCTGAGCTTCGGCGCCGACCACGCCGGTCTTATCGGCGGGTTTAACTTCCTGGGGCTGATGGGGGTGGGGCAGGAGCCTTCATCGGTCTACGCCACCACCGTGCCCCACCTGGCTTTCATGATATTCCAGGCGATGTTTGCCATTATCACCGTGGCCCTGATTACGGGCGCCGTGGTGGAGAGAATAAAGTTCAGCTCTTTGCTCATCTTCTCCGCCCTTTGGCTGACCGTGGTCTATTGTCCGGTGGCACACTGGGTCTGGGGGGAGGGGGGCTGGCTGCTTAAGCTGGGCGCTCTCGACTTCGCCGGCGGCACCGTCGTCCACATCAATGCCGGCGTCTCTGCTCTGGCCCTGGTATTGCTGCTGGGGCGGCGGCGGGGTTTCCCGGGGCAGGCTATGGAGGCGAGCAATATCCCCCTGGTCGTGCTCGGCGCGGGACTGCTCTGGTTCGGCTGGTTCGGCTTTAACGCCGGCAGCGCCCTGACCGCAGGAGGACTGGCTTCGAGCGCCTTCGTCACCACCAACATCTCAGCGGCGATGGCGGCCTTTACCTGGATGATTATTAGCTGGCTGCACCGCCGTCCTACCGTCCTGGGCACGGTTACCGGGGCTATCGCTGGATTGGCGACCATAACTCCAGCCGCTGGTTTTGTAACACCTATGGCGGCTATCCCGATAGGCATTGTGGCCGCCGTAGTCTGCTACTATCTCATGCTGTTTTTTAAGACGAAACTCGGCTTTGACGACTCTCTTGATGTGTTCGCGGTACATGGTGTCGGGGGTATCCTGGGGATGCTGGCAACCGGCATCTTCGCCAGCCTGGCGGTCAATGCCGCCGGGGCTGATGGCCTAATCTATGGGGGAGGCATGCAGGTTCTGAAGCAACTAGCCGGTATTGTGGCCGTGGGTGGCTTTGCCTTCGTGGCTACCTGGCTGCTGGGTAAGCTGGTTGATGTTACCATCGGGCTGAGAGTGGGGGAGACGGAGGAGACGGTGGGTCTGGATATCTCGCAGCACGGCGAGAGGGCTTATGGAGGATTACTTCGATGAAATCCGGGCTTTCTCGATAGGTCAGTCGAAACAGCGGGAAGCATTGGCTACCACTTCAAGAAGATCGTTATGCTGTCCCTATTTTGTAACCAGAATTTAACACATTGGTAATCTGCTGGAAACAATAACGGGCTATAGTGGGGGAAAGGGAGTGAGGTTATATTAATGTCTATTAGTTCTGGTGATACGGCGTGGGTCTTGGTTTCTTCAGCGCTGGTTCTGCTGATGACGCCAGGACTTGCCCTCTTCTATGGAGGTATGGCCAGGCGAAAAAACCTGCTTTCCACCATCATGATGAGCTTTGCCATCATGGGCCTTATCGGTATTATCTGGGCACTCTGGGGGTATAGCCTGAGCTTTGGCTCTGATACAGGCGGTTTTATCGGCGGGTTGAATTTCCTGGGCCTTATGAACGTAGGAATGGGGCCGTCTGGAGTCTATGCCACCTCGATACCCCATCTAGTATTTATGGCTTTCCAGGGAATGTTCGCCATTATCACGGTAGCCCTGATTACTGGTGCTGTCGTGGAAAGAATCAAGTTCAGTGCCCTGATGCTTTTCTCGGTTCTGTGGATGACGCTCGTTTACGCCCCCGTATGCCACTGGGTTTGGGGTGATGGCGGCTGGCTGAGCGGGATTGGCGCGCTTGATTTTGCCGGTGGTACCGTCGTCCACATCAATGCTGGCGTGTCGGCACTGGCCCTGGTTTTATTACTGGGCAGGCGTAAAGGGTTCCCCAAGGATGTGATGGAAGCGAACAATATCCCTATGGTGGCGCTTGGCGCTGGACTGCTCTGGTTCGGCTTTAACGCCGGCAGCGCCCTGGCTTCCAATGGTCTGGCGGCTAATGCCTTTGTCGCTACCAACCTTTCGGCAGCGGCCGCCGGCTTTACCTGGATGATAATAAGCTGGCTGCATCGTCGTCCGAGCTTGCTGGGTACCGTCACCGGGGCTGTTGCCGGACTGGTAGCCATAACCCCAGCCGCTGGTTTTGTAACTCCACTGGCGGGTATCCCGATAGGTATTGTGGTTTCTATTGTCTGCTACTACAGCATAGTTTTGATTAAAAATAAACTCAAGTTTGATGATTCTCTGGATGTTTTTGCCGTTCATGGTATGGGTGGCATCTGGGGAGCCCTAGCAACCGGCATCTTCGCCAGTTCGGCAGTTTCGGGAACACCTGGTTTGTTAGAGGGTAATGGAGCCCAAGTACTAACCCAATTTATCGGCGTTGTAGCTGTCGCCGGCTTCGCTTTCATCGTTACCCTGATGTTGGGAAAGCTGGTTGATGTTACCGTTGGGTTGAGAGTAGGCCAGTCGGAAGAGATGGTTGGCTTGGACTTGGCGCAACATGGCGAAAGGGCTTACGGAGGTCTACTGCGATGAAGAAGATAGAGGCTATTATCCGCGAGGAAAAGCTGGATGCCGTCAAAAAAGCGCTGGAGGAAAACAGCTACTTCGGCATGACCGTCAGCGAGGTGAGCGGGCGGGGTAAGCAGAAGGGCATTCCTCTGCAGTGGCGGGCGGGTGAGTACCGGGTGGACCTGCTGCCCAAGCTCAAGATTGAGCTGGTGGTGCTCGATGAGGACGTTTCCATAGCCTTAGACGCCATTACCCGTAACGCCCGCACGGGCCAGACCGGTGACGGCAAGATTTTCGTCCTGCCTGTGGAGAGTGCAGTGCGTGTCCGCACCGGCGATAGGGACGAAAATGCCATCTAGACAGGTTGCTAGTTAGAGAAGTATGTAGTAAATTATTGATAATAAATAGCGAAATACTATTAAGTATTACCAAAAGAGGGGGTAAAAATGGCTAAGAGAACTAGGGAAGAAGCCAAGGACTACGTCCTGAAGATGGCTAAGGAGCACAACGTTAAGTTTGTTCGGCTGTGGTTTACCGATATCCTGGGCATGCTCAAGAGTTTCGCCATCACCGTGGAGGAACTGGAAACGGCGTTGGAGCAGGGGATGGGCTTTGACGGCTCGTCAATCCAGGGGTTTGCCCGTATCGACGAAAGCGACATGGTGGCTATGCCCGACCCCGACACCTTCCAGCTGCTGCCCTGGAGGCCGCGCGAGCACCGCGCCGTAGCCCGCATGTTCTGCGACGTCCTGAGACCCGGTGGCAAGCCTTTTGAGGGCGACCCCAGATATGTCCTCAAGCAGAACCTGAAACGTGCCGCTGACCTGGGCTACACCTTCTACGTGGGGCCGGAGCTGGAATACTTCTACTTTAAGAGCCCCGAGGGCACCGAGCAGCTCGACCAGGGCGGTTATTTCGACCTTATCCCGCTGGATATGGCCACTGACCTGCGCCGGGAAACCGTGCTAGCCCTGGAGGAGATGGGCATCGGCGTTGAGTATTCCCACCATGAGGTGGCCGGCAGCCAGCATGAGATAGATATGCGCTATACCGATGCCCTGACCATGGCCGATAACGTGATGACCTATCGGCTGGTGGTGAAGCAGATTGCTATCCAAAACGGTTTCTACGCTACCTTTATGCCCAAGCCCATCTTCGGCATAAACGGCAGCGGTATGCACGTGCACCAGTCGCTTTTTAAGGGCGATAAGAACGCCTTTTTTGATAAAGATGACGAGTATCACCTGTCCCAGGTAGCCAAGAGCTACATCGCTGGCTTGCTCAAGCACGCCCCTGAGATTACGGCAGTGACCAACCAGTGGGTCAACTCTTATAAGCGGCTGGTTCCCGGCTTCGAGGCACCGGTATACCAATCCTGGGCAAGGCGAAACCGGGCTGACTTGGTGAGGGTTCCCGAATATCAGCCGGGCAAGGAAAAAGCCACCAGGGTAGAATTCCGCTCCCCTGACCCCGCCTGTAATCCCTATCTTGCCTTCAGCGTCATGCTAGCCGCCGGGCTGGAGGGCATCGAGAAGGGCCTGAAGCCGCCCGCGCCGGTGGAAGAGAACGTCTACGAAATGACCGAGCAGGAAAGGCAGAAGAGGGGCATCGGCACCTTGCCTGCCAGCCTGTTGGAGGCTATAATGTTGGCAGAGAAGAGCGAGGTCGTTCGCAAGGCGCTGGGTGAACACGTTTTTAATGCTTTCATCCAGAACAAGAATATAGAGTGGAACCAGTACAAAGTCCAGGTAACCGAGTACGAGTTGAAGAAGTACCTGCCTACATTATAGTTCGCGGGACGGGTTGTTATGGCGCAGCGGGTTGAGGCGCGTCGGCTACGCATCGGCATGGCCCAGCTCAACACCACGGTGGGTGATTTTGAGGGCAACCTGCGGAAGATGCTAGAGGCGCTAAAGCTGGCGAAAGCGCAGGGCGCTGACCTGCTTGCCTTCCCTGAGCTGGCGGTCTGCGGCTATCCGCCCGAAGACCTGCTTTTTAAGCCCCACTTTATCGCCGATAACCGACGCTACTTAAAAAAGCTGGTCGAGGCTTCGACGGGAATCACCGTTGTCGCTGGTTTCGCCGATGCTAACGATGGTATCTATAACGCCGCCGCCGTCATCCACGACGGCAAGCTGGTCGATGTATATTACAAGATACTCCTGCCCAACTACGGCGTCTTCGACGAGAACCGCTACTTCCGCCCCGGCAACAGCTGCCCCATCTATACCATCGCTGGCGTCAGCGTCGGCGTTACTGTCTGCGAAGACATTTGGTACGAAGTCGGCCCGGCCAGCGTCCAGGCGGCGGCAGGGGCCGAGGTTATCGTCAATATCAGCGCCTCGCCCTACCACTTTGGCAAGGACAACTTCCGGGAGGAGATGATAGCCAAGCGGGCTAAAGACAATACTGCCATTTTTGCCTATGACAACCTGGTGGGGGGGCAGGACGAGCTAGTCTTTGACGGTGCTAGTATGATTCTGGACGAAAAAGGACGGTTGCTGGCCCGGGGCAAGCAGTTCGAGGAAGACATGATATTAGCCGACCTTGATGTGGCTGCGGTGGCTCAGGCGCGCCAAAAGCGACTAAAGAAAATGGCGCCTAAGAAAGCCCAGCCCTGGCCGGTCACCCGAGCCACGCTGTCTCAGAAGCCATTTAAGACGAAAAAGCCCTCGGTTTCCTCCCACAAGGTAGAGCCAAAGAGCCTCTATGCCGAAATCTACGATGCCCTGGTATTAGGCACGGGCGACTATGTTACCAAGAACGGCTTTGAAAAGGTCTTAATCGGGCTTTCGGGGGGAATAGATTCCAGCCTGGTGGCGGTCATCGCCGTTGACGCCCTGGGCAAGACGGGAGTGGTGGGGGTGGCTATGCCCTCGAAGTATTCTTCTCCGGGCAGTATCTCCGACGCCGAGCTTCTGGCTAAAAACCTGGGCATAAAGCTATTGACCGTACCCATCGAGAAGGTCTTTCAGGCTTACCACGATACGCTGGCCGAGGCTTTTAAGGGGACGAAGCCCAACGTCACTGAGGAGAATATTCAGGCGCGCATTAGAGGCAACATCCTGATGGCGCTTTCCAATAAGTTCGGCTGGCTGGTGCTGACCACGGGCAACAAGAGCGAGATGGCCACGGGCTACACCACGCTCTACGGGGATATGGCGGGTGGGTTTGCCGTGATAAAAGATGTGCCCAAGACCATGGTCTACGAGCTGGCCCGCTACCGCAACCATCGGAGTGGTAAAGAAGTGATACCATCTTCGGTCATCGATAAACCGCCTTCGGCGGAGCTCAGGCCGGAACAGAAGGATATCGACACCTTGCCCGCCTACGAGTTGCTCGACCCGGTGCTCAAAGCCTATGTTGAGGAGGATAAGAGCGTCGAGGAGATTATGGCTCTGGGTATCGACGAAGAGGTGGTCAGGAGGGCCGCCCGACTGGTTGACGGCAGTGAGTACAAACGGCGGCAGGCGCCGCCAGGGGTAAAGATAACTACCAAGGCTTTTGGACGGGACCGCCGTCTGCCCATTACCAACCGCTACAAGGGGTGGTAAGGGCTTAAAGCTATCGGTAGGGCATGGTATAATAGCCCAGAGTGGTATCATTTAAGCGGAGAGGTCTTTCATGGAACAGGTTGTCGGTGCTGACGCTGAAGGTAAGCTGATAGCCATCCTCAGAATCTTAAGCGAGTCCTCGGAGCCGCTGGGCTCCATCACTATCGCCCGACGCCTGGAGGGGGAGGGGGTTTTCTTGAGCGAACGGGCGGTCAGATACCACCTGAAGATAGCCGACGAGCGCGGCTACACCCAACCGGGGGGTCGGGACGGGCGGATGATTACCGACGAGGGGCGGCGGGAAGTAAAAGAGGCGTTGGCTTCGCAGCAGCTCGGCTTCGTCAAAGAGAAGCTGGAACTGCTGGCCTACCAGACCACCTTCAACCCCGCAAAGCGCAAGGGTCAGTTGCCCATAAACACTTCGTTTGTGGCTAAGGACAAGTTTAAGAAGGCGCTTTCGGCCATGAAGGACACCTTTAAGGCGGGAATCTGCGTCAGTGAGCTGGTGGCCACGGCGGAGGCGGGCGAGCACCTGGGGGCCGTGGTCGTGCCTGAGGGCAAGGTCGGCTTCGCCACCGTTTGCGGCGCCGCTATCAACGGCGTGCTGCTCAAGACGGGCATCCCCAGCGAGTTTCGCTTCGGCGGCGTGCTCGAAGTGAGAAATTCGGAGCCGAGGCGCTTCGTGGCCATTATCGACTATGCCGGCACCTCCCTCGACCCCTCCGAGCAGTTTATCCGGGCAAGGATGACCAGCGTCGGCGAAGCCGCCCGCACGGGCAGCGGTAAGATTCTGGGTAATTTCCGCACCATACCCGCCCAGGCCCGAGAAGCTGTTGAAGAGAAGCTGGCCCTGCTCAAAGAGGTCGGCATTAACGGGGTCTACGCCCTGGGCGAGACCAGCGAGCCGCTTTGCCAGATTCCGGTGGCCCTAAACAGGGTCGGCGTTGTCCAGCTGGGGGGGCTTAACCCGGTGGCGGCGGCCGTCGAGGCCGGCATCGAGATTGAGAACGTCGCCGAGAGCGGGCTGATCGACTTTGACCAGCTGACTAGCTTCGGGAAGCTATAGGATAGTCATAAAGGGACGTCGGAGATAAAAGAGTAGGGTCGAGGTAGCTACCTCGACCCTGTTTCATTTTAAAGACTTACGGTTATGATAGGGCTGGTGCGGTTTTTCTAATCCTTTACCTTGGTCTCTTTTTCCAGCACCTCGGATAGAGCCTTATAGCCCTCGCCGCCAAAGGACTTGAACTGCAAGGCAAGCAGCTCTGAATATTTAAAGCCCTTGGACTGAATCCAGTCCCGGTGGACCTTATCGCCCCGCCCGATCATGTGACGAGACAGGTCAAGGGCGCTGCTCGAAACTTTTTTGCATACTGGACAGTGATAACTCATATAGAACCTCCGATAAAGTTTAGGTCAGAGCCTTTATTTAGCCTTCTTCTCCTTCTCCCTGAGGGCTTTGAAGACCTTCTCCGGGGTTATGGGCAAATCGTTGATGCGAACACCGACGGCTTTGTAGAGGGCGTTGCCGATAGCGCCGGCGGTGGGATTGGTCAGGCCTTCACCAGCTTCCTTGGCGCCGAAGGGACCCTCGGGCTCGTAGGTGTCAATCTCCAGAATCGCGGTATCGGGCATATCCAGAGAGCGGATGAGCTTGTAATCGGCGATGGACGGGTTGAGTATCTTGCCATCGTCCATGGGCTGGTCTTCACAGTAGCCGTAGCCGCCGGCCATCATGATGGCGCCTTCCAGCTGCCCTTCGATACCGATGGGATTGACTACGGTGCCGCTTTCGTGGGCGGTGGTAACGTTGACTAGCTTATAGCGGCCCGTCTCCACGTCCACAGCCACCTCAGCCGCCTGCACGCCGAAGCTGTAGGCGGGGGATATCATGCCTTTGCGGTGGGGGGTATAGTGGCCGCGGCCCATGATAGCCACGCCGTCCTTGCCCCTTATCGCCTCTTTAACAATGTCGTAGTAAGAGACGCCTCTCTCGGGGCGGTTGACGATATGAATCCAGCTGTCTTTGATGTCCAAGTCATAGACGATGTTGACGCCCATCTTGGCGGCGGCGAATTCCATAATCTGTTCCTTGCATTCGGCGGCGGCCCTCTTGACGGCGTTGCCGCTCATCAGCGTCTGCCGGCTGCCCCAGGCACCTAGGTCAGGCGGGCAGATGCCGGTATCACCGGAGAAGACTCGTATATCCTCCAGTTTAACGCCCAGTTCCTCGGCGCAGATCATAGCCAGGGTGGTATTGGAGCCCTGGCCGATATCGCAGGCACCGGTATAGACATCGACCTTGCCGTCGACGTTTATCTTGACCACAGCTGCCGAGAAGGCATAGGGGGTGTTGAACCAGTTGAAGATGCCGCCGGACATAAAGCCGTAGGCGGATATGCCGATGCCGTGGTTGGCGGGCAGCTTGCCCTGCTTCTTGATGTGATCTTCAATCTTGTCCAGGCACTGGTGCAGGCCGCAGCTCTGAATAAATGCCTGTCCCGGGACTTCGTAGTTGGGGGTCATGCCGTTTATGCGCCTGATTTCAACCGGGTCTATGCCCAGGTCATCGGCCATCATATCTAGCTGGGATTCGCCGACGAATGTCGACTGGGGGGCGCCGAAGCCGCGCATAGCTGAGGTCGGCGCCGTGTTGGTGTAGACCCGATAGCCGTCGTAGCGATAGTTGGGAATCTTGTAGGGGAAGGAGGAGAAGAAACCAGTCAGGTAAAGCGCGGTAGCGCCCATAGCCGTGTAGGCACCGCCCTCGGTGATGACGCGGGCTTCCTTAGCCAGCATTTTACCGTCTTTGGTGCCACCCAGCTTGAGGGCGTAGTACATGGGGGTGCGGCGCTTGGTGGCAGTGAACTCCTCTTCTCTAGAAAGGACTATCTTTACCGGCTGGCAGAGCTTCTGGGAGAGTATGGCGGCACAGAACTGAGCTGAGTCGAGCTCGAACTTACTGCCGAAGCCGCCGCCAGTATGGCGGTTCATCACCCTGATGTCACTCTCTCTTATATCCAGCATGTCGGCGTAAAGCCGCTGGATGTAGTACGACGATTGAGTGGAGGTCCACACGGTGAGCTTGCCGTTATGGCCGAAGCTGGCCACGGCGTCGTGGGTCTCCATGCAGACGTGCGCCTGCGAAGAGCACTTGAAGTTATCTTCACGGATATAGTCGCACTTCTTGAAGGCCTCATCGACGTCGCCCCACTCGATATGGCGGTTGATGTTGATGTTCATCTCGACGCCGTCGTGAACCTGAGGAGCGTCTTCTTTAATGGCTTCCATCGGGTCGAAAACGGCCTGTAACGGTTCGTATTCCACCTCGATCAGGTCCAGCGCCTCTTCGGCGGTGTCCTCATCGACGGCGGCTACGGCCGCTACCGGGTCGCCGATATAGCGGGCTTTCTCGCGGCAGAGTATTTCCTCGTCACAGAGTTCGGGGAAACGCCGCCAGATGCCCTGTTTGCGTCCCAGGGTATCCTTGCCCGTAACCACCGCCTTGACGCCGATGACCTTTTTAGCTTTGCTGGTATCAATCTTGAGAATCTTGGCGTGGGGGTAGGGGCTCCTCAGGACCTTGCCGTAGAGCATGTTGGGCAGAACCACGTCAAAAGTGTATTTGGCGCTGCCGGTTACCTTTTCCGTTCCGTCAATGTTATGTACCCGTTGACCGAGTACCGAAAACTTAGTCGTCATTTCGCCTCCTTATACTCACCCTTAACCACGGCGGTTACGGCCCTTATGATGCTGTTGTAACCGGTGCAGCGGCAGATGTTACCGTCGATGCCCTCTTTTATCTCTTCCTTGGTGGGTTTGGGGTTTTCGGTGAGCAGGGCTGTGGATGACATTAGCATTCCCGGAGTGCAGAAGCCGCACTGGTAAGAACCGTGGTCGAGGAAGGCTCTCTGTATTGGACTCAGTTTGTTGCCTTTAGCCAGCCCCTCTACTGTGGTGACCTCGCTGCCGTTGGCCTGGAGCGCCAGCACCGAGCAGGACTTGACCGACATGCCGTTGAGCATTACGGTGCAGGCCCCGCAGGAGCTGGAGTTGCAACCCCGCTTGGTCCCGGTTAAGCCCAGGTCGTTTCTCAAGACCTCGGAGAGCAGGGTTTTGGGTTTGACAAAAATTTCGTAGGGTTGGCCGTTAACTTTGAATTTTAGCTCTTTTTTCATATCATCAAACCTCTCTATTTAGCCTTCTTGGCGTTGGCCATAGCTTCTTTGGTCAGTCTGGGCACCAGTACTTTAATCAGCTCGCGCCGGTACTCTTCCGAGGCGTAGATATCGGATATCGGGTCGGCCTCGCTAACGGCGGCTTCTCCGGCCTGCGCCAGCAGGGCGTCGGTAATCTTTTTGCCCTTTAGTATCGCCTCCGCTTTCTTGGGCCTAATCGGCGTTGGCGCCGACGCCCCCAGGGCGATGCGGATATCCTGGCAGCTGTCGCCCGCGCCCAGGGTAACCGTAGCGGCGACGCTGACGGTGGCCAGGTCGCTTTCGATAACGTTAAACTTGTAGTAGGCGGTGCCGGTTTTGGCCGGCACTGCGGGCAGGGCAATCTCAGTAAGCAGTTCGCCCGGTTTCAGGGCGGTCTCGAAGTAGTCCAGGCAGAAGTCCTCGGCGGGCATACTCCTTTTGCCCTTGGAGCCGGCCATGGTCAGGGTGGCGCCCAGCGCTATCAGCACCGGCAGGGGGTCACCCGCGGGGTCAGCGTGGCAGACGTTGCCGCCGATGGTGCCCCAGTTACGGGTCTGAATCGAGGCGAGACGGGTTTCCATCTTGGCCAGCACCGGATATTTCTTCTTGATGACGGCCGATTTCTCGATGGCCCTATGGGTGGTGGTGGCGCCGATTTTTAGCCCGTCTTTCTCATCCTTAATGTAGCTTAGCTCGGCGACGCCCTTGATATCGACCAGGTAGGGTGGGGCGACCAGTCCCTGCCGCATCAAGACCAGCAGCGATTGCCCGCCGCAGATTACCTTGCAATCATCCTGGTATTTATCCAGCAGGGCAAGGGCTTCTTTGAGCGTCTTGGGGGAGAAGTATTCAAAGTCATTTATCATTACCCCGACCTCCCTGATTTGGTAGCTTTAATCACTTTCAAGCCTCCGTTCTAAAATCTCTATGGTATCTATTGCCCCAATTCTTCCTTCAGCTTATCCTGCAGGTTTTGGATAAACTGCGCTCCTACCTTGTTGACCTTGGCGCGCATGATTCTCTCGCCGAAGGTAGCCAGCCGGCCCACCATGCTTACGTTGGAACTATAAGCCACCTCCACCTCGCCACCGGCAATCTCTTTGATGTCGACGATGGTCTCCTGGCTGAAGGTGCCGGCACCGCCCATGGCCGAACCCCGCCCCACCGCCTTGATGTGCTTGGGCTCGTCAACCTCGGTCAGTTTCTGGGTGAAATTGAGCTTGATGCCGATGGGACCTACCTTTTGTTTGACAATGCCTTCCCAGGTCGTGTCGTCGACGGGTTCCATTTTTTCGGCGCCGGGGATGCATGAAGCCAGCGTGCCTGGCGCCAGCAGAAAGTCCCAGACCTTCTGAATAGGCGCTTTCATGGTAAACTTCCCCTCAATCTTCATTTTGGTTTACTCCTCCTGTTAGTTTTATCTCTACAACATCTCATCGATGTAGGGGTCTTTGGCTAGTGTGGGGAGCTTGGGCATGATGAACTTACCATTAGAACCTGCCTTAGATAGAGGCAGGTTCTTTAGGGCCTCCGGCAAACACCCCCGATACTTTTCGCAATAGCACAAAAAGTAGTGCCGTCCCCGGTATACAGGGCACTCCTTGCATATTGTCCCCGAGAAGGGACATATCATTTCCGCCTTAGCCATTAGCGTGTTTCTTCCTTAATTCAATACCAGCCTATATTTTTGCACACTATATAGTTACTATGCAAATTTTTTAGAGTTTATGAGAGGAGCTTTCTATTCGGGCTCTCCCAATCTTTCATTGGCCTCATCCACTCCGCTTTCTCGACGAACTCGTCGTGCGCCAGGGGCACGGGTGGGTGGCAGAGGAACTGCGGGTCGAATTCGTCCTTGACCTTGAGCAGCCAGGTATGATAGTTGGGCCCGTAGGCAGGGCCGGTGAGGTACAATGGCTGATGAGGTCCCAGCAGCGAAGTATAGAAGCGCTTTCTTATATTTTCCTTGGATGTCTCCAGGTAGAAGAAGTCGACACCGTCGGTGTCTACGTCGGGGTCCCAGTAGACCAGGAACTCGGAGTAGCCCTGGTGGCCCAGCTCGAAGCTCTGGAACCAGCCGGGGTCGCCGTAGTCGGGCATGAGCGGCGGGGTGAATTTCTTTTTCAGCTCGGCGTAGTTTTCCCCGTGGGGGATGGAATGCTCTAGTGTCTCGATAACATAGTCCACCGAGACATAGCTGCCGCACATCAGCCACATCCCCGCCGAGTCGGCGTTCTTAAACCAGGACTCGTCGGAGGGGCGGGTGCGGCGGGCTTCGCCGCCAAGCTCGGTGATAATCTCGTTGAGCACCTTCTCTTCGTACTCCATCTGCTCTTCGGAGGTGAAGGCGATGAGCAGTACGCGCAGCAGGTGGAAGTTGGCGATGGATTCCTCGTTTTCCTGCGACCAGATATCCCAGAACTCCTCTTTACAGGTGGCTTTGGCAATCGCCCGCCAGAAGATGGGGACCTTGGTCGCTCCGCCCCCGATTTCCGCCTTTGCCATCTCGAACATAGCCTTTTTCATTGAGTCCTTGCTGGGCATGGTGAAGTTTATCCATTTTACCCGCTTGACGGGGAGTTCCAGGGTGGTGTGGGGTGAAATCCCCGACGGCACTAGCCTTTCGGGCTGGAAGGGTAAAAGCTTTATAGCCATCTTGGTGACGATGCCCAGACATCCCCTGAGTCCGGTAAAGCCGCGCAGCAGTCCCCTCAGGTCGGGGCCAGGGCCTTCGCCCCAGAAGTCGTCCTCCCCGGTGGCCAGCGAGCCCATCTTCACCAGCTCGCCGTCGGGCAGGACTAATTCGGTGCCCAGGATGCGGCGGTGGGGCAGGCCGATGCGGTAGCTTAAAGGCGACCAGCCGTCGCCGAGCATATTGGCGATGGCGGAGCACTGCGAGCCGCCGCCGCCGACAATAATATAGCAGCCCCGTTTCATCGCTTCTTCCTGGAGTTGGGAGTAGATAACCCCCGACTCCACCGTGGCGTAGAGGTGCTTATCGTCAATTTTGCAGTCGGTCATTCTTTTCAGGTCGACCAGCAGCTCGTCATCTACGTGGCAGTGGGAGCGCGGGCCGTACCAGCCCGTGCTGTAGGGGACGTAGGGGACTTTATAGCGGTTGCAGGCCTTGACTATCTTCTGGACTTCCTCGGTGGTGCGTGGCATGATGACGCAACCGGGTATCTTGGTCATTACCCGCTCGTAGCCCAGCCCGCACTCATAGCCGCCGGGTCCGGAGCGATAGCCTTCGCAAATCACAGGGTCGGCTGAAATATATTCTTTACCGACAATATCTTCCAGCGCTTTATATGCTTCTTTGGATATAGCCATGATTCCCTCCTTGCCTCTATATTGCCGCCAGGATGATTTCGGAGATATCTAATACCTTAACCTTTTCGCCTTCCTTGCTTACGGCCTGGGCGAAGTTTTCCTTACACCAGGGGCAGGTGGAGACGATAGCCTTAGCCCCGATGGCCTTCACTTCTTCCAGCCTTTCCTTAGCTGCCCAGGAAGCGAAGTCGGGGAAGGCTTCCTTGGTGCCACGGCCCGCGCCGCAGCAGAAGGCGTTTTCTTTCATTCTTATCATTTCCACCAGCTTGACGCCAGGAATAGCCTGCAAGATATCACGCGGTTGCTGGTAAACGCCGTTGGTGCCGCGTCGGCGTTCCAGTCGGGGGTTTACCATACCCCACTCCCCTCGCTCACCCTCCCAGGGAGTCCAGGGCTCGCTTAGGCGGCTCAGGCTGCAGGAATCATGATAGGTGAGCTTGAGGTCAACCTTCTTCTTGAGCTTGAGCGCTTTCTTCTTGATAAGCTCGTCGACGAACTCCACCAGGTGGACGACCTTGAAGCCCAAATCGTCAGTCGAAATATTGAGCAGCTTGGGGTAGTCTACCTTCCACATGCGGTAGCCTTCGGCGCAGCTTAAGAGCAGGGTCTTGGCGCCCGTCTTCCTGACCTCTTCGACGTTGCGCTTGGCCAGCTCGCGGGCTTCGTCAGCCATGCCCACCGAATAGAGAATGTTGCCGCAGCACCACTCGTCGGGCATGAGCATGAATGGCGTTCCTACCGCCTTGAGTATCTTTACCGTCGATTTGGCAATCTCGGGGCTGGTGTAGGCCGCCGAGCAGCCGACGAAGTAGAGCACATCGGCCTTTTCGGCTGGTTTGACGTCACCGGGTAGCCAGTTATTGCGGTTGGCGTGGGGGGAGCCAAAGCGGTTGTGCTTTTCGGCTATGTTCTGGGCCAATTTTTTGTGCTGGGGCATGGGCCCCTTGCCGTCCTTGACCGCCTTGATGCGCAGTGCCTCCAGGGTAAGCTCTATTTCCAGGTCGAGGTTGCGCTTGCAGCCCACGTCGCAGGCGCCGCAGAGGGTACAGGCATAGAGTATTTTGAGCAGTTCATCGGAGTATTTCATCCTGCCTTCGAGCATAGCCGTCCCGATTCTCATCTTGCCGTAGGCGCCGTAGGAATCAAACAGATACCTGGTGGCGCTGGGGCAGCGGGTGCTGAAGGTCATCCCGGGCATGTAGATGTGGTCGACCCAGGTGCACCCCTTGCACTTGATGCACTTGCTCATGTCGTATTCAAAATTATCTAAGTTGGTTACATCCAGCTTTAGTTTGCCTTTGAGCATCTTTATTCCTCCCTAGAAGCACAGATTACCCGGGTTCATTATATTCTTGGGGTCGAAGAGCTTTTTAACCCTCTTCAGGATGGCGGCGTAGCCGTTGGCCCTATCATAGACCAGCTTGGCCAATTCGCCGTAGGGGCGGGTAAAGAGAGCCCCCTGGTCGAACAGGGTCTTGGTGGCTTCGCTGGCCAGGGTCCGCACCCGTTCCACTTCGGGGCGGCTGGTGGGGTCGTAGAAGAGGTTGAATTCCAGCTGGCAGGCCCGATTATGTTCTATGGGCTGTATGTAGCCGCCCAGGTCGCCTTCGGGGTAGCCGTACCGGGAGGCCAGCGATTCCATCCGATCTAAGAACTTGGGCGCTAGCGTCGGCTTGGTGATGAAGAAGAGGCTGTGGCAGCCGCCCTTGTATCGGTTCTTCCAGTAGGTGATTTCCTTGGGCCAGGGTTGGCGTAGCCTGCCCAGCAGTTTTTGTCCCGAGCCGGGAAGCCCGGGAAGGTTATCGCTGAACGAGACTTCGGGGAATTCCTTCTTGATAATCTCGTTGAGCGCTTTTTCTTCGTATCTAATCTTGCCGTCGGGGTCGCGGAAATGTCCGCTGATGACCAGAATCAGAGTCCAGGACGGCAGGGAGGCTCTTAGTGAGGCGAACTCTTTCTTCATGTCCGTGGCCATTATCGCCGCCAGGTCGGTATTGTTCAGCAGCAGGCACTCCTGGCCGATTCTTATCCTTAATATGCGATAGAGGAATTCCATGACCATATTCAGGTCTTTTACCGGAGCGATGAACACCCTGTCTTTCTGGGTAATGAATTCGGTCTTGAGGTTGGTCCAGGTCACTACCCCCATCGTCCCCTGTGCCATCTGCAGGAATCTATAGAAGTCTATACCCGGCCCCGTGGGGTTGCCCCCCTTGGAGGGGGAATCGGGGTAGCCCATGACGCTGGCCGAGCCGGTGCGAAAGATCTCTCCGTTGGGCCAGACGACCTCCATGCTCTGCAGCGGCTCTCCGTAGTCATAGACGGTGTTTATGATAACCTCTCTCTCCAGGTGGTCGGTGAGCACCGAGCGCTGGGGGTGGGGGAGGAGGGGCATCATTATTCGGAAGCCTTTCTTTTCCAGGTGGCTGGTGAGCTGTTCCCAGGTTACCCCCGCTTCGAACCTGACGCGTTTATTGAAATCATCGACCTCAAAGATGCGGTTCATCCGGGTAAGGTCAAGGATGATGCCGCCCTTCTTGGGGATGGTCGCCCCGTAAAAATGCACCCAGGAGCTGACGGGTACTACGGGCAGCGAGTGGTCGTTGGCCACCTTGATGACTTTGCTTGCTTCCTGGGTGTCCTTGGGTTTGACCGCATATTCGGGGGCTCCCGCCGGTTGGAGACTGAAGTCTTTAGCATAAGCCTCTAAAGCCTTGGGGTCGTCGGAGAAGTTCTCGACGCCGACGATTTCGACAAGCTTATCCCTTCTGTTCATGGTTCTACCTCCCGCTTGTGTGGTGCTTTTATTGTCAAAAAAATCGACCCTTAGTTACATTGGGTCTTAAAGTAGTTATCTCAAACTGGATAGAACACGGCTGCTAAGTGCTGGTAACCTTTTGCCGCTTCAGGATAGCATAAAAGCATGTTTCATGGCAACTTTTTTACCATGAAGTTTTGGTGGGAAAAACTTGGCGATAGTGAGACAAAGGCCGTGGTTCCAGATGCTCGATTAAGTTAAGAGCTGGGCGGCTTGTCTGAGCTGTCGCCCTTTTTCTTGGTAGGGGTGGGGGTTTTCTTGGGGGCGTCAATGACGTACTTTTCCGCCGTGAAGGGGGAGTAGCCGATGGAAACCTTCCGCCCGCCCTCCGTAATCACCAACCCCGTACCGCATCTGGGACACGTCTGATTTTGGGGGAACTGCAACGCCCAACCTGAACAGTGATAGGCGCACTTTGGGCATTTGCCATCGAGCATACTTTATCATACTGATTGTAGACCTTTGGCGTCAAGTTTACTGTATGGGAGGGGGAGTGGACTTCTGTCCTTTTTATCTGCCTTAATCAGGCTCATACTCTCTTTTCCTGCCGATTTCGGGCGATATACGAGGTAAGTGCTGTTCTAGCGCTATCTACGGGTGATAAACCCTGTCAATGGAAATAAATCAACTATGGTTGACTATAATCGGACTTGGTGGTAGGGGGATTTATGGGCCGATAGAGTCGAGATAGTGCCGATACCAGGCCAGCTGCTTTAGTACCTTGGCGGCGCGGCGGGGGCTGGGGTAGACGGGAATACTCTCCCGGCTGAAGAGGGAAGCAACCTCGGGGTCGGTGGCGAATTCGACGGCGGGCTTGACCATGAATACCGGTTTTTCGTCCCGCTTGACCCGCTGGCTGAGCCTGTCCAAGGCCTTTTCCTCAGCCTGGCGGTAAGCCTTAATCTCTTCTTTGTCGAACATGGTGGCCAGGCGGTCGGTGTTGGCCCCGATGGGCGCCTGCAGCAGTATGGCGTCGATATCTTTATCGTCCATCATGGCGAAGAGGGAGGGAAAGGTGACCGGGTTTTCGGCCATGCTGATTCCAGCCATGTCCACCGGGTTGGCATGGGACCAGCGCGGCGGCAGCTGGGCGTTCAGCTTTTCTATGGTGGCTGGGGCCAGTTTAGGTATCTCCAGACCCTCTTTTTCACAGGCTTCGGCGGACATTACCCCTAAGCCCCCACCGATAGTCAAAATACCTATCTTCTTGCCGCGGGGCAGGGGCTGGTAGAGCAGAGCGGTGACCACATCGCAGAGCTCGTCGTCGTCTTCCACCCTGAGTACGCCCGCCTGGTGAAAGGCCGCCGCATAGACCTCGTCCGAACCGGCCAGGGTGGCGGTGTGGGACAGGGCGGCTTTGGCCGAGGCCCTGGTCGCCCCTGCCTTGATGACGATAACGGGTTTATGTGGGGTAATCTTTTTAGCCAGCTCGAAGAAACGCCGGCCCTCTCTCAAGCCTTCGATGTAGGCGGCGATTATCTTGGTGTCTTTATCCTCGGCCAGGTATTCGAAGTAGTCTTCAAAATGGATGTTGGCTTCGTTACCGGTGCAGACAAACTTGCTGAAGCCAATGCCCGACATCATGCCGCGGTGCAGGATGCGGTGGCCGTAGTTGCCGCTCTGGGCGATGAGAGCCACGGGGCCGGGGGGAGTCTCGAAGGTCCAGGCCAGGGTGGAGAGCTGTGACGAAGTATCGGCGTGGCCCATGGTGTTGGGCCCGATAAAGCGGAGACTCCCCTGGCGGGCGACCTTAACCAAGTCGGCTTCCAGTTTGACGCCCTCGCCGCCGCTTTCGGCAAAGCCGCCGGAGACGACCACCGCCGCCTCTATCCCTTTCTGGACGCACTCGCGGATTATTTTGGGCACCCGCGGGGAGGCGACGACGATGACAGCCAGTTCCACCGCTCCGGGAATATCGAGCACACTGGCAAAAGCTTTAACGCCCATAATTTCGGCGGCATTGGGGTTAACCGGGTAGATTTTGCGGCGGGCGGGGCGGGTAAGGTGCTTCATAATACCGTACCCCCAGGAGCCAGGGTTGTTGGAGGCGCCGATGACAGCCACCGTTTTGGGGTCAAAGATGTATTGCCAGTTAATCTTACCGTCGCTGTTTTTCAAGACTTATCACCTTTGTGTCCTCTAGATTCTACACGCTGTGCGTGTTATAAAACAAGTTTAACCTTGTCTTGACGGCGCGGTATCATAATAATTAGGGTATTCTATGCTATAATCTAAAAACGAGGTTTGCCAGAGGTAAGCGATGGCTAAAGCGAAATACGAAGTAGTTATTATCGGTGGGGGGCCGGCGGGGCTGACCGCGGGGCTTTACACCGCGCGGGCGGGCTTGAAGAGCCTGCTCATCGAGCGCGGCGCTTTCGGCGGCCAAATGTTTAACGCCCCGCTGGTGGAAAACTACCCTGGCTTCCCCGAGGGCGTCTCCGGCGCCGAGCTGGGCGCACTGATGCATAAGCAGGCGGCTAAATACGGACTGAAGACGGTAACGGCCGAGGTCACGGGCGTAAAAACGGGCAAGCCGCATAGAATCATAACCACCGGCGGTAGCTTCGAGGCTGAGGCGGTTATTATCGCCGCCGGCTCGGAGTACAAAAGGCTGGGCGTTCCTGGAGAGGGAACGCTGGTGGGGCACGGCGTCTCTTACTGCGCCACCTGCGACGGCTTCTTCTTCCGCAAAAGAGAGGTAGCCGTGGTGGGAGGGGGCGATGCCGCCATCACCGACGCCCTGGAGCTTACCCAGCACGCCAGTAAGGTTTACGTCATACACCGCCGAGACCAGCTGCGGGCGGGGGAGGTTTTACAGAAAAGAGCCAAGGCGCAGCCCAAGATAAAGTTTATCTGGGATACCATCGTGGAGGGGATTGTGGGTGGGGAGGTGGTCAAGGCGCTTCAATTGCGCAACGTCAAGACCAAGCAGACTTCCACTCTTGAGGTGGACGGCGTCTTTGTCGCCGTGGGGCTTAAACCTAACAGCCAACCGTTCGCTAAAATACTAAAGCTGACTAAGACTGGTCACATCAGCACTGGCGAAACGATGGCGACCTCGGTTTCAGGAATCTTTGCCGCGGGCGATGTCCGCCAGAGCTCAGCCCGCCAGATTGCCTCCGCTGTCGGCGATGGCGCTACCGCCGCCAAGGCGGCATTCAGCTATCTAAAAGAGTAAAAGAGTGGAGTGTGGGGTGGTGGCGACCCCGGGGGGATTCGAACCCCCGATCTCCACCGTGACAGGGTGGCATGTTAGACCGCTACACCACGGGGCCGTTTCAGTAAGAAAAGTCTATCAGGGGCACCTTGCCGTGTCAAGCTGACGGCTAAATCCAACTATTGTTGCATCAGTGGTTGTATGATATAATAGCTAATCTCAACGGGTTAAGGAGTTTATGGTTACTAAAGAGAATAAAGTTACTGAGGAAAACAAGCAGCTTCGCGACTACGAGCTGGTGGTGATTATCAATCCTGAGCTTGCCGATGAAGGCCTTGACGGCGTCGTCGATAATATCAGCCGCCTGATTAGTCAGGACGGCGGCACGGTTGACGAAGTTGACCGCTGGGGTAAGCGCAAACTGGCTTATCCCATTAAACATTTCCTGGAAGGCAATTACGTTCTGTTCCGATGCAAGATGAAAGCAGCATCGGGCAAAGGGCTTGAAGCGAACCTGAGAATCTCTGAGGAGGTGCTACGGCATTTACTGGTAAGATTAGACAGCTAATATAAAGGAAAAACGCCTGTTTCCTACGAATTTGGGTGAGGGCGAAAGGAGTTTTGGCGATGTTGACCCTGAACAAAGTGATGATTATAGGAAATGTTGGCACTGAACCCGAAATGCGTTTCACCCCTAACGGCAACCCGGTAACCTCGTTCCGTGTTGCCACCAACAGAGTCTACACCACCCCCGAAGGCGAGCGTAAGCAGGAAACGGAATGGTTTACCGTAGTCGCCTGGAACAGACTAGCTGAGAATTGCAACCAGTATCTGACCAAAGGTCAGCGTGTTTATGCCGAGGGTAGACTGCATACCCGTAGCTGGGAGGGCCAAGACGGGCAGCAGCGCTCCCGGTCGGAGATAGTGGCTAACCGGGTACTCTTCCTTGACCGACAGCCCGCGGCTCCCGCTTCCGGGGAGGGGGGCGAGGAGGCCAATCCCAGCGAGCCGGAGCCGGCGGTGGAGGACGTGCCCTTCCCCGACGAGGGTTAGAAATCTACTAGAAGGGTTTAGGTAACGTAATAAGAGGTGGCCAGAAAAAGAGCCGACGAATCGAAAGCTAAAAGGCCGGGCAGGTCGAGATATATACCAAGGCGCAAGTTTTGTTCCCTCTGCGTCGATAACGTTAAGGAGATAGATTACAAAGACCCGGCCAAGTTGCGCCATTACATATCGGATAGGGGTAAGATTGGGCCCCGGCGTAAGACCGGCACCTGCGCCAAGCATCAGCGCGCCCTGGCGCTGGCCATAAAGAGGGCGCGGCACTTAGCCCTGCTGCCTTATGTACCGGAGCACATCCATAAGACAGGGGGCGTTGGTGTACGCGATTAGTGTGATGTAGGTTGCCTTCTTTTTCGGCATCCTTATAAATCCGCTTTGTCCCTCTCCCTTTGACACCCCGCAGATACAGAAGTATAATCATCCTGATTTAATTACGGAGCTATTTGTGCCTAAGAGGACTTATCAACCAAAGAGCATTCCCCGAAAAAGAGAGCACGGCTTTAGAGCCAGAATGTCTACCCGTGGTGGTCGAAGTGTCTTGAAGGCACGACGGCTTAAGGGACGTAAGCGCTTGACCGTGGTGTAACCATGCGGGGCGAAGAATACCTTACCAGAGCGGAGCAATATAGCTTGGTCTATGAGAAGGGTAGCTCCTGGGCGCGTGACCTGATGGTGATGAAGGCTTTGCCTAACCAGCTTGCCCGGTCACGGTACGGTTTCTCGGTGAGCAAGCGACTGGGTGGGGCGGTGGTGAGAAACCGGATAAAGCGCCGAATGCGCGAAATAGTGCGTGCCTTGCCGCTGGTGGGAGGATGGGATATTATCTTTATCGCCCGCCCCAAAGCGGCCAAGGCCAGTTACGCGAACTTGGAGAAAACAGTCCGGGGGTTAGTTTCCCGGGCTAGAATCTTAGCGAGGGACTATGAAGGAGCTTGCTTTAGGGCTAATTAGGCTTTATCAGCTAACGATTTCGCGGGTCTTGCCGTCAAACTGCCGCTATAGCCCGACCTGTTCTCAATATACCTATGAGGCTATCTCCCGTTTCGGCTTTTTTAAGGGGGGCTGGATGGGGGCCAGGCGCATCGCTCGCTGCCACCCGTTCCATGCCGGCGGCTATGACCCGGTGCCGCATGCTGACTGTGGAGGCAATAACTAAATGAGGACCGGCAAGAGTTCGCTACCGGTGGGCAAGATTAGCCTGCTTATCGTTCTGCTGCTGGTGGGGGTTCTGGTAACCGGTTGTACCGGCATCAGGGGTTCCCCAGAGGGCGGTTCCGGCGCTACGGTAGTAGATGGGACTATATTTTTAGCTCCCTCTCTGGCGTCGTCGGGCGGGAGTTTCGGCTGTTCGGCGCCGGCGACGGAGGGTAAGCTGGTGGCGGTAAATGCGGAGACCGGCGTCCAGCGCTGGGAGGTCCCGCTGACAGGGTCGGTATCATCGGGCGGCTTCGGCTGTTCCAGTGGGGCGGTACCGGTGGCTGTTTACGGCAGCCCCACTTTGTACGAAGAGCTAGTCTATGTTGCTGGCTATAACGGCAAGGTCTACGCCCTTAATGCCGAATCGGGGGCATTGCGCTGGGTCTATCCCCGTGAAGGCAATATGGACTCCATCGTCAGTGGCGTAGTAATCGCTTTGGATAAGCTATACTTCGGCTGCGCCGACGGCAAGGTTTACGCCCTGGACGCGGCTACCGGCGATTTGCTCTGGGAGTTCGCCACTGAGGACAAGATATGGTCGACGCCTGTCTATGATGCGGGTACGCTCTATGTTGGTTCCTTTGATAAGAAGCTCTATGCCATCAACGCCGCCGACGGTATCGAAAAGTGGCAATTTGAGGCGGAGGGGGCTTTCGCTTCCACACCTCTGGTCGTTGACGGCACGGTTTGCATCGGCTCCCTCGACCGTTGCTTCTACGCCATAAATACCGCCGACGGCACGCTGAAATGGAAATTCCAGGCGGAAAAGTGGTTCTGGACGCGGGCGGTGGCTTTTGAGAATACCATCTACGTCGGCTGTTACGACAATAAGGCCTACGCTTTGAACGCCCTGAACGGGGTCGAGATAATCGAGTTTGACCTGGAAAGCCCGGTCCGTTCCTGGCCGGTTCTGACCGAGGACAGGGTTCTCATCGCCACTGAGGCGGGCAAGATATATGTCATAGATGCGGTTAATAATCAGCTCGGGCTTTTTGCCGATTTAGCCGAGACGATATACGCCCCGCTTTCCTTGGCCGATGGCGTTCTCTATGCTTATACCCAGGAGCGGAACCTCCATGCCCTTAACGCCGATACCGGGGTGAGGTTGTGGATTCAGCCCATTAACTAGTAAGTGAGGTAGATTTCGTTGGGTCTAAACTGGTGGGACATAATCGCTATACAGCCAGTGACAAACGTCCTCATTGTGCTGACGCACTATCTCTTCAATAACTTTGGGCTGGCTATCATCGTCCTGACGCTTATCGTTAACGGCGCTATGCTCCCCCTGACCTTAAAGCAGATTCGCGCTTCCAAGGCCATGCAGGAACTCCAGCCCAAGCTTGCCGAACTCAAAAAGAAGTACGGCAAAGACAAGGAGAGGATGGCCCGGGAGCAGATGAATCTCTATAAGGAGTCTGGGGTTAGCCCGGCTGGCTGCATACTGCCCCTGTTAATCCAGATGCCTATCTGGATTGCCCTTTTCCAGTCGATCATGCGGGTGCTGGCGGTAATCCCGGAGAATCTGGCGGGGCTTTCCAAGTATCTCTATTCCTGGCCGGTAGTCTATTCCACGCTGCCCCTCCCCAACGATTTCCTCTGGTTGAACCTAGCTAGTGGCGACATTTTCCTGGCGCTGCTGGTGGGCGCCTCGATGTGGGTACAGCAGAAGATGGTTCAGGCACCCACCGTCGACCCCAGCCAGAAGACACAGAGCAGCCTGATGCTCTGGATAATGCCTATTATGTTCGCCTGGTTGACCCTGTCCTTCCCCAGCGGGCTGGCCCTTTTCTGGGTTACCTCGAACCTGTTTAGAATCGGTTTGCAGTACTGGATCGGGGGGTGGGGAGGCCTGGTTAAGTCATCGCCCCAGAAGGATACCGGGCGGGACAAGAAGTATAAAAAACGCATCGCCGAGGTGGAGAAAGCGCCCGAAGGCGGTGCTGATATCGTGCCCAGTTCGGCACGGGAAGAGGATGTGAGCTATGAAGAGTCTGGAGACAAGCGGCCGGACCGTGGAGGAGGCTATCCAAAAAGCATTAGAGACACTAAACCTAAGTCGCGAAGAGGTGGAGGTCGCCGTCGTAAAAGAGGGTAAACACGGTATCCTCGGTCTGGGGGCTGAGGAGGCCGTGGTAAGAGTTGAGCCTCTGGCCAGCACGCCAGAGAAAGAGAATATGGACGACATGGCCCGGGAGGTCCTGGAGGCCCTTCTGGCCCAGATGGGGGTAACGGCTTCGGTGGCCTGCCAGACCAAACCCCCGGTGGGTGAGGGGGCTGGTGAAGTCGTTACCCTTGATGTTACCGGTGACGACCTGGGTATCCTCATCGGGCGGCGGGGTCAAACGCTTTCCGCTCTGCAGTATGTCGTCAGGCTTATCGTGGCCCATCAGACTCAGGCCAGGGTGCCTATTGTTATCGATGTCGAGGGCTATAAGCAGCGTCGCTACGAGGCGTTGCAGGCTTTAGCCCAGCGCATGGCCGAGCAGGTCAAGACCAAGGGTAGGCCGTTTACCCTGGAGCCGATGCTGGCCTACGAAAGGCGCATTATCCACCTGGCCCTGGCCGATGACCCCGATGTCACTACCGAGAGCGTTGGCGAAGGCGAGACGCGTAAGGTAGTCATTATGCCCCGTGAGCAATAGCCGTTTAGACCGGCTTTGATTAGTTGAAAACAACAGGAGAAGGGGGCACAAAATGGCGAAGACTGATTGGGCAGGACTTAGCCGGGAGATGGAGTGTCTGCTTCGCCTACCAACAAGCCTGGTTGCCTACAAGAGGCTGGAGAAGGCGGCGGAACTGGAGAAAATACCGGAGGTAGTGCCGCTTGACCGCCTAGCCACTTTTTGCCAGGTACCAGCGCTGGTTCGAAGAGTGGGCTTGACGGTGGGGGTAACCAGAGACAACCTCGGTGAGCGCTGTGCTCGAATCAATGGTCTAGCGGCTACCACCGAAAAGGAGGTCACCTGGGAGGCAAATTCCTTTGCCAATACCTGGTTTGCCAACGTGGAGGAAGCCCGAAAGCAGATGGCAGAATACCCCACCGTACCCCCCGGAGAGGCTGTCGTGCTCGCCCCCTTGGCGGCGGGGAAGTTCGAGCCCGAGGTTGTCTTAATCTACGGCAATCCGGCGCAGATGATGCTGCTTATGAACGGGCTCCAGTTCAAGGACTACGAGCGTTTTCAGTTTTTCTTCATCGGTGAAGGCTCCTGCGCTGATGGTCTGGCGCAGTGCTATACTACCGGCAAGCCGGCCCTGGCTATTCCATGTCTGGCAGAGAGGGAGTTCGGCGCCGTTACCGAGGACGAGATGGTTATGGCTTTGCCGCCAGGGATGATGGCCAAGGCAGTCGAAGGATTGCAGGCGCTTAAGGCGAGAGGAATCGGATACCCTATTAAGTATATTGGACCTTCGTGTGACCCCTCTGTACCCTCTGTAATACTCACACGAATCTACCCCGATTGGTTTAGTCATTGACCTCAGATGCAGGCGCTTGTTTTATTTTTCGAGCTGTGCTAACCTTTAGCGGTAAAGGCAGTGACGGAGAGGAGTAGGGGGAGAGCGGACAACTAAAGCGAGTCTGGCAGGGTGAAAGCAGACGTTACCGTCCCCCGAAAATCACTCCCGAGCCACCAACCGAACGGTGCTAAGGCACCTAGTAGACTTGGTCGGTAGCGTCAACCGTTATCAATGGCGGGGGCATGAGATGTGCCCTGAAAGAGTCCTCGTTAAAAGCGGGGGAAATAGGGTGGTACCGCGGGTAAGTTTATCCCGTCCCTAGAGGGCGGGATTTTTTGGTATAGAGGGGGTTTTATGTTTGAGCCTGTTGGCAGCAGGGTAAATTTTCCTAAAGCCGAGGAGAAAATCCTGGGGCTTTGGAAGGATAAGGATATCTTTGGGCGAAGTGTTGAGCAACGCCGGGAAGGAGCTCGTTTCGTCTTTTATGAGGGGCCTCCGTTTGCCAATGGCAATCCGGGCATCCATCATGTTCTGGCCAGAATTTTCAAGGATGTTATCGTCCGCTACAGAGTAATGAAAGGCTATTATGTGCCGCGCATTGCCGGCTGGGACACCCACGGCCTGCCCGTAGAATTGGAAATAGAGAAAGAGCTTGGTTTCTCGGGCAAAGAGCAGATTGAACAATACGGCGTGGAACGCTTTAATAAGCGCTGTCGAGAAAGCGTCTTCCGCTACCTAAAAGAATGGAATAACCTCACCGAGCGCATTGCCTATTGGGTGGACCTGGAAAAGGCCTACATGACGATGAACAACGACTACATCGAGACCGTCTGGTGGGCGATAAAACAGATGTGGGATAAGGGTTTGATATACCAGGGCTACAGGGTCACCCCCCACTGCCCCCGCTGTGGCACCTCGCTTTCGTCTCATGAGGTCGCCCTCGGCTATGAGGACGCCGACGACCCTTCGGTTTACATAAAGTTCAAGGTGGCCAAGTCATCAAAGCTGCCCTCGGATAAGCCTGTTTACCTGCTGGCCTGGACGACGACGCCCTGGACGCTGCCGGGCAATACGGCTTTAGCCGTCGCCGCCGACGCCGAATACGCTCTTTTAGAGGGCAAAGATGATTATCTGGTCATGGCGGCTACGCTGGTGGGGGTGGTGGGACTGGAGGGCTACAAAACGGTAAAGCGGTTGAAGGGTAGCGAGCTGGTCGGCGTCGAATATGAACCGTTGTTTAATCCCCACGAATTTGGTATTGAAAGACGGCTTATGACGGAGGGTCTGCCTTTGCAAGAGGCGAGCAAGGATTTGACTTACAAAGTCATCGCCACCGATTTCGTCTCCCTGGAGGATGGGACGGGGATAGTGCATATGGCGCCGGCTTACGGCGAGGTTGACTACGAGGCGGGACTGGCTGAGAAGCTGGACTTCGTCCACACCGTTGACCTGAAGGGCAACGTCATCGGTAGTTACCCGTTCTCGGGTAAATTCGTTAAAGATGCCGACCCACTGGTGCTCGAAGAGCTAAAGAAGAAGGGGCTGCTCTTCCGCAGCGAGACGATAAGGCACACCTATCCCTTCTGCTGGCGCTGTGATACCCCGCTGCTCTACTATGCCAAGCAGACCTGGTATATCAGAACCACAGCCATCAAGGATGCTCTGGTAGATGGCAATAAGGAAATCAACTGGTATCCAGACTACATCAAGTACGGTCGCTTCGGGAACTGGCTGGAGAATAACGTGGACTGGGCATTATCGCGAGAGCGTTACTGGGGGACGCCACTACCGCTCTGGCGCTGTGATTCCTGCGGTCACTATGAGTGCGTCGGCGGTGTACAGGAATTAAAGGATGAGGCGGGCTTTTCCGGCTTCAAAGAACCGCTGGACTTGCACCGACCCTTTGTTGACGAACTGACCTTCGATTGTCCAAAGTGCAGAGGCAAGATGCAGCGGGTGAGCGAGGTAATCGACTGCTGGTTCGATTCCGGAGCTATGCCCATAGCCCAGCACCACTACCCCTTCGAGAACGATACCCTGCTTACCGACGGGCGCTTCCCCGCCGATTTTATCAGCGAGGCGGTCGACCAGACGCGGGGCTGGTTCTACAGCCTGCACGCCATATCCACCCTGCTCTTTAATAAGCCCTGCTACCGCAACGTTATCTGCCTAGGGCTCGTCCTCGACGCCAAGGGTGAGAAGATGAGCAAGACAAAAGGGAATGTGGTCGAACCCTGGGCGGTAATCAATAAATACGGGGTCGATGCCCTGCGCTGGTACTTCTTCACCAGCACGGCGGTGGGCAACGTCTATCGCTTCGACGAATCAATGGTGGCTGAGGTTAGCCGCCGCTTCCTCTCGACTTTGTGGAATGTATATTCGTTCTTCGTTACCTACGCCAATATCGATAAGTTCGTTCCCGGAAAAGAATCGGCTTCAGAGCTTTCCGAGCTCGACCGCTGGATTCTCTCCGAACTTAACCAGCTTATCGCCGATGTGGATGGGGGGCTGGGAAGCTATAACCCCACCGAGGCGGGGCGAAGGATAGAAAGTTTCGTTGACGAGCTTTCTAACTGGTACGTGCGCCGCAGCCGTCGCCGCTTCTGGAAGAGCGAGAGCGACGCCGATAAGCTGGCGGCCTATAACACGCTCTATCAGTGCCTGGTGACGCTGGCAAAGCTGCTGACGCCCTTTACTCCCTTTTTGGCCGAGGAGATTTACCAGAACCTGGTTGGCTCGGTGGCGCCCGACGCCCCGGAGAGCGTGCATTTAACCGACTTTCCGGTGGCTGACAAGACTCAAATCGATGAACAACTAAGTAGAGAAGTTCATGCCGTAATAGAACTGGTGAGTAAAGTCAGATCATTACGTAGTGAAAAGAGTATAAAAGTACGTCAACCGATTGATAATATCATAGTGTCAGTAAAGGCTGAGTGGCTAAAAAAGACCATTCATCGATTCGAGTCTCAGATAAAGGATGAGGTTAACGCAAAGAATATAGTGTTCGTTGATGACTTGAGCACGCTTGATAGCGAACGTTATGCTGTTGGTATGTGGGGCACTTCATCGACTGGCATTGATACTTTGCTTACGCCTGAGCTTGAAATGGAGGGGGTGGCCAGAGAAATCGTGAGAAGGCTGCAAACGATGCGGCGTTCGGCGGGCTTTGATATCGCCGACCACATCGTCACCTGTTACCAGGGGGACGATTACATCAAAAAGGTTATGGCCGACTTCGCCGACTACATTAAGCAGGAAACACTATCCAAGGAGCTTGTCGAAGGCGCCCCTGGGACGGGCGCTTTCAGTGAAAGCCATCGCTTAAGCGGCCACGAAATAACCCTGGGGGTCAGGCGGCTCTAGGAGGGTGGAGGGGTTTCTTCCAGGACGACGTAGGTGGTTTGCTGGCTGTCGCCCCGCTGGACGGTTATTTCTACCGTTTGTCCAATTTGGCAAGCGTACAGGGCTTGTAGCAACTCGTTAACATCGGCTATATCCTGGTCGCCGAATTTGATAATGACGTCACCGGCCTCCAGTCTGGCGGCGTCGGCAGGACCGCCCGCTATCACCCCTCTAATCAGTGCCCCTGTATTTACGCTTAGCCCGTAAAAGGAGGCTACGGTTTGGTCTACGGTGAGCAGGTTCTGTACACCTAGGAAGGGACGTACCACATAGCCGTTCTGAATTAGTTCATCGATAATCGGCATCGCTTCTTGGGTGCTTATGGCATAGCCCATACCTTCAACGCCGACGGCAGAGATTTTGGCGTTGGTAATGCCGATAACCTCGCCGGCCAGATTCACCAGCGGGCCGCCGCTATTCCCGGGGTTAATGGCGGCGTTGGTCTGAATGAGGTTATATCGCGTCAGGCCTGTGTCATCAGTTATCGAAACACCTTTGCGGCTAACTATGCCGTCCGTGGCGCTTATCCCTTCACCTAAGGCATTGCCAATAGCCACTACCCAATCGCCGACTCTTAGGTCCTCGGAGTTTCCCACCGCCACTGCCGACAGGTTATTGGCATCAATTCTAAGGACGGCTACATCCGACACGGAATCGGTGGCTACGTTGTTTGTATCCACGGGAAAGACTCGTCCGTCGTCCAGGGTTACGGTAATGCTATCCGCTCCCGCTACCACGTGGTTGTTGGTCACAATAATCCCGTCTTGGTCTATAATCCACCCCGAGCCTGCCCCCCTCTGTGTGTAGGGTTGGTTGAAGATGTCATAGCTGGTGACCTCGATGTTTACCGCCACCACCGAGGGCTTGACCAGAGCCACCACGTCGGCGATAGAGGGCAGTGCCGAGACTTCCTCTCCATCGGTGGTGGGCAGCGTCGTCCCGCCGTTGTCGATGGGGTTGCCTGAGTCTGTTGGTGCCGAGCCGTTCGTATCCAGTGTCGCACAGCTGCTCACCAGAATAGTCAGGACGATAACCAGGGCGATTAGAATGTAGCTTATCTTCGGTATTTTCATAATGGTCTTCTCAACTTCCGCTTTATCAGTAATAACGCACGATTTGAAAGATGGTTAGTAGTCTCCGTCGGCCTTTATCATACTCTTAATATTATTGTAGCACTGCGGCCAGGCTATAGCCAAGTGAGTTTTGTCACTAGTTCTGTCAGCTTTAAAAATAGGCTGAAATCTGCTATAGTTTAGCCCAAGTCCCATAAAAGGGGGAGTCTGGTGACGGCACAGCTTATCACTAAAGCCAGAAGCGAAGGCCGGACGGTGCTGACCGAGGTCGAGTCCAAGCAGCTTCTGAAGCAGGCGGGCATCGACGTGGTCGAGACCAGACTGGCTGTCTCCAAAGAGGAAGCCATATCAATAAGCAATAAGCTGGGCTTTCCGGTGGTGTTGAAGATAGCCTCACCCG
The DNA here is from genome assembly GCA_034419075.1 of Dehalococcoidales bacterium. Classification (GTDB taxonomy): domain Bacteria; phylum Chloroflexota; class Dehalococcoidia; order Dehalococcoidales; family BS750m-G39; genus E44-bin88. Next base: position 43,387 of record DAOULR010000026.1, on the reverse strand, counting down.
ATATCATTCACAAGAGCGATATGGGTGGGGTTAAGCTGGGGCTGCAAAACGACCAGGCGGTAGGACAGGCCTACGACGGCATTATGGCCGCGGCTAAAAGAAAGCACCCTAAAGCCAAAATACTAGGGGTGGCTGTGCAAAAAATGGCCCGCCCGGGCGTTGAGGTGATTATCGGCATGTCCCAGGACGACCAGTTCGGCCCTGTCCTTATGTTCGGGCTGGGCGGAATTATGGTGGAGGTGCTTAAAGACGTCTCCTTTCGCCTCGTCCCCCTGGCTAAACGGGATGCCGCCGAGATGGTCAGGGAGATAAAGGGCTACCCCTTGCTCGAAGGCTATCGGGGAGGGGAGAAGGTGAAGATAGCCTACCTGGAGAATTTGCTACTCAAGGTGTCTGATTTTGTTGAGAAAAATCCTGAGGTCAAGGAGCTTGACCTCAACCCTGTTTTTGCCTACAGCGATGGTGCTTTAGCCGTAGACGCCAGAGTGATACTAGAAAAGCAGAAAAAATGAATCTGAAACAGATGTTGGAACGGGCGGCGAAGCGCTACGCTGACAAGACGGTAATCGTCATGGGCAAGCGCCGGCTGTCCTATGCCGAGCTGGACGAAGCCTCGAATAAAGTGGCTAACGCCCTGGTGGGGATGGGGGTGGGGAGGGGCGATAGGGTCGCCCTGCTGCTGGCCAACAGCCCCGAGTTTGTCGCCGTCTATTTCGGGGTGGTCAAAATCGGGGCAGTGGCCGTACTGCTCGACACCAAATATAAGCTCACCGAGCTGGTCTCCCTCTGCAACGACTCCCAGCCCAAAATCATGGTGACGGAAAGCCCCTGGCTGGAACTACTGGCTCCCGTGATGGATAGGTTCCCGTCCGTGGAACGGGTCATCGGCCTCAATTACAAGAATAAAGGTAATCTCCTGGGCTACGATGAGATTATAGCCCGGAGCTCCTCAGTGGCGATTGATGCCGAACCCGCGCCCGAAGATGTCGCCCACATCGCCTATAGCTCGGGGCCTTCCTTTCACCCCCGCGGGGTGGTTATGTCTCACGGGGCGCTGGTCAGGGAGGCGGCCATATCGGGCGACGGCTTTAAGCAGACGGATAAAGACGTCGTCGTTCTCTTCGCCCTGCCCATGCACCATGCCTTCGGGCTGGTGATAATCATGATGACGGCTATTAACAAGGGCAGCCGGGTAGCGATGCTTTCGGGGCTTTCATTAGATAGCCTCTTCGAGCTTATCGAGCGGGAAAAGGCGACCATGTTTATGGGGGTGCCTTTCGTTCACGGGCTGATTGTGGAGGCTATCGAGGCGGGGGGGATAAAGCGCGACATAAGCTCGCTACGCCTCTGGGGCACGGCCGGGGCCGCCATGCCAGCTAGGGTCGCCCAAAAAGTGAAGGAATATATCGGCCTGACCCCGGTCAACTTCTGGGGGATGACCGAATCGGCGGCGCACGTCAGCTGCACCGCGCTCGACGGGCGGGGGGTAGCCAACTCGGTGGGTAGGACTATGCCCGGCTGGGAACTGAAGATAGTCGATGACGAGGGTAAAGAGCTGCCGGTGGGCGAGACGGGCGAGATAATAGTCCGGGGCCCCATAATGAACGAGTACTATAATAACCCCCAGGCAACGGCCGAGGTGGTAAAGGACGGCTGGCTCTACAGTGGTGACCTCGGCTGGCGGGACGAGGCGGGCTGGCTCTTTCTGGCCGAGAGACGCAAGAAGGACATTATTATCAGCAAGGGGCAGAACATCTCTCCCAGCGACATCGAAGAGATAATCGGCCATCACCCCAAGGTGGCTGAGGTGGCGGTGGTGGGCATCGCCGACGAGTCGAGGGGGGAGACACCACGGGCGGTTATCAAGCTAAAGGCGGGGGAAAAGGCCAGCGAGCCGGAGATAAAGGAGTTCTGCCTGGAGCACCTGGCCAACTATAAGGTGCCGCGGAAGATTATCTTTAGCGAGTCTTTGCCCAAGACCGCCGACGGCAGGATTGCCAAGGAGAAGCTGAGATGAAACGAAGGGTGGTCGTCACCGGAATGGGCTTGCTCACCCCGCTGGGGGTGGGCACGGAGGCAAACTGGCAGGCTTTGTGCCAGGGGAAATCGGGGGTGGGACCAGTTAGTCATTTCGATGCCAGCCAGTTCCGCACCCAGATTGCCGGCGAGGTCAAAGATTTTAATCCCCTTGACTTCATCGACCGCAAGCTGGCCAGAAGGGGCGACCGTTTTATCCACTTTGCCCTGGCGGCGGCACGGATGGCGCTGGAGGATTCCAAGCTTAAGATAACCTCGGCCAACGACGAGCGGGTGGGGGTTTCGGTGGGTACGGCCATGGGCGGCATCGAGAGCATCGAAAGGAACCACGAGCTTTTGATTAAGGGGGCGCGCCAGCAGATTTCCCCCTTCTTTGTCCCCAGTTTCCTCTGTAACATGGCCACGGGGCAGGTCGCTATAAATTTCGGGGCTAAGGGGGCTAATATGTGCACGGTGACCGCCTGCGCCTCGGGGACGCACGCTATCGGCGACGCCGCTGTCGTTATCCAGCGTGGCGATGTCGATGCCATGATTGCCGGCGGCACCGAGGCGGCCATCAGGCCGTTGGTCTTTGCCGGCCTGGATCCGCTTAAGGTAATGTCCGCCCGCAACGATGCTCCGGAAAAGGCCAGCCGCCCCTTCGATAAGGAGCGTGACGGCTTTGTTATCGGTGAGGGGGCGGGCATGGTCATCCTGGAGGAACTGGAGTCTGCCCAGAAGCGTGGGGCCAAGATTTACGGCGAAGTGCTGGGCTACGGCCTGAACAGCGACGCCTATCACATCACCGCCCCCGACCCTGACGGTGCCGGCGCTGCCAGCTGCATGAGGCTGGCTCTGGAGGACGCTGGTATCGCTGCCAGCCAAGTTGATTATATCAACGCCCACGGCACCTCGACGGCGCTCAACGATCTCTCCGAGACTAGGGCTATAAAGAAGGTCTTCGGCAAGCGCAGCCACCAGATACCGATTAGCGCCAACAAGTCAATGATGGGGCACATGTGGGCTGGGGCGGGGGTGGCCGAGGCGATAGCCAGCCTGCTCACCATCAGGGACGGCATTATACCGCCCACCATCAACTACGAGACGCCCGACCCTGAGTGCGACCTGGACTACGTGCCCAATAAAGCCAAAAGGGCAGAGGTAAACATCGTCCTCTCCAACTCCTTCGGCTTCGGCAGCACCAACGGCTGCCTCATCTTGGGGAAATTCTCCCCCTAAAAATCCCCCTTCCGAATAGTTAGCTATTGCCAAGAACGGTGATGTATGCTATATTTTATATACCTAGAATTACTAGGTATTTAGATTAACAAGCTATCTCGTGTTGTCAAGGCAGCAGTTCCGATATAAAAAAGGAAGGAGGTGAGCGCTAGATAATGAAGTTACTAAGTTTAGCTATCTGTTCCCTGGGTGTGTGGGTGTTCCTGACTCCATTGGTGACGGCTGATTGGGTTAGTTACGTCTTCGGTGGCCTGGCCGCCGTACTGGCCTTCTTGGGCATGCTGACGATGAAATCATAATCGGGCTATTGTTTATCCCCTCGTGAAGTCTAGCTTAACTCACCGAGACTGGCTGGAGCTGCTGCCTTGGCTGCCTGTCCTTAATCATGCTGTTGTTTTAAGACATATTGCAAAGCGGAGGGCTGTGTATTATTATAGTGATACATAGGATTACTAGGTGTTTTAAAACGAGGTGAATGGAATGGCACAAAGGCGTGAACTTATCAAGGGCAGCTTTGATTCCTTAATTCTTTGCTTGCTGGAACAGCAGTCGATGTACGGCTACCAGATTATCAAGGAGCTGGAGCGCAAGAGCGAGGGCTATTTCCGCTTTAAGGAAGGTACCCTCTATCCGGCTTTGCACCGCCTGGAGCAGTCGGGCTTAATCGAGGGCAGGTGGCAGATGTTGCCCAACGGGCGGCAGCGGAGATATTATCATATCACGGAAAAGGGACTCCGCGGCCTGGAAACCAAGCGGAGCCAGTGGCTGGATTTCCTGGCGGCGATGAACCTGATTATTCGGCCTGAATCTTAATGATATGAGGTTATGAATTGGTAACGGCACTGAGTCACTATCTGGAAATGGTGCGGGAGAACCTGAAGCTGGACAGCTCCACGGAGCAGGAGGTCATGCAGGAGCTGGAAACGCATATCGAGGACGAGGTCCAGGAGCTGCAAGAGGCGGGGCTATCGGAGGAGGAGGCGACCAATACCTGTTTGACGCTTATGGGCTCGGCCAAGATACTCGCCCGCCAGATATACGAGAGCCACAGCCAGGGCAGCTGGGCTCAGGCGCTTTTTGCCGCTATGCCCCACCTGCTTTTCGGCCTTCTCTTTGCCCTCAGCTGGTGGCAGGGTATTATCGGGCTGCTGGCCATGCTGGTGGCGGTATTGGGCGTGGTGGTCTACGGGTGGTGGCGTGGCAAGCCTTCCTGGCTTTTCTCCTGGCTGAGTTACTCCCTGCTGCCAGTGGTCTTTGCTGGCCTGTTGCTGCTCTATCTGCCGCAGGGGTGGGACTGGCTGGCTATAGTCATCTACATCCCTATGGCTTCGTGGCTGGTCTGTGCCTTTACGCTGAAGAAGATAAAGCGGGACTGGTTATACAGCTCGCTAATGTTACTTCCGTTGCCGATTATCATCGGCTGGTTCCTGGCGGTCGAGCCGGTGGACAGAATGCCTGCCTACTGGCTGCAGCGCCTCCAGGAGTTCGCTCCCTGGATTGGGTTGACCTTCCTCTCGCTGGGGGTGGCCGTCACCACCTTCATACGCTTGAGAAAACGCTGGCTGAGGATATCGGTCCTGGTAATCACGGGGCTGATAACCCTGACTATGATTGCCTATTATACCGAAGGCAGGCTCAGCATACCCGCCTTTTTAGCTTTAATCGTAGTGATGCTGATTTTGCTGCTCAGTCCAGCTTTAGTGGAGCGAACGCTAAAGCATAACGGTTAACATTAACCGGGGCGCCAGCAGAATCTTTTTGTGTCGTTGGCTGAAAGGAGACGCTTTGCTATGTCTGGAGTGAGGATTGTTTCCGATAGCGCGATATGTTTGCCCAAGGAGCTGATAGAGAAGTATAACATCGAGCTGGTGCCGGAGACCATTATCTTTGGTACTACGATCTATCGTGACGGCGTAGACCTGGTTCCGAGTGAATTCTACGTCAAGCTGGGGGAGGCGAAAGACCTGCCGACAACATCAGCCCCATCACCCCAGGATTTTATCGATGCCTTCCAGAAGGTGGGTAAAGACGCCGATTCTATCGCCTGTATTCTGGTAACCGCGGGGTTCAGCCATATGGGATTGCAGGCGGCGCTGACGGCTCGAGAGAGCGTTCCCGAACCGCCGATAGAAATTATGGACTCGCGGACGGCGTTGGGGGCTTATGGTTTTATCGTGCTGGCAGCGGCCAAGGCGGCTGCCGCGGGCAAGTCTCTGCCCGAGGTTATCGAAGCCGCCAAGGACGTGCAGAAGCGGGTTACTCTGATAGCTACCTTGAATACACTTAAGTATCTGGCTAAAGGAGGACGCATTGGTAAGGCCGCTTCTTGGGCCGGAGCTCTGTTCAACATTAAGCCTATCATAGAAGTACCTCCTTCCACCGGGGTTTTGGAACCGCTGGAACGAGTCAGAACCAGACGGAAGGCGCTGGAGCGATTGCTGGAGATTATGCAGGAGAGGGTTGGCCCGGGGCAGCGGGTACATGCCAGTATAGAACAGGCCAATGTACCCCAAGAAGCCCGCTGGCTTGAGGCCCAGCTATCATCGCTTTTTGATTGCCCTGAGATTTATATAAATGATTTCGCCCCCGTGGCTGGTGTTCACTGCGGGCCGGGGGTAATCGGGATTTCCTTTTACGCCGAAGACTGAGGAGACGTTTTTTTATGCCCCAAAAGGTGGCCGTCATTACTGACAGCATAGCTTGTCTCACCAGGGAACTGGTGGAAAAGTACGGTATCAGGATTGCCCCCATAAATCTCTACTTCGAGGATAAAGTCTACCGTGACTGGGTGGATATAACCCCCGACGAAGCCTACAAGCTCTTCCTCAAAGACCCCGATTCCTTTAAGACCTCGGGGATCAATCCCTCGGAGTGGATGGAGGCTTGCCGTGAGGCCAGCCGGGAGACCGACGGCATAATCTGTATCACCCTTTCCTCCAAGTTGAGCATGGTATATGACAGCGTTTTGGGTGCTAAAAAGCGCCTTGAAGAAGAGATTCCCGGGCTTTCCATAGAGGTGATGGACTCCCAGACGGTCACGGCTACCGAAGGCTTTGTCGCCCTGGCGGCGGCTAGAGCCGCCGAGGAAGGCAAATCATTGCCCGAGGTGGTTAAAGCCGCCGAGGAGGTGAAGGACAAGGTGGCTATGGTTGCCTTCCTGGATACCATCCGTCATGTTTACCGCACCGGGCGCATACCCAAGATAGCCGCCCTGGCCGGCTCGGTGCTCAGTATCAGGCCGATACTCACCGTTAAGGGAGGGGTAGTCCGTTTTATGGGGGTGGTGCGGAGCCGCGAGCGGGGCATCAAGCAAATGCTAAAGAAGATGAGGGAGAAGGTGGGGCAAAACCCGGTGCACGTGGCGGTGATGCACGCCTTTGCCCGGGAAGAGGGCGAGAAGCTGAAGAAACAAGTTGCCGCCGAGTTCAACTGCGTCGAGCTCTGGCTGACTGGCTTCAGTCCGGTGATGGGCTACGCCACGGGCACGGGCACGCTGGGCCTGGCTTTCTACGAAGACTAGAAGGAGAATAGGCCTTGAAGTGGTGGCTTAAGGTAATACTGGCTGTCATTCTGGCGGCTATCGCTGCCTTTCTGGGGATATCGGTCTACCTGGGGCACTCGATGACCGCTGTCGAAAGGCTGCCCATTACCGAGGACCCGTCTATCTGCGGGCTTGACTACGAAGAGGTTGCTTTCCCCAGCCGTGTTGACGAGCTGACCCTTTACGGCTGGTATCTGCCCGCCGAAGACAGCGATGAGGTCATTATTATGGTACACGGCGCCGAGCAGCATAGGGCCGACCCTGGCGTTAAGATGCTGGATATTGCCTGCGAGCTAGTGGAGCACGACTACAGCGTCCTCATGTTCGACCTGCGGGGGCACGGTGAATCCGAGGGCAACAGGATGTCGGCGGGCTATTATGAGACCCGTGACCTGGGCGGCGCCGTCGACTATGTGGCGGGGTTGGGTTTTGAGGATATCGGGGTGCTGGGCTTTTCCATGGGGGCGGTGACGGCCATTCTGACCGCCGCAGATGATGATAATATCGATGCCATCGTCTCCGACAGCGCTTACGCCGACCTGAATGATATGATTGAGCCTCAGTTCGCCGAGCGCAGCAGCTTCCCCAAGTTTTTCCTCCGCCCTCTGCTCTTCATGGTCAAGATGGTGTACGGCGTTGACTTCACCGCCATAAAACCGGTTGAGGTGGTGGGTGATATCGCCCCCCGCCCCATCCTCTTTATCCACGGCGAGCTCGATGATACCGTGCCCGTGGCGCATGCCTATAGCCTGATGGAGGCCTCCGATAATCCGCTGAACGAGCTCTGGGTGGTATCCGATGTCGGTCACGTGGAGGCTTACGCCACCTACCCCGAAGAGTATATGGATAGAGTGACCGCTTTCTTCGACGAGGCTTTAAGGTAATTTGCCCTGATTTCCCTCTATTATGTCTAGCCAAAACAGGCTAAACCTTCTATAATGTGAATGTGGCTAGTCAGCTTGTTTCCGACTTACAGCGGCTGACTGATGGGCTGGGGGAATTCCCCGAGCCGGTAGTCAGGCCACCCTTTGTCGCCGTCAGCGGCCTGCCGGGAACGGGAAAATCCTACTTTTGCGCTAGGCTGGCCGAGAGGCTGCCCTTCGTTATCCTGGAGAGCGACGCCCTGCGCAAGACGCTTTTCTCACCGCCGAACTACAGCCCCCAGGAGAGCGCCCACCTCTTCCGCACGCTGCACCGCCTCATCGAAAGGCTGCTCAAAAAGGGCATTCCCCTCATCCTCGACGCCACCAATCTTTCCGAGCGGGACCGGGAACGTCTCTACAACATCGCCGACCGCCTCGATGTCAGGCTGATTCTGGTGCGGGTGGAAGCGCCGCCGGAGCTGGTCTACCAGCGGCTTCAGGCCAGGAAGAACGGGGGAAATTCAAGTGGCAACTCGGACGCCGACTGGGATGTCTACCGCAAGATGAAGCCCACGGTGCAGAAAATCAGCCGCCGGCACTATGTTGCCGATAGCTCGCGGGATATCAGCCCCGTGTTGGATAAAGTAGTTAGGGAGGCGAGTCGTTAGAAAGGCAACGAACTAAAAACAGGGGGTTATTGAGAGATGACAGATATTAAGATGATAAAGGGCCTGCTGGAGAAGTTATCTAACGCCCACGGGGTTTCCGGCTATGAAGGCGGCGTTAGGGAGATTATCAAGAAAGAGGTCGAGCCCTGCGTTGACGAGCTCAGGACCGACAACTTCGGCAACCTCATCGCCACCAAGAAGGGGAAGTCGCCCTCGGTGATGATAGCCGCCCATATGGACGAGATAGGCTTGATGGTGAAATACATCGACGACGAGGGGTTCATCCGCTTCGCCAAGGTGGGGGGCTGGTTTGACCAGACGCTGGTCAACCAGCGGGTAGTGCTGCACACCAAGAAGGGGATGGTTGCGGGCGTCATCGGCTCCAAGCCGACGCACGTGATGAAGACCGAGGATAGGAAAAAGGCGATTGAAGCCAAGGATATGTTCATCGATATCGGCGTTTCTTCTCGTGACGAAGCTACCAAAATGGGCGTCGAGCATGGAGTTACTGTTTCGCTCGACCAGAAACTGGCGGCACTAGCTAGCGACAGGGTTACCGGCAAAGCCTTTGATGACCGCGCCGGTGGAGCGGTGCTGATTACGGTGCTGCAGCAGATCGCGGGCATGAAGCTGTCATCGGTATTCGGCGTCTTCACCGTCCAGGAGGAGGTTGGGCTTAAGGGCGCCCGCACCTCCGCTTTCGGCCTAAATCCCGACGTCGGCATTGCCATAGATACCTGCATAACCGGCGACCACCCGGGCATAAAGAAGACTGACTCCGCTATAGAAATCGGCAAGGGGCCTTCGATTACGGTTATGGATGCCGGGGGGAGGGGGGTGATTACCCACCCCAGGGTGCTGGAGTGGCTTCGCGAAACAGCCAAAGCCAAGGGCATTCCCTACCAGATGGAGGTCGCCGAAGGCGGCACTACCGATGCCTCCGCCATCAGCCTGACGCGGGAGGGCATTCCCTCGGGGGTGATTAGCGTCGCCACCCGCTATATTCACACCCCGGTGGAGGTGTTGAGTTTGAAAGACCTCGCCCAGACCGCCGATTTGGTCGTCGAGGCGATAAAATCAGTCGGTAACTACTTCTAGGGGGTTAGCCATGAAGATTAAATACCTGGGGCACGCCGCCTTTGTTATCACCTCGGACAAGGGGGTGAAGATAGTAACCGACCCCTACACTACCAGCCCCGAATTGACCTACGGGGAGATAAGGACGACGGCTGATATCGTTACCGTAAGCCACGACCATCTTGACCACTGTAATGTGTCCGCCGTCGGGGGTAACCCTCAGGTGTTGAGGCGGGCCGAAGCCTCTAACGTCAAGGGCATCAAGTGTAAGGGCATTATCAGCTATCACGACGACGAGGGGGGGAGGATGAGGGGTGGCAATATCATCTTCTGCTTCGAGGTGGACAGGCTGAGGGTCTGCCACCTCGGCGACCTGGGACACCTACTTGACGATAAGCAGAAGACGGAGATAGGCAGTGTCGACATCTTATTCATTCCCGTGGGCGGTTCCTATACCATCGACGCCAAGACCGCCACTGAGGTCTGCGATCAGCTGAAGCCCGGGGTGATTATCCCCATGCACTACCGCACGAACAAGGGCCTGCCCGTCCTCGCTGGGGTGGAAGATTTCTTGCGCGGCAAGGCCAGGGTAAAGTGGCTGGATACCAGCCAGGTGGAATTCAAGGCGGGAGAGCTAACCGACGCCGGCCAGATTATCGTGCTCAAACCAGCGCTTTAGCTTTGGAGAGTTGACGGTGGTGGTATAATTAAATATGGGGGTGAGGCTAGGGGGACTGAGAAACATATTTTGGAAATAGGTTGTATCGTTCTTGCCGGGGGCAAGGGTTTACGTCTGGGACGAGATAAGGCGCTTGAGACAGTTGATGGCCAGAGTTTACTCCATCGGGTGGTGACCCAGCTCAGTTCCTTTAGCAACGAGATTATTATAGTTACAGCTAAGGGCAGGTCTCTTCCCCAGTTTTTTCAGAACCCGAGTTTTAGAATAGTAGCTGATGCCTATCCAGGCAGAGGCGCTCTGGTTGGTCTGGCTACCGGTTTAGCTGCATCAAAGGCGCGTTATAACATCGCTGTCGCCTGTGATATGCCCTTCCTCAATCCAGCCTTGCTCCGTTACATGCTGGGGCTTGCGGCTGGTTTCGACCTGGTGGTCCCCCGTCTCAACGATATGGTGGAACCGCTGCATGCTGTTTATGCCAAGAGCTGTTTAGCTCCCATAGAAAGGCTGCTGGAGCAGAAGAATGCTAGGATTAACGCCCTTTTTGGGCTGGTTAAGGTCAGGTATGTGGAGGCCGACGATATAGACCGTTTCGACCCCCGCCGCTTAAGTTTCTTCAACGTTAATACCGGGGCTGACCTAGAGAAGGCGCAGCAACTGGCTGAGGAGATAGCAAAGTAGTGATAAGCGTTGAGCAGGCTCTGGAGAGGATTCTGGAGCATATAGAGGTTCTGGATACGGAAGAAAGCCCGGCACTGAGCTGTCTGGGGCAGGTGCTGGCCGAGGATATATTCTCCGAAATCAACATTCCGCCGCTGGACAACTCGGCTATGGATGGTTTTGCTGTCAGGGCGGCCGATACCAAGGGCGCCAGTCCGAAGTCGCCCCGCGTTCTGCGCGTTATCGACACTATTATGGCTGGCTCGATTTCCAGCGCTAAGATTGAGCCAGGCACAGCGGCTAGGATTATGACCGGGGCGCCCATACCTAAAGGTGCCGACGCGGTGGTTAAGTTTGAGAATACCGACCAGTCGGGGCGGGAACCAGATGCCCCTGAAGTGGGCATCCTGGCTGAGGTAACCAAAGGGCTGGAGATACGGCGAGCGGGCGAGGACATCGCCAAAGGGATGATGGTGCTGGACAAGGGAACCTTAATCAGGCCTGCCGAGGTCGGCGCGCTGGCTTCGCTGGGTCGTGGCCTGATAGAGGTTATCCGCCGTCCGGTGGTGGCCGTTCTGGCCACGGGCGACGAGCTGGTGGATATTACGGAACCGCTGCCCGAGGGCAAGATATACAACAGCAACAGCTATAGCCTGGCGGCACAGGTTATGCGCTATGGGGGGATTCCCCGGGTGCTGGGTATTGCCTCCGACGCCGAGAGTTCGCTGGTATCACGTCTCCAGCTGGGGCGGGATGCCGATATGCTGTTGACCTCGGGGGGGGTCTCGCTGGGCGATTACGACATTGTGCGGGACGTGCTGGCTAAAGAGGGCGAAGTCGTCTTCTGGCAGGTACGGCAGAAACCGGGCAAGCCACTGGCTTTCGGCATGATTCGGGCGCTGGGCAACGAGGGTGGGTTCAGGAAGATACCCCTCTTCGGTTTGGCGGGCAACCCGGTCAGCGCCATGCTTAACTTCGAGCTCTTCGCCCGCCCCGCCATGTTCAAGATGATGGGGAGGAAGAAGCTGGCCAAGCCGATGATAGAAGCCACCATAGAAGAGCCGATAGTGAACACCGACGGGCGGCGTATCTTTGCCCGGGCGATAGTGCAAAAGCGCGACGGCAAATACTTCGCCCGACTTACCGGGCCTCAGGGCTCGGGGATTTTGACCTCGATGACGCTGGCCAACGGACTGGTGATTGTGCCTGAGGATGCGCCTGGTGTGGAGGAGGGGGACTCGGTGCAGGTGATAATGCTGGATTGGGGCGAGGAGGTATAGACTTGATAGTCAATGCCGAAGGGTTCGTCTTCGAGCCGCCACCGGTGATATCGCGGGCGCGGCGGGTTTTGATTGCGCCCAGCGCCGCCTATCCGACGCCCTATCCAGTGAGCACCAGCCAGGAGATGCTGGCCGCCATAATCGAGGGCATACGTCAGGTCAGTGACGCCGATGTCCTCATCCTGGCCAGCACCCCCGACGGTGAGCCCGTCTATCCCATCTACCAGAAGCTGGGCTATAACTTCCCCCGTATTTTGACGCTGGACGTTAAGGACTGTGTCTGGGTGGAGGTGGACAATCCCTTGCCCAAGCCCTTGATTGTGCCCACCTTCTGGGTGCCTAACGTTATCCTTTCCTGTGACTACCTGATAACGGTGGCGCCGCTGAAGGTTATCGAGGGCCAGGGAAACTTAAGCATAGCCAATCTGCTCTCAGTACTGCCCAGCAGCAAGTACGGGGACGGGATGCCCTGGGGGTATGAAGAGTTATACGACCTGGGGATAGACCAGGTAATCGCCGACCTCTATTTTACGCTGCCCTTTGACCTGGGGATTATCGAAGCCCGCCAGAAGTTTGTCGCTGAATCAGACCCCACGCGGGGCATGATTGAGCCGTGCGGCCGAGTTTTTGTCGGCGAGCCTTACGAAGTGGACAGCGAAGCCTCGAAGGAACTGGGGCTTGAGACCGATTACCTAGATTTGATTAAGGAAGCGCGGGTGGGGCTGGAAGAATAAGGGGGTGACGGTAGTGTCCTGTTACTTGAGGCATATGAAAGATGTCCTCGACGAAGCGGGGATAGTGGTTACCCCGGCCAACCGCAAGCAGGTCGACCAGGCGGTGCATAAGGCGGTGGGCGTGACCTATAAGGATTGCCCGACTACCTGGAAGAGGGTCAAGCAGGATATAACGGGCGACGAAATTAAGCGCCGCGCTCTTATCGCCCAGATTAAGGCGGCGATAGACTAAAAGCTCTAGTACTTAATGCTGAACTCGGTATAGCGCCCGCTATGTTCTGACCAGTTGGTAATCAACCTTTCCACCCTGGCTGCGGGCGGGCCCACATTGAGATAGGTAATCAGCTCTTCCAGGCGATTTCTCTCTCCCTCGGCGACAACCTCCACCGAGTCCCCGCGGGGCAGATTGCTTACGTAGCCCTTCAGCCCCAACGCTTTGGCCTTTTGGGCGGCGAAGGCGCGGAAGTAGACGCCCTGAACGTCGCCGTATATCAATACCCTGACTGCCGCTAAATCTTTCGTTTTCATACTACCTCAATACGAACCTCAATGATTGGGGAAACTGCTCTTTGTCCAGCCGATACAGGCCCTGCTGGTGGGCCAGCTTGATGGCCTCGTCAAACTCCTGGTCTTTCAGGGGGCGGTTGAGGGTGGGGATGTCGAAAGCCTTATGGCAGGGGCGGTACTGGGACATAATATTGAGGTAGGTATTGGTCGAAATCTCATCGGAGAGGAACTTTACCACTCCTTCCGTCCCCGCCAGCCCGTCGGGCAAGACGAGGTGGCGCACCAGCAAGCCGCGCTGGGCTATGCCGTCTTCGTCAACCTTCAGGTCGCCCACCTGGCGGTGCATCTCCCTGACCGCCGCCTGGTTGATTTTGGGGTAGTTCTTTATACCCGACAGACGCTCGGCGGTCTTGGCATCGGAGTATTTCATATCGGGCATATAGATGTCAACAACACCGTCCAGCAGCTTCAACGTCTCTATGGTATCGTAGCCGCCCGTGTTATAGACCAGGGGCAGGCTCAGCCCTTTGGCCGCCGCTATGTCCAGGGCTTCCAGTATATAGGGCACCACGTGGCTGGGACTGACCAGGTTTATGTTGTGGCAGCCCCTTGCCTGCAGCGATAGCATCATACCCGCTAAAGTCTCTGGAGATACGGCGCTGCCCTCGCCGAGCTGGCTGATGGTGTAGTTCTGGCAGAAAACGCAGTGCAGGTTGCAGTAACTGAAAAAGATAGTCCCCGAGCCGTTTCTGCCCACAAGGGGCGCTTCCTCACCTAGATGGGGGCCGTAGCTGGAGACGATAACCTGGCTGGTGACCTGGCACTGGCCGCTTTCGCCGGCCAGACGGTTGACGCCGCAGGCGCGGGGGCAGAGTCGGCACTCTTCCAGGATAGTTCGGGCTCGGTTTACCCTCCCCCTCAACTCCCCGTTCTGGTGAAGCTGTTGGTAGGCAGTTATCTCTATTCCTCCTCCTCTTTTCCCTTCTTCCCCTTTTTAATCACTTCCACCGTGACCGGTGGGGTCAAGATAGTGGGGTGGGCTATTTTCTTATCGTCCTTTTTCGGCTTCTTCGCTTCTCGATGTCGGTAGTCTCTACGGCCCATAGTCACACCTCTATCTTAAGTATGATTAAAGTTTAACAAAGGGGAGCCATGGTGTAAAGCTCTCTTTAGAGCTGCTTCAGAGCTTCGCGAGCGGCCTCTGTCTCGGCCGACTTTTTGCTTTTGCCCGAACCGCACCCGATAACATCTTCGCCGACCCTGACCTCAACGGTGAAGCGGCGGTCGTGGGCGGGGCCCACGGCTTCAATGACCTTATATCTGGGCTTTAGTTGCAGTTTGGCCTGGGATGCCTCCTGCAGCTTGGTCTTGTAGTCGGCTTCTAATCCCTTGCTGAGCGCTTTACCCATCTTTTTAGCCATCAGCCTGAGGACGAACTTACGGGTGACTTTCATACCCCAGTCGAGGAAGATGGCCGCGGTCAGGGCCTCCAGCGCCCCCGACAGGTTGGCCGGCTTGCTCCTCCCCCCACCCCCCTCCTCTCCTTTGCCTAAGTAGAGGTGGTCGCCCAGCTTGATAGCTTTGGCCAGGCGGGAGAGGGCGGCCTGACTCACCAGCGAGGAGCGCACCCGCGTCATCTCGCCTTCGCTGAACTGGGGGAAGCGTTTGTAGAGCTCTTCGGCGATGATGAAGCCCAGTACGGCGTCGCCCAGGAACTCCAGCCTTTCGTTGTCGCCTTCAGCTAGTCCAGGGTTTTCGTTTATATAGGAGCTGTGCACCAGTGCCTGCTCCAGCAAGGCCTTGTTTTTGAACCTGATTTTGAGGGTCTTTTGCAGGGCGTTTAAATCAGCCAAGTTCTTTCCTTTCTTACGGCTTTAGCATAAGTATTAAGGCGGGCGGTGTCAAATGAGGTTATTGCCCCGAAGCTAGCTCCGTGTTATAATCCCTTTTGAACTGGGGAATCGTCTAGTGGTAGGACAGCGGACTCTGGATCCGTAAGGGAAGGTTCGAATCCTTCTTCCCCAGCCATTTTATTTTGGGAGGCTAAAATGAGACCGCTAAAAAGTGACTTATCCGTCTACAAAAAGTTTGATTTCAAGCATCCGCCCGCCGCCGTCAAGTTCTGTCTGCCCAAACCGGAAGGCATCGAGCAGCTGGACAAATCTATTCCTTTCTGTGAGATGCTCAGGGAGGTGGAGCGGAGGGGCACTCCCTTCTACTTCAGTCGGGAGAATGAGAGCTGCGTGGGCAAGGTAGTGTTGGGCATGGAGGAGTTTTCCTTAGCCGTGGAAGGCGGTCTGATTGGACCCAAGTTCGGCATCTTTCAGGAGCCGCGGGCTAACAATAAAATCTATCAGTACGTTCCGCACTTCAGGCCGGGGCTGGTTAACTATGTCGTTTTCTCTCCGCTAGACAAACTAAACTTCGAGCCCGACCTCCTGGTCTTCACTGCTACCCCCAGCCAGGCGGAAATCCTGCTCAGGGCGATGAGCTATTCCACCGGTGAGATTTGGGAGACCAAGGCAACGGGGGTGTTGGGCTGCACGTGGCTTTATATCTATCCCTTCCAGAGCGGCAAGGTGAACTACACAGTTACAGGCTTGGCCTTCGGCACGAAAGCCAAAGGGATATTCGAGGAGGGGTGGATGCTGGTATCCATACCCTATAACTGGCTGCCGATTATAACGGCTAACCTCGAGGAGATGGAATGGGTTCTGCCTTCGTACACCGATGGTCGGGAAAAGTTCCTCAAGCGAGAGGAGAGGGTATTTAAAGAGGCCGAGAAAGATGCGGAGAGTGCTTGAAACGGGGCGTCTTGCCGTTTTAGCTCTTCACTGTTATAATAGCGGTGGCTGGCTTTAGAGAAAGCAGTATAGGTCTCTGGTTATAGCCAGCCTTTTTAGGTGGCGCATTCGTCTAGCGGTTAGGACACCTCCCTCTCAAGGAGGAGATCACCGGTTCGAATCCGGTATGCGCTACCAAGCTTGACTTTTAAACCTTGCATTTTTATAATGTTGCAGCTAACCTATAGCTGGGATGCCCGAGTGGCGCAATGGTAGCGCAACCGACTTGTAATCGGTAGGTTAGCGGGTTCGACTCCCCTCTCGGGCTGAGGTCTGTGTGGGGAGGGGTGCCGGAGTGGTTAATCGGAGCAGACTGTAAATCTGCCGCCCTAAGGGCTACGCAGGTTCGAATCCTGCCCCCTCCACTTTAATATAATACGGATTAGATGTCCTACCATAAAAACTGGTATAATGTTTTGGGTGCCCACATAGCTCAGTTGGTAGAGCACGTTCTTGGTAAGAACGGGGTCACCAGTTCGAATCTGGTTGTGGGCTTTAATTAAAGGGGGTTAAAAATGGCAAAGCAGAAATTCCAACGGACTAAGCCCCATTGTAATGTGGGCACCATCGGTCATGTTGACCATGGTAAGACAACCCTGACTTCGGCGATGACCATGGTATTATCCAAGGTGGGCCCCACCCAATTCCGTGAGTTTGGTTCCATTGACAATGCTCCGGAAGAGAAGGCGCGTGGTCTGACCATAGCCATTGCCCATATTGAGTATGAGACCGAGAAGCGCCATTATGCCCATATAGATTGCCCGGGGCACGCTGACTTTATCAAGAACATGATAACCGGCGCGGCCCAGATGGACGGTGCCATCCTGGTGGTGAGCGCCCCCGATGGGCCTATGCCCCAGACCAGGGAGCACGTCCTGCTGGCTCGCCAGGTGGAGGTTCCCTACATCGTGGTGGCTCTCAACAAGATAGACGCCCTCGATGACGAAGAGCTGCAGGAGCTGGTGGAGGTGGAGACCAGGGAACTGCTGACCAAGTATAAGTTCCCCGGCGACGAGCTGCCGGTGATAAGGCTGAGCGCCCTCAAGGCTCTGGAGTGCGGCTGTGGCAAGCGGGAGTGCCAGTGGTGTGGTCCCATCTGGAAGCTGCTCGACGCCATTGATGAATATATTCCAACTCCGGTAAGGCCTAAAGACCAGCCCTTCTTGATGCCGGTGGAGGATGTCTTTAGCATCAAGGGTCGTGGCACCGTGCCTACGGGCAGGGTGGAGCGGGGCGTGATTAAGGCCGGCGACGAGGTTGAGATAGTGGGCTTGCATCACGAGCCGCGCAAGACAGTGGCGACCAGTCTGGAGATGTTCCACAAGATTTTGGATGACGCCGAGCCTGGAGATGCCGTTGGTATTCTGCTTCGGGGCGTGGAACGGGATGACATCGAGCGGGGTATGGTCATCGCCGCCCCCGGTTCGATTAAGCCGCATACCTATGCCGAAGCCGAGGTCTATGTTTTGAGCAAGGAAGAAGGGGGCCGGCATACCCCGTTCTTTAACGGCTATAAGCCCCAGTTCTATATCAGGACTACCGACGTTACCGGCACCATCGAGCTGCCCGAAGGGGTGGAGATGGTTATGCCCGGTGATAATATAAACATGAAGATTAAGCTTATCTACCCGGTGGCTCTGGAGAAAGGCTTGCGCTTCGCTATCCGGGAGGGGGGTAAAACGGTGGGTGCCGGCACCTTTAGCCGCATCATTGAATAGACATGGCGAGGAAGTCTGATACCAGAGTTATTATCCATCTTGCCTGCACCGAGTGCAGCGAGAGGACATATACTTCGACTAAGAACAAGCGGAATGACACCCAGCGCTTAGAACTTAAGAAGTATTGCCCCCGTTGCCGCAGCCACACCCTGCATAGGGAGACGAAATAAGTGCCGCGGCGGGGGCTTTTAAAGGCCGTTTGATGACTCAGCGTAGTGCTACCAAGCGTTCCCGGTTTCGGTTCATCAGAGAGATTATCGCCGAGGTGAGGAAGGTGGTCTGGCTCTCCAGGCGAGAGGCGGCTTACCTGACCTTCCTGGTGCTGGTGGTTACCTTGGCCGTGGGTATACTGTTAGGCGCTTTCGACTACGGGTTCACCCGACTGGTGGATACGTTCTTCCTGGGTGGATAAGGCCTGGCTCTTTTCCAATTCTAATTTATTTGAGTGAGGGGTTTTTGGTGGCTGAGAAGCAAAACAAGGTGGCGGAAAGTCAAAAAGGGTGGTTTGTGATTCATACCTATTCCGGGTATGAAGAACGGGTTAAGAAGAATCTTGAGCAGCGCATCAAGTTTATGGACAGCGCTGAAGAGATTGGCGATATAATCATACCTACCGAAGTGGAGATAGAGGTTAAGAACGGGCAGCGGCGGAACGTGGATAAGAAGATACTGCCCGGTTATATACTGGTCCAGATGAATATGAGCGACCAGAGCTGGAACATTGTGCGTAACACGCCCGGGGTCACCGGTTTTGTCGGCAGCGGCACCAAGCCGACGCCCCTGCTTGAGGACGAGGTCAACCAGATATTAAAGCAGATGGCCGCCGAAGCCCCCAAGGTTAAGGTCGGCTTCCGCAAGGGGCAGAGCGTGCGGGTGACCAGCGGGCCTTTTATCGATTTCGTCGGCGTGGTGGATGAAATAAGCACTGATAAGGGCAAGGTCAAGGTGCTCCTGTCCCTGTTTGGGCGGGAGACACCGGTTGAACTTGACTTCTTACAAGTGGAGAAGCTCTAGGAGATAAAGTGGCTAAGAAGGTTAAAGCCGTAATTAAGCTGCAGATTGCCGCGGGTAAGGCAAATCCGGCACCGCCGGTGGGGCCGGCCTTGGGTCAGCACGGGCTTAATATTATGGCCTTTTGTAAAGAGTATAACGACCGCACGGCTAACCAGGCGGGCTCTATTATTCCGGTGGAGATAACCGTCTACGAAGACCGTTCCTTTACCTTCGTCACCAAGACGCCGCCGGCCACCGATTTGCTCAAGAAAGCGCTGGGGCTGGAGAAAGCCTCAGGCGAGGCTGGCCACGAGAGTGCGGGCAAGATAACCCGCGCCCAGCTGCGCGAGATTGCTGAGCTTAAGGCTAAAGACCTAAACGCGACCACTATTGAGGGGGCGGAGCGCATCATCGAAGGCACCGCCCGCAGTATGGGTATTGAGGTAGAGAAGTGACCAAGCACGGTAAGAAATACACCGAAGCGCTGAAGCTGGTGGATAGGGACAAGAGCTATGCCCCGGAAGAGGCCATCGGCATCATCAAGAAGGCGACTTTTACCAAATTCGACGAGACGGTGGAGCTTCACCTCCGCATGGGGGTTGACCCGCGCGACGCTACTCAACAGGTGCGCGGCGTGGCTCTCCTGCCCTATGGTCTGGGCAAACAGGTGCGCGTGCTAGTTTTTGCCCAGGGTGAAGCCGCCCGAGCCGCCGAAGCCGCTGGCGCCGACGCTGTCGGCGGCGACGATATGGTCAAGAAGATAGAGGACGGCTGGCTGGAATTCGATACCGCTATCGCCACCCCCGATGTGATGGGCAAGGTGGGCAAGTTGGGTAAAATCCTGGGGAGGAAGGGGCTGATGCCCAACCCCAAGTCGGGGACGGTGGTGGCGGCGGAGGATATTCCCCGGGCCATCGAGGAGGCCCGCAAGGGGCGGGTGGAGTTCAAGCTTGACCGCCAGGCTATCATTCATGTCGTTCTGGGTAAGGTCAGCTTTGAGGAAGAAAAGCTGCTGGCTAACCTGACGGCGTTGATTGAGGCGGTGATGAAGGCTAAGCCCAGCGGAGCCAAGGGACAGTACGTTAAGACCGCTTCTCTGACCACTACCATGGGGCCGGGGATAAGGCTCGACCTTAAACCAGCCCTGGCTTTGTCTTCCAGTTGATAGTTAATAATACAGAGTGAAAGGGGATATCTGATGGCGGACGTTGCAATTGTCGGTGCTGGCCAGACCGTTTTTTCTCGCAGCTGCGGTGTATCTATCCGGGAGCTGGCTTTTGATGCTTTTAAGGAGGCGCTGGAGGGGCTGGATATCACCACTAACGATATCGAAGCTTCCATTATCTGTTCGGCGCCGGAGTACGATAAGCAGCGCTCACCAGCTGGCCTGATATCGGAGTACCTGGAATTAACCCCCAAACCTAGCTTCTACGTGGAGACGGTCTGCTCCTCCAGTAGCACAGGCTTAAGAATCGCCTGGTCGCTGGTCAAGGCGGGCCTGCACAAAATGGTGGCCGTAATCGGCTTTCAGAAGATGTCCGAGCTCTCCTCCCGCGACGCCGCCGAGCGCATGGGGCGGGGGGCGGATATAATCTGGGAATCGCCCTTCGGGCTGACCATGCCCGCGGGTTACGCCATGTACGCCCGCGCCCATATGGACAAGTACGGCACCACCGAGGAGCACCTGGCTAAGGTGCGGGTCAAGAACTCGCACTACGGGGCGACCAACCCCAAGGCGAACTACCGCAAGGAGCTTAGCCTGGAGGATATCATGAACTCGGATATGATAACCAGCCCGCTTAAGAAGTTCGACTGCTGTGCCAACGCCGACGGCGCTTCCTGCATTATCGTCGCTCGCGGCGATGTGGCTAAAGGCGTCAGCCGAAAGCCAATCTGGGTGGTGGGGCTGGGGGCGGCTACCGATACCATGACCATGGCGGGACGGAAAGAGCTCACCGGCCTGCAGTGTGCCCAGGAAGCGGCCAAGCAGGCTTATAAGATGGCTGGCGTCAAGCCGCAGGATATTGATGTCGCCGAGGTCCACGATTGTTTTACCATCTCCGAGATTTTGGCCTACGAAGACCTGGGCTTTGCCAAGCCCGGGGAGGGCGCCGGCTTGATTGAAGATAAAGGAACCTACGTCGATGGCAAGATACCGGTCAACGTTGACGGCGGCTTGCTCTCCAAGGGGCATCCTATCGGCGCCACCGGCGGTTCCCAGATAAGAACAATTGTTCGACAACTGCGGGGCGAGGCTACCGAGGCCCAGGTGAAGGGGGCCGAGATAGGGCTGGTGCATAACATCGGCGGCATCGGGCAATACGGTAATGTAACCATTCTTAGGAGGTAGCTTGATGGGCTTTGAGAATTTCGGCACGGTCAGTTTTACTACGGAAGCCAGGGCGGCTGACTTTATCACCTATCTGGAGCAGGGTAAGGTGATGGCCACCCGCTGCCCCAAGTGCGGGGTGAGCTATTTCCCACCCAAGGCCGATTGCCCCAGCTGCCTTTCGGGTGAGGTGGAGTGGTTCGAGGTCAAAGGGAAGGGTAAGCTGGCTACCTATACTATAGTAAATTACGGGCCCTCCGGTTTCGAGGACGACGCCCCCTACATACTGGCGTTGGGCGAGTTCGAGGGGGGCTTACAGATTATGGCCCGCTTGAGTAAGGGCATCACTCCCGAGGATATAGAGGCGGGCATGAGCCTGGTGGTTGTTCCTCTGAAGAGGCCGGATGGCAGAATTGCCTACGAGTTTAAAAAGGGCTAGGCAAGTTTAAGGAGGTTTTAGTATGGCGGAAAGGAATGTTTGTATCATCGGCGGTGGCATGGATAAGTGGGGGGTAAGGGAGGCCAGCTTGGTCGACTTGGCTCAAGAGGCGGCGCAGGCTTGTTTTGACGATGTGCCGGCGCTGAAGAAAGAGGACATAGACGGCCTTATATTTGCTTCTTCCTACTGCGGGCGGAGCTCTTTTCAGGTTAACGCCGCTCCGGTAATCGCCGAGCGCATTGGGCTTAAGCCGACCAGTATCTGCACCAGGGTAGACACCCTCTGTGCCGGCGGTAGTTCGGGTATCATCATGGCTACTGGGCTGATAAAGTCCGGTATGGCCGATGTGGTCATGGTTGCCGGCGGCGAGAAGCTCTATACGCCGCAGCGCTGGGAGACCTATTACAGCGAGATGGCTTCCATCGACCATGATTGGGACGGGGCCCAGGGTATGGGTCTGCCGCCTCCGTTCTTCAGCATGACCGCCCAGGAGCATATGAAGCACTACGGCACAACCAAGGAGCAGCTTTCGGCGGTATCGGTGAAGAACCGCCGCAACGGCTCCACCAACCTCAAGGCACAGTTCCAGAAAGCGGTTACCATGGAAGAGGTGATGGCCGCCAGGGCAGTGGTGCCGCCCCTCGGTCTGTTTGACTGCACACCTATCACCGACGGCTGTGCCGCCGTAATACTGACTCACGAAGATAAAGCCAAGGAGCTTACCGATAAACCCCTGGTCTATGTCCGGGGGACAGCCCAGGCGTCTCTGCACAGTATGTCAATGAACTGGCCCGGTGAAAACCTGGCCGACTGGGTTCACCTGAGAACCGCCGCTAAGAAGGCCTACGAGAGGGCGCGGGTTACCCCCGACGATATCGATGTCGCCCAGACCCACGATTGCTTCACTATCTCGGAGATTATCGAGATGGAGGACCTGGGGTTCTGCAAGAAGGGGGAGGGGGGACCCTTTGTCGAGTCGGGGCAGGGTGATTTTGGAGGCAAGGTTCCAGTAAATACCGACGGCGGACTGCTTTCCTGTGGTCATCCCTTCGGCGCCACTGGCATTCGCCAGGCGCAGGAGATTCTCTTTCAGCTGCAAGGTAGGGCCATCAGGCAGGTAGAGGGCGCCAAGATAGGGTTGACCCATAACCTGAGCGGCCTAAATGTTGAGCATACCATACTTATCTACGGGAGAGAGCCCTAAAGAATTAAAACCGTAAGGGGGGAAGTTATGCCAGTACCGGGAGTACCGATTTTAGAAGGTTTATATCCATCAACTCTGGACCTCTATCCTTTTGAGGCTAAGGAGTTTAACCGGGTTCATCAGTTTTACGAGAACCTGAGGGAGAACCGCTTTACCACCACCAAGTGTAAGAAGTGCGGTACAACGCCTTTCCCACCGCGGGTCATTTGTCCCAAGTGTAATTCGGATAACCTGGAGTGGGTGGACCTGCCTACTAAGGGCAAAGTGCTGCGCTTCACCGAAGAGGTGGCTGGAGTGCCCCTCGGCTTTGATGCGCCCCTGATTCATGCCCTTATTGAGCTGGAAGACGGGCGCAAGTTAATCTGCCGTATCGCCAATTGCAAGGAGGGGGAGCTTAAGGTAGGTGCTACCGTCAAGCTGTTTACCTATGAGGTTCCGCCGATGATTGTGGAGAAGCGGGGGGTGATGGAGGAAGTACCCCGAATGTTCTTTGCTTTTGAACCAGTAAAGTAGTATAATAGCGCAACAATAGAATAAGACATTTCCGGAGACAGCGGGTGCCTTTAAGGCTCAAATTAAATGCCTGCCGAGGATATTCAAGGATATAAGTCCTTGTGCGGCAGGCGCAAGGACTTAGTTTTTATAGGGGGTGATGAATATTGGCCACTAAGGAGAAGAAGGCGCAGGTTATCGACAGCCTGCAGGAGGTTTTTTCCAAGTGCAGCGTTGCCGTTCTGACCGACTATCGGGGACTGACGGCGGCTGAGATGACCGAGTTGCGCCGCAAATTGAGAGAAGCCAACGTTGAGTACCGGGTGGTGAAGAATACGCTGGCGCGCTTTGCCGCCGAAAGGGCGGGCAAGGACGAGCTGGTGAGCTTCTTTGAAGGGCCGGTGGCGATTGCTTTCGGCTACGGCGATATAACCGAGCCAGCCAAGGCTTTAGCCGCCTATATCGAGGATGCCAAGGTGGAGATGACGCTCAAGGGTGGTTTTTTGCCCGACAGGATGCTCAGTCTGGAGGAAGTTGAGACCCTGTCGAAACTACCATCAAGGGAGATTCTGCTGGCCAGGGTTGTGGGCGGAATACAGAGCCCGATTTCGGCTTTGGTCAGCCGTCTTAGCGCCCCAATGACAGGACTGGTGGGGGTGCTGCAATCAAGGATCAAACAATTGGAGGGAGAATAAGATGACAGAAGAAGCCAAGGGCAAGAAAGAGGAGCAGCCCGAAGTTAAAGAACCCGAAGCCAAGGCTGAAACTCAACCAGAAGCTAAAGAGCCTGAAGCTAAGGTAGAGGCTAAAGAGGCTGAAGCCAAGGAAGCTGAGACCCAGGCCGAGGAGAAACCTGAAGCTAAAGCGGAGCCGGAGGCCAAAGCTGAAGTTAAAGAGCCTGAAGCTAAACCTGAGCCCAAACCCGAACCGAAGCCCGAACCTAAACCGGAGCCTAAGCCAGAACCTAAGGCCGAGGCGAAGAAGCCGCCCAAGAAATTATCCAAGGGCGTCGCCGATATTATGGAGACCATCAAGAAGATGACCGTTCTTGAGCTGTCCGAGCTGGTGGGTGCTCTTGAGGACGAGTTCGGCGTTAGCGCTTCGGTGGCGGTAGCGGCACCAGCCGCGGGTGGGGCAGCAGCCGCGGCTCCAGCGGCGACTGAAGAGCAGACGGAGTTCAGCGTCGTCCTCAAGGATATAGGGGCGAACAAGATTAATGTTATCCGTGCCGTCAGGGAGATGACTACCCTGGGCTTAAAGGAAGCCAAGGACTTCGTCGAGAGCGCTCCGCAGACGGTAAAAGAGGGCGTTACCAAGGACGAAGCTGCCACCATGAAGCAGAAACTGGAGGCGGCCGGCGCTAGCGTTGAGGTAAAATAAAGCTGGAGTTTTTCGGTGACTTCTGGCGATTATTTAATACCTATCGGTATAGGTGGCTTCTTTGCCATCGTGGGCATCATCTTGATTTTTTTAGGCCGAAGAGAAGAACGTCATTACTACGACTCCCTGGCTAATCGCCCTGACGCCAGGGAGTTTCTGGAACGATGGCCGGAGCGCCCCCGAGTGGGGACGCTGAAAATAGGCGGCTGGATATCGCTTATTATCGGCGTGATGTTGATGATTATGGGTGGCGCTTTCTGGCTGTGGGGCTAGCCAGCCCGCGTTGTCCAGATTGCTTCTCACCCGGTACTGTCAAAGTCATTTAACCCGACACGGATAGATATCCTATGTTGACCGGTATTTTTGAATGAACGTGATTAATAGTCAAGGCGGTGGAAAAGGCTACCGCCTTTACGTGCTTACCCTAGCGGCGCTGACCTTTACCTTTACCGTGGCCATGCAACAGATTTGCATGACCGTCCTTTTCAAAGAGATAGCCGAGGACATTGGCTTGAGCCTGGTGCAGGTGGGCATAATCTGGGGCATGCCGGCCTTTGCTGGTTTGGTGGGCGTCTTCTTCGCTGGTATGCTCAACGACCGCTTTGGTGCCCCGCGCGTCATGGGTATTGCCTGTATCCTGGCTGGGGTTTTTGGCGCCCTCAGGGGTACCACCAGTGACTTTATCAGCCTGGCTGTAGTCACCTTCTTCTTCGGGCTTTCCATGTGGGTTATACCCAGCAGCGTCTTTAAGACCACAGCCACCTGGTTTTCGGGGCGGAGGCTGGTTGTCGCTAACGGCGTGGTGTCGGCGGGCATGGGGCTGGGCTTTACCGTCGGTGCCCTCATCAGCGCCACCGTAATGTCGCCTTTGCTGGGCAGCTGGCGAGAGGTTACATTCCTCTATGGCGGTATATCGGTCGTTATGGGGCTGCTCTGGCTACTCGCTGTAAGGGAGCGTGGCCAGATACATCTGGGGGCTTCGCCGGAAAGGGTACCACTACGCCAGTCAATCGCGCGCGTCTTTCCGCTTAAAGCTATCTGGTTTCTCGGTTTGACCATGCTGGGTTACGCCGGCTGTGTTCAGGGGATGATCGGTTATCTGCCTACCTACCTGCGCAATATCGGTTGGACGGCCGCCAGCGCCGACGGCGCGCTAACCACTTTTAGTGTCCTCAGTATGCTGGGGGTCATCCCCATGGCCTGGTTATCGGCCAGAGTCGGCCTGCGCAAGGCCGTCCTTTTCCCGGTATTGATTGTTACCATTATCGGTATCGCCCTGCTGCCGCTAGTCAGCAGCGCTATGGTGTGGGTGATAATGGTAATGGTGGGCGTTGCCCGTGACGGCTTTATGGCCGTGGCCCTCACTATAAGCACCGAAACCGAGGGGGTGGGGGCAGTCTATGCCGGCACGGCTATGGGGCTGACGCAGACCCTTTTGAACGCGGGCTCCCTCAGTTCTCCTGCCCTGGGCAACAGCCTGGCCGACCCCGCTAATCCCGCCGCTCCCTATCCCTTCTTCCTCTGGGCGGCTTTCGGGCTGCTGGCGCTAATCGCTTTCTGTTTCGTCAAGGAAACGGGCTGGCGGAATAAGCCTCAATTATGAGATGGAGGCAACGTTAGTTATCTATTAGCGGTGACCAGAGACCTGTCCTCTCCCGTACTTTAGCTTGGCGTAGATGAGGGTGAGAGCGAGTACGGCGGAAATCGCGTTCCATAAGATTAAGGGGACCAATCGGAGATAAATGCCGTAACCCAGCCAGCAGCTAATCCCGACTAAGAACAAAAGGCTCCAGAGCAGGCTTATCTCGTGGGCGCTTTTAAGCTTGAAGATACGGATGAGCTGAGGCAAAAGGCCGAAAGTGGTCAAAGCTCCAGCCACAAGACCAAGCCACTCTATTGACATCGAATTCGATGCCTCCTTTTCCGTTTATCCTTTGATTATACTAAACTCCGGGGCCTATATTGAATAGCCTCGGCAATGTGCTCAGCCTTAATAATCTCGGTGTTTTCCAGGTCGGCGAGGGTGCGGCCAATCTTGAGTATGCGGTGGAAGGCGCGGGCGGAAAGATAAAGCTGCTTCATGGCCGCTTTGAGCAGGCCTTGGGCCGACTCCTCGGTTTGACAGTATTCCCTGACCTCGGTGGGCGTCATCTCGGCGTTGCAGGCTAACCCCGTCGCTTGGAAACGCTGGCGCTGCTTAGCGCGCGCCGCCTCGACCCTTTTTTGCACCTTCTCCGATTCTTCCCCCAGCCTGTCGTCGGCCAGCTTTTCGTAGTCGATGTGAGGCACCTCGACAAAGATATCAACGCGGTCGATGAAGGGTCCGCTCATGCGTTTCTGGTAGCGACTGACCAGGCTCGGTGAGCAGGTGCACTGCTTGAAGGGGTCGCCGTAGTAGCCGCAGGGGCAGGGGTTCATCGCCCCCACCAGCATAAAATTAGCCGGGAAGGTGACGCTGCCCTGGGCGCGGCTGATGGTGATTACCCTGTCTTCCAGGGGCTGGCGCAGCACCTCAAGCACGGCGTGGCCGAATTCGGGCAGCTCGTCCAAGAATAACACTCCCCGGTGGCTGAGGCTTATCTCGCCCGGTCGGGGCCACTGGCCACCGCCCACCAGCCCCGCGTTAGAGATGCTGTGGTGGGGGGAGCGGAAGGGGCGTTGCTTAATCAGGGGGGTGTTGGCCGGCAAAAGGCCGCTGACGCTGTATACCTTTGTCACCTCTAGGGCTTCTTCGTCGGTCATCGGCGGCAAGAGCGAGGGCAGGGAGCGTGCCAGCAGCGTCTTGCCGCTACCCGGCGGGCCCATCATGATGACATTATGACCCCCCGCCGCCGCCACCTCCAGTGCCCGCTTGACGTGCTCCTGGCCCTTGACATATGCCAGGTCGCTGTGGGGCAGGGTGGTGGGGTTGAACTCTTCGGCGGTGGCTTTATCGAATTCGGGGGCGGCTATATCCCCTCGAAAGTAGCTGACCAGCTGGGCTAAAGAGGTAACGGGGATGATTTCGGTGCCCTCTATTATCGACGCCTCTCTGGCGTCCATTTCGGGCACGATAACGGTACCAATCTTCTCCTGTTGGGCCAGGGCCACCATGGGCAGGATGCCGTTGGTGTGGCGCAGACTTCCGTCCAGCGACAATTCGCCGAGGATTACGGTCTGGGAGACATCGGCCGAGATCTGCTCCGAGCTGAGCAGAATACCCACGGCGATGGGCAGGTCGTAGGCGGGGCCGGCCTTCTTGAGATAGGCGGGGGCCAGGTTGACCACGATGCGGCGGGTGGGGAAGGTGCACCCCGAGTTCCTGATGGCGGCGCGAACGCGCTCCTTGGCCTCTTGGACGGCGGCGTCGGGCAGCCCCACGATGGTCATTGTTGGGACACAAATCGAACAGAAGCATTCCGTTTTCCTTAGCTTTGATGAAGTAACGGGACTCGTAGTCTAAACTACACCATGAACTCGTGAGCGTGCAAGGTATTGTATCTATCCAACGCTGGTGGAGTGGATGCAATGCAACCAATGCTTTCCCCTTTGAGCTAGGTTTAAGGCAATAGCGTAAACACAGAGGGAGCGATACGGCCGGGTGAGGAAGAATACTGAATCCACTACGCCAAGATGTTCAGGATACAAAAGAAACAATAGCTTCCCCTTCAGGATACTGGTTTTAGCTAGGGCATATTATCATGCAAGCTGAGGCTACTAGAGCGAATGCAACACAAACAAAGGCTTTTTAGACCTAATCATTGGGTTTACACAGAAGGTCCAATTTTTTTATAGCTCGATAAACTTCGACTTCCTCTTCGCCACTAGATGACCACTTTCCCTCCCTGGACAAAAGCTGTAAGGCATGATGAATAGTAATTTTCTCTCCTGACAATCTTTTTTGTACTATTAAGTGGTAGGCATCAATTAACCACGGCTTTGTTAGGTTGTCCCACTCTACCTGCTTTGAGTGTGGAAGGTCACCCCTTTTCTCCCACAACGAGTTTTGCCGCGACTGAATACTCGTTTTATATATCTCATCCCATTCTTTCCTCGTCATATATTCATCAACCCAGTTAATAGTTACCCTGTATGCTTGGCCGATTGGGGCTTGTATTGGCTCCATTATAACATCAAAGGGTGATATGCTCTCAAGATATTTGTGGTTCTGGGTTAGGATAAAGAGTCGCAGGTTACCGTCACATTGCCACGGAAGCCGATATTGTTCAATCAATCTTGTAACGCACCAGTCTATAGGAACTCTCAAGTCAAACCTTTTACTATAGAGGTCAGGTATATTTGGCTCTTTCTGAAGCCAGTTCACAGGTACATTTTTCCCGAGTTCTAGCATGGTACTCGCAGAATCTATTAACCATTGTGGGAGCGGCGGTAGCCCCGGGTCTAGCTGTGTTTTCATAGCAGTGCATTGGTGTATTTGTAGCCAGCAGCCCGCAACCTGCCTCCAGTTTAATACAGCCTCCTTATCCCAGGGCTCTTTCCTATTAGGGAACTGTGTAAGGTTAACATCCGTTATTTGTCCCTCTGGAATGTGGAACAACATACGAAGGTCGACGACATCTTTCTCAAAGTAAGGGTTCTTGGGTAAGAATTTAACACGTAGTGCTCTATAGTAGGATGAATGCTCTATTCCCTTTCGGCGTCTTGGAAGCACTCGTTGTAACAATGGCTCCAATGTTCTCTTCGCCTTTTTATCCTTCAGTTGCTGCACATTCGAGCCTGTAAGGTCTATTATACCTAGCTCGGGGTTTCTTAGTTTTTCTAAGTTTGCATCGTATTCCATAGCAGATATTCTATCTAGTTTTGTTGCACAATAGCCGTTTCTATTGCGTCATTACAGCTACCTATCCTTCTTGTATTATAAACGTATAGCATAGAAAATTATAGGTTTTTTAAGGATGGCAAAATTTACAATCAAAGTAGATAAGCACACGGGTATGACTTATTTCCCCAAAGAGATTCGCAAGGAAGGGTTTACCGGCGAAGTTGAGGGTCTCACGAATGCCTTGACATTCACCTTAATCAAGCCAGGAACATCGCTGAGCGATGTTGAGAAGAGCCTTAGAATTATTCTTGATGACATCGCACTGCGTATACAACAAGAGCAGAATGAACTTCAGAGATAAGAAAATCACAGTCAAGACCAACTGGCGACTAGCTACTGGTGGACCATCGCCACTTTGGCGAAAGCTATGGTCGCGGCTACTAATAAATAAAAAGGAGGCGTCACAAAATCAGACTCCTGCCAAAGATGCTAGCCAAGGGGGATGTGAAGGAAATCATGCCTAAAAATGCAAAAAGCCCCTAGCGAACTAGACTAGGGGCTTCGATGTTTTGAGACAAAACACCAGTGGCAGGTAAAGTAAAAGATAAGGTTTATAAAATGACACAAGTAACCCGTAACCTAAAGGGATACCTTGAGCCCCAACAGATAGCGAGGCTTATTCAAGCTGCTACCAATCCCAGGGATGCCCTGCTTGTGCGTATCCCTTGGCGAACCGGTATGAAGGTCAGCGAGTCAATCGGCATACGCATTCAGGATATCGACTTTGAGAACAGAGCTATTGTTATCAGAGTCAAGAAGATGAGAAGGGAAAACGGCGAGCCAATTGAATGGCGAAGGGTGGTTCCCATTGACCGGGATAGCTTGGAGATGGTCGAGGAATATCTTGAATGGAGAAAGCAGTTTCCTTATAAGGGTGACCTTTTGTTCCCTATTACCAGACAGCGAGTTAATCAAATATTCTGGAAGCTAGGGAGCAGGACAGGAATAACAAAGATAGGCCACCCGGCAGTTTCTAAGCATACGAAGTTTCACCCCCATCTACTTCGGCATAGTTTCAGTATCCACTGCATTAAACATGGCATGAGTATAGACCGGCTGCAAAAGATTCTTGGGTATCAAGTAGCTACGACTTTAGTCTATCCGCAGCATTCACTAAAGGACCTTCACCAGGATTATGACAGAGTATGGGGAGATGATGAGGAATAGTTCGGGCATAGCTGTACCTTGGGGCCGAGCCGGATCGGAGCATAGACCTGGCGTCTTCGCCAAGAACTATCTGACGCAGCATCCAGTAACCTCCTGTGCCGACGTCTTTAATGCGCTCCAAGAGAATCTTCGGCGTATAAACCAAGTCCGTGTTGAAAGCGGGGAAAGCCCTATCCGGGGATGCACTTACAACTCGTTTGCCAAGTACTGGCACTGGTTTAAGTTGCTGGGGCTGATAGAGCCTACAGGTAAGACAGAGCCAGCGGCTTACGACTTTCTTGCCGACAAAAAATTCTACCAATTGACAGACAGGGGAGTATCTGAGGAAGCCGCCTGGCAAGATCCGGTAAGAACAGCCCATCCTGAGTTTCGCTGATTGAACTAGGTGCCACGGGTATGTGACATGACGGTAAGACTTTCACCGCAAAAGGCATCAAGAATATTGAGGAACTATTTCTCAGGAATGCCACAGTGTCAAATTGCCAAGAAGGCAGTAGTGGACCAAAGCACGGTCTCTATTTATTCATCCAGATTAAAGCAGAGAGCTGTAAAAATTGGCCTATTGGCTGCCGGAAAGGAGTTTGGGGTGTTTAACGAAGTCAATACGCTCAGGAGTCTTTCAGTAGAACTATCCAAGAACAATCTTACTGTGGAGGAAGCTAACCAGGGCCTGAAGATAATTAACACGTTTGTCAGGCTGGGGATAAAGCCTGAGCAACATACCTCGCTAGTAAAGCTGTGCAAAGAGATAGATGACCCCGGTTTCATTCGTGCTGCTCTGAAACTCAGCAGAATTGAGGCCGAGGGCAAGATGAGCTATGAGGAAGTGGTATCCAGATTCGAGAGAGTGTCGTTAGAATTGCCGGCTGCAGAAAATAGGCTGGAAGAAGTACAATCCGAGCTCAGGTCTCTTAATGACCTTGTAGCTAAGGGAACCCGGGAGTTGGCTAAAGTTGAAGCGCACTTAGCACAGCTTCAGAAAGATACCAAAGCTAAACAGGCCAAACTGCAACGGGATTTTGAGGATAAAAGGAAGGGGCTAAACGTCAAAATTGAAGAGGTCGAAGAAGTCGCCAAATTAAAGGCTGACTTAGGCAAGCAGGGATTAGATATACCGACATTCTTGAGGCTAGCAAAGGAGTATAGCCATGGCGGCTCCTAAGGTTGATGGCGCTAAACTTAAGCAGGCCCTCGAGGAGTTTGGCTCACTGGAAAAGGCGGTAGACACACTCAAAACACAAAAGAAGGCATTGGAAGCCGATGTGTCGGCCCTAACCGGGAAAAGAGCCAACCGACTTGGTGAAATCAAGCGCCTGGACAATCATATCAATGAGTACAAACAAAACCTTGCTGACCTAAAGGAGGCTTTCCGGAAATACGAACAGGGTTCCAATGAATATGTGAACAGTATCAGGCAGTTCATGCTACAGTACGCTATTTTCGAGGGTTTTGTAGCTATGCTAAAAACATCACCCTCAGACAGGAAAAGCATTAGAGACCTAGCCAGTTATATTATAATACTAGGTGAAAAAACCTGGGATTTTTACGACCAGACTGACAGACTCAGGTATCTGTTCGTTACCACCGTCTTAGGCGATTACCTTAAGTGCTACCGTTGCAGTAAGTGCGGGTTGAAGTTCATCGCCAATAAAGAACCTGAAAGTTACATACGAAATTTCTCCTGCCCTAATTGTGGTATATTAGGGAATCTATACGCGGACGATAGTGTCCTTGAGGCAATGCTTGGTTCCTCAAGCAAGCCTACAGCCGCCGGTAGAACGCAAGACCAAGGAAAGTAGCGTAGCAAGTCTTACCGTTCTTTCCGCTCCGTGATTGTGAACCCGGTTATATTATTGCCCCGCTATTCTTGCTCTCTGTAGTGCCATCGTTTTTCAAGAAAGAGCACAGTTGCCAAGCATTGGAAGCAAGCGGGGAAGTCCCACTTTTTAGTATGACCTGCTACGAGTAACCAGGATATTCCTTGATGAAGTCTATCAGTCATATTTAGTTATCCTGCTACCATCTCTCAATTACCACTACCATTAGGGTAATACCTTCATTCCCTACTTCATATACTTCATAGACGTCATATTCATCATACTCATCATAAATATAATTTTAGCCATCATGCCTTTCTGAGACCTTCCGGCGCAAAGGTAGAAGTAAGAGACAGGGCAAGGCGCATAAGGGCGGCTATCAGCGTCTCGCTGGCGCCAGAGTGAATAGGGACAGACCGCTTGCCGCTTTGCTAAAGCCCACTGAATTGCTCTGTTTGATAGGAATACAGGTTTAACCCAAACTGCGAGCTATTTTGCCACTCTTGGCTTTGACTAAAAAGTAATTACTTCCTTTTCTTTTCTAAAGGCTCTTTTGTAAAGCATACTTATATCAACCAAAGCTAATTCGTATTCAGTTTATCCAACAATAGTTCCTTTTGTTGGATGATGAAAATGGAAAAACAAACCGCACCTTAACAAACGAATAGCTCAAAGCCAAATCTGAGCGCTTGCCCAAGTCTATCGGGCAAATAATATGCCCTAGCCAGTAGTTAGCCGAGCTAGGGCAAATCTAACAAAGGGAGCGTGTCCACAATGCTAGACTATGGCAAGTATATCACCGTAGCTAACCGGTATCAACGTAAGGCAAAGTATCAGGATAGAGAGGACTTAAACCATAACATTATATTGAGCCTTGCCCAAGCTCAATTAAGGCTAGACAACAACGGCGGCGGTCAGCTATCCGAGGTAGCTATGCTGCGAGTAGCCTCATACGAGTGCCAGAAGTATTGGCGACAGCAAAAGAGGCTGCTGACCATCTTGAGCCTCAATACCGATATATGCGATGGTAGCGGTAACACTACCGAGCTAATAGACACTGTAGCCGATGACAAGGCAATTGACCTTGACGCTTGGCTTGATGCCAGAACCTTTTTACTCGGTTGCCCGATGAGGCTGATAGTGATAGCAGGTAAGAGGCTCAAGGGGATACCATTAGACGATAAGGATAGAGATTACTTAAGGCGATTTAGGCAAAGAGAGCAAAAAGGACTGTTTTAGACCTCACAAAACGCCCTTCCCAATGCCCTGTATATAGTGGAAGCACCGTTTAGGCTAGCGGATCGCAGCTAGACGGTAGCTTACTACTAGGCGAAGCCGATAGCTCTGCCCACTATCGGATAGCCAAAAGGGGTGATTAAACTGGAACAACTTAATATCGTGGGCAAGCGTTCAGGCGAAGGCTTTGTCGCCCACAAGGCTGTGCTGGTAAACGCCCTATCAAGGGCATTAGCCGAAAGGGTAATGCTGATGGACTTGACCATCGGGCGTAAGGGCTTTCTCGGTTATCTCAAGGCTCTGGGCGGTAGCAACATCGTCAAGGTGATACCGTCCAACGGTAGTGCTAGCGGGTCGCAGGCTAACGGACACAAGAGGCTTAAGGTAATCTGCGGAGCCAACACCAGCTACCTAGCCGAGAGCGAGTGGATTGGCGATAAGACGCCGATGAGCCTCTGCGAGGTCAGGGTAAGCCCTAATAACTCGGTCAAGCCCAACATCGGCAGCCTAGAGCTATCAGAGGCGCTGTCAAGGGTATTGCCGTTTACCGCCACCGATAACGACAGACCTGTTTTAACCTGTATCAGCTTGGTGGCTAAAGACGGTAAATTGACTCTGGTCAGCGCCGACGGTTTCAGGCTGGCGGTAACAAGCCTTGACTACGAGGATGGAGAAGGGCAAGCCCTGATTAATCGTGATGAGCTTCAGGGTATAGCCAATGCCCTGCGAAGAGCCAAGCGGGCAAGGGTCAGCTTTGAAGGGGAGGACATCAAGACACTCACCATAGACACCGAGCTAATCCGCTACAAATGGGCTAGCCTTGAGGGTAGCTTCCCCGACTACGAGAAGCTAATCCCTACCGAGTTTAGCACCTTCGCCCACTTTGATACGGTAGAGGCAATCAAGGCGGTCAGCTCGCTCAAAGCCATATCCGACAGCAAAGCCTACCCGATAGACCTCACCGCTGGCGAAGGCAAGCTCGTTATGGCTAACCCCGACGATAAGGGTCAAGCCGAATTACAAGCCGACACTCTTGGCGAGACGGTCAGGATAAGGGTGGACGGCAAATACCTTGCCGATGCCCTTAAGGCTTGCGGGGGTATGGTGGAGCTTAAGCTCACCAACGGCGTATCGCCACTACTCTTTACCGTTGACGACTATCAACTGGTGGTGATGCCAATGCTGACGCCAGAGGCGCAGGCAGAGGCAAAGGCGAAAGCCGAACAAGCCAAAGCCGAGGCTACCACCAAGCCAGGCGAGAGCCAGCCAGAGGCTACCGAGCCAGTAGCCGAGAAGCCTAAAGCAAAGCCTAAACGAGCCAAGCAGCCAGTATCAGCCAAATAGAACGCTTACAGCCCAAACAAAAGAGCCACGCAAGAAGGCGGGGGAGCCCCCGCTTTTTTGCTTTTTTAAGGGGGTATTCGCTCCCCAAGCGTGGGAGTGATACCCCTTCTTTTTGTGGCGGGAAGGAGGATATGAATTACCGACGTACCAACAGGCGCAAGTGCTACTGGCTCTATAGAGGTTGCCTCAAAGGGCACACCCACCGGTGCTCTGAGAAGTGTCCCGATTACCTCTCCGAAGCCAGGGCAAAGAAACGATTAGAGAGGAGGTGAAACTATGCCTATCAGGTGGAGCACAATCAAGGTTAGCGAGGAAGTGGACGAGATTGAGGAGCTTATGAACTCTATAAGACCAACCTTGTGGCGGATGCGTGAGAAAGCGGAAGAGCTAAGACGGATACCTAACCTGCCGGGGTATATTGACCAGCCTACTGTCACGATGACTTCTAAGGTTGAAAACTTCAACACCTACATGAAGAGCTTCGTTGAGCGTATCCGCAACCTCATACCCAAGGAAGCGTTGGAGGAGGAGCGCAGGGCTATGGAGTATGGAAGTCAGCAGTCGATAATCTGAGGCTGCTTTGATGGTTAATTAAGAGGGTCGAGAGAAATTCTCGGCCCTCTTTTTTTGTCTTGTTATCTGCACAAAAGCCTCTATTGTGTAGAGTTGAACACTTTAAGCTATTATAACCTTATATATTAAAGGATTTTTAGTATTCAAATAGCTCTCGCTTTCCACGGTATTTCCTTTGTGCTCTAGACGATATCTGTTTCCATTTCTCTGGATTTGCCTTCCGCCAGGCTAAACTTTGTTCTCGATGCTTAGCCTTCTCTTCGGGACTAAAGCTTCTGTAGTTGTTCTTTTTCCTATACTGACTACACTCTCTACAGAACCTCCGGTATCCTTTTGGGCACGGCCCACCGCATCGCTCGCACCTTCTCATCTCGGCAATAAGTGATATGATTTGTCTAACCTGTTCCTCCGAATAAAGCCAGCGACCACCGGGCTTTATCGGGCTGATAATGCCCTCTTTCCTTAACTTTTTAAGCCACGAGACTGGGTATCCCAGCTTAATCGCAACCTTACTTTCAACTAAGAATGTAACCAGTGATGGGTTGTGTTTAGCCAAAATCTGCCTCACCCGCTCATGGCTTAAGCCAAACATCTGCCCCAGCTGCCTGAGACTCTTACCCTTGTTTCTCTCGTGGATTAGTAGTCCTATTTCAGCTGTTGAGACTTTGTTTACTTTATAGTTTTCCGCAGTCTTTTGCATATTAATATCGCCTTACGAATCGGGAAGGCGGGATGCCACTTGCCCGATTACAGCTGAGGCTACCCACACGGGAGGGGAAGGTAATAAAACTTAAACCAGTTGGGGAAAAGATTTGAAAACCCCTGGTACCTCAATTTTTCCTGGCAGAGCCCGCCTTACCATGAATTATTTAATGATCTTAAACTCTAAACTGACTTTTTAAGTAGCCCTTTTTAAACTCTCATCCCGTAAAGCTCTGGTCTTCTATCCTCAAGAAAAGTCACTATCTTTCTCCACTTCTCTTGTCTGGCAAGGTCGATTTCTGCTATCTTCAAGCCTTCGTCCTTTTCACATTCAGCAAGTATATTCCCCTCATAATCTATTATCTTGCTATATCCATAATATTCCTCGCCAGTCTGACCTGAGGCTAGTAGGTATACTTCGTTTTCCAAAGCTCTGGTAGGCAGGAGAATATCCCAGGTGGCCCCGGCCATTTTAGGCCAGGCAGCAGCGAGAAGTATAATTTGCGCACCATTTAACGCCAGAACTCTAGTTACTTCGGGAAAATTCAGGTCATAACATATGCTAAGGCCAATTTTACCTAGGTCAGTATCTACTACTTTTAATTTGTCTCCCTTTATTACAAAATCCTCTTCTCTAGTTTCTTTCAAGTGGTAAAGGTGAGTTTTATAGTAGGCGGAAATTTCTCCTTTGGGCGAAAAGAGTAGAAGAGCATTTACTAGTTTATTCCCCTCAATTTTGAAAAAGCCCCCACAAGCAATATAAATCCCCTGACCAGCCTTGTTCTTTAATGCTTCCACCCAGGGAGAAGAAAAATCAGGAGTCAATTCTAATGCTAGGGAGAGAGCTTCATCTTTACTCTTAGACTGGTCCAGTATGAAATAGCCAAGATTCACCCCCTCGGGAAAGAGTAGCAGATCCACCTTTTGCTGCGTCGCTTTTTCGGCTAAAGATAGTATCTTTTCTTCGTTTTCTCTTTTAGCGAAATAGGAAGCTTTCACTTGAGCTACTGCTACTCTCACTGTTCTGGGATTCTCCCCTTTAAATATCACAGGTTAGCCTCTTTTTTGTCCTTCGCTTTGTAAAAAGAATTCTTCACCCTTTTTAGATGGCTTACTAAAGCCTTCTCCGCCTTCCCAGGATTTTTCGCCTTCACCGCTTCGAGTAACTCTGAGTAATCTTCAATAAATAGAGGGATGTTCTCCGGGGTACGGATTGCGGTTAACCTTACCCTTTCTAGGTGGTCATCAAAGTTTTTAAACACGCTCACCATTCTTTGATTCCTCAACTTCTCGATGAAAAGGTCGTGAAAATCTCGGGAGGCTTGGGTATACAAGCCCATGTCACCGGCGTTGTACGCTCCACTCATTTTTCGTAATAAGACTTCCCCTTTCTCTAAGTCCTCCGAAGTAAAAGTAGTAGCAGCCCTTTTGACAGCCGCCCCTTCCAAAAACTCCCTGAGTTCAAATATCTCTTCCACATCGCGGTCATTAATTTCGGCCACGGAAGCTCCCTTAAAACGAGTAACTTTGACGAGACCTTCCCGCTCAAGCTGAGCCAGAGCAACTTTTATTGGAGTCGTACTAATTCCAAGTTCCTCGGCTAACATCGATTCTTTCAGCCTACTTCCAGGCTTAAGTCTTAGAGATACTATGGCTTCTTTTATAATCTCGTAAGCCTGGCCCGTCAATGGAAGGCGAGAAATATTACCTAGCTCGCTTCTTTCGACCTCCTGCATTTTTTGCCTCCTCCCTTTCGATTAATCTACCTTTAGGGTATCATCCTGGCGGGAAAATCTCTCCCTCTAGTTAGAAAGTCTTTCCAGATTAAATATCCTCTCTCCTACCGTCCATATATCTTGTTTGGTAAGCTCAATGCCGTTCACACACTGAAACAGTTTGGCATAATCTGCTGATCCGATTATATCACGGCGGGTTAAGAAGCAGCATATACCCCTGTCACTCAAAAGTTTCCAGGTTCTCTCTAAAGGTGTTTTTACAATAAATTTCTCTGTAGTATTGACTTGCGATTGACTATCCGCCTCCTTGTTATTCGAGGAGCTCCGTCTTGCCCCTAATCTAGTCTAAAAATCACTTACTGCGCTATAATCTCAATCTCCAATCTCCTTCAATCTCATTGATACCGAGACAGGTAATGGCACTGTCTCCCGTTATTTGAGTTAACTTGGGTACCCTGCAGAGAAATAGCACCTTCGGGGCAGACACATGTACAAATCCCACATCCTCGGCATCCGTCCACCACTAACCTACCAGCATCAACCCTAAGAGCATTGTAAAAGCAAGTTTCTACGCATTTCTTACACAAGGTACACAGTTCTGCATTGACCTCGGCTGTTTCTTTGCATAATTCCCCCATTTCAGCATAGGTAAGAGCCCTTTTCGCTGCCAGGCCAATGATTTCCCCAGCGGTCTTATACCCTTTTCTATCCAAAAACTCGTTCAGTCCCCTTATAGTCTTAGTCAACCATCCATAGCCCTCAGCCATAATCACCGAACACATCTGGACAACACTGGCCCCAGCCATCATAAACTCAGCTACATCCTGAGCATCGTAGGAGCCATTTGAACCGCTTATGGGAATGCCCAAATCTTTATAGATTAGATAGACCCACCTTAGAGTCAGAGGCTTTGCCCAGGGTCCGCCTACCCCTGCTAAGCCATAAATGTAAGGCTCGGCTTTTTCTACATCCACACAGAACCCCATAAAGCGGTTCATTACGGTGACTGCCGAGGCTCCAGCCTCCTTTACTGCCCTAGCTATCTCTACCATATCAGCAACCTGAGGAGTGAGCTTAACTACTACGGGAATAGGAACATTTTCTGTAACTGCTCTAACAATCTCTGAGGCCAATTCCTTATCCTGACCCACCAGCATCCCGGTTTTAGTTTCTTCCATTTGAGCAGGATGCGGACACCCAAAGTTCAACTCAATCATCTTAACCCCGGTCTGCTCCATCATCTTGGCTAATTTCACCCAGCCCTCTACCTCAGTGGAGGCAATGCTACCAATCACCACACAACCCTCTTTATCGCCTATCTTTCTAGCTTGTTCCACCTCTTTGAGCCAGACCCCAGTCTCCTTGTCCTGCAGCCCAGTTCTACCGTATAGAGTAAATAGGTGCGGGATGGTTCCGTGACAGACCTGGTGCCTCTCATCTAAGAATCTCGATCTTGTTTGAGTGCTTAACCTCCTCATAGATTCAGAGTCAGTGAATGTCTTGGCCACCAATCCCCCGGCCCCACTTTCTATCACCCTCTGCATATTTCTCAGGTCAGCGGTGGGCTCAGCCGAGGAAGCCAGCACCGGGTTCTTAAACTCCACGCCCAAGAAATTTACTCTCAAATCAGCCATCTTTTGTCTCTGTACCTCTTTTTACAAAGACTTAGTCCAAGTAATCCAGAAGCTCAACCCTGTATCTACACCATAAAGAATCATTTGTCTGGGGGTTATGCAATTCCACCTCAAAACTGTCCCCGTAGATTATTTTATCATTCAAAGCGGCGACGGTCCCTGAGTAGATGACTGTGCCTTCCAGGTTTCCATCTACTACCTGACTCCTGACAAAAGAGATGATATCATCCACACTCATAATGGACGCCAACTTTGCCTGCTGGTAAAGTATCCTCTGGCCACCCTTTTCTACCCAACTTCTCAGAACAAGCTCGTCCCAGACTTCCTTAACTTCCTCATAAGGCCAGACTATTGAAGAGATCACATTGGGACAAATCTGCTTGGACTTGATGATGCTTGTAGCCTCTAAATTTCTATCCGTGTGGTCACTGCCTGCTCCCACATATATTTTCCCCTCCTTTAATAAGAGGACAAACTCAGCCTCCCCAGAGGTGGATTCATCCACAACCTCCAAAATGTCATCAGTTGTTATTAAGTAAGACGCTACAGGGTAAAGAGCAGGAATTTCCTCGGGAACAATGATGCCCTCTTTTTTAAGTTCCTCTATGTGTTTCCTAGCGGCCTCCCGGTCTCTACCTACGAAGCCGGCATTCACCATGCGTCTCACCGAGAAACTGAGCGGCCATATGCTACCCTTTTTATTCAGTGTAAGATTTAAAACCTTCATAGGCATTCTTTATCAGAGAAAATCATTTTTCGTAGTTCCTGAGTTCAAGAGTCATCATCCCGTCGGGGGAGCTATAAGGTCCGTGTACCATGCCGGGATGGCGATAGCCATAGTATCCTGCTTTTAGAGTCAAATTCTTTCCCTTATCTATCAGTGTTCCTGAAAGAACGTAAATCTCCTCATAAAAATCATGTTTTA
Source organism: Dehalococcoidales bacterium (assembly GCA_034419075.1). Lineage (GTDB taxonomy): Bacteria > Chloroflexota > Dehalococcoidia > Dehalococcoidales > BS750m-G39 > E44-bin88. The sequence goes on along the minus strand of DAOULR010000026.1, from coordinate 2,772 downwards.
GAGTTTCATTGAATATTGTGCCCGGCTCATACCTTAAGAGACGAGTAACACTTCCTGTCTCCGGGTCTTCGTTAAGAATCTTCTCGTATACCCCTGGATACCCCTCTACCGCTTTCCAAGGAATCCTTTCTGTCTCATGGATTTCCTGCTGTTTTTTTGCCACGTTTTGCTCCTAACTTCTGCTTTCCCCCCAGCTCATAGCCCTTATCTAAGGCCTTCAAATTCATTTCCCTCGCCGGTGAAGCAAATGTCGTTTTTAACGTGTTCTCTAAAGAGTCTCTAGATATCACCAAGGAAATGGAAACAATAGCTCCTAGAGCTATGACATTGGCTATGGCTTCCCTCCCTAGACCCCTAGCCTCTTCAGTGAAAGCTAGGGGGAAAACCTTGGCCTTGGTTTTGGGGATATTCCCTACAAAGGTAGAGTCCAAAAATATACTTCCACTTTCCTTGACCTTGGGGATAAAGAAGTCTGCTGCCTCTTGGGACATAGCTAGAAGTATGTCAGGTTCCGTCACCTTAAGGTCATCGACCTCTCCGTCGCTCACCAAGACTTCGGAACGACTATGCCCTCCCCTCATAGATATCCCATAGGCCTCGGTCTCTACCACATTTTTGCCTTCTTCCTCAGCAAAAGACTTGGCTAAAATGACTCCTGCCAGACCCAGCCCCTGTCCTCCAGAACCAGCCAACAGAATCTCAAGCAGTCCTTCCACTTAATCGCTCCTCTTTTGCACTCGAGCTATAAGTTTCTCATATTCTTCGGTAAACTCTGGAGACTCTTTCTCTACCAGAACCCCTCTTGCCCACTTTCCCTGTAATTCATCAGCTGAGAGTTCTGTAGCTTTCTTGATGGGGACGAATAAATCCTTCTGAGCTTTAAACATCTGCCCCGGGGTGCCCAGTTTATTCCTGCGGCCAAAAACGGTGGGACAAGGAGTAAAAACATCTATAAAGGAAAAACCTTTGTGTTTTATACCCCGCTCAATCAAACTTATCAGTTCCCTCACGTAATAGACTGCACCTCTAGCTACATAGGTAGCTCCAGCGGCTTCAGCTAGTTTGCAGAGGTCAAAGGGGGGTTCTAGATTACCCTCGGGAGCGGTAGAGGCTATAGCTTCTAGGGGGGTAGTAGGACCAATTTGCCCTCCTGTCATGCCATAGTTAAAGTTATTGTAAACTATGGCTGTTAAGTCTATGTTACGCCGGCAGGCGTGAATTAGATGGTTGCCACCTATAGCAGCACAGTCCCCATCTCCCAAAGTGACAACTACCGCCAGTTCTGGATTTGCTAGCTTTATGCCGGTGGCACTGGCAAGGGCTCGACCGTGAGCAGTTTGTAACGCAGTGAAGGTGGTATACCAGTGAGCCACACAAGCACATCCAATACCAGCGACATGAATGACTTTGTCAAAATCGAGCCCCAATCTATCTATAGCTCTCACCATAGCCATAGCTACGGTGCCATTGCCGCACCCCGGGCACCACATAGTCGGAAATTGGTGGGTATAAAAGTATTTGTTTACTATTTGAGAAAGGGGGGCTTCTTTAAGCATTCGCTTCCACCTCCCTTATCGCTTCCAGAATTTCCGCCGAGGAAAAGGGCTCTCCGCCTACCTTGGGAAGGGGAAAAACCTCAGCCCTTCCTCCATAGCAGGCCTCACGTACGGGGTGAACATATTGCCCCATGTTCATCTCGGGAACGATTATTGCTCTTGCCGTGTCTGCAGCCTTCCTTATTTCTTCCTCAGGCACCGGCCACAACACTATCGGCCTTAAAAAACCTGCTTTTATTTTCTCTTTTCTAGCTTTTAGCACCGCTCCTCTAGCAGGTCTAGCTGTACAACCATAAGCTAGAACCACTATTTCAGCGTCGTCTAGAAATTCTCCTCTTACTTCTGTTATTTCCCTTTTATTCCTTTCGATCTTATTGGTAAGCCGTTCAATAAGATTTCGAGAAACGGCATAATTACTAGTAGCCTGAAAGCTGTCCTCGTTATGGGAGCTAGTGTTTGCGTACCAATGATAGGGGGTACCGAATTTAGCCATGGGCGGAACTCCCTTCTCATCGCCTTGATAAGGAAGATATTTCGGAGGAGGAACGGTAGGCTCTGGCCGATGAGAGGTTTTAACTTCCTCATATGGAGGAAGTTCCACCTTCTCCCTCATATGCCCCACCACTTGGTCGGTTAAGAAAATAACGGGGACTCTAAATCTTTCTGAAAGGTCCACTGATTTGATGGTCAAATCGAACATTTCCTGAACTGAGGAAGGAGATAGAACAATGAGCGCGTAATCCCCGTGTGAGCCATATCTGGCTTGCATAACATCTCCTTGAGCTGGAGAAGTAGCCATACCTATGGATGGACCCACCCTCTGAACATCAACCAGCACTAAGGGCACTTCTGCCATGCAAGCTAGCCCCACATTTTCCATCTTAAGGGAGAAACCAGGCCCGCTAGTTGCATCCATAGCCTTAACTCCGGTAAGTGAGGCTCCGACCACCGCTCCCAAACTACCTATCTCATCCTCCATCTGGATAAACTTCCCTCCTACTTCGGGAAGTCTGCGGGACATAATATTGGCAATCTCATTGGCGGGAGTAATGGGATAACCAGCAAAGAACCTAACTCCAGCAGCGATAGCCCCCTCAGCGCAAGCTTCATTTCCCTGCATCAATCTCACTTCTTTTTCAGTTCGCATCTTCGGATGCCTCTACTTCAATAGCGTAGTCTGGGCACCATAACTCACAAAGCTTACACCTGGTGCACC
>DAOULR010000025.1:0-77451 GCA_034419075.1 Dehalococcoidales bacterium | reverse complement strand
GCCTATAAGATACCGGACTTGCTCAGTGGTTAAACTAGGCAATATTGGTTTAGGTGGTCTAGGAGCGTCTACCTTTTTAAGCGGGCTATCTTTTAGGTATTCATTTCTTACCAGCCAGTTGCAAAATGCTCGTATAGCTCTATAATAAGAGAGCTTACCCCCGGTATTGCAGTTTAGGTTCGTGAGGAATTTATTTGTACCATCAGGTGTGAGGGCGTGATTCTCTATTAGGCGTTTGATGCATCGTCGGTAGTATGCTATTGTGTGGGGAGATATGCCTTGTCTTCTAGATTTTAAGAATTTATATAGGAGTTGCTTAACATTTGAATTGGCATTTTGGCGTCCTAAATCATGCTCGTCTGCCAATTCCGACACTTCCCCATATAAAGAGTCAGTAATAGTTTAGCACATTGCGTAGCACTATTGTACTTCTTGACACCCATTGGCTAATAAGCATATCATCATATTGCGGAGGTAAGATATGTGGCAGAAATTGGTTAAAAAGTGGGGGAATCTGAGTGCTGAGGGGAAAGCGTTGGTTATAGTCATAGCCGTGGTGGTGGTGGCTTTACTCGTTTTCTCCTTCGTGCCTATCATGCGAGTACCTTACGAGGTTGAGGAAAGCTACCTGACAACGGAGACCTACTACGACCAGGAAATCTATACCGTTGAGGAAGAATATACCGTCATGGAGCCCTATACCGACATCGAAATCTACTGTGACCTGGAGCCCTGCTCTGAGTATATTCCCATTGACTATGAGGTAGTCAGCGGACAGGGTGTCAACTATTTTGAATTCGACGGCAGTCCAGTCTGCCTTGTCGAACTTACTATCGAGAACACGGACACCATAGGCGGCGACTTCACCGTGGAATTCCTGATAACATTACATAATAACCTGAACGCTACCATATCAGCCTCGAAGTATATAGAGGCTGGTAGCACGAGAACTATCACCGCGTATTACGGTGAACCCTTAAAGACGCTGTATTCCTTTAGCTATTCCGTTAGCGCTCCGCAAAAGCCCGACCTGTCATACCGTGAGGTAGAAGTTACCAAATATCGCGAGGTCACAGAGTTTGGCGAGGTCACCAAGGAAAGGTATGTCCCCGTAGAGTTGACGGTCGTAAAGACGCGAACGGCGACCGATTACAAGCGGGTTTCCCTACTGAACCATTTACTAAACTACTAGGAACCCGCTTTTCCCTCTGAATCAGCCAATGTCCCGGGTTGATTTTTGATGCCAGCATTTAGAAGGAGCGCGGGCGTTGGTAAAGAAACGGGCTTTAAGGGCTGTCCGTCACGGCGAGCGGGGTTTCACCCTGCTCGAGATATTGGTGGTGCTGGCTATTCTGGGGATACTAGCGCTCATCATCTTGCCCAACTTTGGCTGGTTTACCGGACGCAGTCAGGAAGAGTTGTGCCAGATGGAAGCAAGGTTATTGAGAACAGCCGTCGTGGCTTATGCCACTGTTAACGATATCTGCCCCACCAGCCTGGAAGACCTGCAGCTTTACCTGGTGGACCTTGAGGATATAATGGGCAGCTATAGTTTTGGGGGTATCTATCCCGACTGCACCGTGACGCAGGACTCGTGCCCGTGACTATAGCTCCACCACCCCCCGGTCGGTGAGCCTGATTTCGGGTATCACCGGTAGCGCCAGAAAAGATAGGGTAGCCAAGGGCGAGGGCAGCCTTGCCCCCAGCTCGGCGGCTGTCTTCTCTAAATTCTCCAGCTTGCTGACCACATTCTCCAGCGGCTCGTCGGAGAGCAATCCGGCCACGGGCAGCGCTAAAGAGGCCAGGACTTTACCGCCCCCCGCCGCCACCAGCCCACCGCGCAATCGTTCTACCTCTTTTATGACGGCGAATATATCTTCGTCATTGGTACCGACGGCGATGATATTGTGAGAATCGTGGGCAATGGAAGAAGCCAGCGCCCCCCGCTTCAGGCCGAAGCCCTTGACCAGCCCCACCCCGATATTCCCCGTGGCCTTGTGCCTCTCCACTACCACCATTTTCAATATGTCCTTTTCTATGGCGGGAATAGACGTTATTTTCTCCATCCGCTTCTTGGTGATTATCTGCCCGGGCACGACCTCGATGACGGGCTCGGCTTTTCCCGATGGCATTAGCTTTAGCCTGTTTATATCGAAGGGCTTGATTTTGACGCTGTCGGTCAGGCTTTTGTCGGTGGTTTGGGGGGTTGAGAAAAGGGGCTTGCCTTCTTCGGCCACCTTTTTGCCCTTATAAAAGACCAGGTCAATCTCTAGTTTTTTCAGGTCTCCGAGCACAATCAGGTCGGCGAAATAACCGGGGGCGATGCCCCCCAGCCCCTCCCTGCGGAAATAGCCCGCCGTATTTATCGTGGCCAGTTGGATGGCGCGCACCGGGTCGAGCCCCAACTTAATGGCTTTACGCACCACGGCGTCAATGTCGCCATCTTTAAGCAGGTCGGCGGCGCTGCGGTCGTCGACGACTAACATACAGCGCGGCCAGCTCTTGTCGTTGACCAGGGGCAGCAGGGCCTCCAGGTTTTTCTCCGAGGAGCCTTCCCGAATCATAATATACATGCCCTGCGCCAGCTTCTCTCTAGCTTCTTCAAGCGAGACACATTCGTGGTCGGAGGAAATGCCAGCGGCGATGTAGGCGCTTAAATCTTTTCCGCTAAGTCCGGGGGCGTGTCCGTCGATAATCTTGCCCCGGGCGTACTCAATTTTCTTTAGCACCGCCTCGTCGCCGCCGATGACACCGGGAAAGTTCATGACCTCCCCCAGCCCCAGGCACTCTGGCCACTTTAGAATCTGCCTGATTTCTTCAGGACCGAGTGTCGCCCCCGAGCTCTCCAGGTCGGTTGCCGGCACGCAGGAGGGCGCCATCAAAAAAAGGTTGAAGGGCAGGTGACGGGCTCGTTCCAGCACATATTTTATCCCCGCCACCCCGGCTACGTTGGCTATCTCGTGTAAATCGGTAATCAATGTAGTGGTGCCGTGGGGCACCACGGCGCGGGCGTACTGCCCGATATCGAGCATGGAGCTTTCGGGGTGGATGTGCCCGTTGATAAGACCGGGGGCAACGTACCTGCCCCCCACATCCACCACCTCTTTGGCCTGGTAGTCGCCGATGCCGGCAATCCTGTCCCCGCAGATAGCGATGTTGCCGTCCTCAATCTCACCAGTAAAGACATTGACTATCTTGGCGTTGGCTAATAACAGGTCGGCGGGCGTTTCCCCTTTGGCCACCGACAGCAGGTGGGCAAGTGTCATGCCTCGTCCTCGATGGCGCAGATTTCGGGCAGGTAGCGGAATTTTTCGTCCCAGTCGATGCCGTAGCCGACGATGAACTTGTCGGGCACGGTCAGACCCAGATAGTCGATATTTATCTCTACCTGCGTCCGCGAGGGCTTGTCCGTGAGCGAGCAGAGCTTGAGCGAGGCGGGCTGCTTTTTTTGCAAATGCTTTAGGAAAAACTGGGCGGTAAGACCGGTGTCGATGATGTCCTCGATAACCAGGACATGCCGCCCCCTGATATCGCCCTCCACGTCCTTGACCACCTTAATCTTGCCGGCGCTCTCCCGGCCGTGCCCATAGCTGGAGAGCTGGGCGAACTCTATCTGTAGGGGGAAGTTCAGCTCTCTTATTAGGTCGGCCAAAAAGACGAAGGAGCCCTTGAGGACGGCGATTAAGATTGGGTTTTTATCCTGGTAGTCCCGCCTGATTTCAGCCGCCAGGCGCCTGACGGTGGCGGCTATCTGCTCGGCGGTGAAGAGTACGCTGAGTTTGACCTCGGAACTCATAGCTACAGGGATTATAGCTTTTAGACTCTTTTCTGTCTATGGTGGTTAGTAAGGCTTGTTAGCCGTTATGTGAGGCATAACCACGATGTGGGGCGCTCCCGTCAGCGGGTGCACCTCGACCCGAACCGAAGCGGCAAAGACCTCGCTGATACAAGCCTCGGTCAAGACCTCCTGTGGCGTGCCGTCGGCCCAGACCCGTCCCTCTTTGAGCAGTATCAACCTGTCAAAGTAAAGCGCCGCCTGGTTGAGGTCGTGCATGGCGGCAACGACGGTCAGCCCCCGCCCCATATTCAGCCCACGCACCAGTTCCAGTATCTCCATCTGGTGGGCGATGTCCAGGTGCACGGTAGGCTCATCAAGCAGCAGCAGCTTGGGCTGCTGCGCCAGCGCCATAGCTAAAATAACCTTCTGCCTCTCCCCGCCGCTCAGCTCATCGAAACGGCGCTCGGCCAGCTCATCGATGCCCACCAGCCCTAAAGAGCTAACGACCACCTGGCGGTCGTCTTCGCTCTCCGCGGCCAGGGCTCTGAAGAAGGGAGTCCGCCCCAGCATGACCACCTCGCTGGCGGTAAAGGCGAAGGGTATGTGGAACTGCTGCGGCACCACGGCCACATTGCTGGCGATGAACCTTCGGCTCAAGTCGATTATACAGTCTCCGTCCAGCCTGACCTCCCCCCGTTTGGGCTTTAAGATACCGCTGACGAGCTTAATCAGGGTGGTCTTGCCTGAGCCATTAGGCCCCAGCAACCCCACCATCTCCCCCGCCCTGACGGAAAGGTTGATGTCCTCCAAAACCAGCCCGTCGAAGTAAGAAAAATCAACCTGGTTAATCTCCAGTCCAATCATCAGAAAGCGTACTCCTTCCTGGTGCGCCGCAGCAGGTAGAGGAAGAAGGGCGCGCCGATAACAGCCGTAATCACCCCCACCGGAATCTCGGCCGGAGACATGACGGTGCGGGCGACTAAGTCGGCGACAATAACGAGGATGCCCCCGCCCAGCGCCGCCGCGGGCAGGAGCAGGCGGTGGTCGGGCCCGAAGCTTAAGCGCATGGCGTGGGGCACCACCAGACCGACAAAGCCGACCAGGCCGCTGATGGAAACGGCGGCGGCGGTGAGTAACGAGCCCAAGCCCAGGATAACCCTCTTGTCCCTCTCCACGTTCACCCCGACATAGGCCGCTCCCTCCTCCCCCAGCGACATGGCGTTGAGGTGAAAGGCGAAGAAGCGGGCGAAGATAACGCCGCCGATAATCAGCGGAGCGATAACGGCCAGCTGTTCCCAGCCCGTTACCGAGATGTGCCCAAACAGGTAGGCATAGACCGAGTGCAGGCTCAGGTGCAGGCGGTCGCTTATCGTTATCAGCAGCGCCATAATGGCCGCCATCAGCGAGCTGACCACTACCCCCGCCAGCAGCATGCTGATAATGGGCGTCTTGCCCCCCACCCGCGCCAGGTTATAGACGAGGAAGACCGTGCCCATGGCGCCGAGGAAGGCGGCTACCGGTACCAGCCCGAAACCGAGAAAGGCCAGGCTTACGGGCAGGAACATGGCGATGGTCGCCCCCAGCGCGGCCCCCGCCGAGGTGCCGATGATATAGGGGTCGGCCATGGGGTTACGCAAAAGCCCCTGGAAGAGCACCCCCGCCGTGGCCAGCGCCATCCCCACCAGCGCCCCGCCGATTACCCGGGGCAGCCTTATCTGGAAGATTATAGTTTCCTGGGCGGCCGTCCAGGTGGTAGTAAAATCGAAGATAGCCGTCCTATTGAGCACCATCTTGCCGATATCGGGTATGGAGATAGACACAGCGCCGAAGGCGCTGGCGATGAACAGGGCGGCTATCAAGCAGACCCCCAGCAGCGATAGAATCAATATCTTGTTGCTACGTTTCAACTATAGACCCTTATTCTATAAAAAAATCCCCTCGTCTGCTGGACAAGGGGATTAATCTCGGATAACCTGCCCCCCTTTTCCGCGGAGGCGAATGGAACCGGGGCTGGTGTTCTGACTTATGAGGCTTGGCCTCAATTACAGCAGGCGGGACTGTGGCGGATTCGCACCGCTCTTGCCTTCCATTTAAGCCCTCGCTCTCGCTCGGGCACCCCACTACTATTCAATTTTAATAGAGCATAACAAAAAGGGTGGGTGAAGTCAAACCGCTGGCCTTTGGCTGCATTTAGGTTTTTTTGCCGGCGGAGATGGTCTTGGTCAGCTGCCTGGTTATATTCTGCACCTTAATCTGCGGCAGCAGCTCTTCCACATCTTCTCGGCGGGCCAGCTCCGTACCTGGGGTTAAAACGGCGGCCGTCCCCAGGGCTACCGCCAGCCGGCAGGCCTTGGTCAATGGCTCTTCACCAGCCAGCTTAAGGGCAAGCCCGGCAATGGTGCAATCGCCGGCGCCCACGGCGCTTTTTACCTTTACCTCGGGCGGAGTTACCTTAAGCACTGTGTCCTTGGTGGCGGCGATAATGCCGTCCTTTCCCCGCGAGATAACGGCTATTTCAATTCCCTTCTCGACGATGTCGCGGGCCGCCTTGATGATAGCAGCTTCGTCGGGCAGCTCCCTCTTGAGCAACTCTGCCGCCTCCCGCACGTTGGGTTTAATCAGGTAGGGCTTGGCTTTTATCCCCTCGGCCAGCCACTGGCCGTCGGCGTCCAGGATTGCCCTTACCCCGTATTTCTTAGCCTCCGTGGTTATGGAGTAATAGACATTATTGGGGACACCGGGTGGGGCGCTGCCCCCCATCACGATTAAGTCGGGGCTGGGGCGGACGCGCTGCATTTTACGTCGGAAGCGGGCGAACTCGTCCTTGGTGATGTGGGGACCGGGGGCGTCAATCCGGGTCTGGTGGCCGGTCTTGCTGTCGGTGATAATAAAGTTGGTCCGGGTCTCCCCCATGATTGGCGTGAAGCTGAAGGGCACCCCTTCCTCGTCGAGGAATATCTCTACCGCCCGCCCCACCGTTCCCCCGATGAAGCCGTAGGCTATCGTCCGGCCTCCCATCTCGTAGATGGCCCGCGAGACGTCAATACCCTTTCCCCCCGCGTAGCGGTGCAGCCTTGACCAACGGTTAGGGCCGTCCACTACCAGCCCGTCCACGGTGAGGTGCTGGTCGAGGCTGGGGTTAAGGGTTATGGTGGAAATTAGGGAGTTATTCATATCAGTATTGCTGGTACCATCCTTCGGCGGTTTCGGCCAGCTTGTCACTAGTGAGCCCCAGTTTCTTATACCAGGGCACGGCGTGTTTGGCGGCAATCTCGGTCAGCTTCTTTAACCGGTCAGCCCCCACCGTCTTCAGCATCTTGGCCCTTTCCTTGGGGTCTTCGATGTTCATCGCCTCCTGCCATATAGCCCGCCCCGCCAGGAAGCCCGAAGCCCCCGCCCCACAGGCGATTTCAACCTGCTGACAGAAGACGTCGAAGCTCACCCCCGCGCTCAAGACCACCCAGGGCACCTGAGACGCCTTGTCCAGTTTCCGGCAGATTTCGGTGAGCTTAGCCTTGTCCTGGTTATAGCGCAGGTCGCTGGGGAACTCGGACTTTAGCATATCAACGGGCAGGGCGGTGATATGTCCGGCGGTCTTGGGCACCAGTTGCTCCTTGGCGGTGGCGAACTGGGCCGGATTTTTGGCTTCCTCACCCAGCGGGTAGCTCAAAGGCTCGACAACGAGGGGGATGTCGTACTGCTCACAATCCCTCCCCACCGCCTCCACCAGTTCCATCAGCTTGTTGGCTAATTCAATCAGGTCGGGGCGGTAGTAAATGAGGAACTTGACCGCTGAAGCGCCCATGCGCTTAATCTTCTCCACGTTCCACCCCTCCTCCAGCTCGGTCATGCGGAGTTCCGATGGTCCCGAATAGCCCGAGGCTTCCAGGCTGACCAGCAGCCCGGTGCTCTTGGGCAGGGCGCCGTGACTGATGGACTGCGCGGCGCCAAATATGGGGTCGAGCAATACGGCGCTGGCGTGGGGGGCGAGGTGGGTGCAAAGCTCCAGCTTGCGCTGGGACATTTCCTCGTAGCTGGTGCTCCCCTCAACGACGTGTCCCCCCTCCATTATGCGCATCATCGAGCGGCGGTGGTCCATGGCGCAGATGTTAAAGACGCCGTCGTTATTAGCCAGTTCCTGAAGGCCCCTCAGCTTACCGATAGTTAGTTTTTTCATGTCTATCTGGCTATTATGAAGCATAAAGCGGCTTTAATCAAGAGGTTGTCCCCACCCACCAGGTTGTTTTCCCACACCAGCCCGCCCACAAAGGTCTTTTCCAGAGGGGGCGAAGCCCCCTTGGAAGCCCCCATAATCTTAAGAGGGTTATAAAAAGGGATACTACCCTTATAGGGTGGGTATTGGGTGGGACAGAAAGACGTTCGCTAAACAAGGTGGGGCAGGGAAAACCAGGGTGTTTGTCTTTGCCCCTATCGGGGGTTATAATTGATTGACATATTATCGGAGTTATCATTTGTTCTGGCTCTATCTTATCGGCAAGGTCATTGTCGGGGCGTTTTTCAGGCTCTTTAGCTGCTGGCGGGTCAGGGGCAGAGAGAATGTCCCCCTTAAAGGCGCGGTGCTGGTGGTGTCCAACCACCTCAATTTCAACGACCCGCCCCTGCTCGGCGTCAGCCTGGGTCGGCAAGTCTTCTTTATGGCTAAAGAAGAGCTCTTCCGGTTCCCCCCTCTGGGCTACTTCCTGAGCAGCCTGGGTGCCTTCCCGGTGCATAGAGGCAGGCTGGACAGAAAGGCGATACGCCAGTCGGCGCAGGTCCTGGCGGAGGGGCGGGTGCTGCTGATGTTCCCCGAGGCGACGAGGAGCCCGAAGGCTCAACTCCAGAGGGCTTTCCCCGGCTCGGCGCTCATCGCCAGCCGCCAGACTGTGCCCATCCTCCCCGTAGGCATCTTCGGCACGGAAAGGCTTAAGGGGCTATGGCTGTTCCGCCGCCCCCAGATAACGGTCAATATCGGCAAAACCTTCTCGCTGCCCAAGGCGGGCGGCAGGCTGACCAAGGACGAGCTGGCCGACCACACCGAGCTTATTATGCGGCGCATCGCCGAGCTTCTCCCCCCGGAGTATCGGGGGGTCTATGGGAGCAAGCAGTGAAGATTGAAAAGACTAAAGAGATTGGCTTTTGCTTCGGCGTCAAGCGCGCCGTCGATATACTGGAGAAGGTCTGCGCTGAGCGGGGCGGAGTGGAAACGCTGGGGGCGGTGGTGCACAACCAGCAGGTATTGCAGAGGCTGGCGGGCATCGGCGTCAAGGTGGCCAAAGACGTTGAAGACATTAAGGGTAAGGCGGTGGTCATCAGCTCTCACGGCGTTGCCCCCGAAATAGAGGAAAAGATTAAGGCGCGGAAAATCGACATCGTCGATACCACCTGCCCCTTCGTTCACCGCCTCCAGACCGCCGCCCGCAGGCTGGCTAGGGCTGGTTTTCTGGTGGTTATCTACGGCGATGCCGACCACACCGAGGTCAGGGGCGTCCTGGGCTGGGCGGAGGGGAAGGGGTTAGCCACCCTGGACGAAAGGGATATCTTTAAATTAGAGTCTCTGCCCCGCCGCATCGGTGTCCTCTCCCAGACCACCCAGATACCCGCCGACTTCGTAAAATTCGTCAAGAAGCTCATCGACGGCGCCTTTAGCCGAGACTCCGAACTGCGCGTTATCGATACCATCTGCCACGACATCAGGAAACGGCAGGCTCAGGCGCTGGAACTGGCAGGAAGGGTTGACCTGATGCTGGTTATCGGAGGCAGGGGCAGCGCCAACACCAATCGCCTGGCCGAGCTCTGCTCGGCGGTTACCGAGACGCACCTGGTGGAGACGGCGAAAGACATAGAGCCCGAATGGTTTAAAGGTAAGCAGAATATTGGGGTAACCTCGGGCGCTTCCACTGCCGAAGCGACCATAGAAGAAGTATTAGCCAGACTGCAGAAGCTCTAGGCTACAGTCCCATCTCCTTAGCCAACACCTCGCGGTAGAATTTGGCGTCGCCGAAGCTGACCTCGGCCGCCTTGGCCCGCCGCGTGTAGTACTGCAGGTCGTGGTCTATGGTCACACCGATAGCCCCGTGAATCTGGTGGGCCAGGGCCATGACGCGCTGGCAGGCTTCGCCCGCCCAGGCCTTGGCGATAGCGACCTCCTCGGTGCAGGGCAGGCCCTCGCTGAGCATCCAGGCGCCCTTGTAGGCGGAAAGCCGTGTGCCGTCAACGTCGGTGGCCATGTCGGCGCAATAATGTTGGATAACCTGGAAGCTGCCGATGGGTCGGCCGAACTGCTTGCGGTCCTTGGAATATTCCACGGTCATATCCAGCGCCTGCTGAATGCAGCCCACCATCTCGCAGCACTTGGCCACCGCCGCCCGCTGGATTATCTTCTCCACCTCCGCCCAACCCTGGTCGGGCTCGCCCAGTATATTGTCCTTGGGCACCTTCACCTTGTCGAAGACCACCTCACAGAGCTTGTCCCCGGCCATTGTTTTCAGGACAGTATGGCTGATGCCTTCGCTCTTGGTGTCAACGATAAATATCGTAAACCCTTTGTCGGTCTTGGCCACCACCAGCATATAATCAGCTACATTGGCGTCGGGGACAAAGAGCTTGGTGCCGCTGATGACGTAGTTGTCGCCCTCGGCGACGGCTTTGGTCTCAATGCCGTCGGCGTCGTAGCTGGCGCTGGCTTCGGTCAAAGCCAGGGTAAAAATCTTCTCGCCGCTGGCTATCTTGGGCAAGTATTCCGCTTTCTGCTCCTCGCTGCCGACATCCAGGATGGTAAAGCCGCTCAAGACCACCGAAGAGAAATAGGGACCGGGCAGGCAGGCCCGCCCCATCTCCTCCAGCAGTATGGCCAAATCGAGGAAGCTCATGCCGCTGCCGCCGTATTTTTCGGGGAAGGCCAAGCCCACCCACCCCAGCCCCGCCATTTCCTTCCATATTTCCGGAGAATAGCCCGCCTCGCTTTCTTCTATCTCCTTGACCGTCGCCTTGGGTAGCTTGTCGGTCAGGAAATCGCGGGCCATTGTCCTCAACATTTCCTGTTCTTCAGAGAGAGCTAACTGCATTATCATTGCCTCCTAATAAAATCCGCTACTCGCTGGGCATTTCCAGCTTTCTTAGAGCCAGAATGTTCTTCAGGACCTCCGAGCTGCCCGCCTGCAGGCTGTAACCCTTGGACGACAGGTAGGAATGATAGGCCATGCCGTGCATCGGCGTCCACTTCGATTGAGGCGGAAGCTGCCCATAGAGTCCCGTAATCTCGATGGCGGCGCCAGCCAGGCGCTGTTCGTAGGCGGTGCCGTAGACCTTGGACATCGACGACTCCCAGTTGGGGGCGCGCCCCTCGTCCATAACCATAGCCACCCGGTACATGTGCAGCCGCCCGATTTCCAGCTCAATCTTAAGCTGCGCCATCTTGGCTCGAATCAGCGGGTCCTGGGATAGTGGTTTGCCATGACGCTTGGTCTCCTTGACGTACTTTATTAAGGCTTCGAAGAGGGGATAGTTGGCCATCAGCCGTTCCATGCCGCTTCTTTCGTAGTCAAGCTGGTTTAAGATCTGGTAAAAGCCCTTGTTCCTCTCGCCGATGAGGCTAGTCTTGGGGATGCGCACATTCTCGAAGAAGACCTCGTTAAAGTGCGCGTCACCAGTAATATCGACGATGGGGACTACATTTACCCCCGGCAAATCGGTGCGGAAGAAGAACTCGCTGATACCCCGGTGCTTGGGGGCTTCGGGGTCGGTGCGCGCCACCAGGTATATCCAGTTCATGTGGCTGCCGCCGCTTGTCCAGGTCTTCTGCCCGTCGATAATGAACTCGTCGCCATCCTCGGTGGCTTTCGTCTTAAGCGAAGCCAGGTCGCTGCCGGCATCGGGCTCGCTCATGCCCAGCCCCACGTAGGCTTCGCCCCGCAGAATCATGGGCAGCAACTCCTTCTTCTGCTCATCGGTGCCGTAGTGAACGATGGCGCCGCCGATCTGTCGGTCGGCGAACCAGTGGCAGGCGGCGGGCGCACCGTAGCGCAGCATCTCCTCGGTCAGGATAAGGCGGTCGACGTAAGAGCGCCCCTGCCCCCCGTATTCCTTGGGCCAGGTCAGGCCTATCCAGCCCTTCTGGGCCACCCGCTTGGTGAACTCGGGGTCGTGAGCCATTATCCAGGCGTCGCATCTCGCCTCCCAGAGCCCCTGTTTTATCTCCCCCTCCAGAAAGTCGCGAATCTCCTGCCGGAACTTCTCCTGCTCCTCGCTCAGTCTAAAATCCATAGTTCGGTTCTCCCTTTCTAGGCTTGGTCTTTGATCTAGCTTAAAATCCGAACGGGGTTTCTACCCTCCCTTGATTGACAGGCACGTCACGGTTCGGGAGATGCCGCTAATGGGATGGATGCTACCAGTGACCAGGTCGCCGATGTCGTTCAGGCTTTCGCCTTCCAGTATGGCGATTATATCATAAGGACCGGTTACGATATCAACCGACTTCATTCCCTTGAGCTTCTTCAGGGCGTTAGCTACGTCCTTGTTCCTGCCCACCGCCGTTTCAATCAGCACAAAAGCCTTGGCTTGCATTGAGGCACCTCCTCGTCGTTTAAATGCGGGGAATATTCCAATATATACATATACCTTTTATGGTGGCATAGTGTCAAGGTTTGCTTTCGTCCTTGACATGGGGTAGTTGACTCGGCTTATAATAAGCACAATTTTAGTCTTTGAAAACTCGTTCGGGAGGACTGTCTTGGATTATTTCTTAACCGAGCAACAAAAGGAAATCAGGAAGCTAACGCGAACCATCGCTGAGGAACAGGTGCTGCCAGTGAGGGCAGCGCTCGATGAAAAAGAGGAGTTCCCCTGGGAGATAATGAAAATCCTGGCCGATGCCGGCCTCTTCGGCGTCTACATCGCCGAGGAGTACGGGGGGCTGGGCGGCGGTCTGCTCGACCTCTGCATAGTGGTGGAAGAGCTAAGCCGCGTGTGCAGCGGTATCGCCGTCAGCTATGCCGCCAGTGGATTGGGCACCTTTACCCTGCTTGAATTCGGCACCGACGAGCAGCGTAAGAAATACCTGCCCGATATCGCCAGCGGCCGTAAGATGGCTGCCTTCGGCCTGACCGAAGCCGAAGCCGGCAGCGACGCCGGCAGCATCAAGACCACGGCCACGCCCACCAAGGGCGGCTATGTCCTCAACGGCACCAAGCAGTTTATCACCAACGGTGGCGATGCCGAGGTCTATACCGTTATCGCCCTGACCGATAAGTCTAAGGGCCCCCGTGGCGCCAGCGCCTTCATTGTCGATAAAGACACCCCTGGCTTTACCTTCGGTAGGAAGGAAAAGAAGCTGGGCATCCGTGCTTCCTCGACCAGAGAGCTGGTCTTCGAGGACTGCTTTATCCCCGCTGACAGCATTATCGGCAAGGAGGGGATGGGCTTTATCCTGACCATGAAGCTCTTAGACCGCTCCCGCCCGGGCTTAGGCGCCCAAGCGATGGGACTGGCGCAGGGGGCGCTGGAGGCGGCGGTGGACTACGCCAAGCAGCGCGTCCAGTTCGGCCACCCCATCTACGCCCAGCAGGCGGTCCAGCAGATGCTGGCCGAGATGGCCATGCGCGTGGAAGCAGCTCGGGCGCTGGTCTATTCCACCGCCCGTATGATAGATGGCGGCGCCAAGGACTTCACCAAGGAGTCGGCGATGTGCAAGGTCTTCGCCTCGGACACGGCGATGAAGGTCACCACTGATGCCATGCAAATCTTCGGCGGCGTGGGCTATATGCGTGATTACCCCATCGAGAAGATGTTCCGCGACGCCAAGATTACCCAGATATACGAGGGCTCCAATCAGGTCCTGCGTAACGAGATTGCCTTCGAGCTGCGCAAGAAAAAGGTATTCGACCTTTAGCGCTCTCTAAGACCTGGGGGGCGGAAAACTCCCCGGGTCTTTTTTTATCCCCACCCCAAGTCTTCTTTCCCACCCGTCCCGCCCAGAAACATCTTCCCAAGGGGGGCGAAGCCCCCCTTGGGAACCCCTGAAATGTATGTAGGCAAATCCCTAGGGGGAAAGGGGTGGCGTGTCCCCGGAAGGAATTCTAGAGGGAGAATCCCCTCTAAGGGAGGGTAGGGTGGGTCAGAACAGCGTACGCTGAACAAGGTGGGGTGGGGAAAGAGACCCTTCGCTATGCTCAGGGTGACACTAAGAGTACTGAGTTCAGCTTGACAGTCGCCAGTATAGCTGGCTTATAATGATAGAGTTTTATCTCCCCTGGAGGGATATTATTAAATGCAAATCAATGTAGCCCAGCAGCTCAGGTCGGCCATCGGCACCGTCAAAGAGCACGATGTCGACCTGGTTATGGATGTTACCGGTTACGGCAACACCAGTCGCCTTAAAGGCAAGGTCAGCCTGACGCGCACCGACCGTGGCATTTTGGTCGAGGGCGTGCTAAATACTGACGTCGAACTGACCTGCAGCCGCTGCCTGAACCCGTTCCCCTGCCCGCTGACGCTGAAAATAGAAGAGGAGTATTTTCCCACCGTGGACGTCGTCAGCGGCGCGTCGCTGACCATTCCCGACGAGCCTGGACTTTTTACCATCGACGAAAACCACGAGCTCGATTTAACCGAGGCCGTGCACCAGTACGCCCTGATGGCGGTCCCAATGAAACCCCTCTGCCGCCCGGACTGCGCCGGCTTGTGCCCCGTTTGTGGGCAGAATCTTAACCTGGGGGAGTGCCAGTGCCTGCCCCCGGAAGCCGACCCTCGCTGGGCCAAACTGAAGCACATCGGTCTCAGCCAGTGACGGCCTTGGCCGAGAGAAAGGAACACTTTAGTTATGGGAGCTTTACCGAAAAGAAAAACCACTAAGGCGCGCCAGGGCAAGAGGCGCAGCCATCTGGCAGCTAATCCCCCCGCCCTGGAAGAATGCCCCCAGTGCCATAGCCTCAAGCTACCTCATCATGCCTGTCCCACCTGCGGCAGCTATGCGGGCCGTGATGTCATCGAGGTTAAGACCCCCAAGAAGAAGCCCGCGGCTTAACCCGTTTTTAGGATGTTTGGAGAAAGGATGCTATGGCTGAACTAGTTAAGGCAGCCTATGTCTTTCCCGGGCAGGGTGCTCAATCGGTGGGCATGGGGCGCGACCTCTACCAGGACTTCGAGTTGGCTAAAGACGTTTTCGATCAGGCTGACCAGGCCCTGGGCTTTCCTCTTTCTCGGCTCTGCTTCGATGGCCCCGAGGAGGAACTGCGCCAGACGATTAACGCTCAGCCGGCCATAGTAACCGCCAGCTTTGCCTGCCTGGAGGCCTGCCGCGAGGCGGGCGTCGGTTTGCCTTCTCCCAGCTTTGTCGCTGGCCACAGCCTGGGCGAATACACGGCACTGGCGGCGGCGGGCGTGCTCGACTTCGCCGACGCCGTTTATCTGTCGCGGGAGCGCGGACGACTGATGCACGAAGCGGGACAGATGACCCCCGGCGGCATGGCGGCTATAATCGGCCTCGACGAGGCGCCGCTGACCGAGCTTTGTGCCAAGACCGGTGCCCAGGTCGCCAATTTTAACTGCCCGGGTCAGACGGTCATCAGCGGCGCCGAGGATAGTATCAATAAGGCGGTGGAACTGGCTAAAGATAAGGGGGCGCACCGCGCCATCCCTCTGCAGGTCAGCGGCGCCTTTCACACCCCGCTGATGCGGCCCGCCGTCGACGGTATGGCTAAAATCATCGCCAAACTTGAGTTTAGAGACCCCACCACCCCCATCATCGGCAACACCACCGCCCAGCCCCTCGCCACCGCTCCGGCGGTCAAGGAAGAACTGCTCTACCAGCTCTGCAACTGCGTCCAGTGGCAGCGCTCGGTGGAATATATGATAGCAAGGGGCGTTTCCACCTTTATCGAAATCGGGCCGGGCAAGGTTCTGGCGGGATTAATCAAGCGTATTGACAGGGATGTTAAAATCCTTAATATCGGCGATGTTGAATCGGTACGGAATTTCAGCGTCGATTAGGGAGCGAGGTTAAAGATGAATATTTCGAGCAGGGTAGCCATAGTCACCGGCAGCGGTCGGGGAATCGGGCGGGTTATCGCCCTGAAATTAGCCGAGTCGGGCATCAGGGTAGTGCTTAACGATATCGGCGACGTAAAACCGGTGGAGGCGGTGGCCAAGGAAATCAAGACCATGGGTGTGGAAAGCCTGCAGGTTATGGCCGATGTCAGTAAGGCCAAAGATGTCGACCGCCTCGTTGACGAGACACTGTCCGCCTTTAAGCGCGTTGACATACTGGTGAATAACGCCGGCATCGCCCGCGACCAGCTCATACTGCGCATGTCGGAAGAGGACTGGGATAAGGTCATCGCCGTGGACTTAAAGAGTGTTTTCCTCTGTACCAAGGCTGTTTTGCGGCCGATGGCGAAACAGCGCTGGGGTCGAATTGTCAATATCTCCAGCATTGTCGGCGTTATCGGTAATAAGGGCCAGGCCAACTACGCCGCGGCTAAGGCGGGCGTTATCGGCTTTACCCGCGCCGTGGCCAAAGAGGTGGCTTCTCACGGCGTTACCGTCAATGCCGTCGCCCCCGGTTTTATCGATACCGAGATGACGCGGGGGCTAAAAGAGGACTGGCGCCAGGAACTGAAGAGGCTCATCCCGCAGGGCGAGTTCGGCACCCCCCGCGACGTGGCCGAGGCCGTCCTCTTCCTCGCCTCCGAAGGGGCGGCCTATATCACCGGGCAGGTCCTGGGGGTTACCGGGGGCATGTAACCGGGGCTGTCGGTGGCGACGCTTGATATTTCACCGCTTGCGTATTTAAAATTAAGTGCTATAATATGTGGTTAATTTTAGAGGAAGGCCATGGGGTTACGGCGTAAAGCTCGGGTAATAGCCCTGCAGGTTTTGTACGAGGTCGACTCCGTAGGGCACGAGATGGAACGGGCTTTAGCCCCTTTTCTGGAAGACGGCAGGCTGAATGAGGAAAACGTCGTCTTTGCCCGCCATCTGACCAGCGGAGTGCTTGAGAATAGGGATAAAATAGACGAGTACATTAAGAGGTTCGCCACCGCCTGGCCGCTGGAACAGGTATCGTTGGTGGACCGGAATATCCTGAGACTTGCAATATTTGAAATTTTGCTTGATAATAGTGTGCCAATTAAGGTCGCTATAAACGAAGCGGTTGAGCTGGCTAAGCTCTTTGGCAGCAACAACTCACCTAAGTTCGTTAACGGTGTCCTGGGCTCGGTTAGCCGACTCGCTTCTAGAGAGAAAGATTAGGGAGGTAGCATAGAAAATGGCCACAGTTTTTGAGAGGGTGAAAAAGATAGTTGTCGAGCAGCTAGGCGTGGATGAAGAGGAAGTCGTTCCTTCGGCCAATTTTGTTGATGACCTGGGCGCCGATTCCCTGGACCTGGTCGAACTGGTAATGAGTCTGGAAGAGGAGTTCAGCGAGGAAGGCTCGAAGGTTGAAATACCGGATGAGGATGCGGAGAAGATAGCCACCGTCCAGGATGCCGTTGACTATATTCATGACCGCGGCGTCAAGGACTGACCGAATAATCTATATCCTGCGTCGAGATAGAAAAAAGAGGGGCAACGCCCCTCTTTTAGTCTGTTTAACAACTATTTCTCTATGGTGGACTAAATAAACCACCAGAAGAACGAGCCCCAGAAGATTAAAGTTATTACCCAGCCGGCGATGGCAATAATGCCCAGCACCAGCCCGGCTACGGCCATGCCCTTACCCTTGAGGCTGGGGTCTTTATTGGCCTGACCTATCCCGATAGCGCCGAAGATGATGGCCAGGATAGCCAGAGGGCCGAATGTGAGGAAACCCAGTATTCCCATAATGAGCGCGGCAATAGCCATGCCGCTGGTCCGCTCTCCCGTCGCCGCGGCTTTAGTGGGGGCGGGGGCGGGCTTTGCCGGCGCCGCCGCTGCCTTTAGAGCCGCGCCGCATTTGGAGCAGAATTTGGCATTGTCGGGGTTTTTCTCACCGCATTGCGAACAAAACATATCGGTCTTTCACCTCCTTGTTTGTTAGCCCACATTGTAACCGTTTTTTCACTGATA
Source organism: Dehalococcoidales bacterium (assembly GCA_034419075.1). GTDB lineage: Bacteria > Chloroflexota > Dehalococcoidia > Dehalococcoidales > BS750m-G39 > E44-bin88. The sequence continues at coordinate 59,633 of DAOULR010000025.1, read as the reverse complement.
GTAAATAGGGAGTCTCCCTTTAAAAAGGCATCAATATACTTGACACAGTAAAATGGGGGAGTATGATTATATCTAACTATACAAGCGGAGGCAAACCTATGCCTATTAATGACATAATTACCCTAGATGCAATCTATAAGGAAATTTGGGAAGAACGTGCGTCTGAAATTAGCGAGAGTAAATTTTTTGAATTATTTACTGCAGAACAAGCTTTAAAGGATTTTGTACCAACCGATGATGAAGTAGCGTCTGGTCAAGTTGGAGGAGGAAACGATGGAGGCTTAGATAGTATTTATTTCTTAATTAATAGGCGATTCGTTTCTGATGAAATGGAGTTTGACCGAAAAGCAGTAACAAGAGCAGACCTTATACTTATTCAATCCTCTATGGAAGATGGCTTCAACGAAAAACGTATGGAGAAACTAAATCTCCTAACGGAAGACTTGCTTAACTTATCTTACGGGAAAGATAAATTTTCGGGGGAGTACAATGAAGACCTTCTATCTATCATGGAAATGTTTAAAAAGAAATATCGTGAATTCTGTACTGGAATACAAGAATTTACAATCTCATACTATTATATATGCAAAGGTGATACTGGAGTAATTAACAAGAGCCTAGAAGGGCATAAAGATAGAATCATATCTAAAGCTAAAAGTCATTTTTCACAAGCTAAAGTGTCCTTTATTTTCATTGGCGCTGCAGAACTTCTTAAAATTATCAGCAAACATCCCCTAAAAAAGTTCCCACTTTTAGTAGAATCATCGACTTCTCGAAAAACCTCTTGGGTATGTCTTGTGCCAATTGTTGAATATTATAAATTCATCACTACCGAAGAAGGTGACTTACGAAATGAATTATTTGAAGCCAATGTCCGAGATTGGCTAGATATGATTCCAGTAAACAAAGCTATTCAAGATACCCTTGAAGATAAAACTCCGCTAGAGGATTTTTGGTGGTTAAACAATGGTGTTACCATTATAGCGTCTAAGGCCCCTAATGAGGGCGGAACGCTTAGTGTTGAAAATCCTTTAGTTGTAAATGGTTTGCAAACATCTCATTGTATATATGATTATGTTCGCTCACTAAAGGACAAAACAAAAGAGAGTAGAGATGTGCTAGTTCGTATTATAGTGACGGAAGAGCCAGAAATCTCAGACCATATAATAAGAGCAACAAATAGTCAGACTGTGGTGCCCGAATTTAGCTTACATATGACTGAAAAAATTCATAGACAAATTGAAGGTGTCTTGAGGGCTTATAATCTTTATTATGATAGAAGAAGAAATTATTATAAAAATGAGGGCGTCCGTATTTCGCAAATTCTGCGCCCAATGATTCTAGCGCAAACTGTTATTTCAGTGTTACTACAAAGACCGGACGATGCAAAAGGTAGACCAACAACAGTTTTAAAGAAAGAATACGAAAGAGTATTCAATCCCAAATATTCATTGAATCTTTTTGTAAACTGTGCCCTATTAATTAAAAAGGTTGACCAATTCCTGTCAAAACAAATTCCTATACGCTACCATAGGTCTAATTTGCGTTGGTATGTTGCGATGGTATATGCACAGGCATTAACAAACAAGAATAACCCAAGACATATAGACCTATCAGAGATAGAAATACCAGGAGATGAAGAAGCATTAATTAGTTCTCTTGAAAAAGTCAAAAAGGAATATGAGTTATTGGGTGAGTCAGATATTGTAGCAAAAGGAACTGAACTTGTAGCAAAACTAGGAATTATAAGAAAAACATCAAAGACGTAGAAAATTACTAACTTGAAGTTTTTGCCTTTGTTTTATTTGGTCTTTTCTTACCCCAACAATTTTCTACTTAAAATACCCTCCAAAACCCCTCTCCACCCCTCCACCCCCTTATACCTTATACTCACTTGCCTCTTGCCCGTCGTCACGCCCTCGCCCAGAAGCGGCTCTAGCTTCTCCCTGTCGAGCTGCATCCCCTCAAAGAGTCTGATGATAATCTGCCCGTCCTCGGTGCTGACCGATTCCACGCCCGCCCTTGCTGCCAGGAGCTTAATCCTCAACGCGTAAAGCAGGTTTTTGACCTCAACCGGCAGTTTGCCGAACCTGTCGCCGAACTCCTGCGCAAGACCTTCTATCTGCTCCATTTTGTCAACCCTGGCCAGCTTCTGGTAGAGGCTTAACCGCGTCTCGACATCGGCGACATAGTCCTCGGGGATAAGGGCTTTGAGCGGCAAGTCAATGGTGGGTGGGGGGAGGGGGGATTTCTTTATTTCAGGCTTGCCTGCTTTCTTCGTCCGCTGCGATTCCACCGCCTCGGCCAGAAGCCGCGTGTAGAGGCTGAAGCCGACGGCGCTGATAAATCCGCTCTGCCTTACCCCCAAGAGCGTCCCCGCCCCCCTGATTTCCAGGTCCTTGAGGGCGATGTTGAAGCCCGCCCCAAGCTCGGTGGCTTCAAAGATGGTCTTTAGGCGCTTCTCGGCGGTGGGGGTGAGCATCTTGCCCTTTTCGTAGAGGAAATAGGCGTGGGCCAGGTTGGCTCCCCGCCCCACGCGGCCCCGCAGTTGATAGAGCTGGGTCAGCCCGAAGCGGTCGGCGCGGTTGACAATCAACGTGTTGACGTTGGGCATGTCCAGCCCCGACTCGATGATGGTAGAGCAGACCAGTATATCGCTCTTGCCCTGGGCGAAATCGCTCATCACCCTCTCCAGCTCTGCCTCGGGCATCTGGCCGTGGGCGATAGAGGTTCTGGCCTCGGGCACCAAGTCCTGCAGCTTGGCGGCGATGAAGTCAATGCTCTGCACGCGGTTGTGGACAAAGAATACCTGCCCGTTGCGCTCCAGCTCCCGCAAAATAGCTTCTCTGACCAGCCGCTCGTCGTAGCGGGCAACATAGGTCTTGATGGGCAGGCGCTGCTCGGGCGGCGTCTCCATGGTGCTCATGTCCCGCACCCCCACCAGCGACATGTGCAGGGTGCGGGGGATGGGGGTGGCGCTCAGAGTCAGGACGTCCACCTCCTGCCTCATTTTCTTTAGATGCTCCTTGTGGGCCACGCCGAAGCGCTGCTCCTCGTCAATGATTAAAAGCCCCAGGTTCTTGAAGGCGATGTCCTTCTGCAACAGGCGGTGAGTGCCGATGCAGATATCGACGCTGCCGCTGGCCAGACCTTTGACGATAGCCTCTTGCTCTCGGTGCGTCTTGAAGCGGCTCAAGACCTCGATGCGCACCGGGAAGGCCTCCAGCCTTTCCTTGAAAGTGGCGAAGTGCTGCTGGGCGAGCACCGTCGTCGGCACCAGCACCGCCACCTGCTTACCGTCCATAACCGCCTTGAAAGCGGCGCGGATGGCGACCTCGGTCTTGCCGTAGCCCACGTCCCCGCAGACCAGCCTGTCCATAGGACTGGCTTTCTCCATGTCGGCCTTGACCTCGGCCTGGGCCTCCATCTGGTCGGGCGTCTCCACATAGGGGAATGATGCCTCCAGTTCCTGCTGCCAGACGCTGTCCTTGGAAAAGGTAAAACCGGGCACGACCTCGCGGGCGGCGTAGAGGGCCAGCAATTCCTGGGCGACCTCCTCCACCGATTCCTTTACCTTCTGCTTGGTCTTGTACCACTCCTGCGTGCCCAGGCGGGAGAGGGTGGGGGGCTGGTCGCCGGCGCCGACATATCGGTTGACGCGGTCAATCTGGTCGGTGGGGACGTATAATCTGTCGTTGGCGGCGTACTTCAGGACAAGGTATTCCCGTTGGCCGTTGTCCTCTCCCATTTTGGTGACGCCGGCGAACTTGGCGATGCCGTGCTCGATATGCACCACGTAGTCTCCGGGCGTAAGCTCAATGAGGAACTGGTGGTGGGGTACGGGACGTCTTTTCACCAGCCGTCGCTGCTTGATGAAGCCGAAGATTTCGGCGTCGGTGAAGAGATAGCTGTCGCCGTTCATTAACCACCCCTCCCCCAGCAGCCCCTGAATCAACGTCAACGAGGCGGGCGGGGGTATTTCTTTCACCTCCTCGACGGGCGCAGCCATTATATCCTCTTGTTCCAAAAGCTCGGCGAGGCGGCTGGCCTGGTGGCTGACTACTACCAAACGCTTCTTCCGCCCCAGCAACTGCTTTACCTTCTTGATGAAGGCGGGCAGCTGTCCGGCGTAGCCGGGAACGGTGGAAAAACTTAATTTGTGGGCGTCTTCTGCTTTCTCTAGGCCCCAGGCGGTAAGCCGCAGGCGCGATTTTTTCATTATCTTCGGCTCCAGCTCCTTCCAGCCGAAATAGGGCTGGGGGAAGTTTATGGGCAGCTCTTTTCGCTCCAGCTTGTCGGCGCGCAGCTGCTCGGCCTGCTCTTCAAGGTCATCGATGGCCTGCTCAATGTTGGGCAACTCGTCGAGCACCAGCAGGCAGTCTTGAGGCAAAAAGTCGAGCAGGCTGTCGGTGTTAAACAAAGGAGCGTAGAACGAAAGGTCGTCCAGTTGCTTTTCGGTCAGCATCTCCAAATCCCGCTCGTACTGCCGTCTTACCTCGGCAGTGCAGTTAGCCAGCTTTATGGTTTTAACTATCGCTTCTAATTCGGCCTTTGTCTTCACCAGCGGCGCCAATAGCTCCGTAGCTGGCCCGATAGCCAATGATTCGATTGCGTTTGACGAACGCTGGCTGGCGGGTTCGAAGAGTCTCATACTTTCGATGGTATTGCCCAAGAACTCCAGTCGGGCGGGCAGCTCACTGGTGGGTGGATAGATATCGACGATGCCGCCGCGGTGGGCAATTGTCCCCGGCAGCTCCACCGTGCTTTCCAGTCTATAGCCCATCGCCTGCCACTTCTCCAGCAGCTTGAAAATCTCTATCTCCATGCCCGGCTTCACCGTGTGGACGGTGGCGCTAAAATCTTGGTGTGGCGTCAGCTTTCCCATAAGCGCGGCGGCGGAAACAACGATTAAGGGAGGACTCTGCCCGTCCATCCCCACCAGTGCCGACAGGGCCTGCACCCTCTCCAATTCGGTGCTGGCATCGGCGCTAATGCGCTCGTAGGGCAGGGCGTCGGGCTCAGGGAAGAGCCTTGCCTCCGCTCCCCATCTCACGATTTGCTCATAAAGCTGGCCGCACCTCTCCGGCTGGGCGCTGACCGCCACCATCGGCCGCCTCAGAGATTGATGCAGAGCCGCGATGACATAGGGCTTGGCCGCCTCCAATGCCAGTGCCTTTGTCTCGCCGTCCAGCGTCAGCTCGTCGACAAGCTGGCGGTATTCGGGCATGTCTTCAATTAGCTGTAAAAGTTTGGCTAAATTCATTTTTGCTTCACAAACGCCTCTAGGGCTAGCCGATACGACATAGCCCTCAACAAGATTCTAGCACAGGACAGGGGGGCAGGCAATTTGCTATAATTGTCGGTGATATGGACTACCAGCGAATAGTAGCCAAGTTCGGCACCGGTCTGCTCACCGGCGGTAGCGATAACCTGGACGAAGAGATAATGTCCCGGCTGGTGGCCCAGCTGGCCAAGCTGCACGGGGAGGGGCGGGAGGTGATTCTCGTCTCCTCGGGGGCGATGGCGGCGGGCCGCAGCACGCTGGGCTTGAGCAAGCGCGACCGCGACATCCCCTTCAAGCAGGTGATGGCCTCGGTAGGGCAGCACCGCCTGATGAACCTCTACGAGCAGCTCTTCGCCGAATATAACATCACCGTGGCCCAGGCACTGCTGGCCAAGGCCGACCTCCTCGACCGGGCGGCCTACCTAAACGCCCGCAACACTCTTACGGCGCTCTTGGAGCTGAAGGTAATATGTATCGTCAACGAGAACGACGTGGTCGCCGTTGACGAGATTAGAGAAGCCGTCTTCGGCGATAACGATAACCTCTCGGCGATGGTGGCTAACCTGGTTGACGCCGATTTGCTCTTGATTCTTACCGACACCGGTGGGCTTTATACCGCCGACCCCAACCGCCACCCCGACGCCAAACTCATCCCCGAGGTGAAGACGATAGACGCCGAAATCGAGCGTCTGGCGGCGGATACCCCCAGTAAAGTGGGCACGGGCGGGATGATAGCCAAGGTAGCCGCGGCCAAGCTGGCAACATCTTCGGGGGTGACGGTGGTTATCGCCGACGGCCGGGAGCCCGAAGTCATCCTGAAGATAGTAAATGGCGAGTCTATCGGTACCCGATTTTTGCCCGTGACCGACCGCCTGGAGAGCCGCCAGCGCTGGATGCTCAGCGGGCTTTCTACCAAGGGCAAGCTGGTGGTGGATTCGGGGGCGGTGTCGGCGCTCAAAGACCAGAAGCGGAGTCTGCTGGCGGCGGGCATAAAAGACGTCGAGGGCAGGTTCCGACGCGGTGACATCGTCAACATTTGCGACACCGAGGGCTGTCGCCTGGCCTGCGGTATCACCAACTATAGCTCGAAGGACATCGCCGTTATCAAGGGTGCCCACTCGGAGAATATTGCCACCATCCTCGGCTACGATTACGGCTCCGAGGTGGTGCACCGTAATAATCTGGTAATGGTCTAGAAATGGTGGTAGTTTAGAGAGATATGCCTAAAGTATGCTTGGGGAAGATACATTTTCCGGGAAATAAACAGAAAGCCGTCGAAGTTAAATATCGTTTCTATGTCGAGACGCCAGCGGGCTGGCGGGGCGAGTTCACCCCTCAGGAGGATCGGCGCTTTATAGACGGCGAGGGCTATGTAATCGAACTGGAGGATGGGCGCAGGGGCGATTGCTATATCCGTAAGATGGTTAATCGGGTGATTCCCACCGTACCGCCGGTATATGCTTACTATTTCCGGGGCAGCGGGCGGCTAGAGAAGCCAGCGAAATAGGGGGCCCAAAATGACACCAGCCAAAGGGGAATTGGAAGAAAAAGCCAAGGCGGCTAAGGCGGCTTCGCGCCGCATGGCCTATCTCTCGGCGGAAATCAAGGACAAAGCTTTACATAACATTTCAGCCGACATCCTGTCCAAGCAGAAAGAGATACTGGCGGCTAACCAAGTCGACTACAAAGAGGCTAAAGATTCGGGGATGAACACCGCCATGCTCGATAGACTCATGCTCGATTCCAAGCGCCTCGAAGCCATCGCTAGCGACGTGCTCTCGGTGGCGGCACTGCCCGACCCGGTGGGCGAGGTCTTTGATATGCGCACCCTGCCCAATGGCTTAATACTGGGCAAGAGGCGGGTGCCGCTGGGGGTCATCGGCGCCATCTACGAAAGCCGCCCCAACGTCACCGTAGATATCTCCGCCCTCTGCCTTAAGTCAGGCAACGCCCTCATCCTCAGGGGGGGGAAGGAAGCCATCCACTCCAACAGCGCTCTGGCTAAGGTCGTCCAAGCTGCGGCGACTAGAGCTGGCGTCCCTGAGGGCGCCGTGCGGTTAATTGAAAATACCGACCGCAAGCTGGTGAAAGAAATGCTCCAGATGCGTGAATATATAGACCTGATGATACCGCGCGGTGGCGCTGGCTTAATAAAGCTGGTCAAGGAGAACGCCGCCATGCCGGTGGTGGCGGGGGGTATTGGTGTCTGCCACACCTATGTCGATAAGAGCGCCGATATTGACAAGGCGGTGGCTATCGTCTTTAACGCCAAGGTACAGCGCCCCACCGTCTGTAACGCCCTGGATACCGTCCTCGTCCACGCCGACATCGCCCAAAACTATCTGCCCAAGATGGGGGCGAAACTGGCTGAAGCCGGCGTCGAGATGCACTGCGATAAGCGGGCTATGGCCATCCTTAAACCCAATGCTAAGCTCAAACTAAAAGTAGCCACCGCCGAAGATTGGGGCAAGGAGTTTCTGGCCCTGATAGCGGCTATCAAGGTGGTTGATTCACTGGACGAGGCACTAGAGCACATCGAGCGCTACGGCTCGGGTCACTCCGAGGCTATCCTTACCGAGGAATACAGGGCGGCCATGCGCTTCCTTAATGAGGTGGATGCCTCCGCCGTCTACGTTAACGCCAGCACGCGCTTTACCGATGGCTCTATGTTCGGGCTGGGGGCGGAGGTGGGCATCAGCACCCAAAAGTTCCACGCCCGCGGGCCTCTGGGGGTCAGGGAGCTGACCAGCTACAAGTGGATTATTTTTGGTAGCGGGCAGATAAGGCCCTAAATCGTCTCCAAAGCTGCCTGCTGAACCTCAAAGAGCTGTTCGATGCCCTTCTCGGCCAGCGCCATCAGTGAGTCAACGGTATCCTTGGAGAAGGGCTTGCCCTCGGCGGTGCCCTGTATCTCAACGAACTCCTTGCGGCTGGTCATGACCACGTTAAAATCAACGGCGGCGTTGCAGTCTTCGTCGTAGCAGAGGTCCAGCATCTGGTGGTTGTGGACGATGCCTACGCTGGTGGCGGCGACAGCGCTTACCAACGGTATCGAGCCGGTTACCCCCATGTTGGCCAGGTTTTTAAGCGCCTGGTGCAGGGCGACATAGGCACCGGTGATAGCCGCCGTCCGGGTACCGCCGTCGGCCTGCAGCACATCGCAGTCAACGATTAGCGTTCTTTCCCCCAGGCTGGCCAGGTCGGTGACCGCCCGCAGCGAGCGCCCGATGAGGCGCTGTATTTCTTGGCTCCGCCCCCCCACCCGGCCCAGCGCGGCTTCGCGGGGGCTGCGGGTGACGGTAGCCCGGGGCAGCATGCCGTATTCGGCGGTAATCCAGCCGGTGCCCCCGCCACGGAGGAAGGGCGGCACCTTCTCGTCAAGGCTGACCGAGCATAATACACGGGTCTTGCCCAGTTCAATCAGCGCCGAGCCTTCGGCAAAGCTCTGGACGCCAGGGGTTATCTTGACTGGTCTCAGTTCGTTATAGGCACGCCCGTCAGCCCGTTTCATAAGCATTGTCTCCTGAATCTGGGTATGCCAGAGTATAGCATTGATAAGTGAGAATAACAATCCTCCCCGCTACATCTTATATCTATTCCCGCCCACCGCCCTTTAAGGTAAAGAGGGGGTTTTACCCCCTCTTAAAAACACCCCCGAATAAGGAGGATGTATAAGGGGTACCACCCTTGTAGGGTGGGATGGGTGGGCAATAATTACCTCCGCTGACAAGTTGAGAGACGGAAAGTGGCCAAAAGGGCTATTTTCTACCAGCTATACTGTGGTAGAATAATTTCGTGAACATAACAAGCAAAATTACCCGCCTCACCGACGAAATCAGGAACGATAAGACTCAGGGCGCCAGCCAACTGGCGCGGCAGGCGATGGCGGTGCTTAAAGTGGCCGCCGAGCACAGCCAGGCAAACAGCGTTGAGCAGTTTCTGGAGGAACTAAAGGGGGTGGGGGAGGGGTTGACGGCAGCCCGTCCGGCGATGGCGTCCATCTTCAACATCGTCAACCGTTACATGGGTACCCTCTCTCAGGTCTCACCGGACGAAGGTGTGGCTTATTTCAAGGGCTTGGCGGTGAGCAAGGCCGACGAGCTGGCCCGCGTCTCGCTGCAGGCCATCGCCGAGATTACCAGCTGCGGTCTGGGGTTGATTGCCGATGGCGATAAGATAATAACCCACAGCTACAGCTCGACGGTGATGGCGGTCTTGGGTGAGGCGCCCGCCGAGGGTAAGACTATCGAGGTCATCGCCACCCGTTCCGGTGCCGGCGGCACCGGCCAGAAAATCGCTCAGGAGCTGGGCCGCCAGGGCATAAAGGTCACCTTCATCGACGACACGGCGGCGGGGCTCTACGTTTCGTCGGCGAATAAGGTTATGGTCGGTGCCGACCGTATTTGCGCCGACGGCGGTGTTATAAACGGCGTCGGCACCTACCCGCTGGCGCTGGCGGCGCAAAAAGCCGCCGTGCCCTTCTATGTTTTATGCGAGACGCTAAAGTTTGACCACAGGCTGAGGGGCGAAGAAGCCGACCTGGAAGAAAAAGAACCCGCCGAGGTTATCGGTAAGGCCAAGCTGCCGCCTTCAGTAAGCGTCAAGAACCCCTATTTCGACCTTACCCCTCTCGACTTGGTGACGGGGATAGTCACCGAAAACGGGCTGCTGGCGCCCGATGGGGTCACCGCTTATATAAGACGGCTACTCTTCGGTAGTAGCCCCTGACGCCTCGCGTAGCTTGGGGGAATCGAGCCAGAAACCAGCGATATACATTTCCCCGTCTATCTCTTCGAAGTAAATGCTGACGGTGACATCCTCTGGCTCCTCGCTAAAATTAGCTAGATAGTCAACAACGATGTAGCTGTCTTGGGTTTGCGCCCTCCAGAATTCCTTATCGATATAGTCGCCGATGATGGCTTTTATTTGCTGGCAGGTTGTGTCAAAGATATCCTCGGTGAAGGTGGCTTGGGCTTCGGGGGTGTATAGCGCCGCGTGCGCCGCGTAATCACATTGGTTCATGCTCTGCAGGGCGCTCTCGGCTATGGCGTTGGCGTAATCCGGTTCCGACATTGCGCCACAGGACACTGAGCCGACAATGACAACGAGCAGGATGAGCAGCCCACAGGCCGCTTTAACTATTGACTTCGACATCTTTGCCTCCTTGGCTATAATACCCGCGACAGCGCCTCCTTGAGCTTGGGCACGGTCTGGTAGTTGACTATATCTTCAGGTTTTATCCACCTTGCCTCTTTGTGCTCCCAGTCAATCCTGATTTTATCCCGGTCCTTTATGCGGAAAAGGTAGGGGTGGACCACCCACCTTGTTTCCAGCCCCTCGTCCACAACATCCAGCAGCTCGCCCTTCTTGAGCAGTTCTACTTCCCCCCGTCCCAGCCCCGTCTCCTCCTCAATCTCGGTCAGGGCTTGCTCGTCGGCGGTGCTCTCGATATAGCCGCTGACCCCCGCCCAGCTCCCCCGGTAGCTGCCCACCTCACCGCTGCGGCGTAAGATTAACATCTCGCCCCCCGATTCCAGGAAGCAGGTGACGACCTTTTTCTCTTGGAGCATTAGTATTTTCTCACTACCTTGGAGTCGCCCGAAAGGTCTAAACTGCCCAGCGTAGGCTCGCCAACATATTCCACCCTGGAGCCTCCGGAGAGTTCGGCATTAAGCGTGCCGCTGATATTGATGGTGGCTCGGCTGCCCCCGCTTAAGCCGATATAGGCATCATCGATGGGGAAGTCCTCAAGGTCGAGTCGGCTGCCGCCCGAACCGTCGATAGCCAGGTCCTCGCCCGAACCCTCCAGTTCAACCTGGCTGCCCCCACTGAGCTCGAATTCAACGTCACCAGCGCTTATATCACCGTTGAGACGGCTGCCCCCCGAAAGGTCAGCGTCAAAGTCGTGTGAGGAGCTGAAACCGTTGATGTCGGCCTGGGAGCCTCCGCTCAGCTCCAGATAATAGAGGCTGGGTAGGGTTATCTTGGCTTCGAGCGTTACGTTGTTGTAGAAGCGGGTCCCCCGCAGCCTGATGTCCAGCGTATCGCCGGACTTTTCCACGGCGATGTATTCGTGTATGTTATCGTCGGCGGTTATCTCGATGCTGAAGGTGCCCGACATGGTCACCTCCACCTCGAAGCCACTGTGGGCTTCGATGCGGCTGAAATCCCTGAAATCATATGTTTCGGTGGTCAGGTTGCCGGAACCGGTTACGTCTTCTCCGATGCAACCCCCCACCCCCCACGCGGTCAGTGCCAGCAGCATCAGGGCGACCAATATGGAAACCGTCCGCTTCATCGTTAGCCTCCTAGCGTTTATTCCAGGCCCACCAGATATTCCTTAAGCCAGCGCAGGGCGGCTTCGGCGGCGCTCTGCTTGTTTTGCTCGCGGTTGCCCCGAAACTGGTGTTTTCGACTGTAGGTGCTCTCGCCGTGCGAAAGCCCCAGGTAAAAAAGCCCTACCTCTTTATCCGCCGTGGCTCCGCTTGGACCCGCGATACCCGTATCGGCGATACAGATATCGACGCCCAGCAGCAGCTTACCGCCCTCGGCCATCTCCTCGGCTACTTGGGGGCTTACGGCGCCGTACTGAATCAGGGTATCCTCGCCCACCCCCACCACCCCGCTCTTGACCTCGTTGCTGTAGGCGGTAACCGAGCCTTTATAGTAATCCGAGCTGCCGGGGACATTGGTGATGCGGTGGGATATCAGCCCGCCCGTGGCTGACTCCACTGCCCCCAGCGTCAGCCCATTCCGTCGGAGCAAATCTCCGATTTCCTGCTCCAGGCTCATAACGAGACCTCTTCCGCGAGATGTGATGAGATTATATACAGTCTACCATATGCGGGGGGTTGTCGTCTCTTAAGCGGCGCTGGTGCGGAAGCGCCATACGGCGATGGCACTGAAAAGGGCGGCAAAGCCTAACAATACTAGCATCTCGGGGACGACGGCGCCGAAGCCAGCACCGAAGAGCATCAGCTTGTTGAAGCCCGTGGTCGCCCAACCGTGCGGGGTTATCTTGGCCAGGGCTTGCATCCACTGGGGCAGGATGAACAGGGGCCACCAGCAGCCGCCCAGCGGCGCCAACACCAGCGAAGCCAGCACGGCGATAGAACCGGCGCTGCGCTGGGTCTTGACCAGCGTCGCCAGCATTATGGAGAAGGCGGCGGACACAAGCACCATCAGGACAGAAAGAATGATTACCGCCGCCGGCGAGTTCCCCAGGTCCAGGTTGAAGGCGAGAAGGCCGACCACCCAGAAGAGCAATACCTGTATTAACCCCTTGGCTGCGGTGCCGGTGAAGATGCCTCCCAGTATAGCCTCCCGCCTCACCGAGCTACTCAGCAACCGTTCCAGGGTATGGTTCTGGCGCTCGCGGACGATGGCCTCGGCGCCGACGGCAGCGCCGAAGAAGACGAACATCACCAGATAGCCGGGAATGACCCAGTTGGCCGCGCTCTGCTCCTCCACATCACCCACCTTCTCCGTAACGTTTTCGATAAAGGCTTGAGTGCCAACTCCCTGCCCGGAAAGGGCTTGCTGGATAACCTGCCCGATAGCCTGCTCAATACTAGCCTTATCTTCAGGACTGAGCGGTTCCTGCTCTTTCAGCTGCTCCAGGCTGGAGACAATAATCTTCACCGAGCTGACCTGTGAGGCAATGGACTGGCTTAGGCCCGATAGCGCCGCCCTGTCTTGGATGGCTTCGGCGTCGGTCACCACCTCAAGCTGAGTGCCCTCCCCGCTCATAATCCCCGCGGTGAAGTCGGCGGGGAAGGCGACAAAGCCACTTATCTCCTCATCCTCGACGGCCTGGTAGGCTTGGTCGTAGTCCATGATGATTATCTCCACGTTGCCGGCGCTCTCCAGGGCGTCGATTATCTGGTAGCTAAAGCCCCCCTCCGCCTCCTCGCTGACGATATGAATTTGTAGCTTGGTATCCTCGACAGCGCCGATATTCATAAAGGTGAAAAGGGCGATGAAGAGGAAGGGGAACAATATAAAGAAGAACAGCGCCCCGCGGTCGGTGGCGAAAAGCCGCAGGTCTTTAAGGGCGATGAACCATATATGCCTCAGCTGTTTCATTATTGCCTATTTGCCTCCGGGCATAACCTTAAACAGAATTCGGCTCAAGATAAGCCCGACCACAGCCACCCCCGCCATTACCCCCAGCTCCAGACCCAGGTTGGCCAGCGAGCCTCCCTCGGCGATTATCGTCTTAAAAGCGCTGTTGGCGTAGGTGTTGATGGAGAACTGGCTGATACTATAGAGTACCGAGCCCTCGCTGATTTCGAAGAAGGTGCCGCCCAGCATGACCATGACCATGGTAAAGAAGACGGCAATCCAAGTGGCGCTGTCCTCGCTACGGGCGATGGCGGCGATGACCATCCCCAGGGCGCTGGCGGCGGCAGCAAAAATGAGGGCGATGACCAGGCACTCGATAAAGGTGAGAGGAGTAAAAATCTGGAAGACGGCGTAGGCCAGTACCAACAGGATTAACGTCTGCACGAAGCCGCGGGAAACATTGGCCAGGAACTTGCCCGCGAAAAGCTGTCCCACCGTCAGGCGGGTGGTCAATAGCCTTTCCAGCGTCCCCTTCCTACGCTCCTCGACGATGGCGCGGGCGCTTAAGGTTATGGCAAAGAGGACGAACATGGTAACGATGCCGGGCAAAAACATCTGGACGGGGTCGATGGCAGTGCCCACTGTCTGCTCGTTGACGACGACGGCGGGACTTGTTCGCTCCTGGTCTAGGTATTGCTGCACGGTGGTGTTAATGCTCTCCGGGGAGATATCTATCCCCGCCAGGGCGCTGTTTACTTGGTTGTAGACCTGGAACTCCAGGTTCATCTGCTCGGCGACGCCGCGCACTATGCTGGCTACTATCTGCCCCTCGTCTCCGCCGTTGCCCCGCTGCTTAAATACCAGCTGCGTCGGCTCGCCTGCGGCCAGGTTGGACGAGAAGTCCTCGGGAATATAAATGACCATGAGCAGGTTGGAGTCCTCCAGCTTCTGGTCGGCGTCCTCGGCGCTAAGCAGCTTGACATCTAGGCTGTCGATTGCCTCAAGCTGCTCTAAAAGCACGGTAGAATAAACGCCTCCCTCGTCCTCGTTGACCACATTGGCGGTGCCATGGAACAGCGTTGACCCGCCAAAGGCACCGTACATCAGAGCGAAGAGGATTATGGGCAGGAGCAGGCTGAAGGCAAGGTCACCCTTGTCCCTCAGGTAGGTGCGGACTTCCCTTAAGGCGACGGTAAAGGCTCTGTTCATATCTAATCGCGGAGGCTGCGTCCGGTCAGGTTCAGGAAGACGTCCTCCAGGGTCACCTTGTCCGGCGGTCCTATCTTTTTCTTCAGATTATGCGGGGTGTCGAGGGCGATTATCTTCCCGCCGTCGATAATAGCCACGCGGTCGCAGAGGCGGTTGGCCTCCTCCATATAGTGCGTTGTGTAGAGAATGGTCATACCCCCGTCCCGCAACCCCTCGATGGTCTCGTAGATGTTGTTCCGCGACTGGGGGTCGATGCCCACCGTCGGCTCGTCCAGGAAGAGAAGCTGGGGATGGCCCATGAGGGCAATGGCCAGGTTGATGCGACGCTTCATGCCTCCGGAGAACTTGGCTATCTTGCCCTTGGCCCTCTTCTCCAGCCCCATCATCTTCAGGTGCTTCATCGCCTGCCCTTTGGATTCCTTGCCGTTTAGGCCCACCATCCGCCCGAAGAATACCATGTTCTCCAGAGCGGAGAGGTCTTCGTAGAGGGCCAGCTCCTGGGGGCAAACCCCGATGAGGGCGCGCACGGAGTCGGCGTCGTGCTTTATGGAATGCCCGCCGATGGTGACGTCGCCCTTATCGGGCTCGAGGACGGTGGAAAGCATGCGTATCGTCGTCGTCTTGCCCGCGCCGTTGGGGCCCAGCAGGCCGAAGATTTCCCCCTTGTGTATAGTGAAAGAAACGCCGTCGACGGCTTTGTGTTCGTTAAAGCTCTTGTGCAGGTCTTTAGCCACCAGAAACTCTTCAGCCATAGTTGCCCCCCGTTTGCTCAGGCTATAGTAGGAGTCGTTTGGTATTAGCTGGCATTATATATCGTAATTCTAGGGTTGGAAAGATTCTGATTATATTCCGAGCCGCGAACCGAGGAGAAATCTTATCAGGTACACCAGCCCGGGGAGCAGCCCCGATACCGCCAGCCGTCGGATAATGCTGGCATTGAAGGGCCAGGTCGGGGCTTCTTTGCTCTGTCTCTCGTAGGTAGACCAGGCGGTGAGGGTGGTGTAGAGCTTCTCCGCCCCCTCCATCCGGTCTTGGGTCACCCGTTCCTTCAGCTCACGGTAGGCCGCCGTTAAATGTTTCTGGGCCAGAGCCAGCTCGCCGCTTTTGGCTCTGGCCATGGCTTTGTGTGTGCTCCACAGAGACATAAAGAACAACAGTACTGTCGCCCCCAGCAGAACGGCGTATATGGTGATACCCTGCCAAGTAAGCAGGCTCTCCCGGGTCTGGAAGGCTAGGCTCAGGCTGATGCCGCCGATGAAAGCCAGTGAGGTGCCCAGGCTCCAGTGGGCGACGGGTGCCAGCACCCCCGGTTCAAATGTGTCCAGCTTCAGCGCCTGGCGGTTCAGCCGCGCTATGTGGCGGGTTTGGGATAGCCCGATATAAACTAGCCAGGCCAAGAGGCCAAACAACAGCGCGAAGGTTACTATTTCGTACACCTGCCGCCAGGTTTCACCGGAGCTCAATCCCCAGCTCCAGGGCTGACTGAGCAGTAGAACGAAGGCGGCGCCGATGAACAGGGCGAGCCATTCCCAGCGGCGTTTCGGTACTGGGAATTCTGTCGGCTGGTTCGCGGCGTCATCGTTGGGCATCAGCGGCTGGAAGACGCGGACGGCGCGTTCCCAGAGCCGCCACATGAAGGGATAGACCACTAGTATATAGATGATTAAGACCGGTGAATCCAGTAAACCCCGCCAGAACCCCCAGGACGAAAGCTCGCCGAAGTCACCATCCAGGTAGGCCGCCAGGACGAGGAGCAGGGTCAGCAAGGCGGCGACCACGGTCGTCGTCCCGTACCACGGCAGCCGTGCTTGCCTCATCAGTGCCTGGAGCAGGTTGTCGGCGCTGGGTTCTTTCATAGCGGGATTGCCCGTATCGATTACGGTGGTATGGTAGATGCAGATTTGCTGGCTGTCAACCCTTTAGATGAACCGCTCCATCAGGGAGTAGGTCAGCTCCTCGTCTATCTCCCCGCCCTCTTGGGTCACCCTGGCTATGGCCTGCTCCACCAGCCCGTGTTTAGCTGGGTCGTTTAGTTCCTCCAGGTAGGTGTATATGCCTATCCTTCTCCCCAGACGGAAGTTCTGCCTCTCCTCGGCGGATAGAGACTGGAACCTGTTTATCACCGCCAGCATTTTATCCTTATCGTCGGGCAGTTTGCCCTCGATTTCCTGGAGCAAATTGGTGATGTGGTCACTGACAAAGGTAGAACGGCAGTCTAGGTTCTCGATTAAGAGCTTTTCCTCGGCGACAATCTCCTCGTCGGTAGAGCGGACGAACTGGCCGTTCTTAACCTCTTCGAAAAGGGGCATGCCCTCCTTTATGGTCAGGGTCCGCGCCCGGATGAAGTCGGCGTTTATCTCGTTTAAGACCCGCGCCGTCTCGGTGGCGTGCTCCCGCCACATCTTCTTACCCCCCATCCCCAGCAGCACGTACTCGGAGAGCGAGATGCCCGATTCGACTATCTTCTTGCCCCCGGCGATGTGGTCGGCGGCGGTAACCCCCTTGTCCATGTACTCCAGCAGGAGGTCATAGCCCGATTCCAGTCCGATGTGCAGTCGGTCAAGCCCCGCCTCCCGCAGCGCCTTCAACTCCTCCAGCTTCTTCTTGGCGGCGGTCTTGGAACGCCCGTAGCTGGTGATGCGGGTGATGGTGGGCAGGGTTTTTTTGAGAAACTTGATGACCTCAACCAGGTCGGGGGTGGGCATAATCAGGGTGTTGGCGTCCTGGAGAAAGGCGCTGGTGCCGCCGTGGTAGAGCCAGAGGGCGACGTTAAAGTGGGTCTCGCTTAGGGGGTTGTTCAGGATGGAGGCGGCGGCGGTTTCTATCTGTCCCTCGTAGCCCGCTTTGGCGGCGGCTTCTTTCAGCTTGTCCTGTATCGCCTTAACGGTCAGGATTTCCTGCTTGATATCCTCTACCGGCCTCAGCTCGAATCGCTTCCCTTTATAGATGTGGCAGAACTTGCAACGGTTCCAGGAGCAGTTGCGGGTTACCCGCAGCAGCAGGGAAGAAGCCTCGCTCGGCGGCCTTATCGGTCCCAGCTCAAGAGAGTCTATAGTCACTGGTTTCTCCTTTTAGAGATAGCCGAGCACATACTGCCTGATGAACTCGAAGTTCTTCTTAACGTTATCTTTGCCGGTAACGATGTTCATGTGTCCTGGCAGCAGGTATTCTACGTCCAGCTGCGACAGCCTCTCGATGGAATCCTTGAGTTGGGCGGCACTGCCCCCGGGCAGGTCAACCCGCCCTGTGTTCTGGCTGAAGATAACATCGCCGCAGATGAGCGCCTTTTCGGCGGGAATATAATAGCAGACGCTGTCGGGCGAATGCCCCGGGGCGGGGATGAGCTCGATTTCGGTCTCCCCCAGGTTGAGCCTCTGGCTATCCATCAGCCTGTCTTCGCTGAACTCAGAGTTGGCCACACCGAAGAACTGTGCTGCCTGGACGGCGGCAGCCCGCCCGAATTGCTTCTGTACTGGGTGCATCAGGATTTCCGCCCCCGATAGCTTCTTAAAGGCGTCGTTGGCCCAGCAGTGGTCGCCGTGAAGGTGGGTGTTGGCGATAAGCTTTATATCCTTGGGGTCGATGCCGTCCCGATGCATTTCCTCTATTAGCGCTGGCAGGAACTGCGTCAACCCCGGGTCGATGAGCAGGCTCAAGCTATCCTGGACGACGTAGCTGTTGCAGTCCATCATTCCCTTCTCGGTAAAATAATATAAATTTTCTGTTAATTTCATAAAATCCAACCCCTAATCTATTGACTCGAACTAATTCGCATTTTATTATATAGCAATCACAGAGAGTTATTCAACGCGTTTAGGTTCAATGAAAGGAGGTTCGAATGCTAAGCGGTATTATTAACATTCTGGCGGCGCTTTGCGGCGTGATGGGCATCCTCACCGCTACCGAAGTGATTGACCCGCTGATGACGCAGATGACCTACATCTTCTGGTTTGTCCTCGCTGCCATTCTTTTCCTGGCCACCATCGCCATGAAAAGCGGCGGCGAATATTAAGCCAGGCATCCTGGCCAGTTTATAAAAGACGATTATTGTGTCTCTTTCGGAAAGAGGGGTTGAGCTTTGGTTGCGCGTACACCCCAACGCCACCAGAAACGAGCTGGTCGGCTTCTCCGGGGGTGTGTTGCGGGTAAAGGTAGCCGCCCCTCCCGTAAAGGGAAAAGCCAATAAAGAGTTAATCGCCTTTCTCGCCCAGAAACTGGGTTTGAGCAAAGGCGATTTAGCTATTCTCAAGGGTCACACCTCAAGGAACAAGCTCATCTCTGTGGCTGGCCTGACACGGGAGGAGCTCAACCAGCGGTTATCGCCCGGTTGAGCCCTCCCGATATCTTTTATTCTATTTTCTGGCCTTCCTCTTGTGGCGGCGCCAGAGTAAGATGCCCAGTATGGTTCCCCAGATGGGGATGAAGATAAGCAGCCAGATAGCTATGGTGCCCAACACCTTACCCGCCGTAACCAGCCCCCTGGCCGCCGCCTTGAGCACCCCAAGCGCGCTCCAGCCGCCGCTGACCACCGCTTCCTCGGGCTCCAGCGATACCGAAATCAGGCTCGTCGAGGTGGTCTGCTCCAGGTACTGTATTCTGCCTTTAAGCTGCTCTATCTCGGAGCGTATTCGCGAGAGGTAGTTGTAGATATCGAGTATGTCCTCTATCTCCTCGGCTTTGTCCAGCAGCGCCAGGTATTGCTGCTCGGTGGCTTCGGCGTTAGCCAGCCTCGCCTGGAGGTCGATATACTCCTCGGTCACGTCCTGGCTGTAGGTCTGCTCCGACTCCACCCTCACCGCCATGTCCCGCAGCTCTTCCAACGCCGTCTCGAACTTGTCGTCGGGCACGCGGAAGGTAATCCACCCCCTCATCTCCTCTTCCTCCCCGCGGATGTAAGAGCTTACCACGTAGCCGTCAAAGGCTAACGACATCTGGGTGATGTCTTCTACGGTCTGGGTGATATCCTCCACCACCAGTTCCATCTCGCCGTTGCGGACTATCATCCGCTCATCGACGTCGGTCGTTGCGTAGTATTCGTCGCTATCCGCTTGGCTCCCTCCGGCCATTTCCGTCGGGGCGGGATAGCCTGGTTCCGGCGGCGGTGCTTCGTCTCCTACGTAAGAGTATGAAGCTTCGCCCTCCTGTGCTTCCCCGGAACAGGCGGCGGGCATCAGCAGCAACACCACCAGCGCTAGCCCGATTATCAATTTCTTCATGAGCAGAGTCCCCCCTTCGCTATCTCGATTCTACTATACTATAACGCAGTTCTAATAAAAAGGTTAGGGGGCAAAAAGCGGCTGGGGGACTAATCCCCCAGCCGCCCCTTATTTTCTATTGATTGCGTGGCTCTTTAGGGCTCGGTAATAACCAGGTTATCGTAGGCAATCTCGCTCAGGTCGCCTTCCCAGGAAGTGGCTAGAAGCCCGAGAGCGCCATTGCTAAAGGAGCTATCGGTAACGCTGGTCAGTTGGTGCCCGTTGACCGATAGCTTTAGCTTGTTGCCGACACACTCGATGTACATGGAGTTGACCACGTCCCACCCTAGGTTGATATAGTCTGAGAAGGTGGGCCCGGAAAGGGCTACCTGGTTGTAATCGGCGAACTTGGATATGTAGTAGTAGCCATCGGCGCTGATATTGAAGACGTAATAGTTGCCTGTGTCTTGGAAGCGGCATACCACGCCGTGCCAGTTATCATCGGTGCCGTCGACGAGCTTGGTATCTATCTCCAGAATGAAATCGCTGAATTCTTGGTTCAGCATGGTTTCGGTATCTTCGGGGGCTGTGGTGTAGTTCATCACATGAATCCAGCCGCCTTCGTAGAAGACATCGCCGTTGGCGTCGGAGTAGACATCCCAGTCGCCCGTATCCCGACTGAAGTCATCGGAGAAGAGGACATTGGCACCGGTTGAGCCGTCGCTCGGACACCCCGCCGCCCCCACTAGACTCAGAACTAGGGTCAGGCCGATAACCAGGGGAAGGTAAATATGTTTGTGTTTCATCATTAACGCCTCCTTTTATTTAAGCTCTGCATAATATAATGCGGCTTTTTAAGGCTCGGTAATAACCAGGTTATCGTAGGCAACCTCGGTATAGCTGCCCGTGAGCGCATTCGCCGCCAAACAGATATCGCCGCCGCTGAAGGCGCTATCGGTAACAGCGTCCAAAAAATGTCCGTTGACGTAAAGGCTCAGGCTGTTGCCGATACACTCGATATGGATGAGGTTGACGGCACCCACGCCCTGGTTGATGTAGGGGGAGCTGGTGGGGTATACCAGTGGTATGGTCTCGGAAGCGACGAATTTTATTATCTCGTAGAAACCATCGGCGCTGATGCCGAAGTCATAGTAGTTGCCTTCGCTCTGCCAGCGGCAGGCCAACGAGTGCCAGTTATCGTCGGTGCCGCCGATGAGCCAGGTCTCAACTTCCAGGACGAAATCGGCGAAGTAACGCTGGGACTCGCCATACATGGTCGCCACGGGACTGGTATAATCTTTTATATAAAAGTATCCATCTTGATATCTGACCTGGCCGTCGGAGCCGTTATAGGTAACCCAACCGCTGTGGGGGTCGCTGAAGTCGTCGGAAAAGAGTACCGTAGGCCCCACGGCGACAAAGTTGGCGATAAGGTTCATATCCGAGTTCATGGTGATTTGGATGTTGGGGCCGGTGGCGTTGGAGTCGCCGCTCCAGTAATCGAAGACGTAACCGCTATTGGCGGTGGCGGAGAGCGATACCGAAGACCCAGCGTCATATTCGCCCCCCGATGGTGAAATCGAGCCGGCTCCGCTGGGGTTGACGCTTGTCGTCAGGGTATAGGTCTGGACTACGGGCGCAAAGTGGGCGGTGACGCTCTTGTGTGTGTCCATGACCACGGTGGTGGTGGCGCTGGTGCCACTGGCGCTGCCACTCCAGTAATCAAAGGTATAGCCGCTGTTGGCGGTAGCGGTTATGGTTACATTCACCCCGGGGTCGTAGCTGCCCCCCGAAGGCGAGATGGAACCGCTCCCCGTCGGGCTGACGTTGGTCGTCAGGTTGTATTTATTATCAGACGGGCATCCATCTGCTCCTAATGAAAATAGGCTTAAGACCAAAACTAGACTAACAACTAGGGGAATAAAAATGCTTTTTCGTTTAATCATAAAAACCTCCTGTTAGCTTGGCGCTTCTTGCGACACTGGGCGTATTCTAACACGCTTTGTTAGCCACCGCAATCCCGCTTTTGGGTCATTCGCCAGTCACCACCCACAGCCTCTCCCCGTCGGTGATGAACTCTATAGTGCCCTGTTGGTCGGTGCGGAATATATTCTCGGCGCCTATCTCCTCTATCAGCCTCTCTACGACATCATCATGCGGGTGGCCGTAGGTGTTGCCCTCTCCCACCGAGATAACCGCTGCCTGAGGGCTGGCCGCCTCCAGGAACTCGGCGCTGGTGGAGTTATTAGAGCCGTGGTGGGCTACTTTAAGCACGGTGCAGTCAAGCTCGCTTGCTCCAGCGAGAAGGCTGACTTCGGCTTCCCATTCAATATCCCCGGTGAATAAAAAGCTTACCCGCCCCGCCCTCAAGCGCAGCACGGCGCTGTTATTATTGACATCGGAGTCCGTGCCCTCCAGCGGGATGGCGGGCGGGTGGAGCACGGCTATGGTTACCCCCTCCCCCAAATCAATCTCCTGACCGGCCCGGGCGGTGGTGCTGGCGATGTCCCTTTCCTCAATCAGCTTCTCCCATCTCTGGTATAAAGACAGCGGGTCTTCGAAGTCGGCCAGAGCCTCCAAGTCGGGGTAGAGCACCTGTTCCACCAGGTAGCGCTCCAGAACCTCGACCAGCCCGCTGAGGTGGTCTTCCTGGGGGTGGGTCAGCACCACCAGCTCTATGGTACGGTCCCAGAAGGGCATGCGGTCGCCCAGTTCCACCGCCAGCGTTTGGGGGCTGGGCCCCCCGTCGATGAGCACCTGCTGGCTGCCCCGCTGAATCAGAATAGCGTCGCCCTGTCCGACATCAAGGAAGCTTATATGGAGCTCGTCGTCGGGCATGGTGATAGCCGCCGCCGAAGTCAATACCGCCAGAATTACAAGCGGTGGCACCACCCAGCGCCAAGGCAGGCGGTAAAAGTGACTCGCCGCTGCTTTCAGCCAGCCTTTGACCCTCTCTGCCCACCCCCGTCCCCTGACGAGCCCGACGATAATAACCAGAACGCAATAATAGCCCGCGATAAAGGCGGGACTTAACTGTCCAACCTGCACCGAGGAAATGGGCAGGGCGGCGAAGCCACCCACGATAAAGAGCAGGTAGGAATTAAAGAGCCAGGCGATCCAGCCTATGCCTAGGGCGAGGGGCACGAAGAAGAGCCCAATAAGCCCCGCCGCCGCCCCGATGACGATGATAAACGGTAGCGCAGGCAGGGCTAAGAAAGTAGCCAGCGGCCCCACAAAGGAGACGACGCCGAAGTAGTAGGCAATCAAGGGCCAGACGGCTATGGTGGCGGCCAGGGTCACGCTGAAGCCGTCGCTGACAATGTTGCCCAGAGAGACTATTAACCCCTTCTCCCCCAGCGTGGCGCCGACTGTCCGTCGGCCCAGTTCGCGGAGGGGAGGGGTGATGAAAATCAGTCCAGCGATGGCTAGGAAGCTCAGCTGGAAGGCGGCGTCGAAGAGTATCTCGGGGTCGATGCCTACCATAACCGCCGCAGCGAAGGCCAGCGAGGTAATGGCGGTGCGCTGCCGCCCCAGCAGCTCAGCGCTCAAAAAGAGGCTGGCCATAATCGTCCCCCGCACCACCGGCGGGTGAAATCCGGTGAGGATGGCGTAGAGCCAGATCATTCCCAGCGCCAGCCAGATGTAGATAAAACGCCTCTTGCCGAAGAGCCAGATGCCGATGCTGAGCAGTATCCCGGCCATTATGCTCAGGTGCAGCCCGGAGATAGCCAGCAGATGGGCGGTACCGGTGGCGATGAAATCGCCCCTGACGTCGTCGGGGATGTTGTACCTGATGCCGAGCAGGATACCCTGGGTGAGCGCCGCCTGCGGTTCGGGCATGACCTCGGCGATGCTATCGGCCATACTATGCCTTAATGAATAAATCCACTCTAGGGGCTTAATCCCCTGACCCGTTTCCAGGAGTTTTATATCCTCGGAGCTGTAGATGCGCATGGTGGCGTAGATGCCCTGGTTTTCCAAGTAGTTCTTGTAGTCGAATTCACCGTCCTGGCTTGGCGTCTCTAGCTTCCCAGATACCTGCAGAACGTCGCCGTATTCGTATTCGGGATAGCGGGGCACGAACAACAAAACGTCGCCCGAGACCTCCCGCCAGTCCTCCAACCCTTCTTCGCCATCCGGGTCTATACGGCTCACCGAAAATCGCAGGTGGGTGGCGTTGTCCCTGACCTCGGGGTCGGCGCTCACCATCCCCTCGATTACAACTTCTTGGTCGTTATAGAACTTGACGTGGCTCTCGTCGTCAGGGGGCAAACTAGCCTGGTAACAGAGCGCCCCACCGAAAAAGGCGATGAGGCAGACGGCGGCAATTATTATCAGCCGGCGCCAATGGGGGAAGAAAAAGAGCAGGGGGAGGGGGATAAGCCCGATGAGGATGAAAACCAGCGGTAAATCAAATTCTGCCCCTGTGAGCTTTGCCCCCAGAAAGATACCCGTCACAAAGGCACCGCTAAGGTATATAAGCGCCAACGGCCTTCCTTAGATGTTAATCGCCTACGGTAATTAAGTCCTTGATGTCTTCGTAGATGGCATCCCCGATGCCGGAGACCTCGGTTATCTCGGCGATATGGCCAAAGCCCCCGTTCTGTTCGCGGTAATCTATGATAGCCTGCGCCTTGCTCGGCCCGATGCCAGGCAGCGCCTCCAACAGCCAGGCTTCGGCGCGGTTGATGTCTATCTTCTGAGGGGTTAGCTGGCTGATTTCACCGGTGGCGTCGGGTTCATCGGACAGGGTAATCTCGATGGGCTGGTTGGGGCTGTATTTCTGCCAGGCGATGGTGCCACCGATAACGATAACGGCTATCAGCAGCAGGGTAATCAGCGCCCAGAATCGGTTCGTGCCTGCGGTCACGGGAAGCCTCCTGGTGTTAGCTTCACCGGTTATGACTAAATGTTTAGGAACCTCTGAGGGCGGTCCCCAGCGCCTCTTCCGTCTCGAGGGTAGTGATGGCTACAATCTCATCTTCGGCTTCGAGGACGGTGTCTTCGTCGGGGGCGAAAGGCTTCTGCTGGCCGCGAATAACCAGCAACAGCGTATTCCCCGCTGGCAACCGCAGCTCCTTCACCGTCTTGCCGATGGTGGTGGCGTGGGGTGGGACCTTTATCTCCACCATCTCCAGCCCCTGCTCCTGTATGTCCAGTAGGTGCGTTATGGGGTGGGTGGGCACCTCTTCCTCTATGCTCTCCATGATTTTCTGGGTGCTGCTGATAGTAACGTCGATGCCCATCTTCTTGAAGATGGTCTCGTTCTTGGGGTTGTTGACGCGGGCCACGGTGCGGGGTACGTTGAATTTATGCTTGGCGGCCTGGCAGGAAACCAGGTTATCTTCGTCATCCCCAGTAACGGCGACGAACATGTCAGCCCGCCCCGCCCCAGCCTCTTCCAGCGTGGCCATCTCGCAGCCGTCGCCGCGGACGGCAACACTGCCCAGGTCGTTACAGATAAAGGCGGTCCGGGCGGCGTCCTTTTCCAGCACCAGCAGCTCGTGCCCCTCGGCCAGCAGCGCCTTGGCTAGATAATAACCCACCTGCCCTCCGCCGATAATAATGATATACATTAGCTAGTCTCCCGCGGTTTTTCCTTGAGCAGCTTCTCCTTTACCATCTGGGCGAATATGGTGGTCGGGCTGAAGGACTCAATACCCAGTGAGCCGAAAAGCTCCTGTCGCAGCGGGTCGTAGGTGCGGCAGAGCACCCGAGGCACGTTGAAGATGTGCTTGGCAATCTGGCAGGCCATAATGTTGCGGTTGTCCCCCTGGGTCAGGGCGATAAAGGCGTCGGCTTGCTCGATGCCCGCTTTTTTGAGTGCGTCCTCATCAGTGCCGTTGCCCACTAGGGCGGTGCCCTTAAATTCCGGTGGCAGTCGGCGGAAGCTGTAGTCATTGAGGTCGAGGATGGTAACCTCGTGTCTCTCTTTATCCAATAGTCCCGCCAGCCTCCCCCCCACCCGGCCACAGCCCATAATTACTACTTTCATAACCTCACTCGTCTAGGGAGTGTACTGATGATAGAGTATAACCTCACAGGGCGCGTTCTGCAAGACATAGGGCACCACGCTGCCCAGGCTGAACTGCCCGAAAATCCGCTTGTAGACCACCCCCATCAGGATTAAATCAGCCTCCCTTTCCCTGGCTTCGTCGACGATGGTCGGTCCCGCCTCGCGGGACTGGAGCAGGTCGGTCTCCACCTCGTAGCCCTCATCCTCGGCTACGGTAGCGATGTGGTCCAGTATGCTCTCGGCCTTCTTGATGTCGGGCGTGAGCTCGGCGTCCAGCGGCAGCGTACGCTTCACCGTAATCACGTAGACCACCCACATCTTGGCCTTGCTCTGCTTGGCTAGCTGGCAGGCCAGCTTTATTACCTCGTCGTCGGCCGTGGTGCCCGTCACCGGCACCAGAATCTTGCTGAACTCCATCTTATTTTATTATCGCCAAGGTTATGGAGTAACCGTATTATAATCTCCCGCAGGCGACTCTACAATCCCCCCTCCTCTGGTTCTTTAGGCGGATGGGTCAGGGGCAAATGCGATTTCCAGCGATAGAGGCAGTAAACAACCAGCCCAACCGCCATCCAGATTAAGCCTACCCAGCGGCTATAGGGCTGGGTAATCAAGATGATAACCCATATCCCGAAGGTGGAGACCAGGCCGATGATAGCCGTAATGGGCAGTTCCCAGCCGAAGATTCTGATGTTCCAGCCCAGCTTAAAGGGACGTTCCATATCTGGCTTGCTGACTCTCATGCGGAGGATGGAAGCATGGGCGAACATGAAGGCCAGCAGCGAGCCGAAGGCATACAATGCCCCCATATTTTCGAAGACCTGGCCGCCAAAGAAACCCGGAATCAAGATAACCATGGCTATCAGGCTGAACAGGATTATGGAAATATAGGGCGTCTTAAAGCGGGGATGCACCTTGCTCAGGGCGGAGGGCTGCAGCTTGTGGGTGCCCAGGGAGAAGGCCAGCCGTGAGATGCCGATAAGCCCCGCGTTGGTGGCGATGAGCAGGATGGAGCCGGCCAGGATGGCGATGAGCGGTTTGAGCACTTCGGATATCAGGGTTATGGGGATATTGGCGGCGATGCCCGCCACCGGGTCGCGGGCCCAGTTGGTAGCCAGCTCCTGTGGGGTCATCGCTGAGAGCGATACCAGCGAAATGCCGGCGAAGATAACCAGCACAGCCACAATCATCATGACCAGCGCCCGCGGCACCTTCCTCTCCGGCTTACGCGTCTCCTCCGCCATCTGGGACATGGTTTCAATGCCGGTATAGGCAATTGAAGCCAGGGCGATGCCGAAGACCAGGTTCCCGGCGCTGGGCCAGTTATCAATCATGCGGTGAAAGAGCACCACCGGGTCGAAGAGAAATATAAAGCCGATAACCACCAGCGCCACCTGGGTGGTTATATCCAGTATGGCGGCGCTGATGTTAACCCACGAGGTCTCCTTGATGCCGATGACGTTTATCATCATCAGGAAAAAGACGATGCCTATAGAGGTGGCGGTGCCCAGCAGGGGGGAGGCTTTAAAGGGCTCGAAGAAAAAGCCGAGGTAGGGTGGGATGGTATAGGCGGAGATGGAGATGGTGACGATATAGCTCAGCATCAGCGCCCAGCCGGCGATAAAGCCGGTCATATCGTTAAAGCCGTGGCGGGCAAAGCTGGCCGACCCGCCGGCTTCGGGCAGCATGGCGGTGCCCTCGGCATAGGTCAGGGCGGTGAAAATAAACAGGATACCGGCGATGCCCAGCGCAACGGGGGTTGCTCCCAGCGCGACCACGGCCACTATCCCTAAGGCGTAATAAATGGATGAGCCGACGTTGCCGTAGCCGGCGCTGAAAAGGGCAGGGATGCCCAGCACCCTTCTCAGTCTATCACGTTTGATGCGGCGGGGACGGAAAATCCTGTCCCCGGGTTTGGGTCGGTAGTTATCTTGCATTGTAAGGTTTAACCGATTTTAACACTACCTTAAAAATCCGCGGGCTTTGGTAAGTTTATGCCTCAAAACACTGTCTGTCAATAACCTCTATCTCTTGACAATTATTTGACCCTCAACTAAACTCACGGTGGAACCATGTTGACTAATTGTCTCCGTTGTACCCCTGGTTTCCCAAGGACGTTTATTCCGTATGCCCGCGATGGGCAAAGGAGGTATCGGGCGTGAAGTTCCCCTTTATTCCCCGTGAGGAAAAGTTTTTCGACCTCTTCCAGGCGAGCGCACAGAACGTGGTTGAAGCGGCGCATCGACTCAAGGAAATGGTCGATAACTGGAAAAATGTCGAGGGCAGTGTCGCTGAGATAACCGAGCTTGAGCACCAGGGGGATACCATCACCCACAGCATTATGGCGCGGGTGCACCGCACCTTCGTCACCCCCTTCGACCGGGAGGATATTGTCCAGCTGGCTCATTCCCTGGACGACATCATCGACTTTATTCATGCGGCGGCGGACTCCATGCTCCTCTACAAAGTAGACCGCCCCGGCCCCCGGGCCAGGGAGCTGGCCGATATTATCGTCCAGGCGGCGGAAGAGGTAGAGAGGGTAGTACCTCAGCTCAGGAAGCACATCGTCCTGAGCCAGGTGCTCAAACGCTGTGTCGAGATTAACCGATTGGAAAACGTCGCCGACAGGGTCTACCGCTCGGCGATGGCTGAGCTCTTCTCCGATTCCTCCGATATAGCTAATGTTATCAAGTGGCGCGAGATTTATGCTCATATGGAAAGCGCCACCGACCGTTGCGAGGATGTAGCTAACGTCCTTGAAGGGGTAGCCCTCAAGCATGCCTGATTTTGCCCTCGGTTACCTGATAATTATTGTCGTCTTTGCCGTTGGCTTCGGTCTGGTCAACGGCTTCAACGACGCCGCTAACGCCATCGGGGCTTCGGTCGGCTCCCGTTCTATTTCCCCCCGCAACGCGGTCATACTGGCCGCCTGCTTCAATTTTGCCGGCGCCGCCACCGGTCTGGCAGTGGCGCGCACCATCGGCAAAGGAATTCTAATCCCGGATGCGATATCCTACGTGACGGTGATTGCCGCCCTGGCGGCGGTTATTATTTGGGGGGGTGTAGCCACCTACCTGGGTCTGCCGGTCAGCATAACCCACGGCTTCGTCAGCGGGCTGGCCGCCGCTGGAGCCGCCACGGTGGGCGTGGATGCCATACAATGGGGCGTTATGGGGCGGGTGCTGTCGTCGGTGGTGGCGGCTCCCGTCCTCGGTTTCGTCGGCGGCTTCGCCGTCATGGTCGTCCTCTTCTGGGTCTTCCGGCAGAGCGCCCCCGCCTTTATGAGGATTATTTTCAGCCGTCTGCAGTGGCTGACCACCGCCTTTTTATCCTACAGCCACGGCAAGAACGACGGCCAGATGCCCATCGGCGTTATCACCATGGCGCTGGTCATCTATACCGGCAACGCCGCTCTCTGGGATAGCATCCCCTTTTGGGTAATCGCCCTGTCGGCTTTATCCATAAGCTTGGGGACGGCTGTCGGCGGCTGGCGGGTCATCAAGACACTGGGGATGAAGGTTACCGACCTGCAGCCGGTTCACGCCTTTGCCGCCAACCTCTCGGCGGCGGCGGTTATCGAGGGAGCCTCGCTGGTGGGTATTCCGGTGAGCACCACCCACTGCGCCAGCGCCGCCATTATGGGCATAGGAGCTACCAAGAGGTTTTCGGCGGTGCGCTGGGGGATAGCGGGCAATATTGTCGCCGCCTGGATACTGACCTTTCCCATCTGCGGGGGGTTGGGCTATCTCTTCGCCTGGCTGCTGAAGATGATAGTCTAGTTGCTTAGAGGCTGACTTCCCGTGGGATGCGGCGGCACTTCTCAGCGGTGATGATGGCGGCGATGGCTGATGCCGCCCGCTCTATTTCATTTCGTTCGTTGTAGACAATATAGTCAAAGAGGTGCAACTGCTTCATCTCTTCGGCGGCGGTCTTCAGGCGCAGGTCGCAGTCGAAATCGGATTCGGTCTGGCGTTCCCGCAGCCTGGTCTCCAGCTCATCTGCTGTCGGTGAGGTGAGGAAGATAAAGACCGCCTCGGGCAGGATTTTCTTTAGCGTAGCCGCCCCCTGCACATCCACCTTGACGATGGTATCTTCCCCCGCCGCCAGGGCTTTTTTAATCGGCTCTCTGGGCACGCCGTACCAGTTTCCGTAGACATTGGCGTACTCCAAAAGCTCCTTGTTCTTCAGCATCTTCTGGAAGTCTTTTTCGGAGACGAATTTATAGGCGATATTATCTTCTTCGTCGGCGCGGCGGGGTCGGGTGGTGGCGGTGGTGATAAACTTGGCGGGGTAGCCCGCCGCCTTCATCTGGTTCAGGACGGCGTCTTTGCCCGCTCCGGAAGGGCCGGAGAGGACAATGAGCAGCGGTTTGGGGGTGGGGTTGAGGGGGATATCTTTAGGGTTCGTCTTTTTCATCGCTTGGCTCTGGCTTGAGCAATGGGCCTCCTCGGCTGGCTTGCAGCCGGCCAGCAATGGTTTCTGGGGCGAGGGCGCCCAGAATAATGTGCCCGCTATCGGTAAAGATAACGGCTTTGGTTCTGCGGCCGCTGGTCATGTCAATCAGCAGCCCCTTATTTTTAGCCTGTTGGATGGTTCGTTTGGTGGGTGCGGAGTTAGGCGAAGCTATAGAAATGACCCTGTTCATGGCTAGTATATTTCCGAATCCAATGTGAATAAGCTCGGCGACCATCTTAACACCTCGGCAGATTACTTTTAATAACGTTCGCGTCTCTAAATCGTGCTAAATCGTCGATAATGACCACCCCTTTCTCTCAAGTCAAATGCGGTGCTTACTATAATATACCTTTGGCAATAATTAGGCAACGGGTTTTGGGCTCAAATCGGCTTGAATTTTTTAATATTTGCTGCTATCCTCTCTTTATGGATTGAGCTTTATGAATAACTATCATCGGGGCTATCTCTGAAAACGCTTCAGGGATAGCCTTTTTAGTTTAATCTTATTTGAGGTGAGCCGCTTTGTATAAGATTCTATTAAAGCAAGACCTGGTGCCCCAAATTCACCTTTTTAAGATGGCCGCACCCGCTGTGGCCAAGAAGGCTAAAGCGGGGCAGTTCGTTGTGGTCAGGATTGATGAGAAGGGCGAGCGCATCCCCCTGACCATCGCCGACTGGGACGAAAAAGAGGGCACGGTTACCATCGTCTTTATGGAGGTGGGCGCCACCACCGCCCGCCTGGCCTTGCTCGGAGAGGGCGACTCAATAGCCGACTTCGTGGGCCCCTTGGGCGTACCCGCCGAGATTGAAAAGTTCGGAACTGTCGCTTGTGTCGCCGGTGGGGTGGGGGCGGCGCCGGTTGCCCCCATCGCCCGCGCGCTGAAAAAAGCGGGCAACCGCATTATCACCATACTGGGGGCGCGCAGCCAGGAGCTGCTTTTCTGGGAGGACAAGCTCCAGTCCGTCAGCGACCAGATGATTGTCACCACCGACGACGGCTCCTACGGGCGAAAAGGCGTCGTCACCGAGCCGCTTAAAGAAATGCTGGAAGGTGGCGAAAAGATTGACCGCGTCGTCGCCATCGGCCCCGTGGTCATGATGAAGTTCTGCGCCCTGACCACGCTGCCCTTCAAGGTCAAGACCATCGTCAGCCTCAACCCCATCATGGTCGACGGTACGGGCATGTGCGGCTGCTGCCGCGTCGCCGTCGGCGGCGAGACCAAGTTCGCCTGCGTTGACGGCCCCGATTTCGACGGGCACCAGGTTGACTGGGACCTGATGGCCGCCCGCCAGCGTATCTATCTGGGCGAAGAGAAGTGCGCTTACGAGGAGTGGCAGAAAAGCCACTCCGCCTAGAGGAGTAAATAAATGCCGAAGCTGAATCTGAACCGGGTAGCCATGCCCCGTCAGGAGCCCAAGAAAAGGGCCAAAAACTTTAACGAGGTGGCGCTGGGCTACGGCCTAGAGCAGGCCCAGGAAGAGGCCAGCCGCTGCATCCAGTGCCCCAAGCGCAACTGCGTCGAGGGCTGCCCGGTGGGCGTTGACATCCCCGACTTTATCCTCGCCATCCGCGAGGGCGATATGCCTGAAGCGGTCAGGGTCTTAAAGAGCAAGAACGCCCTGCCCGGTATCTGCGGGCGGGTCTGCCCCCAGGAGACCCAGTGCGAGGCCACCTGCACGCTGGCTAAGAAAGAGGCCCCCATCGCTATCGGCCGCCTGGAGCGCTTTGTCGCCGACTGGGAGCGGGCCAACATGGGGGCGACTAAAAAACAACCCAAGTCTCCTAAACCTACAGGTAAGAAAATAGCCGTGGTCGGCTCGGGGCCCGCGGGCCTAACGGCCGCCGCCGACCTGGCCAAGATGGGCCACAGCGTCACTATCTTCGAGGCCTTGCACGTCGCCGGCGGCGTCCTCATGTACGGCATCCCTGAGTTCCGTCTGCCCAAGGAAATCGTCCAGAACGAGGTGGACTATGTCGCCTCGCTGGGGGTCAAAATCGAGCTGGACTCGGTGGTGGGCAAGCTGGCTACCATTGACGAGATACTGGCTCAGGGCTTTGAAGCCGTCTTTCTGGGCACGGGCGCGGGCCTGCCCATGTTTCTGGGCTACCCCACCGAGAACCTCAACGGCATCTATTCGGCCAACGAATTTCTGACCCGCGTCAACCTGATGAAGGCCTACCTTTTCCCCCAGTACGACACCCCCGTCAAAATCGGCAAGAAGGTGGCCGTCATCGGCGGCGGCAACGTGGCCATGGACTCGGCCCGCTGCGCTTTGAGGCTGGGCGCCGACAAGGTCTATATAGTCTACCGCCGTTCCGAGGCGGAGATGCCCGCCCGCCGTGAAGAGGTGGAGAACGCCATGGAGGAGGGCATCGAGTTTAAGCTCCTGACCAACCCCAAGCAGTTTTTAGGCGACGAGCAGAACTGGGTGGTGGGCATGGAGTGTTACGAGATGGAACTCGGCGAGCCCGACGACAGCGGCCGCCGACGTCCCGTGGTCAAGGAGGGCAGCGAGTTCGTCATTGACGTTGACGAGGTCATCGTGGCTCTGGGCACCCGCCCCAATCCCCTCATCGCCTCCACTACCGAGGGGCTGGAGACGACCAAGTGGGGCACCGTGGTCGCTGACGAGGCGACGGGTAAGACGGTCAAGGACAGGGTCTGGGCGGGCGGCGATATTGTTACCGGTGCGGCTACGGTGATTAGCGCTATGGGTGCGGGCAAGGTTGCCGCGGCGGACATGGACAAGTTTTTGAGGGGCTAAGAATTCTCCTGAGTCTGTTTTTCTTTCTCGTCACCCTTCCGTCTTATTTCAACTAGCTCCGGGTGGTTGAGCGTCTCTAGAATCTTTTTTGCTGGCACGACTATAGCGATGCCCATGTTTACAGACCCGAAGGAATCTTTGACCGCAAGGTCATTCTTGTTTTCTGGAGGAATGTCCCAATGGCCGTGCATCAGTCCCAGCAGATACAATTTACCTCTACTCCCTGTTATCTTGTAGACAAAGGCTGGTGAACCGCTTAGTCCTCCTATTGACCTAGCTTCAATTAGATAAGCTTCTATCATTCCTATGCTTGTCGGTACTGGCTCATCAGGCATCATAGCAATGCTGCCGAAACGTAAGATGGGGAGATTCCTCTTCGAGCCGCTGAGATGGGCAAAAAGTCCCGTCATAAATACATCGTCACCAATGCCAATGTGCTCGTTTCGTATTACATCATCTGAAATGAACACGCTAAGTGGGATGAGTTTAAAGTCTAACTCTGGTGGTGGTTTAAAAGGAACGACGGCTACATCTGCTAACTGGTCTGTTGGATGATGCCACCATCGTATTTCCTCCCAAATTACTCGTTTGGAACTCCCTTCTTTTGTATTCACTCGTGCCGCAAACTTCTGTCCTTCAAGTTTATCTGCTACATGTTTGGCTGTAACTAGATATACATAGGCTCTATTTGGGTTACTTTCGGAAGGTACTGCTGTAAGGAAGCCAGTCCCTTTGAGGTTTATTCCCCGTTGACCATTAGGCTTGGTAACAGGCAGGCCTACAAATACAACACATTTCCTTACTTCTTCTGGCACACGCATATTTATATTCTACCACCACAGAAAGCGGTATTATACCCCCCCCCAAACAAAAAATCCCCCCATTTGGGGGAGTTTAAGAGGGGCGAAGCCCCTCTTTACCTTAAAAGGGTGGCGGGTGGGAAAAGATTAAAACGGGGTGGGGTAGCGCTTCAGGCTGGTTTTCGTTGTCCTAAGATATATATAAACAGGCCGCCGCCAGTTGCCAGAATAAACAGCCATAAAGCCACCAGCGCGATGATGAAAGAGACGGGCTCCTCCATTTCGGTCAGACCGTATAGTGCATTGTGCGCGACAAAACCAGCTACACCCAGGGCGAAGGCTATAGCCGCTACCCACAGGGATGTTTTCAGCATCTTGTAGCGTTTTTTGACCAACTTTGGCTCCATCTGTTTATGGAATATTTTGGTTCTCTTTTTGGCGACCTGCCATACCAGGTATATCCAGGCCGCTATGGCGGCGCCCGTAGTTAGCATAATCAGGGCAAACGCCGCCGCTATCCCGACTAAAACGATTACCCCGATTAATAGTTTCCTTTTCATCATCCACCCCCTGCTTCAACTGGTGCGGCTATGTTAACCCCCTGCTTACCGGCTGTCAATACCCCCAAAATTTCCCTTCTCCCCCGATTTTTAGTAAAATTAACCCTAATTGTGGCTAAACTTGAGAGACTTGCCGAAGATACCTACCGCCTTGAGGGGCGGATTAGCGGTATTGACGCCCCCTTCGCCATCTATTTCATCAAGGACGGCGGCGGCGCCATCATTGAGCCCGGCCCCGCCGTGCTCGTCCCCGATATACAGAAAGCCGCCAAAGAGCTTGGGATATCAAAGCCCGAATATATAATCCCCACCCACATCCACCTCGACCACGCCGGCGCTCTGGGCAGGCTGGCCGAAATCTTTCCCGATGCCCAGATAGTGCTCAACCGCCAGGGGGCAAAGCACATGGTCGAGCCTTCGCGCTTAATAAAGAGCACCAGGATGGCTTTCGGCGACGACTTCGAGAAAACCTACGGCTCTATTTTGCCATTGCCCGAATCGCGCTTAAGGCTGGTGCGGGACGGCGATAAACTAAAACTGGGCGGGCGCGAATTGCTCATTATCCATACCCCCGGCCATGCCGCCCACCACATCGCCATCTTCGACACCAAAACGAAGGGGCTTTTCTGCGGAGAATCGCTGGGGCTTATCTACGGCCCGGGCTATCCCCCCCTCCCCGCCGTGGCACCGCCCAGCTTCGACCTGGAGCTTTACCTAAAAGACATGGAGAACCTGAAAGCGCTCAGGCCCAAACTCCTCTTCTACTCCCACGGCACCGTCGCTCAGGAGCCGGCAAAGCTCATCGAGACGGCCATGAAAAACTCCAAACTGGTCGGCGATTTAATCTTAAGCGACCTGAAAGCGGGCAAAAACGACGAAACAATCATCAGCAATATCGGCGAATACCTCACCGAGCATTTCCAGGCTACCCTCGACGAATACGAGCTTATGAGCAATGTCAGCGGTTATATCCACTATTTCCGCAAAAAGGGACTGGTATAAGGAGGTCACATGGTAATAGTCAGCATCATCGCCGCCATCCTACTCTTCTTCAGCCTTATCGGAGGCTTCCGGGACGGAGCGCTCAAGCAGGGCGTCTCCATCATCTCTCTACTTATCGCCATACCCCTCACCGGCCTCTGCTACCAGTGGATTTCGACCCTGCTCTCCTTCATCCCCGGAACTAACTGGGAGCACTTCCTCGGTTTCTTCATCACCATGGCTATCATCATGGTCGCCCTCTACTTCATCTTTCTGGTACCGAAGAGACACTTCGAGAAGGCCTGGAACGAGGGCCCCCTCTTCCGTATGGTTGGTGCCGCCCTCGCTTTCATTAACACCGGCATCGGCATGGTGCTGTTCGCCCTAGTGCTTAACGCCTACCCCATCTTCGACTGGCTGCAACGGGCGGTGAGCGGCTCCGCCGTCATAAACTGGCTGGATTCCTGGTTGGGCTTCGTGCAGTACATGCTGCCGTCGGTTTTCCGATAGGGGGTTATGGGGGGATACGCCCGTCCCCACTTAGAGACCCTTCGTCCTTCTGCCGAAGGACTCAGGGTGACAGAAAGGTGCTCAGGGTGGACTAAAAGTGTCATTCTGAAGGAGCGTAGCGACTGAAGAATCCCCCCTTCTTTTTGAGTCCGAATTCTAGTAGAATAACCTATATGAAAGAGGCTTCCACTCCCATCCGCCGCCAGTACCTCAGAATCAAACAGCAGTACCCCCAGGCTATTGTGCTCTTCCGCCTGGGCGATTTCTACGAGACCTTCGACGAAGACGCCAAGCTGGCTTCCCGCGAGCTGGAAATCGTCCTTACCTCAAGGGGGATGGGCAAGGGCTACAGGGTGCCCATGGCCGGCATACCCTATCACGCCCTGGACAACTACCTGGCCCGGCTCATCAGCCGCGGCTATAAGGTCGCCATCTGCGAGCAGGTGACCAAGCCCGGTGAAACCAGGGGCCTGGTGCAGCGCGAGGTCGTCCGCCTGGTGACCCCGGGCACGGTGGTCGAGCCCAGCCTGCTCGACAGCAAGTCCAACAACTACCTGGTCGCCCTGGTCTGGGGAGGGGAGGGGGTGGGCATCGCCTACGTCGATATCACCACCAGCGAGTTTGCCACTGCCCAGCTTCTCCCCCATCGCCTTATCCCTGAGCTGGAAAGGCTAAAGCCCTCGGAAGTCATTGTCGCTGAGAGCGCCGAGCTGCCCGAGCTGAATCTAAAAGCCTCGCTGACCCGCCTCGAAGACTACTGGTTCGAGACTGGGGTCGCCCGTAAAACAATACTTGACCACTTCGGCGCGGCTACTTTGGACGGCTATGGCTGTGCTCATTTGCCCCTGGCGATAAGCGCTGCGGGCGCTGTCATCCACTATATTCAGGAAACGCAAAAGGGGGTGCTGGGGCAGTTGAGCCGCCTCACCACCTATGCCACCGACAATTTTATGGCGCTCGACGTTCAGACCCAGAGGAACCTGGAGCTTTTTACCAGCAGCCGTTCGGGCACTACCGCGGGCTCATTACTTTCCATAATAGACCTTACCAAAACGGCCATGGGGGGCAGGCTTTTACGGCGCTGGTTGGGGCAGCCCCTGCTTGACATAAAAGAGCTAAACAGGAGGCAGGATGCCATCGCCTGGTTCGCCGAAAACACACTGCCGCGCAGCCAGACCGTATCTCTGCTCGGTGATGTCGCCGATATCGAGCGCCTGATTAACCGCATCAAAAGCGGCATCGCTGTTCCCCGGGAGCTGATTGCCCTACGCCGCAGCCTTGAGGTTGTCCCCGATCTGCAGAAGGCACTGGCGCCAACAGACTGGCTCAAAAAAGAGCTAAAGCCCTGCACTGAGGTGGTCGAGCTAATCTCTCAGGCCATAGTAGAATCACCGGGCAGCTTGGAGGAGGGCGGGGTCATCAGACAGGGCTTCTCCGAAGAACTGGATAAGCTGCGCATGTCCTCCAAAAACGCCAAGCAGTATCTGGCCGACTTGGAGCGCACCGAGCGGGAAAAGACAGGCATCAAGTCACTAAAGGTCGGCTTCAACAAGGTTTTCGGCTACTATATCGAGGTCTCCAAGCCCAACCTGTCTCAGGTTCCCCAGGAATATATTCGCAAGCAGACGCTGGTCGGCGGCGAGCGCTTCTTCACCCCCGAACTCAAAGAGTACGAATCTTTAATCCTGAACGCCCAGGATAGGATTTCGGAGCTGGAGAGGCAGATCTTCCGCCAAGTTTGCCAGCAGGTGGCTGCCTCCGCTGAAGCCATATCTAGTTCGGCCAGTGCTTTAGCCGCTATCGATGCCTTTTCTGCCCTGGCCGAGGTCGCCGTCCGCTACAGCTATGTCCGCCCCATTCTCACCGTTGAAAACACCATAGACATCTCCGGAGGTCGCCACCCCGTCGTCGAGAGGACTCTGGTCGAGGGCAGCTTCGTGCCCAACGATACCCTGTTATCTAATGACGACGCCCAGCTTATCGTCCTCACCGGCCCCAATATGTCGGGCAAGTCCACCTATCTGCGCCAGGTGGCCCTAATCGTGCTGCTGGCCCAAATCGGCAGCTTCGTCCCCGCTACTGCCGCCACCATCGGTCTGGTTGATAGAATCTTTACCCGCATCGGCGCCCGCGAAGACCTGCCCGCGGGGCAGTCCACATTTATGGTGGAGATGGTGGAGACGGCCAACATCCTGAACAACGCTACCCCCCGCTCCCTCATTATCCTCGACGAAATTGGGCGCGGTACTTCCACCTACGACGGGCTTTCCATCGCCCGCGCCGTCGCCGAGTACATCCACTCCTACCCCAAGCTGGGCGCCAAGACGCTCTTCGCCACCCATTACCACGAGCTGGTCGAGCTGGCCAACTTCCTGCCCCGCGTCAAGAACTTCAACATCGCCGTCGCCGAGGACAAGGGCGAGGTCATCTTCCTCTATAGAATCGTCCCTGGTGGCGTTGATAAGAGCTACGGCATTCACGTGGCTAAATTAGCTGGCCTACCCCGCTCGGTGGTGCACCGCGCCCAGGAGGTCCTGACCGACCTTGAAGACGGCAGCAAGCAGGCTACCGCCAAACGACGCCGAAAGGAAGCCGCCGCCCAACAGCTGCCACTTTTGGGGCCAAGTTCACCCCTCTTTGACGAATTAGAGAAGCTGGACATTAACTCAATGACTCCCCTCGAAGCCCTGAACAAGCTCTACGAGCTGCAGAAGAAGGCAAAGGAGGGGTAACTAAAGAAAGGAAAAGAGATGAAGATTTTAGCTGTTTCCTGCAGCCCCCGCAAGAAGGGCAACACCGAGATTATGCTTAATGAGGCGCTTGATGGGGCCAAAGCCGACGGCGCCGAGGTTGAGCTTTACCGGGTATCGGGTAAGAATATCCAGCCCTGCGACGGCTGCTGGACCTGTATGAAAGAAGGCCAGTGCCACATCAAGGACGATATGCAGGAATTATACGAAAAGCTTTTGGCCGCCGACGGCATCATCTTGGGCACGCCGATATACTACTATGCCATGACCGCTCAGGCCAAGACGGTCATTGACCGCAGCATGCCGGTGAGTCACCCTGACAGGAACCTGGCTAATAAGATAGGGGGTGTTGTCGTCGTCGGCGGCAGCCTCGGGCTCGTTGATGCCCTCAAAGACATCTATTTCTATTTCGTCACCCAGCACATCATTCCGGCCGACTATGTGGCCGCTTACGGTGGGGCTAGAGGGGATGTCAATAAGCTGAAGAAGGGTAGGCAAGCGGCACACGACCTGGGGCGGCAGATGGTACAGATGGCGAAGCAAAGTTTTGAGTACCCGCCCGAGTTTATGACGCCCCACATCGCCTACGGGACGCACACCTTTTAAGTGGGGGAGGGGAAGCTAGTCAAGATTCAGCTATTTGAATTGGGCTGGTATCATGTCGCCGGAAACGCATTTACCTTTATTACGAAGTCTGGCACAGTTCTGGCACAACTCGGCTCCCTGAGGTCTCCCATTACTCAGATTCAACTCCTCAATGTTGTTGCCGAGGTAGCAGTTCGGGCAAAGGTGATATATCTTGGGTTTGAGTTCTGCGTTCGAGTAATAGGGCGAAATCTCCGTCTTCTTTTGCACTTTAGCGGGTATGGGGACACCAGGAGAGCATTTATTGTTATCATATAGTCCCCTGCAAACCTTGCATAATCTAGGATCTTTGATTTTACCATCGCGCTCCTTGAATGGCGGTGGTTTACCTGTAGCCAGATTCTCAGCCTCAATGTTCTTACCGACTGTGCAGTTTCGGCACTCGTGGTAGATTTTCCCCACTAACTTTGAGTAATAGGCCATAACAATACCTCCTCTCTGCTTAAGTCGCACCTACATTATAAACCCACCTGTCAACTTTTATGGCTATGGCTGTCCACATGGCTCTCGCCAGCCCCATCTGTCAAATAGGTAGTATATCTATTGACAACTGGCTATCTATGAGATATATTCTGGGCATAGTTCCGTTGGAGAGAATAAGGGGGTTGAATGAGTCTACCGTCGAACGACACCAAGGAAATGAAGGCCAGGTTCAAGGGCGGCGGCGGCGCTCAGTTCTGGGCGTATGTGTCACCGCAGCACGAAACGGAGAAGTACGTCACCAAGTGGATGGTAAAGCTGGAACAGAAGAACGGCAACTGGTCCGACTTCATCAGCTCGGACGAGCCAGAGAAGATTCTGCAAACGCCTAATCTGGCGGGAGTGTTCCGCGTTCGCGTTACCGCCTCCGGCCCGCTGTTTAAGGAGAAGCAGCTCACCAACCTGCCCAGTAGCAAGCCCGACGTGGGCTGTAACTCCAACTGCTTCGCCATGGTGGGCATAGTGGCTACGGCAGATGGCCAGAATGCCCATTACTGGACGGTCTGGGACGCCTTTTGTAGCTGACCTACAGGCGCGGCTTACAAAGAATCTCCCTCACCTTAAGGTCAAAAAAGTTGTGGGTGTTGGCTGGCTTCATCACCACGGCGGTGTCGGCACCCCGCCCGCTGCCAGCGATGGCGATAATATCCTCGTCGGTGCGCACTAATCCCGCGTCGGCGGCCATGGCGGCTATCTCGCAAACCACCTTGATTCCCTGCCCGAAGATGCGCAGGGTGTCGGCGATTACCTCGCCTAAAACAAAGGTGTTGTACCGATTGCGCATGGCCTTGCTCAAGCCCCCCAGGGCGTGAGTAGTGGTGAGGACAATGCCCCCCTTGTCCTCGACTATTTTCTTATTCTCCTCGGCAAACTCCTGGGTGTCGGGCTGGCGCATGCCGGCAACATGCGTCACTACGATAACCTTAAATCCCTTAAAAACATCCATAGCCCTGACGGCGGTATCGCCCACCGTCGAGGCGACTACTATCGTCTTTATGCCCAGCTCCTCCGCCCGCTTCTTGGCGAGCTTGAGCGTCTCTTTGGTGTTCTCAGTTCCCAGTTTTTCAAAATAGACCGTCTTGGTTTCCACGTCTTTATCCCCCTGATTCTTTGGTGATTTTTACATTATACTACATTGCCTGCCCATAGGTAGTGTGGTATAGTTTGGACTATGGCTGAGATTGAGTTCCTGCCTCATGGCACGGTTACATCGCCCGAAGGTTTTTTTGCTGGCGCCGCCAGCGCGGGAATAAACAAGCGAGCCGCCGATAAATTAGACCTGGCCGTTCTCTTTTCCGAGGCACCCTGCCTGGCGGCGGCGCTCTTTACCACCAGTAAGCTTAAGGCCGCCCCCGTCCTCCTCTCCCAAAAGCGGCTTAAGAGTAAGCAAGAGATTGGCGCCGTGGTGGTCAACAGCGGCTGCGCCAACGCCTATGTCGGCGAGCAGGGACTTATCGATGCCGCTGAGACGGCGAAGCTGGTTAGCCAGGGCATCGGTGTCGACCCCGAAGACATCCTGGTCGCCAGCACGGGGGTCATCGGCGTGCCCCTGCCCATGGAGAAGATAAGGGCGGGCGTCGATGATATTGTCCTGGCCCGCGACGGCGGCGGCCAGCTGGCCAGAGCCATAATGACCACCGATAGCTTCCCCAAGGAGGCGGCAGTCAGGGTCAAGGCGGGCAAAGCTGGGTTCACCATCGGCGGCGCCGCCAAGGGCTCGGGTATGATTCACCCCAACCTGGCCACCCTGCTCTGTTTTATCACCACCGACGCCGCCGTCGAAAAAGACTTTCTTAATAAGGCGTTAAAGAAGGCGGTAGACGCCTCGTTCAACATGATTTCGGTGGATGGCGATACCAGCCCCAATGACATGGTGCTGGTAATGGCTAACGGGCTGGCGGGCGCTGTTTCTTCCGATGCTTTCGAGTCGGCACTGGAAAAACTCTGCATCCACCTGGCCAGGCGCCTGGCCAGCGACGGCGAAGGGGCGACCAAGCTCGTCGAAATGACGGTGGCTGGCGCTGTTGACCTATCTCAGGCAAGGACGGCAGCCAAAGCGGTGGTCGGCTCCTCCCTGGTCAAGGCGGCGGTCTATGGCGCCGACCCCAACTGGGGGCGCATCATGGCGGCGTTGGGGCGGAGCGGGGCCGAGGTCAAAGAATCAAAGTTCGACCTGGCTATCGGCAAAATAGCGGTGGTAAGAGCGGGTAAACCCCTATCTTTCGATAAGGCGGCGGTCATCGAGCTGCTCAAGGGTAAGGAAGTGCTTTTAAGCGCTAACCTCAACCTCGGCTCGGGCAGCGCCACCGCCTGGGGTTGCGACTTATCCCCCGAATATGTCACTATTAATAGTCAGTATATGACATAAAGGGCTAAAAATGGGCAAGGTTATTGTAGTCAAGCTTGGCGGCGCTACCCTAGGCAACCACGACACAACCCTGGAAGACATCGTCTTCCTACAGAAGCAGGGCTGGTCGGTGGTCGTCATCCACGGCGGTGGCAAGATGATAACCGACTGGCTGGCGGCGCGCGGTATCGCCACCAGATTTATAGAAGGCGAGCGCGTCACCGACGAGGCCACCCTCGAGGTGGTGGTCTCGGTGCTGGCGGGCGTGGTCAACAAGGAAATCGTGGCCGACATCAACGCCCTGGGCGGGCTGGCGATGGGCATCAGCGGTGTGGACGGGGCTTTCATCCAGGGCAAGATTAAGCATAAAGAGTTGGGCTATATGGGCGAGGTGGTAAAAGTAGACCCCGCCCCCCTCC
Organism: Dehalococcoidales bacterium; assembly: GCA_034419075.1. Taxonomy (GTDB): domain Bacteria; phylum Chloroflexota; class Dehalococcoidia; order Dehalococcoidales; family BS750m-G39; genus E44-bin88. Next base: position 17,152 of record DAOULR010000025.1, on the reverse strand, counting down.
AGGCATTGCTCGAGGCGGGCTATGTCCCGGTGGTGGCCCCGGTCAGCCTTAATGCGGGCGAAAAGACGCCCGGCAGGCGCGGCGTGCTCAACATAAACGCTGATGTCGTCGCTGGCGAGATTGCCGCCGCTATCGGCGCCGAGAAGCTCATCTTCCTCACCGACGTCGTCGGCATCTGCGACCAGCAGGGCAAGCTGATGCCCCAGCTCTCTACCGGAGAAGCCGAGGCGCTAATGGCTTCGGGTACGGCTTCGGGGGGGATGATTCCCAAGGTCAAGGCCTGCCTCAAAGCCTTGTCGGGGGTGGCTTCGGCGTGTATCATTATAGACGGCAGGCAGCCGCACGCCCTGCTCAAGGAAATAGAGGGCAAAGGCGGCGGCACCACCATTAAAAAGTGAATTCAGTGTCATTCTGAGGGAGCGCAGCTACCGAAGAATCTCAAGAGACCCTTCGCTCCGCTCAGGGTGACAGTGAAAAGTCGGGGTGACAGAGGGGTATTAAGGTCGAGGGGCGTTGGTCATCTAGCTGACGATGGTGTATAATATGGCTTTCTCAAAACGGGAGACAAGAAAATGACTGACTGGCCAGCGCTGGAAAGCAAATACTTCATGCACGTTGTCGAGCGCTCGCCCCTGACTATCGTCCGGGGCCAGGGAGCGCGCGTCTGGGACGGAGCGGGCAAAGAATACCTCGACTTTGTCGGCGGCTGGGCGGTCAACAACTTGGGGCACTGCCACCCCGTGGTGGTCAAGGCTATCACCGAGCAGGCGCAGCTGCTAATTCACACCTCCAACCAGTTCTACACCATACCCCAGCTCCAACTGGCCCAGCTCTTAGTCGAAAACAGCTGCCTGGACAAGGTCTTCTTCGGCAACAGCGGCGCCGAGGCTAACGAAGCGGCCATCAAGCTGGCCCGCCGCTACGGACAGCTAAAGCTGGATGGCGCCTATGAGATTATTACCACCCTGGGCTCCTTTCACGGCCGTACTTTGGCTACGGTGGCGGCTACCGGCCAGGAAAAGATGCAGAAGCCCTTCCCTCCCCTCCCCACTGGCTTTGTCAACGTGAAGTATAACAGCGTCGGCGCTATCAAGTCGGCGACCACTAAACACACCTGCGCCGTTATGATTGAACCGGTGCAGGGCGAGGGTGGGGTCAACCTCCCCGACGAGGGCTATCTGTCCGAGTTGCGCGCCTGGTGCGACCAGAAGGGCATCCTGCTCATTCTGGACGAGATTCAGACGGGGATAGGCCGCACGGGCAGCCTCTTCGCCTACGAGCAGTACCGAGTCGAACCTGATATAATGACGCTGGCTAAGGGCCTGAGCGGCGGCGTGGCTATCGGGGCTATTCTGGCTAAGGATAAAGCGGCCGTCTTCGCCCCCGGTGAGCACGGCTCCACCTTCGGCGGAAACCCACTGGCCTGTGCCGCGGGCTACGCCACCCTGAAGTTCGTTATCGATAACGATATCTCCAGCCAGGCAAAAAAAGTGGGCGACTATCTTATTCAGGGGCTGGCCAAGCTCAAGGCGAAATACCCCTTCATCACCGATGTCAGGGGGCGGGGGCTGCTGGTGGCGGTGGAGTTTAAGGATGATATCGCTCCATCTCTGGTGATGGGCTGCCTTAAAAAAGGATTACTGGTCAACCAGCTCAAACCTAACGCCGTTCGTTTTATGCCTCCCCTCATCATCGGCAACGGGGAGGTCGATGAGGCGCTGGGCATTCTCGATGACACCCTGTCCGGCGTGGTCAGTGATAAAGAGTAAGGTCTTAAATTGAAGAAGGTTTACTGGCTGTGGATAGCCTTAGGCCTGTTCGCGGCGCTGGTGGTTGTTATGGCAGTGATAATTGCCTCCTATACTGAAGCCGGGATAACCTCCGAAATCGGCACCGGGGGCCAGCCCCTGACGACTTATGATGCAGCGGAGGTACCGCCGTCGGTCATTGACGACGCCGACATGGTCGCCGCCGAAATATTTGGCGACGACGATGACAAATGCGGTGATTTCGCCGTCCAGCTGGTGGCGACCTACGTCGCGGCTGAAGAGCGCGACTTCGTGGTTATCTTCAACTCAGGCGGCTGGGGTTGGAACCTGCTCGAGGATTCACCGGGCTGGTTGGCTACCTTCGAGGGCATCGATGCCGAGCTGGCGGACTGGGGCTACACCTCTTTGCCGCTGGAATACCTGCGGGCGACTTCCGAATTCGACAGCCGCCTCGAAGAGCTCTGGGAGATGCTGATTGCCTACCCCTCCAAGGCGGGGGTACTGGCCGCCCGCACCGAGTTTCTCACCGACCACCTCCCCGACCTCAGGGTTATCCTCATCGGGGAGAGCACGGGGGCGGTCGTCATCGACAGCGTCATGGTCATCATGAACGATAACCCCCGTGTCTATAGCATCCAGGCGGGCCCTCCCTTCTGGCACGACCCGGTTAGTACGGAGCGCTCGCTGCTAATGACGGGCAACGGTATCGAGGTCGATACCTTCAGCCAGGGCAACGGTTTCGACTTCATACTCGGCTGTTATAAAAAGTGGTTCGGCGTAATTAAGACTACTTCATACTACGGCACCGAACCCCACATTGTGGTCGCCCCGGGGCACGACTACTGGTGGCAATACCCCGAAGTCAGGTCTCAAATCACCGAATTCTTGAGAGACAACTTTGCCCCGGAGGAAACAGCCTATTAACTAATGGAGGTGAGGTGTGGCTGAAAAAGTAGTGCTCGCCTATAGCGGCGGCGTGGATACCTCGGTGGCCATCAAGTGGCTGCAGGAAAAGTACAACCTGGACGTTATTGCCTTCAGCGTCGATGTCGGCAACGAGCCCGACTTCCCCGCCATAAGGGAAAAGGCGCTTAAACTGGGCGCGGTCAAGGCGGTGGTCGCCGACGCCAAGAAATCTTTCATCAATGACTTCGTCTTCCCCGCCCTCAAGGCCAATGCCATGTACCAGGGGCAATACCCGCTGGCCACGGCCTTAGCCCGCCCCCTGATGGCTAAGCTGCTGGTGGGAACCGCCCTCAAAGAGGGGGCGAAATCGGTTGCCCACGGCTGCACGGGCAAGGGCAACGACCAGGTGCGCTTCGATGTCAGCGTGGCCGGTCTGGCCCCCGAGCTCAAGATTTTAGCTCCCGCCCGCGACTGGGAGATGACCCGCGACGAAACCATAGACTACGCCAAGCGCCACGGCATCCCCCTCCCCGTTACCGCCGAAAGCCCCTATTCTATAGACCAGAACCTCTGGGGGCGCAGCATCGAGTGCGGCGTCATGGAGGACCCCTGGGCCGAGCCCCCCGACGACGCCTTCATCTGGGTAGAACCGATAGAGAAGACCCCCGACAAGGCCGAATACGTAGAAATCGAGTTCAACAAGGGCATACCCATGGCTATCAATGGGCGCAAGATGGAGGGCATCGCCCTAGTCCAAAATGCCAATGATTTAGCTGGTAAGCACGGCATTGGCCGGGTTGACCATATAGAAGACAGGGTGGTCGGCATCAAGTCGCGCGAGGTCTACGAGACCCCCGCTGCCCTGCTTCTGATAAAGGCTCACCGCGCTTTAGAGTCGCTTTGCCTGGCCAGAGAGCAACTGCGCTTTAAAGAGCTCGTTTCCGCCGAATACGCCGACCTGGTCTATAACGGCCTCTGGTTCACCTCTTTCCGGGAAGACCTGACGGCTTACATAGAGTCATCACAGCGCTTTGTAACCGGCACGGTACGGCTTAAACTGCATAAAGGGAGCTTAACGGTGGTGGGGCGAAAGTCCCCCTACTCCCTCTACCGCCACGACCTGGCTACCTACGATAAGGGAGACATCTTCGACCAGAGCGCCGCCGCTGGCTTCATTCACCTCTGGGGGCTGCCCGCCCGTACACAGGCCAAGATGCAGGGCAAAAAAACAAAGGAAGGCTGATATGAGCCATATAAGGGGTCGCTTTAAGAAAAAGGCGGATAAACTGGTGAACGCCTACACCACCTCGGTGCCCTTCGACTGGCGTCTCTATCCCTACGACATCGCCGGCAGCATCGCCCACGCCCGCATGCTGGCCAAGCAGGGCATAATTACCGATAAGGACGCCGAGACCATCGTCAACGGCCTGACGAAGGTTCAGCGCGAGATAGAAAGCGGTGAGTTTACCTTTAAGTCGGAGCTGGAAGATATCCACATGAACATCGAAGCCCGTCTCATCGAGATGGTGGGGGAGGTGGGGGGCAAGCTCCACACGGCACGTTCCCGCAACGACCAGGTGGCTCTGGACATGCGCCTCTTCAGTCGCGATGCCATCGCCACCACACTGTCCCAGCTCAAAGATTTACAGCGGGCGCTTATCAACTTGGCCGAGGCCAACCAGAAGGTGGTCATCCCCGGCTATACCCACCTTCAAACGGCGCAGCCCGTGTTGCTGGCCCATCATTTACTGGCCTATTTCGAGATGTTCCAGCGCGATAGCGAGCGCTTTCAGGATTGCCTTAAGCGCACCGACGTTATGCCCCTGGGCAGCGGTGCCCTGGCTGGTGTCGCCTATGATATTGACCGTGAGTTTCTGGCTAAAGAGCTAGGCTTCAAGGCGATAAGCGCCAACAGCCTGGATGCCGTCTCGGATAGGGACTTCGTCCTGGAATACCTGGCGGCGGCCAGCTTCTGTATGATGCACCTCTCCAGATTGGCCGAGGAGCTTATCCTCTGGTCTTCCGCCGAGTTTGATTTCATTGAATTAGACGAGGCCTACGCCACCGGTTCCAGCATCATGCCCCAGAAGAAGAACCCCGATGTCGCCGAGCTGGCACGGGGCAAAGCGGGGCGGGTCTATGGCAACCTGATGGCGCTGCTGACCACGATGAAGGCCTTGCCCCTGGCCTATAACCGCGACCTGCAGGAGGATAAAGAGGCCCTCTTCGACAGCGTGGAAACGCTGCTGGCCACACTTGAGGTCTTCTGCGGCATGCTCAAGACCCTTAAGGTCAACGCCGAAAAGACCAAAAGGGCCATCGAACACGGCTACATCCTGGCCACCGACCTGGCCGACTATCTGGTCAGGAAGGGCAAGGCCTTCCGCACTGCCCACGAGGCGGTGGCCAAGCTGGTGAGCTACGCCGTAGAAAACAAAAAAATCCTGTCCAAGCTTACCCTGGCCGAGTACAAGAAGTTCTCGCCTCTCTTCGAGGACGATGTCTTTTCCATCACCGTGGAATCGTCTCTGGCCGCCCGCGACGTTAGCGGCGGCACTGCCCCGAAGAGGGTGGTGGAGGCTTTAGCCGCCGCCAAAAAAGCGCTGGGGGTCAAGAGTGGCTAAGGTAAAGCTGGCCCCCTCCATCCTCTCCGCCGACTTCGCCCGTTTGGGCGAGCAGGTCGCCGAGGCCACCAAGGCTGGCGCCGATTACATACACGTCGACGTCATGGATGGGCACTTCGTCCCTCCTATCACCATCGGCGCTCCCGTGGTGGCGGCGATTCGTAAGTGGACGGATTTGCCCTTAGACGTCCACCTTATGATTGAAGCCCCCGAAAATCAGATTGAGCAGTTCGCCGAGGCCGGCGCCGATATTATTACCGTCCATATCGAGGCCTGCCCCGACGTTCAAAAGCTGGTTAGTCAAATCAAGGCTCTGGGGGTGAAGGTGGGGGTCTCGCTTAACCCCCCCACCCCACTAAAGGCCATAACTGAAATCCTGCCCTCTCTCGATTTGGTGCTGGTGATGACGGTCAATCCTGGCTACGCTGGGCAACTGTTTATTGAATCAACGCTGGGTAAAATAGCCGACCTGCGCGCCGAGCTGGATGAGAAAGGCCTGGATGTTGAGCTGGAGGTGGACGGTGGCATCAACGCCCAGACGGCGCCAAAAGTGGTAGAGGCGGGGGCGAGGGTGCTGGTGGCGGGGGCGGCGGTGTTCAGTTCGGGGCGAACGGTCAAGGAGTCTCTGGCTGAGCTTCGGGCTTTGTCTTAGCCAGCTTGTGCTGGGTGCGCAGGCATCGGGTGCAGAGGTTCATCTTTTTCGTTTCGCCGTTTATAGTAATGGTGACGGGGTGGATATTGGGTTTCCAACTCCGGTTGGTGTGGCGTTTGGAGTGGCTTATATTGTGGCCGAATATCGGCGTTTTACCGCATAGATCGCATTTCAAGGTCTTGACTCCTTTGACTATTGCCAAAATTTAGGGTAGAATTTCGCTCGTAAATTGCAATACAATATACTATCACAAGCCAGCTAATTCTGGCAAGGACGGATAGCATATGGTGCCAACCAAGTCTATCACCGGTCAGGACCTGCGGGAAATGTTCGCCGCCGCGGCCAGTTGGCTGGAGAAGAGTTCGGCCGATATCGATGCCCTCAACGTCTTCCCCGTACCTGACGGCGATACCGGCACCAACATGCTGCTCACTATGCGCTCCACGGTGGAGGAATCACAGATGGTTAACGACTCCAGCGTCTCCGCTGTGTCCAAGGCTATGGCTAGAGGGGCGCTGGTGGGGGCGCGGGGCAACAGCGGCGTCATACTGTCCCAGATTTTCAGCGGCTTATCGCAGTCTCTGGACGGCAAAGACGCCATCAGTGGTCAGGAACTGGCCGACGCCTTGGCCAAGGCCTCGACGGTGGCTTACGCGGGCTTAAGCAACCCCGTGGAGGGCACCATCCTTACCGTGATTCGGGAGGCTGCTGAAGCTGCCCAGGCACACGCCGCCACCGTCAGCGATGACGTGGTCTCCGTCGTCGAAGCTACGGTCAACGCCGCCAAGGAATCGGTGGCTAATACCCCCACCCTCCTCCCCGTGCTCATGGAAGCTGGGGTGGTGGATGCGGGGGGGCAGGGACTTTACACCATTCTGGAGGGCGTCCTCCACTACCTCAAGGGCGAGGTGGAACAGCTCAAACTGCGCCGTCCCTGGATGGTGGCCAGCAGCGTCCCCCTCACCGCCAAATCCCCCCAGATGGTAGGTATGGAGGAAGTCCCCTATGGCTACTGCACCAACTTCGTCATCAAGGGCGAAGGGCTCAACCCCGACAAGCTGCGCAAGCGGCTGGAAAAGCGCGGTCAGTCGGTCATTGTTGTCGGTGATGACTCCGCGGTCAGGGTGCATATTCATACCCTCGATCCCGGTGATATTATGAGCTATGTTGTCCCCTTGGGCACTTTGCACCAGATAAACATCCGCAACATGGATGAGCAGTACCGTGACTTCATCGAAATGCAAAAAGAGAGAATGCCCGCCGTCGAGGTGGCCATCGTGGCTGTGGTCGTCGGCGACGGCCTGGCTAACGTTTTCACCAGCCTGGGGGCGACCTTTATCGTCCCCGGCGGACAGACGATGAACCCCAGCACCAAAGACCTGCTCCAGGCCGTGGACGTGGTGGCTTCGGACAAGGTCATTATACTGCCCAACAATAAGAATATCGTGCTCACCGCTGGCCAGGTGCAGTCACTGACCGAAAAGACCATCCAGGTCGTACCCACCACCACCATCCCCCAGGGCGTGGCGGCGCTGCTGGCTTTTGACTACGAGGCCGATATGGAAACCAACGTCCAGAACATGGAAAAGGCGAGAGAGGCGGTTAAATCCGTCGAGGTTACCAGAGCGGTGCGCTCGACAACCTTAGGCGGGCTGGATATTAAAAAGCACCAGGCCATCGGCTTTCTCGACGGCGACTTGGTAGCGGTGGGCGATAAGCCCGACGCCGTCGTCCAGGATGTGCTGGGGCGGGTGAATCTGGACCAGGCTGAGGTAATAACCATCTATTACGGCGACGACACCACCTCTGAGGAGGCGGAGGCGGTCGGCGACACCCTCGACAAGCAGCACCCCAACCTTCAGGTTGAGGTAGTTCAAGGCGGTCAGCCTTACTATAACTATATTGTCTCTGTGGAGTAGAGGAGGAGGTCAGATGACGGTAAAGATTGTCACCGATAGCCTGGGAGACATACCCCCCGATGTAGCTGAAGAGCTGGGTATCACCATCATCCCGCTCAACGTTCTCTTCGGCGATAGCATCTATCGTGACGGCGTTGACCTGACCAGCCAACAGTTCTACGCCAGGCTGGCCAAGAGCCAGGCTTCTCCCACCACCCAGATAGCTAGCCTGGGCGTTTTTGTCGAGGCCTACGAAAAGCTGGCCGAAGAAACTAAAGAAATCCTGGTCATCACCAATTCCCAGAAGATGAGCGCCAGCTACGAAGCTATGGTAGAGGCCATCGATGAGATGAAGCGCCCCTGCCACGTTGAGGTCATCGACTCACAGTGGGCGATTATGGCCCAGGGCTTAATCGTTATCGCCACCGCCAGGGCGGCCAAAGAGGGAGCCAGCCTCGGAGAGCTGATGGCTCTCACCAAAAAGAATATCCCCCGCGCCGACGTCCGTATGGCTTTCGATTCCCTCGCCTATCTGGAAGAGGGCGGCCGCATCGGCAAGGCGCGCGCCTTCCTGGGCTCGAAGCTCAAGATAACCCCCATCCTCGGCATCAGAGAGGGTGAAGCCTTCCCCTTCTCCCGGGAACACTCCCGCGCCAGGGCGATAGACCACCTCTATTACTTCGCCACCAGCTTCAGCCACATCGACGAGATGGCGGTCGAGGACGCTACCACCCCTAAGGAAGCCGATGCCCTGGCCAAAAGGCTCAAGTCGCAATTCCCCAAAACTCATATATACCGAACCACGGTAAGCCCGGTAATCGGGGCACACGTCGGCCCCCGCGTGCTGGGGGTAGCCGTGCTCGGGGACAGGGGGTAGAGATGACGGTCAAGATTATCACCGACAGCACCTCTGACCTACCCAAAGAGGTGGCCGAAAAGCTGGGCATAACGGTCGTCCCCCTCTACGTCAACTTCGGCAACGAAGCCTACCGCGACGGCATTGACCTCACCACCGACGCTTTCTACCAGAGGCTGCCTACCGATAAGAACCACCCCACCACCTCGACGCCGCCCCCAGCGGCTTATGCTGAGGCCTGCGACAAGCTGGCTGAAGAGAGCGATGGCATCATGGTGCTGACCATCTCCCGTAAGCTCAGTGCCACCTACGACTCGGCCAAGCAGGGGCTGGAGGAGAGAAAAAGCAAGTGCCCCGTCGAGCTGGTCGATTCGCGCCTGTCGCTGATGGGGCTGGGCCTGATTGTCATCGCCGCCGCCAAGGCGGCTAATAAAGGCGCCGACCTTAAAGAGGTGCTGGCGCTGACCAAGGACAACATTCCCCGCCTGGATATGCGCATCGCCTTCGATACCCTGGAATATTTAAGGCGGGGCGGGCGCATCGGCAAGGCGCAGGCCTTCTTCGGCTCGCTGCTCAAGGTGAACCCCATACTCACTATAAAAGACGGTGAGGTCTATCCCGCCGCCAGGGAGCGCTCCCGGGCCAAGGCGATAGACTATTTGGTCGACTTTGCCAACGGCTACGTCAGTATCGAAGAGATGGCTTTAGAGGACGCCACCACCCCCGACGAGGCCGACGGGCTGGCGGAAAGGCTCGGTGCTAAATTCCCCAAGGATAAAATCTACCGCTCCAAGGTAGGCCCGGTCATCGGTGCCCACGTCGGCCCCCGGGTCTTAAGCGTGATCGTGCTCGGGGAGGCGGTCTAGGGTGGCAGTCGGCATTATCACCGATAGCGTGGCCGACCTGTCCCCCCAGATTGTTAAGGAGCTGGGCATCTCGGTGGTACCCTTAAGCGTCCGCTTCGGCGAGGAGGTCTACCGCGATGGCATCGATATCACCCCCGACCAGTTCTACGCCAAGCTCAAGACGAGCAAGGTCTTCCCCAACACCTCGGTGCCCTCGCCGGGCGATTTTGTTAAAGTCTACGACGAGCTGGCTCAAAAAACCGACGAAATAGTGGTCATTCTGGTCACCTCGCGCCTCAGCGCCACCTACGAAGTAGCCCGCCAGAGCATAGAGAAAATGAAGCGCAAGTGCCGCGTCGAGCTCTTCGATTCCCGGACGGCCACCATGGCTGAGGGCTTCATCGTCATGGCGGCGGCCAGGGCGGCAAAAAGCGGCGCTAAGCTCGACGAAGTAATAAAGGTCGCCCGCCAGGCGATGCCCCGCGTTGACTTTCTGGCCGCCTTCGATACCCTGTCATACCTGAGGCGGGGCGGGCGCATCGGGCGGGCGCAGGCTTTCCTGGGCTCGCTGCTCAGTATAAACCCGCTGATCAACCTCAGAGAAGGCGTGGTCGAGCCCGCCGGCCGGACCCGTTCCCGCTCAAAGGCGATTGACCGCCTCTACGAATTCGCCGCTGGCTATGCCAAAATCGAGGAGATGGCGGTGGAGAACACCGCCTGCCCCGAAGACGCCGAGGCGCTGGTGGAACGACTGGGCGCGATATACCCCAAAGAGCGCATCCACCGCTCCCGGATGACCCCTGTCATCGGCACCCACACCGGCCCCGGCCTCCTCCTGGTGGCGGTGATGGGAGATAAGGAGTAACCATGACGGTCAAGGTTATCACCGATAGCTCGGCGAGCATTCCCGCCGACGTGGTCGAGGAATTGGGTCTTACCGTAATCCCCTCGCTGATTCACTTCGGCGATAAGGTCTACCGCGACGGCATCGACCTCACCACCGAGCAGTTCTACGAGCGCCTAACCACCGATAAGAACCACCCCACCACCTCGGTGCCCACCCCGCAGTCCTTTGTCGATGCCTACGAAAAGCTGGCCGACGAGGCCGATGAAGTCGTTGTCATTACCATCTCCCACAAGCTCAGCGCCGTCGGCGAAGTCGCCCGTCAGGCTATGGAGCTGGCTAGAAGGAGACCCCGCGTGGAGATAGTTGACACCACCTGGGCGCTCATGTCCGAGGGGCTGATCGTCATCACGGCGGCTCGGGCGGCTAAAGAGGGCGCCAGCCTAGAAGAGGTGATAGAAGTCGCCCGCCGTAACATCCCCCGCACCGACCTGCGCATGGCTTTCGACACCCTGAAGTACCTGGAGCGAGGCGGGCGCATCGGCAAGGCTCAGGCTCTGCTGGGCTCGATGCTCAAGATAAACCCCATTCTCGGCCTCAGGGACGGCGAGATTTATCCCGTGGGCCGGGAGCACTCCCGTTCCAAAGCGATAGAGCAACTCTGTAACTTTGTTAATAGCTTCTCCCGTATTGAAGAAATGGCCATAGGTGATGGCACTACCCCGGACGAAGCCGAAGCCCTGGCGAAACGGCTCAACGATAAGTTTCCCGCCGAGCGTATCATCCGCTTCAAGGTCACGGCGGCGGTGGGGGCGCATGTTGGCCCCCACGTCCTGTCGGTAGCCATCCTGGGCGATAAATAGCGCGTTTGTATCACGGGGAGAGAACTTTGGCGCTGAACATCGAGTCTCTGCGCAAGATTCTGGAGCTGGAGCGGGAAAAGGGCTACACCGATTCGGCCGTCATCGGCGGCCTGGACAGGTTTCTGCACCGCTGGTCGGGACAGGCGATGGAGTCCATAACCAGCCAGCAGCTCCTCGCCGAGTTCCGCCGCCTCCGCCTCGACGATTCCAAATACGCCGAGATGACACCGCCGCACCGCCAGCGCTGGATTGAGGAAATATTCGCCTTTTTGTCCCAGCTCGGCGAAATGCCCGCCGAAAAGACCGAGACAAAGCCCCCCAGCGTTAGTGCTCCGACTCCCCGCAAACGTCCTGCTGCGCCTAAGGTAGCCAAGGTAGCCAAGATAGCCATAGGTTCGCTGGACTCATCCATCACTTCAATTAAAGGCGTCAGTGCCGCCATGGCGGCCAGGTTTGAAAAGCTGGGGGTTAAAACCATTCGCGACCTGCTCTATTTCTTCCCTAACCGCCATCTCGACTACAGCCAGCGCCAGAACATCTCCGAGCTCACCGAGGGTGAGGAGCGGACCATAATGGCCAGCGTCTGGCAGGCCCAGGAGAGCTGGCTCGGCGGCCGGCGCGGCACCGAGGCTATTGTCGGCGACGAGACGGGCAACGTCAGGGTGGTCTGGTTCAATAACCCCTATGTCGCCAGGAGCCTGCCCACCAACGCCCAGGTCGTCATCAGCGGGCGGGTGCGGGTCTTCGGCGGCCGCCACGTCTTTGAGTCTCCCGAGTGGGAACTGCTGGAAGACAGGGAGTTAGTCCACACCGGGCGCCTGGTGCCGCTATATCCTCTGACGCAGGGGCTAAAGCCCCGCCAGGTCAGGAAGCTGATGAAGGCGGCGGTGGATAGCTTTTCGGACAAGGTCGAGGACTTTCTGCCCTCTGAGCTGATAAAACACTGTAAGCTCATGGAACTACCGCAGGCCATCGCCCAGGCGCATTATCCCGAAGACGAGACGGCCAAGAACGACGCCAGATACCGCCTCGCCTTTGACGAGCTCTTTATCCTGCAGCTGGGGGTGCTGGGTAAAAAACACGAGTGGCAGGCGAGCCAGCCGGGCAACCCGCTTAAGTCCTACCCCACCCCCCTCGAAACCTTCCTGAAGTCCTTGCCCTTCGAATTGACCGCCGCCCAGCAGAAGGTGCTCAAAGAGCTATTGTCCGACCTGGAGAGAAAGATACCGATGTCCCGACTGCTTCAGGGCGAGGTCGGCAGTGGCAAGACGGTGGTGGCTACGGCGGCGCTGCTTATGGCCGCCGCCAACGGCTGCCAAGGCGCCTTTATGGCCCCCACCGAGATACTGGCTGAGCAGCACTTCAGCAATGTCGGTGAGCTCCTGTCACGGGCGGGCGAGCAGGTCGCTGAGGAAGAGAACCTGCGTAGCTACTCCGGAATCCTAGACCGCCCCCTCACCCTGGCGTTGCTCATCGGCGACCTGAACCAGGCGCGTAAACGGGAAATCCAAAAGCAAATCGCCGCCGGCGAAATAGATATTGTCATCGGCACCCACGCCCTCATTCAGAAAGAGGTTGGTTTTAAGAGCTTGAGCCTGGTCGTGGTCGACGAGCAGCACCGCTTCGGCGTCGAGCAGCGCTCGGCGCTGAGGCAAAAGGGCTTTAACCCCCACGTCCTGGTGATGACGGCTACCCCCATCCCCCGTACCCTGGCTTTGACTTTGTATGGCGACCTCGACCTCTCTGTAATTGACGAACTCCCTCCAGGAAGACAGACGGTCAAGACCAAGTGGCTTAAACCGGAGCAGCGCGAAAGCGCCTACGCCTTCTTAAGAAAGCAGGTCACCGAGGGCCGGCAGGCGTTTATCATCTGCCCGCTGGTCGAGGAATCCGAGGTCATCCAGGCCAAGGCGGCGGTGGCTGAATACGAGCGCCTTTCGGGCGAAATCTTTCCCGACCTGAAGCTGGGATTGATTCACGGGCGGATGTCGGCGGCGGAAAAAGACAAGGTAATGCACCGTTTTCGCTCCGGGGAACTGCAGGTTTTGGTTTCCACCCCCGTAGTCGAGGTGGGCATTGACGTGCCCAACGCCACCGTCATGCTGGTGGAAAGCGCCGACCGCTTTGGCCTTTCCCAGTTGCACCAGTTTCGCGGTCGGGTGGGGCGGGGCAGCGCCCAGAGCTACTGTATGCTTTTGGCGGAGAACCCCTCGGAGATAGGCAGAGCCCGGCTCGACATAATCGAGAGAGTTCAGGATGGCTTCCAGCTGGCTGAGGAAGACCTCAGGCTCAGGGGCCCCGGTGAATTCTTCGGCACCCGCCAGAGCGGGCTGCCCGACTTGCGCATGGCTAAGCTCTCCGACGTCGCCCTTTTGGAGTTGGCCCGCGCCGAGGCTATAAAACTATTCGAGAAAGACCCCGGCCTGAAAAAGCCCGCCCATGCCCTGCTGGCTAAAGAGGTGGGCCGGGTTTGGCAGGGTGGGGGGGAGCTGAGTTAGGAATTGAATCTTGGAGGTATATGAATGGGGTTGAGCAAGGTGGAATACGAGTGCTTTTGCGGAAATAAGGTCGTCTTAGAGAATGTGGCCGAGGGGTGGGCTCACAGCCCGTCGCCCTGTGGGAGTTGCGGCAGGTACGGAGTGTTTATGCTGAAGGACGGAGCATTGTACTACCAGGGGCCTGACTTTTTAATGACAGAGTGGGAGAGCAGGGGATTGGAGAAGGCTGAGATTAGGGAAAATGAGCCCTGGATTAGATTGAAGAAATGGAAATTCATTGACTGACCCTCCAATGGCTTAAAGCCAGTTTCCCCACCCCAGGCTGTTTTTCCCACACCGACCCGCCCAGAAACGTCTCTCAAAAGGGGGCTGCGCCCCCTCTTGGACTCCCCCCAAATAAGGAGTTTATAGAGGTCTAACCTCTGTAGGGTGGGTATTGGGTGGGATTGAAACAACGTACGCCAATAGAGTGGGGTGGAGGTAGAAATACATAAAAACTCCCCCCTCCTTTCGCTTTGTGCTATAATAGGGTTTCTTAAAATGATTAGACGAAGAATCATCGAGCTGCTGGAAAAGGCGGCTAACGAGGCGCAAAAGTCGGGTAAGATACCCTCGGTGGCGCTACCCGAAATCACCATCGAGCACCCCCAGAACCCTGAGCACGGCGATTACGCCACCAGTTTCCCCTTGAAGCTGGCGCGCACCGTCGGCGTCAAGCCGCTGGATATCGCTCAAGAAGTAGCCGCCTTCATTAAGCCCACCCCCGAAATCGAGAGCGTCACCGTGGCTCCCCCCGGGTTCATCAACTTCACCCTCAACAACGACTGGCTGACCAAGCAGGTGGACGCTATAAGAACGTCCGGCGATGCCTACGGCAACATCGACCTGGGCAAGGGCAGCCGCGTCCAGCTTGAGTTCGTCAGCGTCAACCCCACCGGGCCCCTCCACGTGGGGCACGGGCGGGGGGCGATACTGGGCAGCACGCTGGTCAATGTCCTGTCCTCCGCTGGCTACAATGTCGAGAAAGAATACTACGTCAACGACGCGGGCAGCCAGATGGCTGCCTTCTATCGTTCGCTATACGCCCGCTACCAGCAGGCTTTGGGCAGGAACGCCGAGATGCCCGCCGACGGCTATTTCGGCCATTACATGATTGAACTGGCGGAAGAGATTGTCGCCGAGAAAAAAGACATTTTTCTCTCCATGCCGCCGGAAAAGGCGGTTGCCGAACTGGGCAAGCTGGGGCTGGAAAAGATAATGGCCCAAATCAGGGACGACCTGGAGTTGCTTAGGGTCAGCTTCGATGTCTGGTTCAGCGAGCAGAGCCTCTACGATAACGGCCAGTATAAAAAGGTGATGTCGCTGCTTAAGAAGGGCGGCTATATCGCCGAGAAGGCGAATGCCACCTGGTTCGTCTCCACCGCCCTGGGCGAGGACAAGGATAATGTGGTGGTGCGTAGCGACGGCTCGCCCACCTATTTCGCCACCGATATCGCCTACCACTACAACAAGTTCGTCGAGCGCAAGTTCGATAAGGTAATCAACATCTGGGGCGCCGACCACCAGGGCCATATCTCCAGGATGAAGGCGGTGGTGGCGGCTTTGGGCATCGCCCCCGAGCGCCTTGAGGTCATCATCTCCCAGATGGTAAGCCTGCGCCGCGGCAAGGCACTGGTCAAGGTCTCCAAGCGCAGCGGTGACCTTATCACCCTGCGCGAGGTCATCGACGAGGTCGGCGCCGACGCCTGCCGCTTCTTCTTTGTTTCCCGTACCGCCGACAGCCAGATGGACTTTGATTTAGAATTGGCCAAGAAACAGTCCGCCGATAACCCTGTTTACTACGTGCAGTATGCCCATGCCCGCATCGCCAGCATACTGCGTTTAGCTGAAGAGAAGGGCATTGACTGCACCGACGGCGACGTTTCGTTGCTCACCACCGAGCCTGAGCTGACCTTGATCCGCAAGATGCTGCTCCTGCCCGAGGTGATTGAGGTTGTCGCCCTGACCTTGGAACCACACCACCTCGCCTATTACGCCCAGGATTTAGCTACGGTGTTTCACAGCTTCTATATGCAGTGCCGCGTGGTCACCGACGACGAGAAGATGACCAAGGCCCGCCTCAAGCTGGTGGAGGCGGCCAAGACGGTGTTGGCCAAGACGCTGAATCTTATGGGCATGCACGCCCCCGACCGGATGTAAGGGGAATCTTTGGCTAGCTAATAAAGTCTCAGGAGGTTTCTGTGGAGATTAAACGTGAGCCCTTTGTCATGGCTGGCCAGAATAGGGAGTGGGCCAAGGCTACCGTCGTCCTGGGTAGCCGGGGAACGATTTACCTCAGCGGCTCGGCGGGCACCGACCCGGCTACGGGCGAAACCCCGGAATCCATCGGGGAGCAGACCAAAAACGCTCTGCAGTCCATCAAGGACATACTGGAAGAGTACGGCTCTTCCCTGAAGTACATTACCCACATGTTTTACTGCGTGAAGGGCGATTTCCCCAATGGCATGCTGGGCGACCCGGTGTGTCAGGAGGCGGATAAGGCGATGCAGGATTTCTGGCACGAGCGCTGCCCCGAGTTTGCCGTGGAGAACCGTCCCCCCGCCTCCACCCTGCTCGGTGTTTCGGCCCTGGCGGTACCGGAGCTGAAGATTGAGATACAGGCCGTAGCGGCTATTCCCTAGGCGATTCCAGCTCTAATTCCTTGTATTTCTTGGTCATCTCGACGTAGATTTTGGGCGCTTCCTCCACCCACCAGAGCTGCTTTTCCGTGACCTGGCCCTTTATTTTCCCCGGAACGCCGACCACCAGTGACCTGTCCGGCACCTTCATGCCCTCACCGACCAGGCACCCTGCAGCGATGATACAAGAATCCCCGATTTTGGTATCGTGCAGGACGGTGGCGTTCATCCCGATGAGCACGTTGTTGCCGATTTTGCGGCAGTTGACCACTGCCCCGTGCCCGATGTGGACATTGTCGCCGATGGTCATCTTTTCCCGGTAGCCGGGCTCGTTCGGTGTCCCCGCGTGCAGAACGCAGTTGTCCTCGATGGCGGCGTTCTGGCCTATCTTGATGCTGCCGAAGTCGGCGCGTATTACCGCTCCGGGCCAGACGCTTGAGTTCTCCCCGATTTCCACCTCACCGATAACGTAGGCCGCCTCGCTGACGAAGGCGCTTTTAGCTATTTTGGGCTTCTTATTCCCCAGGCTCTTAATCATTTAATATCTCCTAACCACCCCATATTATAGGCTCGGCGTCTTATCAGTCAAACATTCTCCCCACCCTACCTTGTTTAGCGAAAGTGTTATTGTCCCGCCCTACCCACCCTTAGAGGGGATTCTCCCTCTAGAATTCCTTCTGGGTTACGGCCTCCCCACACCGATTTTATCTATTCCCGCC
>DAOULR010000024.1:0-42624 GCA_034419075.1 Dehalococcoidales bacterium | reverse complement strand
ATATAGTGGAAGCCCGATAATGCCAGCGAGTTGCGGATTATAGGTAGCTTACTACTAGGTGAAGCCGATAGCCTTGCCCACTATCGGATAGCCAATAGGGGGTGTTCAAATAGAACAATTGAATATCGTGGGCAAGCGTTCAGGTTCGGGAGCAGTCCTTCACAGAAGGACACTGGTAAACGCCCTGTCCAGAGCCTTATCCGAGAGGGTAATGCTGCTGGACTTTACCATTGGGCGGAAAGGCTTACTCGGTTACCTGAGAGCCTTGTCTGGCAGTAACATCGTTAAAATCGTGCCAGACGGCGGGAGTGCCAGCGAGGTGCGGGCTTCCGATAAACGGCTTAAGATAACCTGCGGTAACAATACCGGCTATCTTGAGGACTCGGCGTGGATTGGTGAGAAAACACCGATGACCCTGTGCGAAGTCAGGATAAGCCCTAACCGAACAGTCAAGCCGAACATCGGCGGGCTGGAGCTATCGGAAGCACTTAACAGGGTGTTGCCCTTTACCACTAAAGAGGATAACCGACCTGTCTTACAAAGTGTCCTCTTCCGAGCTAAAGAGGGTAAGCTCATAATGGTGAGTGCCGATGGTTTCAGACTGGCGGTGGTAATGCTGGACTATGACGGTGAGGGTGAAGCCCTGATTACCCGTGACGACCTGCGGGGAATAGCCAATGCCCTGCGGAAAGCGCATCGGGTCAACTTGAGCTTTGAAGCAAGCGGGGAAAGCCTTGACGGACAAAGCCTTGTCATTGACACCGAGATAACTCGGTATAAGTGGCGGGGTGCTGAAGGTCAATTCCCTGATTATGAGAAGCTCATACCCACCAAGACAAACACTACCGCACACCTTGACACTGTGGAAGCGGTCAAGGCGATTGCCTCACTGAAAGTCCTAGCCGATAGCAAGTCTTACCCGATAGACCTTCACCTTAACGGCGGTGTGGTGATGTCCAGCCCCAATGATAAAGGGGAAGTCGCTATGCCAGCCGATATTGAGGGCGGGGAAGTCAAGGTAAGGCTTGACGGCGCATACCTTGCCGAGGCTTTGAGAGCCTGCGGGGGTATGGTGGACTTCAAGCTCACCGATGGCAAGTCGCCTGTTCTCTTTACTGTTGATGGCTATCAACTGGTAGTAATGCCGATGCTGACCGCTGACAGCAAGGCGGAAGTGGAAGCCGAGCCAGAGGACACCGAGCAAGCCGAGCCAGAGCCAACAACCGAGCCAGAAGCCGAGCCAGCAACCGAGCCAGAGTTTACCGAGCGGAAGCCGAAGCGTAGCCGAAAGAGGGAAAAAGTAGCTGTAGCCTAAAGAACGCTTGACCAAACAAACGACGCACAGGAAGGCGGCGCAAGCCGCCTTTTTGTGTCTTTTTTTGTAAGGGGGGTATCCCTTGCCCTGTTGCGGGTGAAGGATACCCCCTTTTTCGTGCTCGTTTTTTGGGCTAGTGCCGATGCCCGATGGCAGTGCAGGAGCACGATGGCAGGGACAATACCAGCGGTTGCGTGCTTTTGGAAGTCCACCTGGACAGTTGCACAGCACGAACAACAACCAAGGGGAGTAAGTACAGAGAAGCAAGCGTAGTTTGACAGGGGGCTTCAATCCCCCAGTGGAAGGGGTCGGGAAGCCCGCATACCGACCCCTCTTCTTTTGCTAAAAACTAGGCGGGAAAGGGGGTGATAAGAGTGAGTGACCCAAATACCATCTTCATCCTCTCCAGGGAAGATGTCGTCGAGTGTGCCAGGGAAATGGGGATACCCGAAGAAGCGATTACCGATGACATCCTTGCTCAGGTGAAGAAGGGTGTGGAATGGGGACTGGAGTGCTGGTCGGAAGTTGTGAAGACAGCCCTGGACTTCGCTCTCAAAAGCTAGCTTCTTACCTACACAAATCTACAGGGTTACCCATGCCCAGGAAAGGAGGTTTTTATGCCCATAAAATGGAACGCCAAGAGAGTCAAGGAATCCACCGATATGCTTGAAGAAGCCCTAAAAAGAGCGGTAGACCCCCTGCAAGAAGCCAGGCTTATTGCCAGGGAAGCCCTGAATATCCCTGAGCTGCCGTTGTATGTCGGCCAGAACTTCATGAACCTAATCGGCAAGATTGATGACAGCGTGGGCGGTGGCCGCTTCTCACCGGAAGGTTGGATTGACCGCTACATCAAGAGAATCCGTGAGAATATCCCCGCCGAGGCCGTCAAGGCAGTCGAGGTAAGGGAAAAGTACGGCAGCACGCAGTCTCTTGTCTAAAACTGTCTTGAAGAATTTCAAAGGGCAACTCATGCCCAAAATCAGAAGAAGGGAGGTGATAAAAAGTGACCACGCAACTCGACCTCTTTCAGGAAGCGAAGGTCGAGATAGAGAAGCCCGAACCGATGACCGAGGTCAGGCTAGGGCGCCGGTCTGCCCGGGTTCCTCTGCGCAAGCAGCGCAGGGCAGCCTTGGCCAGGTTAATGGATATCCTTGCAGACCTCGAGGGCAAGGATATCTACATCGGCTCGTATGATGCCGGAGGCCGGCATTTCTGGCTTGACAACCTGAAACTACAACGCCTCCAGCTGGAATACTATCCTTTCCACCTCAGAGAGGATACCAGCTTCATTCCCACCGTTGTCGTGCTTCGGGGCAGCCGCGGCGCCTGTGTCCGGATATTCGCTGATTACCTGGTGGATGTCCGCACCCAGGAATATCAGGGGTACTGGCACTATCTTCTCGACTTCCGTAACGGCTTCTGGGAAGACCCGATAGACAAATTCAAAAGCCATTATGCCTGTCTACATATAACCAGGTTCAAGGAACTAAAGGAAGGAGGTTAACACAATTGAATAAGACAGTGGAGAAAGGCATCTCCGACATCGTGGGATGCCTTACCGACCCTATCATTGTGTTTCCCGGTGGCTGGGGAGATACCCTTCCCGAGTGGCTTAAGACGGCCGTCACCATGGAGAGAATGATAGGGAACATGAAAGAGCTCAAAGGGGAGGAGCCGACCGGCACCGATGCCGAAGCCTGTGCCTATCTCATGACAGTTTCACTGACCCAGCCGATGGACAGCGACTGGACCCAAATTTACCTGTATGTCGCCAGCCAGACTTACAAACGATGGGAGAAGAGTGAGATGCCGGCGGACATCGTCGTGGAATCAATCAGCGACTACCAGATGGGAGAGTTGAACAGACTTAAGACCTGGCTTTGCGAACAGCGCATTAGAGCTAGGGTTGAGAAGGATAGAGCGGAGCGAAGAGAGGAAAAGGAACACCAAGAGATGAGGAAGAAAGAAGAACAGCCGGCACTATTTGAATTCTAGCCGATAGAAGGCCAGTAGAACGTGGGGCTTGCGGGAATACCCGCAAGCCCCTTTTTTGTTTCTTGTAATATATAAATCAATTTATGATTGACAATCATCATTTTACAGGAATATACTGTTGCCATGACAAGGGAGGATAAGAAGCCCATGCCATATGAACGTAGCAAGAAGATCGAAGACCGATTTGCGAAAACTATTTCTTTGATTCGAGATAAACACTTGAATGCTGGACAACTGGCAGAAGCATTGAATGTATCACGTCCAACGGTACAACGTATTGTGACAGAATTAAAACGGCGAGGTTATCCAATCAGATCCGTCCACGAAGAAAACGGTTGGAGGTATGAAATGCTCGCGAAGTCTCGTACTTCCAAAAAGACTAATAAAGAGCAGAATAAATGAGTCAGGAGTAAAAGTGTGCCGAACCCACTTTTAATAATTGGACCAACCCTTAAACTACTCGGTGAGAATGTCAACATATTGCCCGCCACAGGAGTAGCGGTCGAGGATTTACAGCATCCTGATAAAGATGAAATAGATGATATCCTCGTACATCGTGAAATGGGCAACGAGATAGCAGCCTTCGCAGAGACTCCGACACCTTCGACCGATAAAATCTACAGAGCTACACCCCCTATTCCTCGTACTAAAAAACATCTATTTCGTTTCTTCATAGACGGGAGTCTACGGACTTATTTTCTTGCTACTGGAGTCGAAGGAACTCGAACTTTCCCTATTGAATTAGCGCAAATAGGAGCATCGGTAATTCAACGTGACGATAGAGGGCGTCTGAGCGTATTGCGAAACGACCATGAAATACTTCTCTTAGTACCCAAGGGAGCTCGGGGTGTTTCTGATACAGTTTGGGGACAATTAAATAAATTACAGAAATCAGGTGGCATCTTCAAGATAGTTGATTTTGATATCCCCGATGTTATCAGCGGAGATACAAAGAAGGACCCGAGAGACAAAGCCGGCGGCAAAGCACGTTTCTTAATGCATGAGATGGAAACTGCCATAATACAATCGACTGACGCTTTCCGGGATGAAAATAATTGGCTTATTCTTGATGGAGCAGTTAAACTTGGTGATTTTATTTCCGCCCCTTATTTGATCGGTGTTGCCAAATCATTTAGTAAAGAGCCCTTGTTCTACTTCGGAGGGAAGAAATCTGATAAAAGGGATGTCACTACTATTCTAGCTGGACTTGAGTATGCCCATCGAACTGCTGCATTTAGCGCATATGGAGGCCAAGTAGCTTTCTGGTACGTGAGATTGTGGGAACAGAAAGATTTGGACTATCCTCTTATGGGTGTAGTCAAGGTGGAGCTTCCATGTCCAGACAAGAAGCCAGTTCCCTCTGATTTGATCGACCTCCTATCAAGCACGCTAGTCGCTGAACGAAGTGTTTCTCCTTATGGACTTGATAGGCGGTGGCACTGTCACATATACCCCATCTATATGGCCGAGCAGACTATTAAGAACCGATTCTTTTCCCAGCAGGTGCTTATGGGGGCTATTAAATGGCCCAAGCCTATTACCCCATGATGCAAGGAGGCAAAAATGACTAATCAAGAATTACCGGAACCCGAACAGGAAGTAACCGTAGAGGAACCTCAAGAAATAGCTGGTGAAAGTGTCGCTCAAGCAGTTGGGCGTACCTCCGCTACCGAGCGAGATCCCAGTACTTCTGATAAGTTTAATTTTTGGCTTTCCCCGGATGTCATAGTCAACCCATTCGATATCGTTGAAGTTGGACAGGTTGCATCCGATGACAAAACGAGTAAAACCTATGGACTGGTCACGATACTTGAGCACAGGACTGATGCACCTAATCACTTGGCTAACTTTATATCTAGCAATTTTGGCAACATCGCCGAAGAGCCAAACACACCAAGGCAAGGTACCACAATAGCTAAGGTTAATGTCTTGAGTAATAATGCCAACATTTATATGCCTGTTCCTAACGAGCGTTTGGTGAAGTTCGCTGATGCGAAGGGCATTGAAGAAGCATTAGGTATCGACCAGATGGAGGCGAAAAACCGCATTCCGGCTGGTCTTATAAGTATGAGCAACGGTGCTTCAGCAGTTGCATATATCGACCGTCGTTATCTTCTTGGTCCAGAATCAGCTCATATCAACATCTCAGGGATCAGCGGGCTTGCTACCAAAACTTCCTATGCAATGTTTGTCATACAATCGATACTACAAAAAGCAGATGACCCCTCCAAGATAGCCGTAATCATCATGAATGTTAAGCAGGCAGATTTGTTACACATAGATGAAAAGGGCCCCGACTTGACTGCTGATGAAAAAGCAATGTGGGAGAAATTAGACCTTGAACCCAAGCCATTCGAACCTGGTACGGTTCATTATCTTCTTCCTCGGAGTAAAGAGGGTAAACAACCAAACAGTTATTTCCCTCCTGGTATATTCACAGTTTACGCCTATGATCTGGTATCAACAGCGGACAAATTAGACCTCTTGTTCAGCGATGTCTCAGACCCTTCAGGTACTATGGAATCTATTATCGGTGATATTATGAATGGGCTCCAGGGGAAGGAAGCGGACTTCAAAGACATTTTGAGCTGGCAAGACCTTCTATTCAAACCACCCCTGTGGGACCCGACGACCAAGCAAACCAAATCCTGGCGAGACCATTATAAGTCATCAATCGGGAAATTCCGCCGTCACTTACGCAGGCTTGTACAGACAAGAGAAACAGGGATATTTGTAAATTCTAGAGCTACCAATGAGAAAATACTGAGTAGAGAAATATCCAAGATTAAGGGTGGTCATATCTATGTTGTTGATATCGCTAAACTTGCCGACGAAGAGCAGACTCTAGTTTTTGGTGACCTCCTCAAGACTGTCTATTCCATGAAAGCAGAGGCACCTGAAGAAGGAGAACAGGAACCCCCGGAGAAAATAATTTTCTTTGTCGATGAGTTGAATAAGTATGCTCCTAGTGGTGCTAAGACCTCACCCATATCTGAGCAAGTGCTTGATATTGCCGAGCGAGGGCGGTCACTCGGAGTAATTCTTATTTCTGCTCAACAGTTCATGAGCGCTGTTCATTCTCGGGTTACAGGAAACGCAGCAACCAAAATAATAGGTCGTTCTGGCTCGGCAGAGGTTCTCCAGCCAGACTACCGGTTCCTTGACGATGATCTGAAGCTCAATGTAACCCGTTTGAATAAAGGTGAGCTGCTGCTCTGCCACGCTATATATCGCCAGCCCGTGAAAGTGGTATTTCCTAAGCCGGCGTATAAACAAGAGCAAATATAGGAGCGAAAAATGCCTGAAGGTACTGATAGTGCTGAGGAATTGATTAGGAAGCATGCCCCAGATATAGCTGAACAGATAAAAGAAGCAGCTAAAGACGCTTGGGGAAATGAAGCCCAATTCCGCGGTAACTTGGCCAGAGCAAGAGTCTTCGAAGGATTCGCTGAGCATCTAGACATCAATTTGCAGCCTCGTGAGGAATACACCCTTATCAACGGTCGGGCCGATGCCGTTTACAACCGCTTCGTCATAGAATATGAACCTCCGGGCAGCCTTACGACCAAAGATAGTCGAAAGAACAGTCATGCGATCGGACAGGTAAAGCAATACATAGAAGACTTGGTTAAGAAAGAGCGACACAAGCCTGAGCGGCTAGCCGGAGTGGTTACTGATGGGTGCTATTTTATTTTCTGTCGTTTCCGCAGCGGTATTTGGCATCACGATGAACCTTTGCCTGTAACAGCAGATTCTACCTCGCGATTTCTTGCTTCGCTTTTTCTGCTTAGCACCGAAAAAGCGCTTACCGCTGATAATCTAGTTCGAGATTTTGGCGAAAACACAAACGTTGCTAGAATTGCCGTTAGCGCACTGTATAAGGCTCTGAGAGAATCCCAAAATCCCAAAGTAAAAGTAATATACGACCAATGGCGCCAGCAATTCAGCGAGGTCTGTGGTTATGAAGAAGGTTCGCCTCGCCTGGATATTAGAACACTCGCTAAACAGTATGGTATTCAGGAATCTCATCCCGGTGCCTTTCAACTGTTTTTCTCGATACACACTTACTACGCAACTTTCATTAAATTGCTTGCAGTTCAAGTAGTCCACTATTATGTTGCACCTAAACTGGGTACAGCTCTCCCTCAAGTAGCCAGTTACTCCACTGACCGACTGCAAAAGTATTTGAAGGATATGGAGCGCGGTGGAATCTTTAAACAACTTGGTGTTAGTAACTTTCTGGAAGGTGACTTCTTTGGCTGGTACCTCGAGGTATGGGATGAAGACGTAGATAAGGGAATTCGACGAATTGTATCTGAATTAGCTAACTACTCGCTAGTAACTCTGGATGCTGATCCTAACGAGACCCGCGACCTTCTTAAGAAGCTTTACCAGAATGTTATGCCCAAGCAGCTTCGCCATGATTTGGGGGAATACTACACCCCAGACTGGTTGGCAGAGCGTCTACTGAACCAACTAGGGTTCACCTCTGAGCGTGAGCCGAAATTGCACGAGAAGCGTTTACTTGACCCTGCCTGCGGCTCCGGTACTTTTCTGGTATTGGCCATTCAAAGGATTAAGGAGCATTGTGCCGAGCACCCTATAAAGCCAGCAGACCTTCTTCATAGGATTCAATCTAACATCGTAGGGTTCGACCTGAATCCCCTGGCAGTCATCTCCGCACGTACAAACTACCTCTTAGCTCTAGGTGACTTACTCGAAGCGCAAAGAGATTTTGAGGTTAACATTCCGGTTTACCTTTGTGATTCTATTCTCACACCCTCGCAAGCAGAAGAGAAAGTGGGCGACCAGTTTCGTATGATGGGCGCCGAGGAGCGTCAGTACAAGTTCAAGACAGTAGTGGGAGATTTTGCTGTTCCTGGATCCCTTGTCAAAGCGCAATACATTGATCAGTTGGCTGGACTGGTAGAAGAGTGCGT
This sequence comes from Dehalococcoidales bacterium, assembly GCA_034419075.1. GTDB lineage: Bacteria > Chloroflexota > Dehalococcoidia > Dehalococcoidales > BS750m-G39 > E44-bin88. The sequence continues at coordinate 34,374 of DAOULR010000024.1, read as the reverse complement.
GGATGAGAAGTATTCCGTTATTGACTTCAGAAAACGCATTCTTAGGACTTTTCCACTCGTTGAGGAAAAAGATGACCTTGATATACAGGTGTTGGAGCAGCTTTACATCAGGATAGAGGAACTAAACGTAAAGGCTATTAACGGTATCTGGGCACGCATCATCAAGAATGCCTTCGCTCCTTTGTTTTGCGGTGAGTTCGACTATGTCGCAGGAAATCCACCATGGGTGAATTGGGACAGGCTCCCAGATAATTATCGACAACATCTAATACCTCTCAACGAAGATACGTACCTGCTTTTTCCTCATACCGGCCTTAGGGCAAGGCACGGCAGTTCAGAAATCGATATTTCAACGCTTATGACCTACGTATCACTTGATAGATACTTGAAAAATAAAGCTAAATTGGGCTTCGTAATAACACAGACAGTATTTAAAAGTGATGCAGGCAAGGGATTCCGACGGTTTGATATCCAAGGGAAAATACCGGTTTCTGTTATTCATGTGGACGACATGGTGAAGTTAAAACCGTTCGAAGGAGCGACTAACCGGACCAGCGTTCTTATTGTCGAAAAAGGTCAACGAACTTCTTATCCGGTTCCATATACTGTATGGAACAAAAGGGATGTCAGAACTCCGTTACCGGAAGAGGCTACACTATCAGAAATACTCGATCGGACGGCTCGTAAAAACTTCATAGCGCAACCTGTGGATAAATCTGATCTGCAGTCACCGTGGCTAACTGGAAGACCTAAAGCTCTACGGGCATTGAAAGAAATGCTAGGACAATCAACCTATGTTGCGCACGTAGGTGTACATACTGGCGGTGCAAACGGTGTGTTTTGGGTAAACGTTTTGGACGATCGACCAGATGGTATGCTGTTAGTTTCTAATATGACTGAAGGCGCAAAAAGAGAGGTGGAGTCTATTCAGATAGCACTTGAACCAGATTTTGTTTTCCCGTTGTTAAGAGGGCGTGATGTACACAGGTGGTCAGCTAGACCTTCAGCTTACATATTGGCACCTCAGGAGAGTGAACGACCGGATAAAGCAATTCCGGAAGATACACTCAAGCAATCATTTCCTAAGACATACGCGTACCTGAAGCGCTTTGAAGTTGCTCTCAATCAACGTCAGAGTGGTGTTGTCCGTACGCTAATGGAGCAGGGGCCATTCTATTCCCTTTATGGAATAAAGAGCTACACTTTTAGCGATTTCAAGGTAGTATGGCGGGAAGTTGCAACTTCAATGACCGCCGCGGTTATTGAACCTGCTGAAAGAACCGTATTACCAGACCATAAGTTAACCCTTTGTGCTGTCGAGAGTAAGGAAGAAGCAAATTATCTTTGCGCTACTCTCAATAGCAGTCTCGTAGCTTTTGCTGTGAATTGCTTCGCTATTAACACACAGATTTCAACCCATGTATTCAATTATGTCCGTATTCCGAAGTTTGATCCTAACAACGTAATACACCGTAAGCTTGCAAGTCTTTCACAAAATGCCCACCATGCTATGTCCATTGGTGATGAGACTGGTCTTAAAGAAATTATTGAACCAGGCATTGACGAACTCGCGGCCCAAATATGGGGTCTTGGCTCTGATGAAGTTAAGGAAATCCAGGAGTCACTAGCAGGGTTAAAACAATGAGGAGACCGAGTGCACATTCTGTTAGTTGAACCAGCCTATTACACCAGATATCCTTCGTTGGGCCTTCTCAAGCTGGCTTCTTACCATACGAGGCAAGGGGATACCGTTGAACTGGTCCACGGCTGCAAGTCTGTTTCTCAGAGCCCGGATACTGTCTATGTGACCAGCCTTTTCACTTATGCATGGAAGCCTGTCCATGAGGCGGTTGCGTATTATAAGAATGCATTTCCCAACGCAAAGGTTATACTAGGCGGGATATACGCCACTTTAATGCCAGAGCATGCCGCTACTTCAGGAGCGGATGAGATTCATCACGGTCTTCATGAAGAAGCCGAGGATCTCCTACCTGACTATACCCTGGTTCCTAGTTGGCGGCGAAGCATAATTTTCAGTCATCGTGGTTGCGTCAACCACTGTCCTTACTGTGCCGTGCCAATTATGGAGCCATCCGTGGGTGAAATCCGGGTCAAGTCCGTCCGTCATCTTATAGCGCCTGGCCACAGGAAAGTCATTCTATGGGACAATAATCTTCTTGGAGCCACCAATTGGAAAGACCTTGTTGCCGAACTAAAAGAAATAGATGTATCCGTAGATTTTAACCAAGGGCTCGATGCACGTCGGATTACTGAAGAGGTCGCTCAAGAATTCAAAGGGTTACGCGTAGACCCAGTGCGTATGGCCTACGACGTCCCTGCTGAGAGAAAGGCATTGGAAAAAGCAATACCAGCCCTCGAGAAAGCTGGATTCAAGTTACGCAATATGATTGTCTATGTCCTTTATAACTATGAGGACTCGCCGGAAGAATTCCTGGAACGTCTTTGTGACCTTATGGAATGGGGCGTGGTAGCTTATCCAATGCGCTTTGAACCCTTAGACTCCTTGAAGAAGAACCAGCATGTCGCCAGTAAGTGGACTTCGCAACAGCTTGAAATGCTAGCCCAAGCTCGCCGGGTCATTGGATATGGAGGAGCCTTTCCGCCTCATGATGGACTCCGGAAGAAATTTACTGAGGCTAAAGACTTTGAAGAGGCGTTTTGTTTACGACCATCAAGCCATATAACATCCGTATCTGGAGCAATCAAGGAGCCCATCAGCTTACACTAATGCACTGGTGGTATGGATATTTATAAAGTAATGAAGGAGATTGTGTGAATGGTTTCCTCTCCTCAATTAAGTAAGACTATACCCATCAGTGCCAACTTGCTTGCTAAGGTAGATAAAGCTATTAGCGCTGCCTTGGATTATGAACAAGCTACCGAAGGCTCGCGGAGGTTGGGCATCACTGGAGAGGTAGGAGAAGTATTGATATGTAATGAATTGGGACTCAATATGGCATTAGATCCCCGCAGCGTGGGATTTGATGCTATTGATAAAGACGGGATGCGCGTCCAGATCAAGACACGACGCAGTGAATCAGGAGATACTCCTAGAGAAAGTGGCCGGTTGGGCACGTTTTCGAAGCACGAGTACGACTATGCATTATTGGGAATCCTTGATTCAAGATATCGACTTGCCGGGATCTGGCGCGCAGACTATGAGGTCCTAGAGCCGATTATATCAAAACAGAAGAGGAGAAATCCTACGCTGTCATCTTTCAAGCGGGTTGCCCATAAATTATTTCCACGATAGGGTGTTTAGATGGAGTGTTGGAAATTAACGAAGTACTTCAAGCCTTCTTGTATTAAATTATGACAATAAACTTGAACCTAAGAGAAATACGCTCTCACGAAGGTTCTCAAGACAGGGCCTTCGAAGAACTATGTTTTCAACTAATTCCTGTCATCGAACCACTTCCCGAAGGAACAAGGCTTGTCAGGCATGGTGCTCCAGATGGCGGAGTTGAGGTTCTGGGTTTATTACCCGATGGAAATGTATGGGCATGGCAGGCTAAATTCTTATTTGCATTGGGCTCCAGTGAATTCTCACAACTGGATAAATCGGTCAAAGCTGCGCTAAATTCTCAGCCGGCTCTAAAGCGCTATGTTTTTTATCTTCCATACAATCGTCCCGCCGGGAAAGTGAAAGGTAAAAAGAGCGCGATGGAACGATGGAATGAGCACTGCGTAAAATGGGAATCCTGGGCAACAAGCAAGAATATGACCGTGGAGTTCGGGTATATTGGCGAGTCAGAACTCCTGAATGCTCTGACATTATCTGGCCAGGCCGGCAGAGCTTTCTACTGGTTCAACGTGAAAGTTCTTGGCCACGATTGGTTCGAAACGCATATTAAGAATGCTATCCTTGATGCGGGAAAAAGATATACTCCCGATTTGAATGTTGAGTTGCCCATAGTAAAGTTATTTGAAGGTTTGGGGCGTACAGAGACGTTTCAAACCCAGCTTCGCTTAATGCTACGCATGGTTCGTCACTCTCGTAAGTGGTATGCTCTTGACGATTTATTACGAAAGACCAAATATGCGTCCGAAAGCGATGTCGCTAAATGCAAACAGGCACTTGATAGTATGGAGAAGAAAGTGCTTTCCGTGGATGTCTCTAGCGATAAACTAATCGATTTTGATGCAATCGCTGCAGACTGCCGAGCGGCAACAGAAAGATTAGAAGACCTTTCAAATACACTATATGACCATGCAAGAGAAGTAGAAAAATCAAAGCCTCAAGATCAGGATAATAGCCCATTAACCTCACGACAATTGCAGGTTACTTTAGAGTCTGCCTCATATGAGCTACGGAAAACGGCAGTAAACGTCAGAGAATTGGAAGAACTCGTGGGAAGTGACGCCGCTCTTTTAGTAAACGTGCCAGCTCTTCTCATCGTCGGTGACGCAGGGAAAGGGAAGACTCACCTCTTTTGCGATGTTGCGAATACTCGACTCGAGTCAGGTCAACCCACAATTCTGGTGTTTGGACAAAGGTTCGCTCCAGGAGAGCCTTGGAACCAAATTCTTCAGCAGCTTGACCTCAATTGCAATGTAGACGAATTCCTGGGCTCTCTGAATACCGCGGCTGAAGCGAGTAACACAAAGTCCATCATCTTCATCGATGCTATAAATGAAGGACATGGTGTAGATATTTGGCCAGCTCATCTGTCGGCCTTCCTGAATAAAGTCAGGAAATGGCCTAGAGTTGGCGTAGCATTGTCCTGTCGGACCAGCTATATGGATTGGGTGGTACCTAAAGAGCTAGATAAAAGTAAATTGGTTAGAGTTACGCATGAAGGTTTCATCGGTAATGAGTACGTCGCTGTCAGAGCTTTTTTCAACCACTATAAGCTGACTCTTCCAGACTTTCCCCTTCTTGTTCCCGAGTTTCAAACTCCATTATTCCTCAAAATTATGTGTGAAGGACTAACAGAGAAGGGGTTAACTTCCTTGCCAAGAGGTTCCAGTGGGTTGTCTTCTTTGTTCGACCTCTTCTTAGAAGCTATCGAGTCCCGCCTATGCAAACCTGATAGATGTGACTATCCTCACAGTGATCGATTGGTATTTCGAGGTCTTGGCCTCTTGGCAGATACAATGGTTAGCCAAGGTCGCGAGTGGGTGACTTTTGATACTGCTAGCGGATTGATGGAAAAAATTGCACCTAATCGTACATGGAGCAAGTCTTTACTGTATGGCCTTCTCAGCGAGGGTGTTCTAATGCAGAGCAAGGTATTCAACAGGGATACTGATAAGAAAGAGATTGATGCTGTCTTTTTTACCTATCAACGTCTCGGGGATTATTTAAGGGCCAAAACCATCTGCGAACAGAACAAGGATATTGAAAACATGCAGACGTTTTGTAGACAAATAACTGTTGATATGCCTAGTGCATACCATCATATTAATCTGATAGCAGCCCTTTCAGTTCTATTACCCGAACAGTTTGACAGAGAATTTCATGAGTTTGCCAGTGATTCGTCCACAGAGCCAGTACAACAAGGTTATATGGAAAGTCTAGTCTGGCGGGATATAAAAGCATTCCCAGCCCCACTTTCTCTTGATTATTTAAACCAAGTAGCGCGGTCCACTCACTGGGGTAATAGGCTTGTGCTTGACACCATACTTCAGGTCGTATCGGTACCGGATCATCCACTTAACTCCTTAAGGCTACATACTACACTTTGGCGCCTGTCTATGTCTGATCGGGATACGTGGTGGTCTCGGTTTCTATATGAAACATATGGAGACGAGAGCCAAATTGAAAGAATAGTGCGGTGGGCTTGGTCTAGTGATACTAAATTCTGTGCCGATGATACGGTATATCTTTGCGCTATTGCTCTGGCATGGTTTCTAACTAGCTCTAATAGACGTTTGCGCGACCATTCGACCAAAGGATTGGTTTCTATTTTACGTGACCGACCAATGGTGCTAAGGGACCTTCTGGTAAAGTTTCACGGCATCAATGACCCATATGTTTCCGAACGGTTGTATGCTGTAGCCTACGGTTGCTCATTGCTCAGTTTGGATAAGGATTCTATAAAACTAATTGCCGAGACAGTTTATGAACTCGTGTTCAAAGATGGCAATCCCCCCGTTCATGTCTTGCTAAGAGACTACGCTCGAGGGGTTATTGAACGAGCGGTGGATATGGATTCTCTGCCTCAAGACATCGACCTAAAGCAATGTCGACCTCCTTATAAAAGTCCATGGCCGATAACGGCACCTCCAGAGGAAACCATTCGTAAACGATATATGGACAAGTCCAATGAATATGTCGGTTTTTTAGGTTCGTTGTTCACTCTTGGTGATTTTCACCGCTACATAGTTGAACCCGCAGTGACACGATTTATGGCTGGGAATCAACGTAAACGTTTACAGAAACTTCGACAAGAAGAAAGGCAGCGAGCTCTCGAAGCTTCCAGCCAAGCGAAAGAAAAATGGCAGCAGTTCGTCAATTTATTGAATGGTCTGCAAACCAAGCGACTTTTGAAAATACTGCAAGGTAAAGGTGATAAAGAGAAATTCTTCAAGTCTCTTTCCCAGGACCAAGACCGATTGCTCCATGAATCAATAAGGCTTAGCTCTGTTCAAGCTACCCGTACCGAGCGGCCTGTTCCATTCAGCACTGACTTGGCGTGTAGATGGATATTTTACCGGGTTATTAGTCTTGGTTGGACACCGAAGAAATTCTCAGATTTCGACCGAATGGTCGGCTTTGACCGAGGGAGGCGAACTCCGCAAGTTGAGAGAGTGGGGAAGAAATATCAGTGGATTGCTTTCTACGAACTCCTTGCCCGACTAACCGACCACCTATCACTACTGCCGGATTGGGGTGAAAATGGGCAGCAGTCATATGACGGACCGTGGCAACTACGGGTGTCGAGAAGCGACATTGACCCTTCGCTTTTGCTTCACTCATCCGGGCGCATCGTATGGGGCTCAATACCAAAATGCTGGTGGGCTCCAGATGCTCCGATAATGCCGGACCCAGCAACTCCAGTGAATCGAATCGCTTGGCTAAGCACTGGAGAAGACCTTCCTTCGCCTGTAAATCTTATCAAAATACGAGACACCAATGGAAATGATTGGTTATCTTTGGAAGGACATTACGCTTGGGAAGAGTCTGTCTCTCCAGAACTAGATCGTTGGGAAGTAGAGCGATGTCACTTGTGGTATCAAATCCGTAGTTATCTTATGAAAGAAGGAGACCTCAAAGTATTTCTAGATTGGAGTAAAGGGCGCAGTTGGATGGGTAGATGGATGCCAGAGTCATATAGTTTCTACGACGTCTTTATTGGTGAGTATCCCTGGCATCCAGCCGCACGAGAACAGAGGAGAGGTTGGGAATTACCAGATAATGGTGTGAGGTCGATTCCTGTGCCGATGCTAGTGACTACAGCTGAATACCTGAGGGAAGGCGGAGGATATGACAACTCATTAGAAGATTCACTTGCCGGCATGCTGCTTAGTCCGTATCTAATCGAGCACCTGGGTCTGCGATGGACTGGCTACGACTTTATATATGCTAAAGCTAATGAAAAACCTGTTGCGTTTGATCCCACTACCAGGGAAAGTGGCCCCCCGGCTTTGCTAGTGGATTTCCAGGAACTGTCTAACCTTCTGAAATCTGAAGGTATGACAATTGTGTGGACTATACTTGGAGAGAAGAACATATATGTTCCTACATTTCAAGATCGAGAATATAAAGGAAGATTGGAAGTCTTTGGTGTAGCCATCTTGCAGAATCAGGAAGTAAGACTACTAGATTTGATAAGTAATTTTCACGCGCCGTCAGAACATTAACCGCTATTTAGAAATCCAACTTAAAGATCTTCTCGAAAAGCCGAGTTTTACCTTTTATCCACGATGGTGGAGCTGAGGGGACTCGAACCCCTGACTTCCTCCTTGCAAAGGAGGCGCTCTCCCAGCTGAGCTACAGCCCCGCGATAACAGCGGTATTATAGCAACAACCCGTCCCCACCGCAATTGGCTCTGGACTTACGCAGTGATACGATGGGGGCGATTAGCTGGCTGAGGCTCGGCCTTTTTCAAGTAGCTGGGCTGGCCGCTATAAAAAAACGCCCCCCGAGTCTTCCCCGCGGGGCGGCAATTCTATTCAGGCTAAAAACACTTCTACAATAGCTATCAAGGCTAAGGAGGTGTTTGATTGGTAATGACAAGCGTCCAGACGGCCCGCAAATCGCCGCTAGTAAGCTTCCAACCCATATCGGGGTCGTAGTAAATAGTATAGTTGACCCAGGCCTTCACCGCTACCGGCTTTAACAAAGAAACGTAATTATTATAAAGATAAACCATCTGGTCAGCGTTTAATTCGGACAAGTCTAATCCCACAGAGAAGGCTCCGCAGGCGTCGGCGATGGCCTCTTCCCAAACGCAGTCCAGGTCGCAGATGGTTATGACTACTTCTTCACCCGGCTCGAAACCCGCCCCCATAATTACAAGGTCCTCCGCCAACTCAACTATATCGTCATCGTAAAAAATGTAGGTCTCGTTGATAGCCGGCAGATTGATGTCAGCCAGGCAGACAACTAACTGGGCAATCGGCCCCACCTCGCCCTGCGGCCCAATTGGCCCCATCGGTCCCGCTGGCCCCGTTGGCCCGGCTGGACCCTCTGGCCCCGCTGGCCCCGGCTCACCCTGCGGCCCCACTGGCCCTTCCGGCCCGGTCGGCCCCGGTTGGCCAACGCCACTGGCCGGCGGCCCCATCGGCCCCTGGTCCCCCTGCGGCCCCTGGGCGCCCGTTGGCCCCGTTGGCCCCGTTGGCCCCTGCGGCCCCTGGCAGGCCGCCAGCGGCACCAAGATAAGGGCCAAAACAGCCAGCGCGATTATTGTCCTACCCGCTAGCCTCACCATGCCCTCCTAAGATACTATGCACAATTAACTCCATCCTCCGCCAGCCATTAATTACGGCGGACTAGGCACATTAACAATCCAAAGCGGCCAGACGGCCCGCAGCTCGCCGTCAATAACCTTGCGTCCCCAGCTGGGGTCGTCGTCAATAGTTACGCTAACCCAGGCCTTAACCGCTACCGGCCGGCCATCATCAATATAATTATCCCAAAGATAAACCATCTGGTAATCGTTTAAGCCGGGCAAGACTACACCATCAATGAAGGCTCCGCAGGCGTCGGCGGTGACCTCTGCCCAAACGCAGTCCAGGTCGCAGATGGTAATGGTTACCTCTTCACCCGGCTCAAAGCCCGACCCTATAACTACCAGCAACTCCCAGTTCAGAAATACCCCTTGCGCGACTACGTACTCGATGTAGGTCTGGCAGATAGGTGGTCCGTAGACTGTATCCAGGCAGACCGCTATCTGGGCGGTCGTCCCCGGGTCGCCCTGCGGCCCCACCGGCCCCATCGAACCCGCTGGGCCCTGTAGTCCCCTCGGCCCCTCCGGCCCCACTGGCCCCTGTTCTCCCTGCGGCCCCATCGGCCCCTCCGGCCCGGTCGGTCCCGTCTCTCCGGCGCTCCTGCCCATCGGCCCCACCGGCCCCTCCGGTCCCATTGGGCCCTGTGCTCCCGCTGGCCCCTCCGGCCCCTGTGGCCCCTGTGGTCCCTCGCAGGCCGCCAGCGGCACCAGGATAAGGGCTAAAACAGCCAGCACGATGATAATCTTAACCGCCAGTCTCAACATGCTCTCCTAAAAACCCCATTAACTACTACCCCAACCCACCAACGACGATGTAAAGCATCCAGGTGGCCCAGAGCTCGCCGTCGATAACCATCGTCCCCAGGTCGGGGTCATCGGCAGGGTCGTTGTAAGTAGTATAGTTAACCCAGGCCCTCACCGTTACCGGCAGCCCCAGGGAAATGTAATTATTATAAAGATATTCCTTCTGGTTAGGGTCCAATACATCCAGGGTTGTATACTTGGCGAAGGCTCCGCAGTTGTCAGCGGCTGCCACTTCCCAAGCGAAGTCCATATCGCAGATAGTTATCTCTACCAGCACGCCCGGCTCAAAGCCCGACCCCATAATATAAAGGCCGTCGGTGTAAGTAAATGACGGGGGGTCGTAAGTGACGTAGGTCGCGGCTATAGGCGGCGTATGGCTGGCACTCAAGCAGACCGTTAGCTGGGCGGCCGGTCCCTGCGGTCCCTGTGGCCCCTGCGGCCCCGATGGCCCCCGGAACCCGATTGGCCCCGGCGGGCCTTGCGGCCCCACTACCCCCTGCAGCCCCTGTGGGCCCTGTGGCCCCACCGGCCCCGCTTCACCGATGTTCCTGCCCGGCGGTCCCGGTGGTCCGTCTGGTCCCTTTGGTCCCGTCGGCCCCTCTGGCCCCTGCAGTCCGGCTGGCCCCTGCGGTCCCTGGCAGGCCGCCAGAGGCACAAAAATAAGGGCTAAAATAACCAGCACGATAGTTATCTTAGCCGCCAGTCTCGCCATCATATCTCCTGAAAAAATATACTTCACGTATTATGCACCTTTAGCTGGATAAAATCAATACCCTGGTTTGCTTTCCCCCGCGATTATGATAATATTAACCAGAACTATAGGAGGACGATATGAAAAAACTGGTTACAATCTGTTCGGTAATGCTCCTCTTTGTACTACTCTCGCTGCTCATGGGGGCTTCGGCCACCAAAAGCCTGGTCGTTGATGTCAGCGAGGACAGCTACGTGATAGCCGACCTTAACGACCCCGAAGACACCTACGGCGTAAGGGAAGAGAACTACGGCGAACTCGACTTCGTCAAAGTCTGGTATCTCTGGAACGTGGTGCAGGAAGAGGTGCCGCCCGAAGGTGAAAACGGCGAAGGAGTTGAAAACGGGGAAGAGGCCGAGCCTGAGATAGTCGAGACGGAGTACGAGAAGATATGGTGCGTTAGCTACCTTAAATTCGACCTGACGGAACTGGAGGACATAGAGATTGAATCGGCCATGCTCCAGCTCTACACCATCAACGTGGCCCTATTGACCCCCCGCTACGTGCAGGCATATCAGGTCGACTCCGACTGGGATGAGCTCACCATCAACTTCAACAACGCCCCCCCTTGGGGGACCAGTGCCCTGGCCACCGCCACCATCTATCAAGCCGACCAGTGGTACGGCTGGGATATAACCAGCGGCGTTAGGGCGGAAAAGGATTCGGGCCAGATTTCCCTGGCCCTCATGTTCCGCGACATGGAAAAAGCCTCGGAAGAGCTGGTAGGCTTCCCCTCCCATGAATCCGGCGAAAACGTCTCCAGGCTGCTCATAACCTACACCGAGCCCGGCTTTGCCTTCAGCTGGTACTGGTGGGTGATTGGCGCCGTAGTGTTCCTCGCCCTGCTCGCTGCCGCCTTCTTCTTCGGGGCGAAGCTGAGAAGCCCCAAAAAGAAATAGACCCCCAATCTTTAGACACAAAAAAGCCACCCCAGCCCTTAAGGCTGGGGTGGCCTCTTTACTCTACCCTATTCTTCTATTCTTCTAGCTCTTAGTTGCCGGAGTAGGAAATTTCGTACCAGTTAGTGCCGTCGGTGTTGACCAGTGTTAAGGTGTCATCCACAATACCGGCACCAGCAACGATACCAGCGGAAAGATGCAGATTACCACCATCGGTAACGCCCGTGTTGGCATCACCGAAGATAATGGTAATAACCTGTCCCGCTGTCCCACCAGTAAAATCGGTGATGGGACCAGCGATACCGCCAGTGTTAGCTGTCGTGAAGACGTTACCGCCGGCAACGCTAGGAGTAACGGAATCGACAGTAAGAGTAATCGGAGCCTCGAACATAAATGCACCGGTCATGTCGAACGAACCTATGCTCAGACCAGGGCCGGTAGCGATAGTCGTTACCTCATCTACCGTCATCGCCGCCACGAACTCTGAGAAGTCGAGCGAGTCATCGGTAATCGCCGAGCCGGCTATGCTGTTGGCAGGGAAACTCGTGCTAGTGGTAACCGTCAAGTTATCAAAGTAACCGTTATCCACCGGGTTCCCACCAGTGCCCAGGTTAGTTACATCCACGATGTCATTAGCATTCATGTTCAGGTTACCGTTCAAGCTGGCACCGCCAGCGCTTACGGAGAGACTACCCGAGCTTACGGTAACACCACCGGCTACGTTGGCACCGCCAGCGTTTACGGTGAGACCGCCAGCGTTGATGGTCACGCCGCTGCTAAAGGTGCCCAGGCCGGTTACGCCCAGTGTACCCGCGATAGTGGTGTTACCACTGGCGGCAGCGATGGTAAACTTAACGGGGCCGCTTCCGACATTAATGTCGCAGTTGAATTGGGAAACGGCATCGACAGTTAGCGTATCGCCACAGGCATTACCCAGCTGGGTATTGCCGTCTACCGTCAGATTGTCTTCGACATCCAGGTTGTTGTCGACCCAGGTCGTGCCCGTATCGGCGCCGATATTCACGGTCGTGGCCGCGCCGCCGAAGTTAATCGTGGTCGGTGTGGCATCTAGCAGGTTGAAGGTAGCCTGGTTAGTCGTGAGATCGCCACCATCAACATTCACATCGAGGTCAACGTCCAGGTCGTTGTGAACGGTGGTCGTGCCCGTTGCCGCGCCAATATCCACGGTTGTGGCCGCGCCACCGAAGTTAATCGTGGTTGGTGTGACATCTAGCAGGTTGAAGGTAGCACAGCTACTCGTAAGGTCGCAACCATCAATATTCACATCGAGGTCGACATCCAGGTTGTTGTTGACGTTGGTCGTGCCCGTTGCCGCGCCAATCTCCACGGTCGTGCCAGCCCCGGCGAAGTTAACCGTGGTTGCATTGGTATTTATCAGGTTGAAGGTAGCCTGGTTAGTAGTGAGATCGCCACCATCAACATTCACATCGAGGTCAACGTCCAGGTCGTTGTGAACGGTGGTCGTGCCCGTTGCCGCGCCAATATCCACGGTTGTGGCCGCGCCGCCGAAGTTAATCGTGGTTGGTGTGACATCTAGCAGGTTGAAGGTAGCACAGCTACTCGTAAGGTCGCAACCATCAATATTCACATCGAGGTCGACATCCAGGTCGTTGTGAACGGTGGTTGTGCCCGTTGCCGCGCCAATATCCACGGTTGTGGCCGCGCCGCCGAAGTTAATCGTGGTTGGTGTGACATCTAGCAGGTTGAAGGTCGCACATGTAGACGTAAGGTCGCAACCATTAACGGCCAAATCGCCCGCGATAGCGGTGTCGCCCGTGGCTGCGTCAACGGTGAAATTACCGCCACCGATATCCAGGTTGCCTGTATCGTCGGCTACATCGAAGCCCTCCAAGTCGAGTCCGCCGGTACCCGTTATCAAACCGACAACACCTAAGGTGCTACCCATGGAGGCTGCCCCGACGACATTCAAGGTGCCCTGGATAGCGGTGTTACCATTGGCTCCGTTAACAGTGAAGTTGCCCGGGCCTATGTTCAGGCTGCCGTCATCCGACTCAACGAAGAACTCAGCGGGGGCACCAGTGCCTATATCCAGGTCGCAGTTAAGGAAGGTAGCGGCAGTGATATTCAGTGTGTCGGTTGCACAATTATCACCGATAGTGATTTCAGTACCCAAGAGACGGGAATAGCCATTAACCGTCAGGCCCACGTTCAGCGTAAGCGGGTCAGGACAGCTTCCCGGCGGTCCCATAGGTCCCGCTGGTCCCCGGGGTCCGATTACCCCCGCTGGTCCGGCTGGTCCCGTTGCTCCGGTTGGGCCGGCTGGGCCTTGCTCGCCCTGCGGCCCCTGGGCGCCGTCTCTACCCGGCGGTCCCGGGTCGCCCTGCGGTCCCTGCGCGCCTTGAGCTCCGGCGGGGATCTCTATGTCGGTAAGACCCGCTGCCTTCTCGCAAGCCGCAAATGGCACCGCGATTATGGCCAATATGGCCAGCATGATAAGTATTTTGGCTCCTGTTTTCATCTTTCTCCTCCTTTTTTAACCTCCTTACGGATTTTTTTATTTTATTAGCTACAAACAGCCATACACACACCTACGTGCGCTAATTTACTGCTATTTATGCACATTATTTACCATATGTCAATAGCCAACGCGCCTAAAGGCAAACAAATTGCCACAAACACAATCGGCAAGCCATTCATTGCCTCTCCGCACCGCTATTCACCCTGGCTATATATAGTTTATCTATTGTTATTTACTGTATATTATACCCCTCTTGTCAAGGGGTAAAAAGCCCTTTTTTAGTCGAAAAGGTAAATGCGGGCAAAAATGCAAATCTTATTTAGTAGACCCTGGCGCCGATGATGGCCTCGTCTCTGGGCTGGAGCATTGACACCACCCCACCCTTCATATCCACTCCCAGGATGAGCACCTCGGAGATAAAGCCAGCGATATTCTTGGGGGGAAAGTTGACCACGGCCACCACCTGCCTGCCCAGCAGTTCCTCTTTGGCGTAGTTGGTCAGCTGGGCAGCGGAGCGCTTTATCCCAACTTCAGAGCCAAAGTCAACCTCGAATTTATAGGAAGGGTTGCGCGCCTTGGGGAAGTCCTCAACCTTTATTACCTTCCCCACCCTCATATCCACTCTACGGAAATCGTCGTAGCTAATCATTTTAATCTCCCGAACACTATTCTTCCTCGACCAGCCGCCGCACCCAGAGCTGGGGGCTGGACGAGACCACCTGCTTCAGCTCGGTTAGCCTTTGCCTTAGTTCACTGGCCACCGTTTCGTCCTTGATAAGCTCCCTGAGCTTATACTGGTCGAAGCCGAGCACCCTCGGCCAGAGGCCCGCGGGTTCGAGCAGGGCTTTGACCTCGGGCTCGTTGTAGCTAGTAGTCTCCCGCATGCCGTAGGTCAGGGCGTGCCCCTGGCCGTAAACGCGTTTCAACCCCTGCGCCTGGCAGTAGTCGACAACCATATCCTTAAGCTCTTTGAGCTCCAGCTCCAGCCCCTTAATCTCCTTCTGCAGGGCGACGTAGCGCTCCACCGACTGCGGCACCGCCGCCTCGTCGAGGACGTCGCTCTCTCCCCGCTCCGGGGCAAACTTGTGCTTGTAATAGGGGCAGTATTCGGGGAAGTCGCAGGGGCAGTAACCACTCTCCTTGGCGGGAAAGTTCCCCGCCTGGATGCCCTCGGCAACTTCGAGCACTACCCTCCTGGCTTCCTCGAGCTGAGCTTCCTCCCGCGGCGGGCAGCTGCAGGGCGTGTTGGAACGGAAGTGATAGAGCGTCAGCCTCTCCACGGGCAAAAACCAGGACTTCTCCACCGCTAACTGGTATAAGGTAAGCTGCAGGTCGTTAGCCAGATATTCCTGAGTGAAAAGCTCTTTGTTGGTCTTGTAGTCGATGATAGCTAAGCCCCCGCTGTCCAGCTTGTCCACCCGGTCGATTATACCCCTCAGCTTGACGTTGCCGATGTTGATGGTAAACTTGTGCTCAATAGCTATCGGCATTCTGAAATCGGGCTGGTGAATCTCCCAGAACTTGGTCAGCAACTCCCGCCCGTAGGCCTTGTATTCGGCCTCCTCTTCGACGGACTCGTAGCCATCGGAAAGCCACCGGCGCTCGTAGAAGTTAAGCAGTTCCTCCAACGAGGGCGGCGGCGGTACCTTGACCTTGAAAAAATACTCGGCGCATTCGTGCATGGTGGTGCCGAAGCTGAAATAGCCCCTCTCTTTCGGCTCCAGCCCGTCGATGTACTGCAGCCTATAGCAAAGGGGACAACTCTGGTAGAGCGAAATCTGGGTGTAGCTTAACGCCCTCATCTCTACACTATTATAGCCCTTTAGGGAAAATGTGACCAGCTTGCTATTTCAGCCCAGATTGGTTAGCATTAAGGTTAGCAACCTAAAAAATTGTTCGACTAAAAAAACGCCCTCTACGTAGAAAGGTTTCTTTTTTAATATGGACGAAGTATCACTGGCGGTTGCCTTCGGCGCGGGGTTGCTCTCTTTTTTCACACCCTGCGTCCTACCATTAGTGCCCGTCTACCTGGCCAGCGTCTGTGGCACCGAAATACTAGAAGCGGAGAAGCAGAAGGCCCGCTTCCCCATACTCTTTCACTCCCTCAGCTTTATCGTCGGCTTCTCCATCATCTTCGTCGCCCTGGGGGCGGCGGCGGGGCTGACTGGGTTTGCCATCGGCTCCCACTCGTTAGTATTGAAGATAGCCGGCGGCCTGCTCATTGCCTTCGGCGTCTTCCTGCTGGCCTCGCTCAAATTCCCCTGGCTCAACTACGAAAAGCGGCTGGCGCCGTCGTTGGGCGCCACCAGCGGTTACCTGCGCTCAATGCTCATCGGCGCCATCTTTTCCCTGGCCTGGACTCCCTGCATTGGCCCCGTGCTCGGCGGCATCTTAACCCTGGCCTGGAGCTCGGAAACCGTCTGGCAGGGTGCTTACCTGCTGGCCATCTACTCCCTGGGGTTGGGCATCCCCTTCCTAGTCATCGGCCTCGCCTTCGACTTCTTCAGGCCCATATTAAGTCGCCTGCACCGCTACTCCACCTGGAGCTATCTCGTCAGTGGTCTGTTGCTCATCGTGGTGGGCATACTCACCCTGACCAACACCCTGAACTGGTTCTAGACCAGTCTGTAACTGGTTTCAGAATAGCGTTTAAGGGTATAATTAAAAAAGAGGTTTATATTATGGTTAGAACATTAAAGTTATTATTGGTGATAGCGCTGGCGGCGGTGCTGGTAGTGGGCTTAACGACCAACGCCTGCTGCGACGGCGTTGACGGTAACGGCGACATACCCAATGGAGATACGCCTAATGGCGACGTGCCCAACGAAGGCGAGCCCGATTTAACGAGTGGGCACGGTTTAATCATCGATTGCGACGAATATGACGGCCAGGGCTTTCAGGGCGGCGACCCCGCCCCCGACTTCCGCTTCCAGGATGCCTTGGGCCAGACCTTCTCCTTAAGCGATTTCCAGGGCAGGCCGGTGATGCTCAACTTCTGGAGAACCGATTGCGGCTGGTGCGTCGTGGAGATGCCCCATATACAGCAGGTCTATGAAACGTGGCCTGCCGACGAGCTGGTGATACTGACCATCGACATCGGTGAGGACGCCGACAAGGTCAACGATTTTCTCGAAGGCATCGACGTCTCCCTGCCGGTTGTGCTGGATAGGGAAGCCGAGGTGACGGCACAATACCGGGTGAGCAGCATGCCGCGCACCTTCTTTATCGATAGAGAGGGCTTAATCCGGGGTATAAAGTTCGGTGCCTTCCAGAGCCTGGAGGAGCTGGAGGATATCCTGGGACAGCTTATCGCCCTCTAAGAGGGTTATAGATGGCTAGGGTAATAGCGATAATAACGCTGGTGCTGGTGGTGGTCATGGGGTTGGTTACGGCCGTCGGCTGTAACGGCACTGAAAGCAACGGCTATGTGCCCAATGGCGAAGATAATGGAGAGGTGCCTAACGGTGGTGAGCCCAACGGTGAACTACCTAACGGCGGTGAGCCCAACGGCGAAGAGCTCGCTAACCCAGATTTGAGCGTGCTGGGCCTTATAGTCGACTGCGATGAGAATACCAGCGGTGAGGACCCCGTGGTCGGCGATACGGCCCTCGACTTCCGCTTTCAGGATTCCGTCGGCACCACTTTCTCTTTAAGCGATTTCAGGGGCAGGGTGGTTATACTCAACTTCTGGGGGACCAAGTGTGGCTTCTGCACCGCCGAACTGCCCTACATACAGCGGCTCTACGACGAATGGCCGACAACGGAGGAGGTAGTGCTGCTGACCATCGCCCGCGGCGATGAGCCAGCCGAGGTGGTCACCTTCATGCAGGAAAAAGAGGTCTTCTTCCCGGTACTGGTGGATAGATCCATCATAGTCTCAGGGGAGTATAAAGTAACCGGTATCCCGCGCACCTTCTTTATTGATAGCGAAGGCGTTATTCGGGTCATACACCGCGGTTATTTCCACAGCTATGCCGATATAGAAGCAGACTTAAACCCGCTTCTCGGCCTGCCCGTCGGCGAGCTCGATTTGAGCGGGCTGGACATGATAGTCGATTGCGACCAGAATACCAGCGGCGAGGAGCCCGAGGTCGGCGATATGGCCCTCGATTTCCGTTTTCAAGATGCTGAGGGTCAAATCTCCTCCTTAAGCGATTCCAGGGGCAAGCTGGTCGTGCTCAACTTCTGGTCGACCACATGTAGCGCCTGCATCTCCGAACTGCCCTACATACAGCAGCTCTACGACGAATGGTCGACAACGGAGGAGGTAGTGCTGCTGACCATCGCCCGCGGCGACAGGCCGGCCGAGGTAGCCACCTGCATGCAGGAAGAGGACGTATCCTTCCCGGTAGCGGTTGATAAAGACTACATTGTCTCGGATGAGTATGAAGCAAACAGCATCCCGCGCACCTTCTTTATCGACAGCCAAGGCGTCATTCAGGTCATAAAGCTCGGTCCTTTCCACAGCTATGAGGATATAGAGGAAATCCTAAACCAGCTTCTTAGCCAATAGGGGGTTAGATATGGGTGATGTTTTAGACGAAGCCTACGCCATAGCCCAGTGCAAGGACTGCCCGTGGTACAAGGCCTGCGTTATGCCGATGAGATTTACCGCCGAGGACATCCGCCGCCAGCTCGAATCCTCTCCGGGAACGGAAATCTCCCAGCCCGCCGACCTGGGCATGCAAAACCTGCTCTCCAGCATGGCCTCCGCCGCCCAGAACTCGATACTGGAAGGCTGTCCTGTCTTTATCGAGCGCCTGCGCCACGACCCCAAGCTGGCGCAGAAGTTAAAAGAGCTCATGCAAGGCTGGGGGCGGGAAGCCGGGGACTAAAACTAACCCCTGAGCAGGAGTTCGTCCTCGTTGAACTTGCTGCCGCTGGCGCGCTCGAAGGCGGTTATCAGGTCGTTGATGGTTAAGTCCGTGCGCTGCTTGCGATCTAAGTCAACCACAATGCGGCCCTCGTGCATCATGATAAGGCGGTTGCCGTAACGCAGGGCCAGCTCCATGTTGTGGGTCACCATCAGCGTGGTTATCTTTTCCCGCTTGACAATCATCTCGGTCAGCTCCAAGACTATCTGGGCGGTGCGGGGGTCGAGGTTAGCGCTGTGCTCGTCGAGCAGTAACAAGGCCGGGCGGCTTATGGTGGCCATCACCAGCGCCACCGCCTGCCTCTGCCCGCTGGAAAGCGTACCCACCAGGGCATTCAACCGGTTCTCCAGCCCCAGTTTAAGCGGCGCCAGCGCCTCGCAGAACTCCTCCCGCCGCTCTTTGTTGCTGGCCGCCCGCAATCCCCGCGGTTTCCCCCTGAGTATGGCCATGGCCAGGTTTTCTTCGATGGTCATCTTAGCCGCCGTGCCGATATTTGGGTCCTGATAGACCCGCCCCACGTATCTGGCGTGTTTGTACTCGCTTAAGTTAGCGATATCGGTGCCGTCGACGATGACCTTGCCCCCCTTCTCCGGGGGAAAAACGCCGCTGACGACGTTGAGCATGGTCGTCTTGCCGGCGCCGTTACTGCCGATAACGGTGATGTAATCCTCGGCCCTGACCTCGAGGTTGATGTTGTTTAAGGCCTTCACCTCGTCGATGGTGCCCCGCGAAAATATCTTGCTTATTCCTTTAAGTGTCAGCAGAATCTCAGCGCTCATTTATAATATCCTCTACCATCTCACCGCGGGCGGTATCCACTCCCGCCGCGCTTTCTTCCTGATGTAGGGTATGGCCAGGGCGATAACCACCAGCACCGCCGTAATCAGCTTCAGGTCACCGGGGGCCATGCCCATCCGCAGGGCGATGGTGATAAAGAGGCGGTAGACGAAAGCCCCACCCACCGCCGCTATCAGCAGCCAGGCCACGCCCTTGGGACGGAAGAGCGCCTCTCCGATTATCACCGAGGCCAGGCCCATGACGATCATGCCAATGCCCATGCCCACGTCGGCGAAGCCCTGCCCCTGGGCGACGATAGCCCCCGCCAGCCCCACCAGCCCGTTGGAGATGGCGCAGCCGAGCAGGACGTTCTTATCGGTATCCCCTCCCAGCGAGCGCACCATCTGCTCGTTATCGCCCGTGGCTCTAAGCGACAGGCCGATTTCGGTGCGCAAAAACCAGTTCAGGATGAAAAAGACGATGGCGGCAATCACCAGCGCTAAGATGATGGAGACGACAATGCTGCCGCTACGCATGCCCAGAAGGTCGGCGACCATGTCGAAGGCGGTCACCTCGCGGAGCAGGGAAACGTTAGCCCCGCTCATAATCCTGAGGTTGATGGAGTACAACCCCACCATCATCAGGATGCCCGCCAGCAAAGCGGGTATCCTCAGCTTGGTGTTAAGAATGCCAGTGATTAGCCCCGCGCAAAAGCCAGCGCCGATAGCCGCTAGGCTGGCCAGAAAGGGGTTAACCCCAGCCACGATTAGCACCGCCGCCACCGCCCCACCCAGCGTGTAGCTTCCGTCTACGGTAAGGTCGGGGAAGGCCAGCACCCTCAGCGTCAGATAAACGCCGATGGCAACCAGCCCGAAAACCAGTCCTTCGTAGAAGGAAAAGGACAACACATTACCGACTACATCCAATAGCCACTCCTTCTTTTAGAACCCGTACTGGATGAGCTAATCAATATACTATTCAGTTTTCAGCGCTCTATAGCGCTATCTCTATCTAGTCCGTCAGGACGATATCGGCGCTATCTATCACTGACTGCGGGATGGTTATTCCCATCCTCGCCGCCGCCTCCGGATAGACGATGGTGGAAACGGCCGCCTTTAGCGGCGGTATGTTGGAGATATCCTCGCCGTCGAGGATATCGGCCGCCATGTAGCCTGCCTGCTGGCCAACCCAGTAGTAGTCAACGCTGCAGCCGCCGACCAGTCCGGTCGAAATCATGCCCAGCGCCGAACCGAAGATAGGCAGGCTGTTCTCTTCACCGACCTGAATTATGGACTCGATACCAACGCCGCCCACGGTGTTGCAGGTAGGAATCCAGACCGCATCGCAGCGCCCCACCAGGGACATGCCTGCGGCATAGACGTCGGCGGTGGAAGCGGCCGTCGCCTCGACTATGGTCAACCCGTAATCGGGGGCGATGGCTTTCAGTTCCTCCGCCTGCACGGCGGCGTTAACCTCGCCGGGGTTATAGGCGATGCCCAGAACCTGGACATCGGGCATCACGGAAAGGATAAACTCGACCTGCGGCGGCATCTCGAACCAGTCGCTGACGCCGGTCACAGTAGCACCAGCCTCCGTCCAGCTGGGCACCAAGCCCGCCGTTACCGGGTCGGTCACCGAGCTGAAGATGACGGGGATATCGGTGCCCTCGGCGGCGGCAACTATTGTCTGCGCCGTAGGTGTGGTGATGGCCTGGATGATATCGGGGTTTAAGGAGACGAAGTAGTCGGCGATGGAAGCCTGCGTCGTCATGTCGCCTTCGGCGTTCCTGATGACGAACTCAACGTTCTCCCCCTCGATATAGCCCATCTCGGCCATGGCATCGATGATACCCTGGCGGTTGTTGTCCAGATCGGGATGGGTGGCTATCTGGCTTATACAGACCGTGTACATTTCCTCTTCGCCACAGCCGCTCATGACGGGCAACGAAGCCGCAATCAGGATAAGACACACTCCCAGCATTAGAATGATTCCCTTTTTCATCTTAAAAACCTCCTTAGAGTCTGATTATTGTTTCGCCGAATTCCTATCACTGGATTCGGCTGGTAGATTGCATCCATCACCCCCTTCTATAGAAATCCCTTTCTCAGAATTTTGTTTAAGTCTTCTCGCTTCAAGCCGGCTATACCCAGCTCACCCAACGACCTCCCCTCTCCATAGTAGTCCGCCCCGTTGATAGTCGAAGCCAGCCATATTGTAGCATCAATAATGGGTATGTCAACGCCGTAGCTGTAGGCCAGCCCAGCCACGGGCACCAGCCCGTAGGGTATGTCCTCGGTTATATAGCGGCTTTTCATTGAAGAAGGCCCGCTGATATTGGCCACCGTGCTCTCCATTTCGAAGGGAGTCTTAAAGTAGTAAGACATGATGGTGCTCTTAAGCCAGAAGGTTTCTTCCGGATATTCCAGCATCTTTACCCCCACCGCCTCCCCGACCTGGCTCACCTCCTCGAAAATGGCCTTGATGGCACCGGCGATTGACTTGGTGGTGCCATCGCGGTAGAGGTGAAAATCGTCCTGGCGGCTGTCGATGGCGCCGGCGTTGAGGATTGTCCCCACCGGGTGCACGATGGGATTTAAATTATTCAGCGAGGTCTCCAGCACGTTTGATGCCGCCACCACCGGGTAGTAATCTTTTAATTCTTTGACGACCCTGTCGGTATCTTTAGCCGGTAGCGCCGCCAGCAGCAGCTTCCAGGCATTGACGAAAATCCTTACTCTACCTGTATCATCAAGGCGACAGCCCCAGGGCAGGGTGTGCCCCTCGGCCAGGGTAATATTCTTTTTTATCTCCTCTTCTTTGAGTATGCGGGCGAAATAGAGCGAGGCATAGTTCCCCGGCCAGCTGACGATGGTCTGCCCGTCCTCCAGGTAGGGCATGATGGCCATGAAAAAGCGTTCGTGGCCGGGGGCGGGGATGGGCATCATGATGTAATCGGCGCCCTTTACCGCTTTTTCGAAATCGGTGGTGGCCAGGGCCAGCTTGACTATTTTCTCCGTACCACTGGCATCGATAAGGCTTACTTCCTGCCTCTCCAGGGTGGTGGCAAAAGATTTTTTGAATTCGGGCGCCTCGCAGAGGCGCACCTCCAGCCCTTTCCGCGCCAGGTCGGCGGCCATGGTATGAGAGCCATTACCCCCACCCAGCACAGCCACTCTTTTCAGCATTTCTACTCCTTCATCCCGCCAACAAACTGAGTTAGCATTATATTACATTAGGCACATCAACACAAAAGAGGACTAGACGATCGCAGGCTATCGTCCTGGTGGAGGCTAATGTTGACGGTCAATCAAAACGCTTTTCGTATTTTAAGGCCAGAGCGCCCTGGCCACGTCCCCCAAACCCAGCTCCACCAGCTTTTGCTTGGCTGGCTTGGTCGTCTTGGTGTCCCAGTCCATGGCCGTCAGGTACTCGCTGTAGAGGGTATCCTCGTCCACGGTTATCCCTTTTAGCGGCCCCTGTGTTGGCGCGGGGTGTCCGTATATCCGCCCCGGAATCTTATAGTGCAGGGGGTTCAAACCCTCGCGGATATTAAAGGCCTGCCGCATGTTGGCGATTCTCTCCCCGGTCTTAAAGATCTCCTCGCGGGTGAAGCCCCAGCCCGAAACGGCGTTCATAAAATCAATGAAAGCGGCCACATCGGGCAGCGCCCAGAAGCCGAAGATACAGGTGCCCGTGCAGCTGACCACGTGGCTGAAGTCGCTGCCCAGCTTATGCGCTTCACTGCGCCCGCTGAAGGCCTTGGGGTCGTGTTCGGGCAGGTCCATACCTGGTACCGGTATTCCCGGACCCTGGGTATGGCGGGCGGGGGTGGCGTCCATTCTGTAGGTGGTCGCCCAGTGGTAGCCGAACTTGGGGTCGTGGGCGGGTAACTCCTGCCCGTTGACATGCATGGCAAACTTGCTGGCGTCCCCGCCGATTCTCTCCGCGGCCACTTTGACTCCGTCGGCCAGCACATCGCCGAAACCCTCCCGCTTTACCATCCTCTCCGTCATGGCCACGATGGACTTATGGTTGCCCCAGGTCATCTCGATGCCGTCGGTGTCGGCTTTAGTGATAACCCCGTTCTCGTAGCACTCGATGGTAAAGGCCATGGTCGCCCCCGCCGAGATAGTGTCCACCCCGTAGCGGTTGCAGATGTCGTTTAGTTTAATTATGGAGGCCAGGTTGCTGTTGAGGCAGTCGGCGCCGAACATACCCAGCGTCTCGTATTCGGGCTTATGTGCCCCCGCCTCGTATTTATAGTCCCCCCTCCCCTCCTTCATGTGCCCGCCGCAGGCGATGGGGCAACGCCAGCAGCCGTAGCGCCTCTCCTGCTGAGCGATGACCGGGTCGCCACCGATTTCCTTGTAAGCGGGGAAGTCGATGGTGGCTGTGCCCGACCAGTTCTTGGTCGGGGTGTCACCGTTCTCGGCGCAGTCATTGAAGATGCCCGGCGTGCCCTTTTCCCGCATCATCTCAACATGACCGGCCAGCTCGCCCAGGCACTTCTTCCTCAGCTCGTTAGCCTTGGCTTCGTCGGCCATAGGCACCTTGAGATTACCCCTGACGGCTATTGCCTTAAGTTTCTTGGAACCCATCACCGCCCCCAGCCCCGAGCGCCCCGCCGCCCGTCCCTTGTTGTTCATCACGGCGGCGATGCGGGCTACCTTTTCCCCCGCCGGCCCGATGCAGGCAATTTCGGTGTCCTGGCCCAGCTCGGACTTGAGTATATCTTCAGTGTCGAAGCTGTCCTTGCCCATCAGGTGGGCGGCGTCCCTCAGCTCGGCCTTACCGTTATTGATGAAGAGATAGACGGGTTTATCGGCAATACCCGTAAAGAAGATATTATCGTAGCCAGCGAACTTTAGGTGGGGCCCCACGTTGCCGCCCGAGTTGGCGTCGCCCCATCCCCCGGTCAGCGGCGACTTGCCCACCATTATGTAGCGCGAAGCCGAAATCCCCGGCGTGCCGGTGAGCATGCCCGTGGTCAGGCCGAGGATGTTGTCCGGACCCAGCGGGTCGACCCCCGCCTTCTGCCGGCTGAAGAGAATCCTGGCCCCCAGCCCGTAGCCACCGATGAACTGTCGGCAAAGCTCCCCGTCCAGCGCCTCGTCTTCCAACTTGCCTGTGGATAAATCCACCCAGAGCGTCTTGCCCGCATAACCTCGCATAGCTCGTCTCCTTAAATCTTGGTCACCCTATACTATACACCCCGCCGTTTGATTGTCAAAACCCCTATTGCATTTGCTAGTGATTAGAATTACTATGGGTAAAGCTTCGGGGGACTAAGGAGGGCAAAATGTTACTGGCCGATAGAGTAGCTATTATCACCGGTGGTGCTAAGGGCATCGGCAAAGGCATCGCCCTCAAATTTGCTGAGGAAGGCTGTGCCATCGTCATCGCCGACATTGACCAAAAGAGTGCCGAAGAGACGCTGGCCCAAATCACCCAAAAAGGGGGGAAGGGCCTGGCCCTGGCCTGCAATGCCCTTAATGATAAGCAGGTTAAAGCCGCGGTGGACAAGACCGTTGCTGAGTTCGGCAAGATTGATATACTGGTCAACAACGCGGGAGGCATGCTGGTGGCACCAAAACCCATCGAGGAAATGCCCGAAGCCGACTGGGATAAGGTGCTCACCCTTAACCTGAAGAGCCTGTTTTTATTCTCTAGAGCGGTAGTGCCCCAGATGAAGAAGCGGAAGTACGGCCGTATAATAAACCTCTCCTCGGCGGCGGCGGTCAACCCCCCCGCCCACTGCATCCACTACCACACGGCCAAGATGGGTATCATCGGCTTCACCCTGGATTTAGCGCACACGCTGGCGCCCTTCAATATCTGTGTCAACGTCCTTTTGCCCGGCCCGGTCAAAACCGACTTTTACGACCCCATGCTGGGCAAGCTCAGTGAAAAAGAAAAGGACGCCTTCTTCGATGAACTGGGCAAGGGCGACATCCCCCTGCAGAGGGTGGGTACCATCGAGGACGTGGCTGGCGCCGCCCTCTTTTTGGCCTCCGAGCTGGCTTCCTACGTTACCGGTGACGCCCTGCTCGTCTCGGGCGGCTCGCCACTGAGGCCCATCCAGACCCCCATCCAGAAGACGCTGGACAAATAGCCTATTTCGGCCCGCCCGTCCCCTCCGGCCACCCCTCCTTATAGTTACCCGTGCCAATCATGATGGCCATCTCCAGGTGGGGCCTGGTGAACTTCTTCCAGGTCAGCGGCCCGTGCTTGGTCCCCGCAGGCAGAAAAAGCGCCGAGGATTTGTTGAAAGTCAGCGGCTGCCCCTCGACGCAAAACTCAATCTCCCCGCCCAAATCCTCGGAGTTATAGGGGTCGTTGCCCAGGTGGAGCACAATCTCGTTGAAGTTGTGCTTGTGCTCGTGGACGTGGGGGTTGGGCCGGGGCATCTCCCATATCCAGCCCACCTCCAGGTACATGTTACAGCCCGGCACCAGGGTGTTACTCATCAATGTCATTGAGGGGTACTGCCGCCCCTCCACCGGCTCCCCTGCCTCGTAGATGGGCTTGGTCACCAAAAGTCGGCTGTAGTCTGTCATTTCATCCTCTCCTTATTGTTTAATAGCGTTTTCGACTAGAAAGTGTGCAGCTTAACGACCTGCCCCACCATGTAGCTGCAGACATCCGAGGCTAGAAAGGCAGTGGCGTTGGCCACGTCCTGGGGCGTGCACAGACGTTTGAGAGCGGACATCTGTCTCATGCCTTCAAGCATCTCCTTGGGGGCGGTATCCACCAACCCCGTCTCCCCCAGCCCCGGCAATATGGCGTTGACGATTATGCCCAGGGGCGCTACTTCGAGAGCCAAGGCGTGGGTGAACTGGTCTATGCCCCCCTTGGCTGCCCCGTAGACGGCGATACCAGGTACGCCCTGCCCGCCGGAGCAGTTGACGATGCGCCCGTATTTCCTGGCCGCCATGTGGGGGATAACGGCCTGGGCGACGTTCATCTGCCCGTAGAGGTTGACCCCGATATCGATGTCCCAGTCCGCCTTGGTCATCTTCATGAAGGGCTGTACCACGCTGCTGGTTCCCGCGTTGTTAATAAGGATGTCGATGCGCCCGAACTCTTTTATCACCGCTTCGACCATTTTGTCGACGCTGTCGCGTTGGGATACGTCCACTTTGACGGCGAGACTTCTGCGACCCATCTTTTGGATTTCGGCGGCGGTCTTCTTGGCCCCCTCTAGGTCGATATCCGCCGAGGCTATATCACACCCCTCCTCGGCTAGCGTCAGGGCGATGGCCTTGCCGAATCCAATCTGGCTGCCCGTCCCCGTCACCAGTGCCACCTTGCCTTTGAGTTTTAGGTCCATCGTTATCTCCTATCCTTTTAGTTAGTCTATTCTCCCGGCCAGGGAGCGGTGAACTTGACCTTACTGAACTTCCACTCCCCATTCACCCGGACGTATTCGCAGTCCTGCCGCCCTTGCAGCCACCTCACCTCGGGCTCGGCGAAGAAGAGGTAGAGTATCCACCGCCCCTTGGCCCTGTCGCCGTTAACCGTTATTATAGGTTGCCCAACAAAATGCCCGTCGTTGCGCTTTACCCTCTCCGCCAGCACGTTGCGAAAGACCCCGCCAATCTCCTTCTTGCCCCTGACCACCCCTTCACCGAGCAGCTCCATGGTGGCGTCCTCGGCGAAGCACTCCACCATGTCGTCCCACTGCAGGTTGCAGAGCAGGTAGACATAGTTGATGTGAAATTGCTTGATGGCCTCGATGTCCTCTAAGACCCTGACCCTTTTCTCCAGCTCCTCGGTCATAAGAGCCTCCTTATTGGTTCATAAGCCTAACCGCTATTCTAGCACAGCCCCCTTGTCTGTCAATGGATATGGGAGTATATTATGGTTAATTGTAGCCAGAGGCTTTAGGAGAGAAAAATGCGTATTTCGAAGATTGAATGCATCCCCGTCACCTCGAAGTTCAGCCAGCCCTTCCCCATGGGTGGGGGAGTCGAGCTGGGCTCGGCCAGCGTTGTCCTTAAAATGCACACCGACGAGGGCCTGGTCGGCATCGCCGATTCCGGCGGCACCTCGGCCTGGTACCGCGGCGAGAGCCAGGACTCGATGATGAGCGTCATAAATAATATCTTCGCCCCCTTTCTGCTCGGCGAAGACCCCTTTAACATTGAGAAAATCGTGGCGCGGATGGACTACGCCGCCCGCGACAACCACCAGGCCAAGTCCATCGTCGATTACGCCCTGCACGATATCAAGGGCAAGGCGCTGGGCGTCCCCGTCTATCAATTATTGGGCGGCCTGACCATAGAGAAGGTCCCTCTGGGCTACGTCCTCCCCGGCGCCGAGACGAAAGTAGTGGTGGCCATGGCTAAAAAGGCTTTGGATGCCGGTTTCCGCGTCCTCAAGCTTAAGGTGGGTGCCGGAGACGAGGCATTGGACATCGAGAACGTCAAAGCCTTAAGAGAATTGGGCGGTGATGATGTCGAGATTTTTATCGACGCCAACGGCGGCTGGCACTACTACCAGGCATTGATGACCCTGCGCAAGCTGGAGAAATACAACCTGGCCATGGTGGAACAGCCCGTGCCCTGGTGGGACATTGACGGCATGGCTCGCCTGCGGGCTAAAGTAGGCATTCCCGTCTTCGCCGACGAAGCCGCCATCGAGCTTAAAAACCTGATGGAAATAATCGCCAAGAACGCCGCCGACGGCTTCTTCCTCAAAATACCCAAGGCGGGCGGGCTGCTCAAGGCACAGAAGTGGGTGGCTATTGCCAAGGCGGCGGGATTACCCGTGGTCTGCGGCTGTATGATGGGCTCCGGGCTTGAAGCAGCGGCCTACACCCACCTCCTCGTTGCCGACGAGTGGATGTCGAAGATGGTTCACGAAAATCTGGGGCCTTTGCATATCCACGATGTCTACGAGACTGTAAGCAAGCCCATCAAGAATGACGTGGCTTTGAAGGTGCCCCGCTACGAAAACGGCTTCCTCTACCCCACCACCACCCCCGGCATCGGCGTTGAGCTCAACGAGCCTGCCATCGCCAAGTTGATTACTGAGGGCAAGAGCCCAACGGTGGTAGAATAAATAAACCCGGATTCACCCTAGATGACAAATCAGACTGACGGCCAAAGAAAACCCATCGGCCTGATAGCCGCCATATCGATTGGTGTCGGCGGCATGATCGGTGCCGGCATTTTCTCCATACTTGGCGTTGGAACTCAGATTGCCGGAAATGCGGTCTATCTCTCGTTTATACTGGCTGGTGTTGTCGCCCTATTTTGCGGTTACTCGTATGTAAAGCTCGGCTCGAAATTCCCCTCGGCGGGCGGCCCTGTCGAGTTCTTAATCAGGGGTTTTGGCAGCGGTACCGTTAGCGGCGGCTTCAATATCATGCTCTGGATAGGCTATATCTTCGCCCTGGCGCTTTACGCCCGGGCTTTTGCCAGCTATGCCGTCACCTTCTTCCCGGATTCGGTCAGCGGCGTATTACTCTACATTTTCATAAACGCCATAGTTCTGGTCTTTGTCCTGATAAACGTGGTCGGAACCAAAGCCGTGGGCCGGTCGGAGATTCTGATAGTAGGCGTGAAACTGGCCATTCTTGTTTTCTTCGTCATTGCGGGCTCGATATTCGTTAAACCAGAGCTGCTTACGCTTTCCCAATGGCCTAACTCAACTAATATACTTTTCGCTGCCGGAATTCTTTTTCTCGGCTACGAAGGTTTCGGTCTTATCACCAACGCCGCCGCCGACATGAAAGACCCCCGAAAGATGCTGCCCAAGGCGATATATTTAAGTATTTTTCTGGTAATCGCCGTCTACGCCCTTATCGCCTTCGCCGTTGTCGGCAATCTGGCCACTGCCCAGATTATAAAGGCTGAAGACTATGCCCTGGCCGCCGCGGCTCAACCGTTTCTGGGCAACGTAGGCTTTACCGTTATGGCGATAGCGGCCCTGTTTTCCACGGCTTCGGCTATCAACGCCACGCTCTATGGCGGCGCCAATGTCAGCTACGTACTGGCCAAGAAAAGGCAGCTGCCCGCTCAATTCAGCCGCCGAACCTGGCATGATAGCCAGGAAGGTCTTTTCATCACGGCAGCGCTGGTGCTGGTCTTCGCCAACTTCCTTCAGCTGGACGGCATCGCCATGCTCGGCAGCGCCGCTTTCCTGATAATATACGGTTCGGTTAACATCGCCCACTTGAAGCTGCGTAAAGAAACGGGAGGCAACAGATACATTATACTTGCGGCAACAGTGCTTACCTTCACCACGCTCGTCTTATTGATATACTACCTTGCCCAGAACTCCCTGACCACACTTATCACGCTGATAATCGTTCTTGGCTTGTGTTTTCTGGCGGAAGTAGTGCTACAAAGGGTATTTGGTGGCAAAATGGTGTGTGAAGATAGCCAAACAAAGGCTTAACGTTTGTTAGCGATAATCATGACCCCGGGCAAGAGCCCGACGGTGGTCAGCCAATAACGAGCCATGAAATTCAACAAGAGAATCTACAGGAACCCGAAGGAACTATTCGGCGACCTGTGGTTTCCCGTCAGAAACAGGCGGCGATTAAAGGAGGCCACCAATAAGGGAGTGATATCGCCCGCCTTCAAGGAAAGGCTCATGCTAGCCGTCACCGCGGTACACAACTGCCGCTATTGTTGCTACTTCCACACCAAGCAAGCATTGAAAAGCGGGCTCAGTCCGGAAGAGATTAGCCGCCTGCTCGCGGGTGACGTTGACAACTGTCCGGAAGAGGAGGCAGTGGCTCTAATCTACGCTCAGCACTGGGCTGAGTCCGATTCTCATCCCGACCCCGAAGCCGTCCGTAAATTAGAGCAGACGTATGGCGCCGAAAAGTCAGAATTCATTCACCTTCTGCTAAGGATGATTCGGCTCGGTAACCTGATGGGCAATTCGTGGGACTATTTGCTCTACCGAATATCATTCGGTAGGTGGCGAGGCGGCTAAGATTACAGCCTCTTACCCGCCTTGAGTCGCGCTATCATTGAGGGAAAGACATCGGAATAAACGGTGCGGTAGGGGCCGTGCAGCATATTATCTTCCAGCCACTTACCCAATTCTTTCCTGGCCTCTATCTTCCCCGCTTCCTTGGCTTTTTCCAGTTCAGACTTTGTTGCCGCCATATCGCTCTTCTCCTTTAAGCTTTCTTGCTGAAATTTCTAGTGGTGGGCCATTCTGGACTCGAACCAGAGACCTCAGTCTTATCAGGACTGCGCTCTAACCAACTGAGCTAATGGCCCGCAAACCAAAGGTAATTCTAGGATAAGGGGCGGGAAAAATCAACTTCCTAATCTACTAGCGCAAACCCACTAATCTCGATGAAGTTGCACAGATTCATTGGTTAGCCAGCTCTACTTTTTCTCATACTTATCCAATGTTTCCATGTATCTTACAAACTCGTCTATCGGCATAGCTGGCATAGTTACCGTCTCCAGGGTACCCCTGGCACCTAGCTCCATGGCCACTCGAGACACACTCCAGTGGTCGGGAGCACGAAGAATATTCAGGAAATCATAGGCGCCGAGCAGGAAATACTGTGATACTATTTTGACTCCCATGGCCTCTACTTCCCGGTTAACCTCTTTTAGCCTTGATGGTTTCGACCTGATGGTTTTCCTACCCTCGTCCGTCAGCTTTGTCAACATAAGATAATACGGCATTAGTTCACCCCCATTTCAGAAATAATCCCATGTGCATTTTCCATTAATGTGTATTATAAACCAACTAGTGACTAAAAGCCTACCACGACCGAAGGCCAAGGCTAAAATAGGCGAGCGATTAGGAATTTATCCACGACTATAGCTACCCCACCAACTTCATCGGAAAAGGCCGCCCGTGCCCCGGATAAACAGTCTTAATCTTCAGGCCCTTGAGCTTTTTAATGCTGGCCTCCGCCGCCTCAATATCGTCGATAACCTTGTTACGCTTCGCCCCGTTCTTCTTAATCAACAGGTCGCCGCTGAAAAGCTCGCCCCCCGCCGTAACCACCCCGATGGAACCCCGCGAATGCCCCGGAATATGGACGACCTTGGCCTCAAAGCCGTATTCGGCGAAATCGTCGCCGTCCTCAAGGTACAAATCGGGCTTAAACCTCTTTGACTTGCCGAAGCCGAGAAGGACAGGTGCCACCATTCTGAAGAAAAAACTGCCCCGTTGCCTCCCGCCGAAGATATCCCCTTTTTCCACCACCGCCGCGTCGTCGCCGTGCATAGCTATTCCGGCGCCGAACCTCTGGCGTAAATAGGCGGCGTTACCGGTGTGGTCGAAGTCTCCGTGGGTTAGAACGATAAGTCTAAGATTTTCGCCGCCCGCCTCCAGAAGCTGCCTCTCCAGCCTAGCGCGGCTGTTAGGACACCCCGTATCAATGAGCATACAGCCGCTATCGGCCTTTATAAGGTAACAGTTTACGGAGCCGAAACGCAAGGGCAACGGCAGCCTGATGGTCTTAATTTCCAGTGGCATAAATTCCTGCTTCTATGGAGAGTGACGGGCAGCTGCCCGAATCAATCTCAGTCCACTAGGTCCACTATATCCAAGAGCTCAATGTCAAAGGTTAAATTCTGGCCAGCGAGAGGGTCATTGCCATCGAGGGTTACCTCATCATCCGTAATCTCAACAACTTTAAAGGAGACCATCTCGCCGCTGGTCATGTTCTGTAACGGCACCTTGTCGCCGACCTCCAGGTCCTCCTCAAGCTCATCACGAGGGAGCGTAACCACCAGGTCCAGCCGATATTCACCGTAGGCTTGAGCAGCGGGGATGGTGACCGTCTTAATCTCGCCGACCTCCATACCCCTCACCGCCTTATCAAAACCTGGAATCATGGTGCCGTCGCCGATGACAAAGGTCAGGGGATCGCCGCCGTAAGACGACTCGAAGACGACGCCGTTATCAAAGCTGCCCATATAGTGCACCGTGACCCTGTCGCCCACGCACGCCCCGCGCGGGCCGCCGCACCCTGCCACCAGGGCAGCTATCAATACCAGCAGGCCAAATAGAACCGCGTACCTTTTCATGCCCATACCTATATGAAAGTAATCATTATCCTAAAATAAAGAATGAGAAAGGTCAAGCGCCCCCTGCCGTCACCGCGCCAACCTCTTCTGCACCTTCTCGCTTGTTAGTTCACGCAAGGCGCCAGCGGCAATCCATCGAGCCGCCTTCGAGTCCATCTTTTGAATCTCTCTGGCCACGTCGATAGCTCGTTGGTTAAGCGCCCGATTCCGCTTGCCGATATTACGCAGCGCCCAGTTGACCGCCTTCTTAACGAAATTACGCTCGTCGGTGGCGGCGCTTTTGATAATCTTAAAGAGCGGTTCGAACTCCTCATCGGCCATTCTCTTATCATACCAAGCAATCTCGGCGATAAGGGAAAAGGCAGCCCGCTTGACAAACTCCTCATCCCTTTCCGCCCATTCGTGAATCTTTTTCAATATATACGGCGTCTTGGCAATGAGTTCGGAGACCTGGTCAACAACATCCCAGGAATCGAAATCTCCCACCCAGCGCTCAAGCTGCGCCTCGGTCACCTTCTCCGGCTCGTCGATGAAGCTGGCCAGGATGCGTGCCTCATGGAAACCGGAATCCCAAAGCTTTAGGGCCAGCTCGTGGTCTTTCCCAAGCTCTTTGGCCATCTTGCGCAGGGTATAGATGGATATCCCCAGCGTCCCCGTCGCGCTGATACCAAAACGCGCCATGCCGGCCACGTTATCCGCATTAGCTTCCGCCTTGAGCCGGGCGATAACCTCGTCGTAGTTCATAGAAAGACATTAACCCCTAGATTATATCACCCACCCCGATATTATCTATTCCCACCCGCCGCCCTTTAAGGTAAAGAGGGGGCTTTCAGCCCCCTCTTAAACCCCCTGTTATAGCCCGATTCGGTAAGCCACGGTGATGTTATTCCTGGTCACCAAGGATATGATGTGCCATTGACACGCCCTTTGTTTGTAGATCTGCCACCGTTTTCGTAACGACTTTGGTAACTTCTTCCCTCAATGGCTTGTGTTCATACTTTGACATAGCTTCAATTTCAAGCATCTCCTCGGGAGTAAAGGAACCAGCAATAATGGTGATAGCACCTCCCGAATCACCAGTCGGCATAATCATTACTCTAATGCGATCTATATTCGTAATCTTGATTTGGGCTTTAGCTCTGTCGAAGACGCTGCAAAAAGAGAGAGAGTCAATTGCATCAAGGGCAGTATTTACGCTGTCGACCCCAAGATAGTAGCTCTTATTCGTCAACATCAATGACCTCCTTTGCGGCCGTTTCTAAGATATATTCCATAGTATACACCCCATAAAAAAACCTTAACCGCTGGATAGTGGAAGGAAGGCAAAAACACCAATCAATAGATCGGTGACCGACCTAGGAGAATAGGGGCGTTGCCACCCCGGTTATCTCCCTAGAAAGGAGGTGATCCAGCCGCAGCTTCCGCTACGGCTACCTTGTTACGACTTCGTCCCAATCATCGACCCCACCCTCGGCGACTGCCCCCCGAAGGTTAGCCCATCGACTTCAGGTGTTGCCGACTTTCATGACGTGACGGGCGGTGTGTACAAGGCCCGAGAACGTATTCACCGCAGTATTCTGACCTGCGGTTACTAGCAACTCCACCTTCATGCAGACGAATTTCAGCCTGCAATCTGAACTGAGGATGGCTTTTGGGATTAGCTCCAGATCGCTCTATTGCTACCCTTTGTACCACCCATTGTAGCGTGTGTGTAGCCCAAGACATAAGGGCCGTGCTGACTTGACGTCATCCCCACCTTCCTCCCCGTTGTGCGGGGCAGTCTCGCCAGAGAATACAACTGACAACAGGGGTTGCGCTCGTTGCAGGACTTAAC
>DAOULR010000023.1:0-40885 GCA_034419075.1 Dehalococcoidales bacterium | reverse complement strand
GTTTACAACCCGAAGGCCTTCTTCCCCCACGCGGCGTCGCTGTGTCAGGCTTTCGCCCATTGCACAATATTCCTTGCTGCTGCCTCCCGTAGGAGTCTGGGCCGTGTCTCAGTCCCAGTGTGGCTGACCGTCCTCTCAAACCAGCTACCGATCCTCGCCTTGGTAAGCCGTTACCCTACCAACCAGCTAATCGGACGCAAGCCCCTCCCCAGGCGCCCGAAGGCTTTAGTGATGGGGCATTACCCCCACCACCACATAGGGTATTAGCTCTAATTTCTCAGAGTTATTCCCTACTTGGGGACAGGTTACTTACGTGTTACTCACCCGTTCGCCACTAGTCACCGAAGTGACCCGTTCGACTTGCATGCATAAGGCACGCCGCCAGCGTTAATCCTGAGCCGGGATCAAACTCTCCGTAAAGAATTTAAAAGCTTCTTAAAGAACCTTTCCTTCCACTATCCAGTTGTTAAGGTGCGATTTAGAGCAAAGGAAATCGTATCACAAAGCCCCTGCTTTGTCAATATTTTTCGGCCCCCCAAAACCCCCTAGCCAATCCACCTGGCGGTAGGTATCACCCGGTAAACGCTGACCCTCAACTCCTCCTCCAAAAGCGGCTCCGCCTCCTTCATTATCTCCGCCCGCCGTTTCGACTCCTGCCAGTCCCGCCACTGCTCCACGCTATCCCAGGTGGTTATAATAGCCACGATGGAGGGGTCCTTATCGCTCACCAGGTTCTCGGCGCCTACATAGCCGGGGTAGGACATGGCGTGCTCGCGAAGCTTAAGTAATAGTGGTTGCAGGTCGGCGTCCCGCTTTAGCTTATATCCGTTAATAACCTTAATCACGGCCCTCCTCCTTAACCCGGGCTAAGCCCCTTCCCCCAGGCAGCCGCCCGTTCCAGCTCTCCTTCTGTCAGCGGCCCCTTCGTCCCCTCCACGAAAAAGCCCTCGGGCTCGGCTACCAGATTGGCGCCCTTCTTCTTCAGGCTACTGGCAATTCTACCCGCGGCATAGCCGAAGATTTTAGCCACCCGCGATGCCACTCTGGTGTCGAAAGCGGCGGCATCAACCCCGTTTATCTCCGCCTTGGAAACCCTGTCCAGAAAATCCCTGATTTCCGGTGTGGCCCTACCCCCCTGCGTGGGCGCCCCCACCACCAGCAGGCTGATGTTCTCCATCTCCGGAGGCCCCACCTCCCCCGCGCGCAGCACCCTAACCTCGCCGCCGATAATAGCCCCGCCGATAGCCTCGGCGATTTTCTCGGTATTGCCGTAAACCGAGTCGTAGACCACTAAAGCCCTCATGGCTCTCACCTCCGTCTGTGCTCTACCACCCAGTGTAAAACAAAATCCACCAGCCTACAAGACCCCAAAGGGGGGCGGGGTGTAACCTTCAAAGGAGGCTATATAAGGGGACCCACCCTTATAGGGTGGGTATTGGGTGGGACAGAAAGACTTTCGCCAAACAAGGCGGGGAGGCTGGGCGGAGACCTCCAAGGGAAGTGACCCACTCCGCTTCTCCTCCGCTTCCACTCCGTTTCAAGTCCCTGAAGACAAAACTTGACAACCCATCCATTTGTGCTATAATAAAATGTTTGGCGAGACTAACTTTTACAAAGGAACTATGATGGAAAGCAAACCGACCGCCAGCATGGAAGACTATCTGGAATCCATAATCATGCTGCGCCAAGGCAAAAAAGCCGTCAGGGTCAGCCAGATGAGCCAGGCCCTGGGAGTGAAGATGCCCAGTGTCACCGGTGCCCTCAAGAAGCTCTCCGAAGAAGGCCTGGTGGAACACCAGCGCTACGGGCGGGTGCAACTGACACCTGAGGGTGAAAGGGTGGCCCGAGACGTCTTCCGCCGCCACGAAGCGCTGCGCCGTTTCTTGGAAGAAATCCTGAGCGTTGATGCCGAAACGGCCGCTGACGACGCCTGCAAGATGGAACACGCCATCAGCCCCCTCACCCAGAAGAGGCTGGCCGACTTCATCGACTTCGTCTTAAGCCGCCCCAACGTCCACCCCTACTGGATAAAGATGTTCGAGCGCTACGTCAACTACGGCGAAATCCCCGAGGGCTGCCCGGAAAAGTGCCTACAGGAATGACCTCCCCGAGAGTTAGGGCTAACCAAGGATTTGAGAGGATAAAGCGAGGAAATGGAAAAAGAGCCAATCACCCTGGTTGAGATGGAAAGGGGACAGCGCGGCGCCGTGCTCCAGCTTAAAGGCGGCCGCGGGCTGGTAAACAGGCTTAACGCCCTGGGCATTCTCCCGGGCAAAAAGATAACCAAGATCAGCGCTATGCTCATGCGGGGGCCGGTCACCATTGAGGTCGACCGCGTCCAGATCGCCATCGGCTTCGGCATGGCCAAAAAGATAATCGTCAAACCGGACTAGTCTTATGACCAAGATTCTTCTCATGGGTAACCCCAACGTGGGCAAGAGCGCCGTCTTTTCCCGCCTCACCGGGGTCAAGGCGCTCGTCTCCAATTACCCCGGTACCACGGTGAGCTACACCCGCGGCGAGATGAAGCTGGGCGCCAAGACGGCCGAGGTCATCGACGTCCCCGGCACCTATACCTTGGAGCCCACCTCCCAGGCGGAAGAAATCGCCCTCAAGATGCTCGAAGAGGGCGACGTCGTGGTCAACGTGGTCAACGCCACCAACCTGGAAAGAAACCTCTACCTCACCCTGCAACTGCTGGAAAAGGGCGTACCCGTCGTCGTCGCCCTGAATATATGGGACGACACCAAGCACCTGGGCATCGACATTGATGTCGAAAAATTGCAGCAGAGGCTTGACGTGCCCGTCATCCCTACCGTAGCCGTCACCGGCCAGGGCATCAAAGAGCTGGTGGAGGCTATACCCCGAGCCGCCTCCCCCCGCTCCCCCCACACCAATTCCAGCCGGCGCTGGGCCAGGGTGGGCAAAATAGTGGAGGAGGTGCAGCGTATCCGCCACCGCCACCACACCTGGCGCGAACGCCTGGCCGACGCCAGCGTCCGGCCCCTGACCGGCACCATCTTCGCCGTGGTGGTACTGGCGGCGGCCTTTATCCTGGTGCGCTTCATCAGCGAAGGGCTGATAAACTATGCCCTCGACCCCCTCTTCAACAACCTCTGGGCGCCCGTCCTGCTCAAACTAAGCCCGCTCATGGGTGGCGATGGCTTCTGGCACAACATCGTCATCGGCCAGGTGGCCGGCGGCCAGATTAATTTCGTCGAGTCCTTCGGGCTACTCACCAGCGGGCTCTACGTCCCCTTCGCCATGGTGCTGCCCTATGTTATCTCCTTCTATTTCGTGCTGGGCCTGATGGAGGACACCGGCTACCTGCCCCGGCTGGCTGTGCTTCTGGACAACGTCATGCACCGCCTCGGCCTGCACGGCTATGCCATCATACCCACTCTGCTGGGCTTAGGCTGCAATGTGCCCGCCGTGCTGGGCACACGTGTTTTGGAGAGCAAAAGGGAGCGGTTTATCGCCGCTACTTTGATATCCATCGCTGTGCCCTGCGCCGCTCTGCAGGCGATGATAATCGGTCTCGTCGGTGAACAGGGCATCCAGTACGTGGTCATGGTCTACGGCACGCTCTTTATCGTCTGGATTCTGCTCGGCTTTATCCTCAACCGCACGGTGAGAGGTTTCAGCCCCGAACTGTTAATTGAGATACCCCCCTACCGCCTCCCCCCCTGGCGCACGCTATTCCAGAAGCTCTGGATGCGCACCTACGGATTTTTAGCCGAAGCCCTGCCCATAATACTGGGTGCGGTGGCGGCCATTAATATCTTATACTTCTTCGGCGTCTTCGACGCCATCGCCAACTTCACCGCCCCCGTGGTCACCGGGCTTTTGGGGTTGCCCAAGGAAGCCGTCACCGCCATCGCCATCGGCTTCCTGCGCAAGGACGTGGCGCTGGGGCTGCTGGCGCCGCTGGCGCTCACTTCGGGCCAGCTCGTGGTGGGCAGCGTGGTGCTGGCCATGTTCTTCCCCTGCATCGCCACCTTCGTTGTCCTGATAAGAGAGCTGGGCATAATCAATATGCTCAAGGCGATGGGGATTATGGTGGCTTCCGCACTGATAGTCGGCGGGCTGCTGAATCTGATATTATAGACTGAGATTTCATGTCGGCGGCACTAAAGAGGTATTCACTTATCGCCCTGGGGACGCTATTCCTGGCTATAGGGATAGTGGGCATCTTCACCCCCATATTGCCCACCACCCCCTTCCTATTGCTGGCCGCCGCCTGCTACCTGAGAAGTTCACAGCGATTTCACCACTGGCTGATGAACAACCGGGTTTTCGGCAGCTATATCAGAAACTACACCGAGGGCAGGGGCATACCGCTCAAGGTCAAAATCTTCACTATCGGCCTATTATGGGTGACAATTGGTATATCCATCTGGGCGGTGGACAATCTGATTGTAACCATAATCCTCTTGTTTGTCGCCGTCGGAGTTACCCTTCATATTGCCTTTATCCGGGCGAATAAGGACAGGCCAGCCTGATGCTTTAGCCCCCACCCCATATTTTATCTTTTCCCACCCGCCGCCCTTTTAAGGAAAAGAGGGGGTTTCACCCTCTCTTAAAAACACCCCAAAAGGGTGGAGTGAATGGCGTAACCCAAATAAGAAATCTATAAAGGTTTAACCTTTGTAGGGTGGGTATTGGGTGGGAAGAAATTACGTCCGCTAAACAAGGTGGGGTGGTGAGCATCCCCCTAAAAAACAAAGGGGGGCTAACGCCCCCCTTAACTATTGTGGGACCCTACCCTACTTACCGAAATTCCGGAAAGCCAGCACCGCTGTAACCACCCCCACCGCCGCGAAAATACCCAGCACCAAAAGCCCCATCCCGTAACTGCTCCAATCGTAACCGCTGACGAAAAGCGGCCTGACCGCCTCCACGGAGTAGTTGACCGGGTTGAACATCATAGCCGTTTGCACCCAGTCAGGCACTAGCTCGGCGGGCATCATGACGCTGGAAAGGAACATCAGCGGCAGCGAAAGCAGGTTGGCGATGACCACCAGCGCCGTCTGGCTGCGGGTGGCGATTACCAGGGCGTAGGACAGACTGCAAAAAGCAAGCCCGATGAGCCAGACGATAACCAGCGTTAGAATAATGCCCGCTGCCCCTGTGGCTACACTCACCCCCATGATGTAGACCATGATGAAGATTATCAATATCTGTATGGTCAAGCTAGTCAGGGCGTTAAGGATGTTGCCGATTATCAAGGCGTAGCGGTTGGCGGGGGTAATCAGCATCTTATCGACCACGCCGAACTGAATATCCTGCAGAATATCAAATCCGGTATAGGCCGAGGAAAAGACGGCCATCATCACGATTAGGCCCGGGGCGAAGAAAAGCAGGTATTCCGAGGTGGGGAAACCAGGCATCAGGGCCAGGTTCTTGAAGAGCTGGGTAAAGAGCAGCAGCCATATCAGCGGCTGCGCCAGGCTGAAGAATATCCATACCGGCTCGCGCAGCCCGATGCGGAAGCGTCTAGCTAAGGTGAACCAGACATCGCTCAAGAAATCCATCTATTTGCCCCCCTTCCCCACGTTATTGCGGGCGGCTTCCTCAGCTATCGTCCGCCCCGTGTATCGGATGAAGACGTCGTCCAGCGACGGCCGCGATACCGTGGTACTGGCCGTCTCCACGCCCTCTTTTTCCAGCAGGCGCAGTATCTTGGGCATGGCTTCGTCGGCACGGTCCACGTAGACGTTGACGCCGTCGTGGGTGGCCATTATCTTCTTGACGAAGGGCTGGCCCGATAATATCTTTTCCGTCTTTTTGAAGGTCGCCTGCTGCTCCTCGGCGCTGGCCGAAGGCATGCGCAGCGAAACGGCGTCGCCCTCAATGGCGCTTTTAAGTTCCTCAGGAGCGCCGGTGGCCATAATCTTGCCCTTGTCGATGATAGCCACGCGGTGGCTCAACCTGTCGGCTTCTTCAAGGTAGTGCGTGGTCAGCAGTATGGTAATCCCCTCCCCAGAAAGCTTGCGCACGTAGTCCCAGATATTAACCCTTATCTGAATGTCCAGCCCCAGCGTCGGCTCGTCAAGGAAGAGCAGCCTCGGCTGGTGCACCAGCGCCGTGGCAATCTCCAGCCGTTTGCGCATTCCCCCCGAGTAGGTCTTCACCAGTCGGTTGGCGTCCTCGGTCAGGTCCACCAGCGCCAGCAGCTCCTCAGCCCTCTTCTTGAGTAAGCCGCCCTCCATGTGGTGATAGCGCCCGAAGAGGTCCAGGTTCTCACGCCCGGTGGCGTTCTCCATCAGCCCCGCCGCCTGCGCCGAATAGCCGATTATCTGCCTGACCTTCAGCGAATCTTTAAGGATGTCGTGGCCGGCGACGCGGGCCGTCCCCGAGGTGGGCCGCGTCAGCGTGGAGAGCATGCGGATGGTGGTCGTCTTGCCCGCCCCATTCGGACCCAAAAGCCCGAATATCTCGCCCTCTTTGATGCTTAAGTCAATATGGTCAACGGCGACGATGTGCTTGTTGTAAACCTTGGTCAGCTTGTCGGTCATAATCAGGTCCATAAGTGTTTGACCTCCCCCTTTCTCATTAATGTCAAACCGGTTTGGCTCCGGTGTTATTTTCCTCTTTCGGCCCCCTTACCCGCTGCGGCAGGATGATGAAGGCAATGACGGCGGTAACCGCCAGAACTATGGTAGCCACCAGCAAAGCATCCACTGCACCCGCGGTAAAGGCCTGGTTGGACTGGTCAATAATCATCTGCGCCAGCTGGGGTGAGGGCACCTGCTGGGCGACGATATGGGCGCCCTGGATACTGCCGCGGATAGCCTCCATGGCTTGGGCAGGCAGCTGCACTGGCCAGCTCACGGCATTTATACTGGCGATATAGGTAGAATTTAAAATACTCCCCAGCACCGCCACCCCCAGCGCCGCCCCCACCTGCCGCGTGGTGCTGTTCATCGCCGAGCCGATGCCGGACTGGCTCACCGGTATTGAGCCCATCACCGAGTTCGTGGCTGGACTCATGGTCATACCTATCCCCAGCGAGATAATACACATGGCAAGAACGAACTTAGCGTAGCTGACATCCACCGCCGCAATTTGGGCGAAGTAGAAAAAGCCAATGGCGGCGATGAAAATACCGAGGGCGACCGTGACCTTGGTGCCGATGCGCTCGGCGATTTTAGCCGACATCGCCGCCGAGATGAAGGATACCACAGCCATGGGCAAAAGCCGTATCCCAGCCTCAAAGGGGCTGTAGCCCTGCACCGACTGCAGGAACTGCCCCAGGAAGAACATCGAGCCCATCAGCCCGAAGGCGACCAGCGTCAGGGCGACGTTGGCTCCGGTGAAAGACATGTTCTTGAAGAAGTTCAGGGGCAGCATGGCATTCTTCGACCTCAGCTCCCAGAAAATGAAGACGCCCAGCAGCACCGCCGCGGCGCCGAAGGCATAGAGGACGTGGGTCGCCCCCCACCCCTCCGCCCCAGCCTGGATGATGGCGTAGACTAAGGAAAACAGGCCGGCGATGGAAAGGATAGCCCCGGGAATGTCGATTCGTTTCGGGTGCTCCGCCTTCGAGTTCTCGATGAAATAGCCACCCCCCACCAGCCCCACGACGATAACCGGGATATTAATATAGAAGACCGCGTGCCAGCTGAAAGCCTCCAGCAGCCAGCCGCCGATGATAGGCCCGATACCCATGCCCAAGGAGAAGGTAGCCGCCCAGAGGGCGATGGCCTGGGCACGCTCCTTCGGGTCACGGAAAGTGGCCGTCAGGATGGATAAGGTGGCCGGCAGAATTATGGCGGCGCCGATACCCATCATCGCCCGCATTCCGATAAGCATGTTTGTGGAATGGGAA
Source organism: Dehalococcoidales bacterium (assembly GCA_034419075.1). Taxonomy (GTDB): domain Bacteria; phylum Chloroflexota; class Dehalococcoidia; order Dehalococcoidales; family BS750m-G39; genus E44-bin88. The sequence continues at coordinate 33,054 of DAOULR010000023.1, read as the reverse complement.
AGAGCTGCCCCCAACGAGAACAAAGCAAAAATAACCAACCCAACGTTGAGGGTCGGCTTTCGTCCCAAGCGGTCACCGAGGTATCCCATCGTCAGCAGCAGCCCAGCAATCGCCAGTACATAGGCATCTATAATCCATTGCAGCTGGCTGGCACTGGAGCCTAGGTCGTTGGCAATCGATGGCAGGGCTAGGTTTAACACCGTGCCATCCAGTGAAATAATCAATAGGGAAATCGCCATAAAAGCCAGGGCTATCCACCGGTTGCGATAGCCCTTGGTCTGCTCAATCGAGTTCATAGAGGTTTTAAGTCCCCTTTCTAGTCAATAGCGAATTTAATCTACCCGCTTGTGCCAGAAGCGACTCTTTGACCCCACCGCCGTCAGCGGCGCTACCGCCAGCCATAGGGTCAGCGTCACCAGCATCGCCCAGGGATAGCTGATGGTGTCCACGCCAACCTTGGGAGCAATCACCCCCCATAGCAGCATGACGAAAAACGAACTCAAGAAAAACCCCGGTATAGCGGCAAAGATACGAAAGTAGCCCATCTTAGTCCTCCTTTTTTATATTGGCTAATTTTAGGTCAATTAAGGTATCAACGCCAGAGTGCGCCGCCCCTCGCAACTCCTCCAGAGCCTGGCGTTCGGTCTTGCCGGCGCTGAGAATCACGGGCTCCCAGACGATGTAATAGTCCCCGCTTTCCTGGTCGTAGTCAAGGTTGATGTCGTTCCTGACCAAAATTCACCCTTCATTCGGCCATTATGGTCTCGATTTCCTTATAGGTATCGCTGAGAACCTGACGCGCCCGCTGCATTTTTTCGGCATCCTGGCTGCGCAGGACGTCCGTCAAAAGGTGCTCCAGCGCGTGGTATTCCTTCATCATCATGGCCATCTTGCCGATGTTCTTAAAGCTCCACCTGTGCCTCATCTGGCTCCTGACCTCGTCGGCGGAGTCCTTGCGCTCTTCGAGGAACTTCAAGCCCGCATCAGTGATGGTGTATATCTTCTTGCCGTCCCGCTCAGCGGCTTCGGCATAGCCCATCTCCTCCAGCATCTGCAGCGTGGGATAGACCGCCCCCGGGCTGGGGGTATAAAGCCCGTGCGACATTTCCTCCAGCTCGCGGATAACCTCATAGCCGTGCCTCGGCTTATCTTTGAGCAAGTCCAGGATGACGTACTTCAGGTCTCCCTTCTGGAAAGAGCTCTCCCGCCAGGGTTCTTTGAAGAACCGGTCTCCCCGGAACAGACCCGCTTTAAACCTAAACATTCCAGCCTCCTTTCCCCATTGATATATCAGATAGTATCACGATATATCTTGATATATTATAATACTACTTTATTCCCTTGTCAAGGGGTTTGTAGAGCAATTTTTTAAAACTCATTAGTCAACTTTTTGTCCCACCCAATACCCACCCCTACTCTGTAGGCGTACGTTTTTCAGACCCACCCAACCCACCCTTAGAAGGGATTCACCCTCTAGAATTCCTTCTGGGACACGCCTCCCCACCCCCATTCTCCCTTGGAGGTTTTTAAGGGGGCGAAGCCCCCTTTGAAAGGCCTTTGCGGGCGGGCTGGTGTGGGAAAAACTACCTAGGGTGGGGTGAGCCGGATGGCACTCCCCTCCCCCACTTGACAGCGGTGGAGCTTTGCCTGTAGCTTTAATTCTTAATGCGATAACAAAGTTCAGGAGGCAAGAAGCTAATGGTAAACTGGGAGAAGAACCTAGTCAGAAAGCCCCGCTACGAAGTAACCGCCGGCGACATCAAGGGCCGACAGTACCCGACAATGACCATAATGAGCAATGACCTCGTTCCCGGCAGCAACACCTACATCGAATTCGGCTGGATATGGGATGTGCCCGACCCCAACCCCCATATCTTTGAGCATACGCATAAGGAAGGCTGCAACGAGATTGTGCTCCATATCGGCGGCGACCTCGAACACCCTGAAGAGCTGGGCGCCGAGATAGAGTTTGCCGTTGACGGCCAGCCGCTGGTATTCGATACCACCTCGGCGCTGTTCATCCCCGCCGGCACCAAGCACGGCCCAGTGACCTGGAAGAAGCTCTCACGTCCCCACCTGCAGATGGCCATTGTCCTCAACGCGGGCACCATGGCCGAGGCCGACCCCGGCGGGCACGTAAAGCAGCGGGAGGAGACTTAAGCCTTTTTCAGCTGCAACTGCGAAGTGCAGTTCGGGCAACGCGTGGCCTTAGCCGGAATGGAGCTGAGGCAGTAAGGGCACTCTTTGGTCTTAGGCTTGGGCGCCGGCGGCGGCTTCAGGGTGGCGTTCATCTTGGCGATAGGGCGGACGACCAGGAAGAAGATAACGGCGGCGATAATTATAAAATTGACCACCGTATTGACAAAAGCGCCGAAGTTAACGGTAACCGCCCCCGCCTCCTGCGCCGCCGCCAGGGAAGCATAGGGCCCCGCCACCACCCCCTCGCGAAGGACGACAAAAAGGTTGCCGAAGTCCACCTTCCCTAGCGCCAACCCTATCGGCGGCATGATGATATCCTTGACCAGCGAGCTGACCATGGTGCCGAAGGCGACGCCGACAACGATGCCCACCGCCAGGTCTATCACGCTGCCGCGCATGACAAAGGCACGGAAACTCTTTAACACGTTGCACCTCCTTGCCCTTTTCCCGAATAGTGCAACAGACGGCAGGGTCTGTCAATACCTAAATAAAAAGGGGTAGTGTATCATTTTCAACTGTGAACGCTCAAGCATTGACAATCGCTCAAGCATAGTATATTATCTAAGTATGGTTACACGGAAGAAAAAAGAGCACGACTTTGCAGTTACGGCCTTCAGGGTAGTTCAAGAGGCTACGGGGCAACTCAAAGGTGGCTTTGATGCTAAAGAGATGGGCAGGCGTGGTGGCTTAAAGGGTGGCAAGGCGAGGGCGGAGAAGTTATCGCCTGAGCGCAGGAAAGAGATAGCCCAAAAAGCGGCGGCGGCTAGGTGGAGTAAAACTTGACAAATTTGCTGAGTGCGCTAGACTGTTATTAGATATAGGGGAAACTAAGATGAATAGACCAAATGTGCCCTAATTGTTAAGAAATGAACCCTAAGTCTAGGGTTTAACATATTGCCTGCTTTCCTTCAAGTAGGTATATATTGCCTCTAAGTCACCCCTTAAAAGAAGTTTGTCTATTAGTTGGGCAACCTCTTCTTTTTCATCATCAGTTCGTGCAAACGTTGCTTTTACAAATACGTAGTTATCTATCCAATCTGGTTTCCGAAGCTCTGGAAGAGAAAGGGAATATTTCTCATAACCGATTTTGGTAAGGTCTATGGCTATCTCTTTTAAGCCCCAGGAAGGTTGCTTTCTGTGCTTTTCTGCATAATAGAAACCAAGGTTGCTTTTAGCAAAGATTGTATCGGTTTCGTCTAAAACATCTCCGCCCTTTGCAAGCGCTCTTTTTGTAACATCAATAGCATTGTCGTATGACCCCTGTATCCAATGGACTACACCTAGTTGCACATCTGATTGTGCACGCAGTCTCCGGCATTCTTCGTCAAGTTGTTTATTAACTGCTGTCGATATATCTTTCATTAGAGCTATACGAAGAAGAAAGAATATCAAGCCCCCAATAAGTACACCAAGCACACCCGTCACGCTTATCACGATTACGAGTACATCACGGAAAATTTCATATTGCATTGCTCTCTCCCTAATGAGGATTATACTACCAAAATGAGATAATTCAACCATAACCCCTTGACAAATGCTTGAGCGTGTGCTATAATTTAGTCATTATGAATAGGCTGAGTATAGAACGCCAAGCTCAAGTCATAAAGGTTCTATGCGAGGGCAATTCAATCCGCAGCACCGCCCGCATAACTGATACAGCTATCAATACGGTTGTTAGGCTGCTAAAAGAAGTCGGCAAAGCCTGTGCTGCATATCAAGATAAACGCTTACGCAACCTATCCAGCAAGTATATTCAATGTGATGAGATATGGTCGTTCTGCTATGCTAAGCAAAAGAATGTGCCGGAAGATAAGCAAGGCCGTATTGGTTATGGCGATGTGTGGACTTGGACGGCCATTGATGCCGATACCAAGCTGATAGTAAGCTGGCTGGTCGGCCTGCGAACTGCTAAGTATGGTTACTGGTTTATGAACGACCTGAAAAGCCGACTAGCTAATCGTGTTCAGATTACCACAGACGGCCACGGGGTTTATATGTCGGCGGTAGAGGATGCGTTTGGGGAAGATGTTGACTTCGCTATGTTGGTTAAGCTATACGGGCCAGAGCTAAAAGGTGAGGCCAGATATAGCCCCGCCAAATGTTTAGGTGCTAGACCGAGTATCATTCAGGGCAACCCCGACCCCGATAAAATCTCAACCAGCTATGCAGAGCGCCAAAATCTAACGATGCGAATGAGTATGAGGCGCTTTGCTAGGCTCACCAATGCGTTCTCAAAGAAGATAGAAAACCATAAGTTGGCCGTTGCCCTGTATTTTATGCACTATAACTTTGTCCGCCCTCACACCACACTAGCCAGCCCTTACCCAACGACACCAGCGATGGCAGCAGGGGTAAGCGACCACATCTGGACATTTGAGGAGATTGTAAAACTAAAGCAGATAGGAGCGTGAAATGCCAAGTAATAACGTCCTTATCAATTACACTATATCTTACGAAATACACGATAATAAGATGTCTGAATTAATGGAGTGGCTGAAAGAGAACCAGCAAGAGAACCAGCAAGAGATAATTGAAGCAGAGGATGCTACCAAGATTCTGTGTAGCCGTAAGAACGCATAACATCATTAACGTTTAGGCTATTTACCCAAACCTCGGCTACAGAACGCCCCCAATCATCTCTGGCTACAACCTCATAAGTAATTGATTTACCGAGTATTAATGCTTCTAATTGTCTTTTAGCCTTCTTGCCTTCTTCGGTATTTATTTCTGGTGCGTAAACTCTCGCAAGGCGTATTCTAATTCCTGCACCTGTATCAAATGTGTCACCGTCTATAACATTCATACATACTGCACCATGTTTAGCCATAACACACCCCCTTAATCTCCCTTTGGTGAACCCCAAATCGCCCAAATAATCATTGCTGCTATACCCAGAATAACCGTTATCCCAACCCAGTGGTAGAATGCCGTTCGCATACTCTCGTCTATGACCAGTAGCCAGATTATCCCACCAACGATTATGGCGGTAAGGATAATCGCAATAGTATGCCTCATAATAATCAAAACGGGGCAGGAATCCTATCTGGCCTGATTCGCGTTCCTTCCGGTCTCGGAAGAGGCTCTGTGAGACCAACACAAAGCCAGTCCCTTGAAACGCTTCTCATGATAAGCCCTTACCCCGTTTTGATTATACCCCTGTATTCTCTCATGTCAATAGCCCTCAAAATGATACACTACCAAAAAAAGGAACCCCCTTGACAGGGGGAGAGCTTTGGTTTAGCTTTTTATTAATCAGAGGGGATAGAACGCAAACTACCACCCTGATTCAACTGCGGATACCCCAAGAAAGGAGGCTAAAAAATGGCCGGAAAAACTGGGGGAAAATACGCCAAATACATCCTCGAATATGACCCTACGATGGAGCAGAAGATTATGCCCTTCCGGGTGCAAAGGGAGGCGGGGTTTCAACCTCCCATGGAAACGTTTATGTGCATCGATGACTCGGATGCCAAAGGCTGCCATTACTACTGGGCTATGTGGTTTACGCCGGAACGTAAGTTCCCTCTCGGTATAGGACACCCACCCCACACCCACAAGGACGCCGAGCTCCTCTTTCACATTGGCTCCGACCCCAAGAACCCGCACGACCTGGGCGCCGAGGTCGAACTCTATATGGGCAGGGAGATGGAAAGGTATGTCATTACCAAGAGCTGCGTGGTCTTTATCCCACCCGGTCTTATCCACTGCCCCTGGCGACCTATGGTAACCCACCGCCCCTGGATATTCATTGAGGTAAATCAGGGGCTCAGGCATACCGAAAAAGGCTACCATCAGCTAATACCCAAGGAACTGCAGGAGAAATACCCGGAAGAGATGAAGACGATGGGCCAGATATTTGTCGACGAAGGTTATTGATAACCGGGCATGATTAACTAAAGAACGGTTTAAAGTGGCTTATAGGATTACCGATGCCTGCCTGCAGTGCGGAGTCTGTGTTGATAAGTGTCCCCAGGGGGCTATTACCGAGGAGCTGAGCCAGGTCGAGTTTCACACCCGCCAGCTGACTCTGCACCATGTGAGCATTGATGCGGAAAAATGCAACGACTGCGGAACCTGTGTTTCCGAAGAATACTGGTGCCCGGCCCAGGCCATTGTCAAGGCATAAAGCATTAAAACAAAAAGGGGAGCCTCTCGGCCCTCTAAAGCTAGCTCAGCTTCTCCCGCAGCGCCTTGAGGTTGATGACGTCCTCCCGGTTATACTCCAGCAAAACGGCCAGCGCCCGGCGGTCGTAATCGTTCACATAGCGCCACCACAGCCTCACCGCTTCGCGGCCATTGACCTCCCTCAACCGCCTGGGTATGCCCAGCTGGCGCTCCACCGCCTTGAAACCGCCCCGCAGGTTGTTCTGCCAGCAGTCGTACATAAGGTCGCAGTGCTCAAAGATTTCGGCCAGGTCTATCCCCAGCCGGCTCTGGATGAAGGGCAGGTCGAAGCGGCTGCCGTTATAGGTATAGATAATCCCCACGCCCTGCAAGACTTCGAGCAGGCTCTCCGCCGAGATGTCATCGCCCACCAGTTGGACGAAACGGCTCTGCTTTCCCCGGCAAAGGTGGACCCCCACCACCGTTATCTGGCAGTGCCGCGGCGAAAGCCCCGTCGTTTCGATGTCCAGATAGGCTTCAAGGTAAGCTGGCAAGGCAACTCCTCATCGCCATTATAAACCAAAGGGGGAGAAGGTTAAACAGCAGGGGGAGGGTTAGTATACAAAAAAGGGGGAGCCTTTCGGCTCCCCCTCCCCGAAAAATTATTTCACGTATTCTCAAAATGTTACAAAAACGTTATATTTTTTTCTCGGATTTTATGATTTCCTGATATTCGGGCGGCTATAATCAGACAAATTCAGCAGAAAGGAGGTGAGAATGTAATCCCCTTTCTTCATCTTAATGCTAATTAACCGAGGAAAAAGGAGTAAAAAATGGAAACACTAGCGATTGTCTGCCTAATAATTGCGGCTGTAGGCGCCCTAAACTGGGGTCTGGTCGGGCTATTCAAGTTTGACCTGGTGGCTTTTATCACGGGCAAAAAGTTTGGGGAAGTCAATATCTTTTCTCGCCTGCTTTACATCATAGTAGCCGCCGCCGGAGTTATCGCTGCGGTCTATTACTTAACCGATTAAGCACGAAGTCTTAGCCCTGGCTTCACCGAACCCCCAAAATAAAAAGGGGAGCCAAAAGGCTCCCCTTCACTTTCTAACCTTTAGCTTCTACCACTGCACGAACATGGGCATAACCACGTGGATGTAGTTATCAACGCCCACCGGTTTCAACACCCCGGGGCTGGAGGGATTGGTCGTCTCCAGCGCCACCTGCGCCTCGTGGAGCACGCCCAAAACGTCGGTCAGGTACTTGCCGTTGAAGGCAATCTTGGCCTCCTCTCCCTCGACCATGGCGTCAATCTCGCCGACGTCATCGCCGACTTCTTCGGAACGCGCCGAAACCGTCACCTTGCCCGGTGTCATCTCGCCGCCGGGGGTAACCACCAGCCGCACGATACCGCTGCCGTCGCGGGCGAATATAGAGGCGGTCTTGGTCGCCCTCAAGAAATCGGCGACGCCGAGGACCGTCCGGGTGGTGTACTTCTTGGGGATAAGCTGGCCGTAGTTGGGGAAGCTCCCCTGAATAAGCTGGCTCACCAGCTCGATATCCTTTAATCGGAACAGGGCCTGCCCCTTTTCGGGGTTAACCGTAATCTCCACCGCCTCCTCCTGTTCGGCCATGAGACGGTTCAGCTCAGCCATGGTGCGCGCGGGGATAATGACCTCGGTCTTCTGGGTGACGGCTTGAGCTAAGGGCAGCTTATAGACGGCCAGGCGAAAGCCGTCGGCGGCGGCTAATGTCAGCGTATCGCCGTCGAACTCGGCATCGACGCCCGTCAGCACCGGCCTTGACTCCTCGGTAGCCGCGGCGAAGGCCACCTGGGCGATGGCCTGTTTCAGCGCCTCCACCTCGACCTTGGTGCTGATACCCCCCTCCACCTTGGGGATGGGGGGGAAGTCCTTGGCGTCCACGCCGCTGATGCGCGCCTCAAATCGGGCGCACTTTAAGCCCAGCGTCTTGGTCTGGGGGGAAAGGACTATATCCACCTTCTCGCTGGGCAGCGAGCTGATAAACTCGGCTAAAAGTCGAGCGGGCACGGTAATCGAACCCTCCTCCTCCACCTTGGCCCCAATCCAGCAGCTGATGGCCATCTCCAGGTTGGTGGCGGAAAGCTTTAGGCGCGATTTGTCCGTAGCCAGCAGGACGTTATTGGTTATCGGGAGGGTGGTTCTGACGGCGACCGCTCTCCCCACCACGTTAAGTCCCCGGTCAAGATTCTCCTGAAGGCATGATAGTTTCATGACACCCTCCCAAAATCGTTCTCTTGAAAAACTGTTGGTAGTGTAGTATATACCAATAATTTCGTTTACTCAAGGGTAATATCGCCGCTTTTGCCCCCACTTTTTTTGACCAGACGGATGCTCTCGATGCGGGCTGCCCGGTCAATCCCCTTGACCATATCGTAGATGGTCAGCGCCGTCACGGCGACGGCCGTCAGCGCTTCCATCTCCACCCCCGTCCTCCCCGTGCTTTTGACAGTAGCCGTGATTTCGACGGCGCTGTTTTTTTCGTCCAGCTCGAAATTTATCTTAACCTCATCGATAGGGATGGGATGGCAGAGCGGTATCAGCGAAGGGGTCTTTTTGGCGGCCATAATGCCCGCCAGTTGCGCGACGGCGAGCACATCCCCCTTTTCCACTCCCCCCTCCTTTATCCGCTTGAAGGTCGCCGCCTGCATCTTGACCAGCCCCTTGGCAACGGCGACACGCTCGGTGGCGGCCTTGCCCGAAACGTCCACCATCTTGGGTCGGCCCTGCTCGTCCATGTGGCTCAATTCTTTCATTGACCCCACCCCCTTCTGTCATTCTGAGGAAGCGACGCGACCGAAGAACCCCTATCCCCCCACCTGGGAGAAGGGGCGCTGGCGGGGGACATCGCCCTCGGCGATATGGTGCTGCTGCGGCTTATTGGCCACCGCCTCCTCGATGAGCTTTTTCAGGCCCTCGGCATCAACCCCGCTACGCAGAGGTGTTTTCAGGTCAACCTCGTAGTCGCTTAAAAGGCAGGGCCTCAGCTTGCCATCGGCGGTCAGCCGCAGTCGGTTACAGTTAAAGCAGAAGTGCTCGCTCACCGGGGTAATAAAGCCGATGGTGCCTTTAGCCTTGGGCAGCCTGAAGTATTTGGCCGGCCCGTTGCCCGCGCTGGGGAGGCAGGGCTCCAGCTTGCCCAATTTATCGATTGTCTTTCTCATGGCGCTGGCGGCCACGAACTGCTGGTCTTTGTTCTCACCGTTGACGGGCATAAGCTCGATAAAGCGCACGTGCCAGTCCTCGTCAATGGTCTTGGCGGCGAAGTCGAGCACCTCGTCGTCGTTGACCCCGGGTATCACCACCATGTTGAGCTTGACCGGTTCCAGCCCCGCCCCCCGCGCCGCCTCGATGCCCTCGAGCACGTCAGCCAGCTCAGCGTCGCTGCGGGTGATAGCCAAAAATCTATCGGGTTTAAGTGTATCCAGGCTAATGTTGACCCGATTCAGTCCGGCTTTTTTGAGTTCACTGGCATACTGGGTCAGCATGGTGCCGTTGGTGGTCAGCGAGATGTCGTCTATGCTCTTTATCTCGGCCAGCATAGTCACCAGCTCAGTTAAGCCCGCCCTAACCAGCGGCTCGCCCCCGGTCAGCCTTACCTTGTCTATCCCCATCTCGGCGGCGGCCTTGGCCACGGTATTGATTTCCTCGTAGCGCAGTATGTCTTCATGCGCCAGCGAGCTAACGCCGCCGACGGGCATGCAGTAGACGCAGCGCAGGTTACAGCGGTCGGTGACCGAGATGCGCAGATAGTTTATGGGACGCTGGAACGAATCGGAAAGTCCGGTCATACTAAAACTCTTTAGTGTTCTTAAGTATTATGTATTATACACGATTCAAGGGGCAATTTCCTATTCTACCGTCTTGTGCTATCCTGTTTAAAAGCCAAAGCACACAAAGCCTGTGGAGGTAAAATTATGATAAATCCGGCTGAAGATATCGTTAATCTCTGGCTTCAAGAATGCAAGGACCACTTCACCATGACAAATATCTATGTTAAAAAGAAACCCCGAGAAATCAATGGCAAAAAAGTCTTCGGAGGACGAGGTAAAGAGATCGACATCGTATCATCAGATAGAGAACAGCTATACTGGACTGAAGTCTCCGTATCTCCAAATCCGTATCTCCCTAAGAAATCCCGGAAAATCAAGGCGCTTATAGCTGGCGCTAAAGCCAAATTCAGTGAAGAGAAACTAGTTTCTCTTAAGGAACGTTTCGGTACAAAAAATTTCAAGCGTTGGTATATCTATTCGCCAAAGCTGTTTTCGAAGAAAGACGACGAGGAAACTGAATTTTGCTCTGAACTCAAAAAAGATAGGATTATGGCTTGGAACTTCGAAAGGATTCTCTCAGAAATACGCGGTAAATTAAACTATATGGGGTATGACGTAACAAGAAACTATCTCTACCTACTCAAGATGTTCCACTATTCTTGAGCCAACCCTTTAAGCACTCCCCTGGCCTTACCCCGATGAGGGAAATGAGGTTTTTTGATATAATAGCCGCAGGATAAAAGTAACCGTTCCATTGGGGGCAGGCATGAAGACTGAGAAAATCAACCTTGCCGACAAATTCACCAGACTGCGCTCTGGTGATTATGCGACGGGCATAGTCGCCAAGATGAACGACTACGAAATTAAAATCGTGAAGTTCAAAGGGGATTTCGTGTGGCATAGCCACCCCGACACCGATGAGACCTTCATCGTCACGGAAGGTACGTTGGTAATGAACTTTCGGGACGGCAAGGTGGAGATACATGCCGGTGAGATGATTGTTATCCCAAAGGGAGTCGAACACAAACCTTCCTCCCCAGAAGGATACAAAGCCCTTCTCATTGAGCCGGAAGGGGTTCCTAACACCGGTGACGTAAAGAGTGAAATGTCAATCGATAAGATTGAATGGGTATAGGCACCATAAAGGCAAAGCCGTTCTAAAAACCCTCCTAACGCCCTAACCCCTTAAGCACTTCCCTGGCTCTAGCCGCCGCCCTGCCCCGATGACTTATCTTATTCTTTACCTCTGGCGGCAGTTCGGCCATCGTCTTACCTAGTTCGGGAAGGTAGAAGATGGGGTCGTAGCCGAAGCCCTGCTCTCCTTTAGGCTCAAAGGCGATAAGACCATCGCACTCACCGGAGCAGAGCTCCACCTCACCCTGGGGGTTGGCGATGGCGATGACGCAGCGGAATCTTGCCTGTCTTTTGCCTTCGGGGATACCCTTGAGTTTGGTTAGAAGGTAGTTTACGCGGTCGCTGTCGGAGGCATTTTCTCCAGCATAGCGCGCCGAGAGCGTGCCCGGCTCGCCCCCCAGCGCCTCCACCTCCAGCCCCGAGTCGTCGGCTAAAGTCAGCAGCCCGCTTTGGAGAGCTAAAGTTGCCGCCTTTATGATGGCGTTCTCCTCAAAGCTCTTCCCCACCTCGGCCACCTCAGTGCTGATGCCAACCTCGGCGGGCATCATCAGCTCGAAGGGCACTCCCTCGAGCAAGCTCTTATATTCTCGCGCCTTGCCCTCGTTGTTCGTCGCCAGGAGGAGCTTAGGCATACTATTCCTCCAGCTTGACGAACCGTCCTTTAAGTTTCTTCATAACCTCGGGCATGGTGGTGTATTCCATCTCCTCCAGCGGCAGGCGGTGCGGCTCGAAGGGCCCGTGCTGGCGCATGTAATCGGCCACATCGAGAGCCTGCTGGCGGGCGTTATCGAAGGACTTGTCGGCGAACATGTCTCTGGGCCCCACCAGCTTCCCCCCGGAAAGCTGAAAGCCGAGCGAGGTCACTCTGGGCGGCCCGTCGAATCTCGTCGGCGTGCTGTCCTCGACCGATACCGGCATCAGCGGCCCGTGGTGCGAGCCCCGCATCCACCCCTCCACCAGCAAAGGTAAAGTGAAAGGCTCCACCACCTCGCCCACGGCGGGGAAGTCCCCCTGCGAGCGCACAATGCAAACGGGGTCGTCCTTGCCCACGTAGCGCCCGGCCAGCAGCGACAGACGCTGCGTGGATGACGAGGCGGCAATCTCGCCGGTGTCGCGGTGATAGACGGCCTTGACCATAAAGCGCGAAGGCGCCCCGATGAAAACGAGCAGGTCGTAAATCTCCTCGGGCGCGTTGAAGGTTATCTTCTTGTGCTCCTTGATGTCCTGCACCTCGAAGGCAAAGCCGCGGTGCATGTTGGAGGCAATGACCAGCCCTATGGTATTGAAGGGGTCGGCGAACATTCTGTAGAGCGGCAGGTTCCAGGCGCCCGCCGAGGTCTTATCGGCCATGAAAATGATGACCGTTTCCGCCCCACGCTCCTCGAACTCCATCTCGGCCACCCCCGGCCCCAGCCCGCGTACGTTACCGGAAAAGGCGTCGGCGAGCAGGTCCTGTCCCGCCCCGTGCAGCTTCAGCTTCTTAGCCAGATTGGTGCCATCGACGAAGGTGTCCCAGGCAAGCTTGTGGATTTTTTCATTCCCCACGCCCTGCTCGTGGGTCATAATCAACTGCAGGTCATCCCCGCACTTGGTGACGTAACAGTCGATAAGCAGCCCGCTCGTCTTGGCCTTGTCAGTGCACTCGCAGGCCAGGTCGATAATATCGGGATGCGACTCGGAATGGCCGACAAATCCACCGATATCGGCCTTAATAACGCTCAGAGTGACTTTCATTAAATCCTCCTTGGCTAAAAGAATTTAATTTATAATAATTAAATTAAAACTCGATACCCTCCCGCGACGCCACTCCCATATCATAAGGGTGTTTAATCTTCAGGCACTCGGTAACCAGATCGGCGGCCTGCACCAGCCTGGTGTCGGCGCGCCGTCCGGTGAGGATGAGTTCAACCTTCTGGGGCTTATCTTCGATGAGCTTCAACACCTCATCAACGGAAATCAGCTCGAAGAAGACGGCCACGTTCACCTCGTCCAGCACCACCATATCGTATTTACCGCTCAGCATCGCCTCGCGGGCGGCCGCCAGCGCCTTCTCTGCCTCCCCCCTCTCCTCCACCTTGATGTTATCGGGGTCGACCAGTTTCCCCGAGCCGAAGCTGGCCATGGTCACGCCGGGCAGTTTGGAGAGGATTTGGCGCTCACCGTAAGGATGGTTGCCCTTCATGAAAAAAGCGATGTATACCTTCAGCCCGTGACCCAGGGCTCGGATTACCGTCCCGATGGCGGCTGAAGTCTTACCTTTGCCGTCGCCAGTGAAAAGCTGGACCAGACCCTTGGAAAACGGCTCCGGTGCCAGAGGACTATTAGATGACTTATCGCTCAATGAAGCCCCTAAGGAAAACTAGAGCAGTGAATTAAGTTTAACCAACGCCAACCCTCCCTGTCAACTAATCCCCTGCCCCGTTTTATATCTTTTCCCACCCGCCGCCCTTTTAAGGTAAAGGGGGCTTCGCCCCCTCTTAAACACCCCCAAAGGGCGGGGTAAAACGAACCCTTAAGGAGGATATATAAGGGGCACCACCCTTATAGGGTGGGTATTGGGTGGGACGAAAGACCAACGTTTGTTAACCCCCGATAGATAGTGATATAATTACACCGCTAAAAACCTAAACGAAAAACAAAACCAGAAGGAAGGGCAGCAATGTCATCAACTGACGAGCTCATCGAGGAATATAAACGGAAACGGGCCAAAATCGAAGAGATGGCTTCACCCGAAGCCATCGAAAAACGCCACCAGAAAGGCCAGTGGACGGCCCGCGAAAGGATAGATTACCTCTTCGACCCCGGTACCTTCAACGAGATAGGCATATTCGTCAAGCACAGAACGACCCACTTCGGCATGGACAAAGCCGAGGTGCCCGCCGAGGGCGTGGTCACCGGTTACGGTCTGGTCAACGGACGACCCGTGGTCGCCTTCTCCGAGGACTTTATGGCCATGGCCGGCACCTTCGGTGAATACCACGGCCTTAAAGAGATAAAGGCTATAGACTTCGCCAAGGAGATGGGCTGGCCGCTGGTCGGCCTGAATGACTCCGGCGGCGCCCGCCTCCAGGAAGGCATGGATACGCTGGAGATGTACGGCAACCTCTTCAAGGCCCAGATAAGGGCCTCCGGCATCATCCCCCAGATAGCCGTGCTCATGGGCCCCTGCCTGGGCGGCCAGGCCTACCACCCCATCATGCAGGACTTCATCATCCAGTGCCGCGAGACTGGCTTCATGGGCATTGCCGGCCCCGCCTTCGTCAAGACCCAGCTCGGCGAGGAAATCTCCTTGCAGGAGCTTTCGGGCTGGAAGGCGCACGCCGTCAAGAGCGGTCAGACCCACATCATCGCCGAGGACGACAAGGACGCCTTGGACAAGACCAAGGAGCTTTTGGCCCTCTTCCCCTCCAACAACATGGAGATGCCGCCCCGAATCCAGACCAAAGATGACCCCGAGCGCCTCTGCCCCGAGCTCGACACTATAATCCCCGACAAGCCTACCCAGCCCTACGACATGTACAAGGTAATCCACGCCGTTGTCGACGACGGCTATTTCTGCGAGATATTCAAGGACCACGCTAAAAGCGTTATCACCGGTTTCGCCCGCTTCAACGGGCGCCCGGTGGGCATTTGGTCCAACCAGCCCCTCTGGGCGGCGGGTATTATTGATTGCGATGCCGCCGATAAAGGCGCTCGCTTCGCCCGCTTCTGCGACCTCTTCAACATCCCCGTGGTCACACTGGGCGACTGCCCCGGTTACATGATCGGCTCCGAGCAGGACTGGAAGGGCATACTGCGCCACGGCGCCAAGCTGCTCTTCGCCTGGGCCGACGCCACCGTCCCTCTGATTTCCATCATACTGCGTAAATCATATGCCGGCGCCCACTACGGCATGCTTGATAAGGGCATCGGCGCCGACCTGGTCTTTGCCTGGCCCACCGCCCGTGTCACCATCGTCGGTGCCGAGACCGCGGCCAGCGTCATATTCGCCCGCGAGATAAGGGAATCGAAGGACCCCAAGGCGACGGCGGCCAAGCGCATCAAGGAATATAGCGAAATCTACGAAAACCCCTACAAGGGCGCCGAGCGCGGCTACATCGACGACGTCATTATGCCCAGCGAAACCCGCAAGGTCATAAACAGGTCGCTGGACATACTGGAAAACAAGAACAAGGATAACAAGGCCTTCCTGTCCCGACCCTGGAGGAAATACTCCAATATCAACCTTTAGGTCGAATTAACCTGTAGGTGAGTTGCTACGGAAATCATCCCGGCGGTAGATATCCGCGGCGGGCGGTGTGTCCGCCTCTACCAGGGCGACTATGAGCGGGAAACGGTATTCTCCGAGGACCCGGTAGAAACCGCCCTGCAGTGGCAGTCGCTGGGGGCGCCCCGCCTCCACATCGTTGACCTCGACGGCGCCGCCGAGGGCAGCGTCAGGAACATTGAAATCGTCACCGACATCGCCCGCGCCGTATTGATACCCACCCAGCTCGGCGGCGGCATCCGCGACCTGGAGACGATACATAAATTGCTCAAGGCGGGCGTCGAGCGTGTAATCTTAGGCACCGCCGCCGTCGAAGACCCCCAGCTCATTAAAGACGCCTGCGCCAAATACCGCGACACGATAATAGTCGGCGTCGATGCCCGCAACGGCTTCGTTGCCACCCACGGCTGGCGCCAGCCCACCGAAATCAGGGCGGCCACGCTGGCGCGCGGCATGACCCCCCTGGGCGTCAGGCGCTTTATCTATACCGATATCAGCCGCGACGGCACCCTCACCGAGCCCAACTTCACCGCCATCTCCGAGTTTATCGATACCATCCGCAAGCCCGTCGTCGCCGCCGGCGGCATATCTTCACTGAGCCATCTCAAGATGCTCAAAGACCTCGGCGCCGAAGGCGCCATCGTCGGCACCGCCCTCTATACCGGGGACATTGACCTGAAGAGGGCGCTTGACATCATAAGTTAAACAGCGAAAAAGGGATTGTTAATACGTAACTGATGGTATATACTTCCGAATATGGCAATACTTAATCCAAAAACCGTATCTTTTATGGACTTAATCCGGGGTAGGTATTATCAGGTACCATTATATCAAAGACCCTATGACTGGGACATCGATAAAGTATCTCAACTTTGGGATGATATAGATATAAATGCCCCGGGTTATTTCTTAGGTTTTGTTCTTTTTATGCCCAAACCCCCTGAAGATCCACACCCCGTTGAATTTGAAGTTGTAGATGGCCAGCAACGATTAGCTACTCTTTTGCTACTTTTGCGCGCTGCTATTGAAACTCTTGAGAAAGTAGATGCCGAAGATGTAGCAAGCGAGTTCCAAAAAGAATATATCGCACAGAGGCCGGCTGGGTTTAAGGAGTCGCGGCTGACGTTAATTTTGAGCAAACGCGACAGGGATAAGTTTGAAAATCTTTTGCGTGGCGAGTCATTTCCTGGTGGGAAAAAATTGTCTTCATGGAAAAATTTAGACGAAGCAATTCAATATTTCCGCGACAAATTTGAAAGCCTTAATAAAGACCAAGGTAAGGATGGTATAGTTAATCTTTTAAATAATAAAATCATGAAAACTTCATTCCTTGAGGTGCGTCTAGGAACAGATAGCGACGTCTATCAATTTTTCGAGACACTTAATGACAGAGGGATGGATTTATCCATCGCTGACTTAGTAAAGAACCGTGTTTGCGGAGAGGCAGTTAAACAAGGCTTTTCCGTGGAAGATAGTGCCTTGACGATAGATCGCATTTCAAGGGAGCTTGGGTCAGGTAAGTTGAAGGCTTTTCTCCTCCATTATTGCTGGGCCAACGTTGAGGGAGAAGAACCTCCGCCTCGTAAGAAGCTTATGGAATGGTATGGCAAACGAATTAGTCAAGCTGGAAATGTCAAAAATTTTTTGAGCCACCTAGAGAAGTATGCCTTAACATACTATGTTAATTTTGTAGAGCCGAGTAAGTGCACTGATGTCAGAAAAAAGGAGGCATTCACTTACCTAGATGCTTTAGGAGCAACACGTTGCTATCCACTGCTTATGATGGGGGAAGAGTCTCTTGTGAAGAAGGATTTCCTTAAATTATGCAATGCAATTGAGATTTTAACATTTCGTCACAGCACTATTCTGAAGCGGGATGCAAAAATCCTAGAGGATGTTTTTCATGGTCTAATAAGCGAAATAAGAAAAGGGAAATCTATCGGTGAGGTTCTAGAAGTCTTTAGAAAACAAGACGCCATGAAAGCTGACGAACAATTTAAGTTGGCTTTTGCTGAGTTTGAACCAGCGTATCATAAGACAGCGAGATATACCTTACTAAAGCTCGAAGAGTATATTACCGGTAAAAAACAAGCACCCTTGGATTGGAGTAACCTCACACTTGAGCATATTTTGGCAGATAAACTTGATTGGGAAGGACGTGATGAGTATTTAGAAAGGTTGGGCAACCACACTTTGCTGTCATTACCGATGAACCAAGATGCCTCTAATAAGCCTTTCGGACAGAAGCTCGAAGAAGTTTATAAAAAGGAAAAGCGCATACAGACTACTAAAGATTTAATAAAGTCGAAAGACTTTACAAAAGACACGATCATTTCACGCCAGAAAAAGTTTGCTGAGTACGCAGTTAAAATCTGGAGTCCTAAGAATATAGTATAACAATCTTTAATTAGGGGTGTTTATAAGAGGGGGCAAAGCCCCCTCTTTTCCTTAAAGGGCGGCGGGCGGGAATAGATAAAATCGGGGTGGTGGAGTCCCCCACCCAAATGTTATATAATGAGTCAACCCTTGAGGGCTTAAGAAATGGAACCGATAAAAGACATAGAATTCAATAAAGACGGCCTCGTCCCCGCCATCGCCCAGGATGCCGACACGGGCGAAGTCCTCATGCTCGCCTACATGAACGCCGAGGCCCTGCGCCGCACACTGGAAAGCGGCGAAGCCTGGTTCTACAGCCGCAGCCGCCAGGAGCTCTGGCACAAAGGCGAAACCTCGGGGAATATAATTAAAGTCAGCGAGGTCTGGAAAGACTGCGACAGCGACACCATACTCATCAAGGGTAAAGCCACAGGCCCCGTCTGCCACACCGGTAAACCCACCTGCTTCTTCCAGCAGCTAAGCGAAAAGGACCTCTAGGCCGTTTCTTTAGCCCCGTCCAATTCCAGCGCCCGTTTCAGTGCCTCTATAGCCACCTCAAGCTGGGCGTCGTCGGGTTCTCTGGTGGTCAGCCTCTGCAGCCACCGCCCCGGTAGCGTGAGCGCCCTGACCACGGCGTTATCGGCATGCCGACCGCTGAAGTAGATGACCTCATAAGCCAGGGCGGCAATCACCGGCAGCAGCACTATCCGTGACAAAACCAGCATCCAGGTCTCGGGCAGCCCTACCAGGGCAAAGACAATGATGGCGATGATGACCACGGTAAAGAGGAAGCTGGTGCCGCAGCGGACGTGGGCGGTGCTGTATTTCTTGATGGCCTCCACCTCCAGCGGCACCCCACCCTCATAGGCGTTGATGGTTTTATGCTCGGCGCCGTGATAGGCGAAATAGCGCTTGATATCGGGCATAAGCCCGATGGCCCAAAGGTAAAGGATGACGATAGCCGCCCGGATTAAGCCCTCTACCAGAGCGAACAATACCGACGAGGTTATATAGTCGCCCAGCAACTTGGTCAGGAAAAGGGGCGCCAGAAAGAAGAGGACGACGGCCACCCCCAGGGAAACGCCCACCAGCAGCCAGACCAGCCATCCCTTAATCTCCGCCTTTTCCTCCTCCAGCGATACGTTGGCCGAATAGAGCAGCGTCTGCATCCCCAGCACCATGACCTCAATCAGGACGATGACGCCGCGCAGCAGCGGCGTTTTCCGCAACCAGCCCGTGTAGATGCCCTCCAACGGCCGCGCATCCGTGGACACCTCGCCGTTGGGGCGACGCACGGCGGTCACCATTGCCTTCCGCCCCCGCATCATCACCCCCTCGATAACCGCCTGACCTCCGTAATAGAATTTCTCGGCCATAATAAAAAAGGAGCGGATAACCAACCGCTCCTACCCTTCAAAAGATGTTTATTTAGTCCTCCAGCTTATAGCGCTTCTTAAATCTCTCCACGCGACCCAGAGTATCCACCATGCGGCGCTCCCGGGTGAAGAAGGGGTGGCACTTACTGCAAAGCTCGACCTTCAGTGTCTTCTTGGTCGAGCCCACGGTAAAGGTATTGCCGCAGGCACAAATCACCTTGGCGTCGGTATAGAACTCGGGGTGAATCTTTTCCTTCATCGTTATCAGCCAGCGTTAACGCTGACCCTTCTCCGGTTGTTGCTGGTCGGCTCGAAGGCGACCACGCCGTCAATGAGGGCAAAGAGGGTATAATCCTTGCCCACGCCCACGTTCTCACCGGGGTGAATGCGCGTGCCCCGCTGCCGAACGAGGATAGTGCCGGCATTTACCTTCTGACCCGCGTATATCTTGACGCCCAGCCGCTTGGACTGGCTATCTCGGCCGCAACGGCTGGTACCACCTGCCTTCTTATGCGCCATCCTTGGTCACCTCTTTTTTAGGCCGAGCCTTCTTCTTGGGCGTGGCTTTAGCCGCCCCAGGCTCGACTATCTCATCAATAACGAGACGGGTATAGAACTGGCGGTGCCCCGTCTTCTTGCGGTAGCGCACCTTGGGCTTATATTTAAAGACGACAACCTTATCGCCCTTGCCCTCCCCTTTTGAGGTAGCCACAACCTTGGCTCCGTCCACAGTGGGCGTGCCTACCGTTAGCTTTTTGCCATCGCCAATAAGCAACACCCGGTCCAGGTCGACGGTCTTGCCCTCCGCCACCTCCAAGCGCTCCACATCTATGGTCTGGCCAGGGCTGACCTTGTATTGCTTACCACCGGTTTCAATAACAGCGTAAATCTTAAAAACCTCCGAAAACAAACAGAATATTCTACCAAGCGCTGTGGCTAGGTGTCAAGCGAAAGCCCCCGCCACAGCTCCACCACCTTGGCCTTGAGCTCGTCGAGGGTGCAGTCGGTGTCGATGACCACGTCGGCGTGCTTGAGCTTTTCCTCCGAAGGCAGCTGAGAACGAATACGGGCCCGGGCTTCCGCCTGGGAAAGCCCGCTCTTATCTTTAAGGCGCTTGAGCACGGTGGATTCCGGGGCGACAGTGACCCAGACCTTGTCCACCTCGTCCGACAAGGTAGGCTGGCCGGCCTTCATGGAAAGGGGCACCTCAACCAGAAGGGGTAACTCCAGCACCACTACTTCCACCCCCCGCCGCCGGTAGTCCTCAATTCGGGCCTTTACCGCCTGGTACATCCAAGGTTGCATTATATTATCCAGGCGGGCTAAAGCCTCTGGGTTATTAAAGACAATTTCGCCCAGCTTCCGGCGGTCAATCTCTCTCTTAGAACTAACAATCCCCTTGCCGAAAGCGGCCACTATTTTCTGCCGCAGCCCGCTATCGGCTCCTAGTGCTTCATGCCATAGCTTATCGGCGTCAATGGTTACCGCCCCCAGCTCTCTGAGGAACTGAGCGACCGTGCTCTTGCCGCTGGCGATGCCTCCAGTAAGACCGATGACCTTCATGGCACCAGTCTAGCTGGTGGTAACTGGGGAGTCAAGGATTATTGCTAACCCACTCCGATTTTATCTACCCCACCCCACCTTGTTTAGCGTACGTTTTTCTGACCCACCCTACCCACCCAACAGAAGTCTTTTCCAGAGGGGGCGAAGCCCCCTCTTCAACTCCCCCAAGGTTTGAGTCCCCACCCCCCCAAAAGGTGGGGAGGTAAGGCGTACCTCTAAAGGGGGATATATAAGGGGTACCACCCTTATAGGGTGGGTATTGGGTGGGAAAAACAACCTGTGGGGCGGGGATTAAAGGGTGTGATTGCCCTAATTCAAGTGTTATAATTACAAAAAGGAGCATCATGCACCAAGCAATGCTCTACAAAAAGCTGTCCCACTCGCGGGTGAGGTGCGGCACCTGCCAGTGGCGCTGCAACATTGCCCCCGAAAAGTTCGGCGTCTGCCGTGTCTATCAGAACCGCCGCGGCGTATTATACAACCTGAACTACGCCAAGGCGTCCTCGGTAGCCGCTGACCCCATCGAAAAGAAGCCCCTTTTCCATTTCTTCCCGGCCACGCTGGCCTTCTCCATCGGGGGGTGGGGCTGCAACTTCCACTGCCAGGACTGCCAGAACTGGGAGATTTCCTGCCCCACCGACGACACACCCTGGCTCGGCAGCAACGAAATCTCGCCCGAGGCAGCGGTTGAGCTGGCGTTGCGCTACCGCTGCCAGGGCATTGCCTGGACCTATAATGAGCCCAGCATCTGGTTCGAATACACCCTCGACTCGGCCAAGTTGGCCAAGCAGTACAATCTATACACCGTCTATGTGACCAACGGCTTCCTCACCCCCGAGGCGCTGGATGCTATCGGGCCCTACCTGGATGCCTGGCGGGTGGATGTCAAGGGATTTAGCGACGCCCTCTATCAGAGGCTGGCCCGGGTAAACCGCTGGCGGGGAATACTTGAGGTCGCCCAGCGGGCTAAGGATAAGTGGCAGATGCACGTCGAGGTTGTAACCAACATCGTACCCACCATGAACGACGATGACGAGCAGCTCGAGGGCATCGCCAGCTGGATAAAAGAAAGCTTAGGCGAGTTGACGCCCTGGCACGTGACCCGCTTCTATCCCCACCACCACCTGACCGGTCTGCCCCCCACCCCGGTAGCCACCCTAGAGCACGCCGCCGAGATCGGGGAAAAGGCGGGGCTCAAGTTCGTTTATATGGGCAACGTCCCCGGGCACAGCCGGGAAAACACCGTCTGCTACTCTTGTGGCAAAACAGTGGTCAAGAGGCTCGGCTACCAGACCCAGCTGGTCGGGCTGGACGGTTCCAAGTGCCAGTTCTGCGGGGCGGAGCTCAACTTCAGGAATCCGACTCAGGGAGGAGAGCAAGATGATTAGAAGAGCGGCTGTCGCGGGGCAATTCTATCCGGCATCGGCCTCGAAATTAGAGGCAATGATTAAGGAGATGGTTAAAGAGGACGTGGCCCAAGAAGAGGCCATCGGGCTGCTGGTGCCCCACGCTGGCTATATCTACTCCGGGCTGGTGGCGGGGGCTACCATCTCCAGGGTCAAGCTTAAGGACACCGTTATCATCATGGGGCCCAACCACACCGGCGCCGGCAGGCCTTTAAGCATCATGACCGAGGGCGCATGGGAAACACCGCTGGGGGAGGTGGAGATTGATGAGGAGCTGGGCAAGAAGATTCTGGATAGCTCCAAATATCTGGAGGAGGACGACAAAGCCCATATCTATGAGCACTCCATCGAGGTGCAGCTGCCCTTTTTGCAGTATTTCAAGCCCGATTTCAAGCTGGTGCCCCTCATCTTTGGCCATCCCGACGGCGCTATCTACAAGGAGGTCGGCAGAGAGATAGCCGCAGCGGTAAAGGCGCTGGGCAGGGAGGTGGTCATTATCGCTTCCAGCGACATGAGCCACTACGAGCCGCAGGAATCGGCGCAGAAGAAGGACACCCAGGCCATCGGCGCCATGTTGAAGCTGGACGAAGACGAGCTGTTAAGAAGAGTCGACGAGTTCAATATCACCATGTGCGGCTATGCGCCCGCCGTCAGCCTTATCGTGGCCGCCAAGGAGCTGGGCGCTACGAGTGCGGAGCTGGTCAAATACCAGACCAGCGGCGATGTCACCGGCGATTTCTCGGCCGTGGTCGGCTATGCCGGAATCATTATCAAGGGCGGAGGGAAATGAGATGCACCCCCTGGTGAGACTGGCCAAGAAGACGGTGGAGGCCTACGTCAGAAGGGGCGAGGTCTTTCAGCCCAGGAGGCTCAGCGCCGAGATGAAGGAGCAGGCGGGTGTCTTCGTCTCCATCCACAAGCGCGACGAGCTGCGGGGCTGCATCGGCACCTTCGAGCTCCAGCACGACAACGTGGCCGAGGAAATTGTGGCCAACGCCATCAGCTCGGCCACCCGAGACCCCCGCTTCCTGCCCGTCACTAAGGACGAGCTTAAGAGCCTGGAATACAGCATAGACGTGCTCACCAGACCCGAACCGGTAAAAAGCATGAAGGAGCTCGACCCCAAGAAGTACGGGGTTATCGTGGAGGCGGGGTGGCGCAAGGGGCTGCTTTTGCCCGACCTAGAGGGGGTGGACACCGTCGAGGAGCAGGTCGGCATCTGCCGCTTAAAGGCGGGCATCGGCCCCGACGAGGAGGTAAAGCTCTACAGATTCGAGGTGAAGAGGTACAAATGATAAAAGATTTGGTGACCAAGAACCGCAGCTACCGGCGCTTTCACCAGGAGGTGCCCGTGACGCGGGAGATGCTAAAGGAACTGGTCGAGCTGGCGCGGCTTTCGGCCTCCGCCGCCAACCTGCAGCCGCTGAAATATATCCTCTGCAACGAGCCTGAAAAGAACGCCCTAATCTTTTCCTGCCTGCGCTGGGCGGGCTACATAAAGGACTGGCGCGGCCCCGCCGAAGGGGAGAGGCCCTCGGCCTACATTATCATCCTCGGCGACCACCGCATCAGCACGGGCTTCTTATGCGACCACGGCGTCGCCGCCCAGAGCATCATGCTCGGCGCTGTGGAAAAGGGGCTGGGGGGCTGCATCATCGCCGCCGTGCAGAGGACCAAGCTGGCCAAGCTTTTGGAGATATCGGAATACTTTGAGATTCTGCTCGTCCTGGCGCTGGGCAAGCCCAAGGAGAAGGTGGTGCTGGAGACGGTGGGGCCCGACGGCGATATTAAGTACTGGCGGGACAAGGAGCAGGTGCACCACGTGCCCAAGCGCAAGCTGGATGATATTATTGTGAGGTGAGGGGTTGGGGGTAATAGCTTAGATGATAGGCTGGCAAGGCATTTTAATTGGTTTAGCAATCGGTATTATAGCTACTCTAATAGCTGATAATCCACATGTGAGGTTTTTCGTAGAGAAAAATTTTAGGAAACTCATAGGAAAGACGCTTATATCTGCTACACTCTCCAGTTTCACCAACTACTGTAGTAATGGGATGTTTCTAATATACTGTATAGAGTTACAGAATAAGATGTGGTTCACCCCGCAAATACCAAGAGTCTACCTTATAAGTGAAGGAGTCCTTGATTATGATTCCCATGCATACAAACCATTTATCTATTTCCGTTCACGCGGCATTAGTTTTGATAAGTTTGAATACACAATGAGGCAATTACTTGAAGAGTATAGTAATAGGATTGTTCCTTATACACCAGATAATCCCAACCTCAGTTTATCCCTGTCTAGAAAAACACCTTATAGAGTTGTGGTTTTGTGCGAATTGATAGAAAGGGATGATTCTAAGCAGTCTAAATCTCTAAATGCCTCAAAAGTATTAGGAGAACTTTATGCGGCAGTTTCCAACCCTATGCCGAAAACAGCGCCCAGTGCGTGGTGGAATATGCGAGTACTTTCCGAGGACTTTGGTTTAATTGATGTTTTTAAAATCAAAATTCCTGAAGACTTAGAAGAGAAAGAGCCATTAGGCGATAGTATTGATGCACTAAAAATGAGTGGCAGACCTCCCTGCCTGCTAGATTTAGGTTACGAGAATGATTTAACATGGCCGTTGCGATTTACAGTTAATGATTGTGAAATAATAGTAAAATGCAGCAATCCTAGACAAATAGAAATTAAGAAACCCAAAAAGCGTACTAGCATAGGGGGAATATCTAGAAAGCATAGAATTGCTATGGAGCGTGGGATTAAGATTCAATGAACCCCTTGCAAAATAACAGCTCATAGCGGAAGGTAGATTAATGGACCTATTCGATTACAGCCTGCAGCAGGAAAAGGGAGAGGGCGCACCCTTGGCGGCGCGGATGAGGCCCTCGGCGCTGCACCAGTTCGTGGGGCAGGAACACCTCATGGGGGAGGGGCACGTCCTGAGGAAGGCCATCGAGGCGGGGCAGGTGCCCTCACTGATTCTGTGGGGGCCCACGGGAAGCGGCAAGACCACCCTCGCCTTTATCATCGCCAACACCACCGATTCCCACTTCAGCCCGGTAAGCGCCGTCAGCGCCGGCGTCGCCGACCTGAGACGCATCATCAAAGAAGCCAAGGAAAGGCGCAAGCTCTACAAGAAGAAAACGATACTCTTTATCGACGAGATACACCGCTTCAATAAATCACAGCAGGACGCCGTGCTGCCCTACGTCGAGGACGGCACCATAACTCTCATCGGCGCCACCACCGAAAACCCGTCCTTTGAGGTCATCTCTCCCCTGCTCTCGCGCTGCCAGGTGCTCACCCTGGAACCACTGGCCGAGGACGAGCTGCAGATAATCATTATGCGGGCCATCAAGGACGAGCTCAACGGGCTGGGCAAGCTCAACGTCGAGCTGGACGAGGACGCCCTGCTGCGCCTGATTATGGTCTCCAACAAGGACGCGCGGGTCGCCCTCAACGCGCTGGAGATAGCCGCCCTGACGACACCGCCCGACAAAGAAGGTAAGCGCCATATATCACTAAACACCATCGAGGACGCCGTCCAGCAGAGATATCTACCCTACGACAAGGCGGGGGAAAGGCACTACGACCTCATCTCGGCGCTGCATAAATCGCTGAGGGGTTCCGACCCCGACGCCGCCCTCTACTGGGCGGGGCGGATGCTGGAGGCGGGGGAAAGCCCCTTTTATATCGTGAGGCGGCTGGTGCGCTTCGCCTCGGAGGATATCGGCATCGCCGACCCGCAGGCGCTGGTGGTAGCTATGGCCGCCCAGCAGGCGGTGCACTTCATCGGCATGCCCGAAGGCAACCTGGCCATCGCCGAGGCGGTGGTCTACCTGGCCACCGCCCCCAAGAGCAACTCATTGTATGAGGCCTACTCCAAGGTGCAGGAGGAGATTAAGGAAAAGCCTGACGCCGAGGTGCCCAAGCACCTGCGCAACCCGGTGACGCCCCTGATGAAGGGGATGGGATACGGGGACGGCTATAAATACGACCACCTTTTCCCCGAGCACTTTGCCGGGCAGCAGCACCTGCCCGATTCCCTTAAAGATAAGCGCTTCTATAAGCCTGGCGACCAGGGCTACGAAAAGCAGGTCGCCGAGCGCCTCAAGGCCTGGTGGCAGAGCGTCGAGAAAGCGAAGAAACCCGCTCCCAAAAGAAAGCCCCCCACCACTAAAAGAAAGCCAAAAGAGAAGAAGTCTTGAGACGCGAGCACACCACCATCCCCTGCGGTGATATTTCGCTGGAGGCGTGCTGGCATTTCCCCGATGATAACGCACCCTGGCCGGCGGTGGTTGTCTGCCACCCCCACCCCCTCTACGGGGGGAATATGTCGAGCAACGTCGTCTTCGCCATCTGTCAGGCGCTGGCGGAAAGAGGCGTCGCCGCCCTGCGCTTTAACTTCCGCGGGGTGGGCCAAAGCGGCGGTGAGTTCGGGGAGGGCATCGCCGAGCAGGAGGATGTCAAAGCAGCGCTGGACTTCGCTTTAGCGACCGAGAACAGCGACAAGGAACGCATCGGGCTGGCGGGCTATTCCTTCGGGGGCATGGTCGCCCTGCCCGTGGCGCTTAGAGACGAGAGGGTAAAGAGGCTGGTGCTGGTCTCGCCGGCGCTTTCGGAGGAGGGGTGGGGGGAGCTGGAGCGATACGCCGGGCCCAAATTCGTCATCGTCGGGGAGAACGACTTCGTCATACCGATGGCAAGGTTCCTGAAACTCGTCGAGGCCATGCCTGAGCAATATCAGGTGATAGCGCAAGCCGACCACTTCTGGGGCGGTTATGAGGACGTGGTCGCCGATAAGGTGGCTGCCTTTTTCGGGGGGTGGGAGTAATCAAACAGCCTTGACAGCTTTGCCCTCAGCCTTTATACTGGAAGTCCGTCTGTTAAAAACAGAGCGACGCGGGGTGGAGCAGTGGAAGCTCGTTGGGCTCATAACCCAAAGGTCGCAGGTTCGAATCCTGCCCCCGCTACCAAAGAATTTTCAGAGCACCGCTTCTCACGGTGCTTTTTTGTTTAAAGACAGCTGAGGGAGGTTTATGCTCGAGATACGCCCCGAAACAGCCCAAGATATAGATTCCATTCGCCGCGTCAACGAGCTTGCCTTCGGGCGAAGCGTAGAGGCGGATATTATCGATAAACTGCGCCGGCGGGGGGCGCTGACGCTATCGCTGGTCGCCGTCACCGAAAACGGGGTGGTGGGGCACATCACCTTCAGCCCGGTGACGGTGGAATCCCCCGGTTCGAGCTTTGAGGCTATCGCCCTGGGGACGATGGCCGTTCTACCCGATTATCAGCGCCAGGGAATCGGCTCAGCGCTGGTCAGGGCCGGGCTTGATGAATGCAAGCGGCTCGACCAAGAGGTAGTCGTGGTGGTGGGACATCCCGAATACTATCCCCGCTTCAGCTTTGTCCCCGCCCGGGCGAGGGGCATCGACTGCGAATTCGAAGCGCCCGACGAAGCCTGGATGGTGCTGGAACTCAAGGAAGGCGGCATGGTAGGCAGAGCCGGTACGGTTCTTTATTGTCCCGAGTTTAAGGAGGGTAATTAATAACCCGACGGGGCTTAAATAAAAGCTAATAGAGAGGAGATAGACCTTGGAAGAGAAAATAACCTACTTCGAGACGGCGGGGTTGGATAATACCGAGGAAACGCTGCGCCTGGCGGCGGAGAGGGCCAAAGCCCGGGGCATCAAGAAAATCGTCCTCGCCTCGACGACGGGAAAGACCGCCCGCCTGGCCCTAGAGCGCTTTGCCGACACCGGGATTAAACTGGTGGTGGTGCCTCATCAGTACGGCTTTGTTTTGGGCAAACAGAGGTTCCCCGCCGAGCTGAAAGCTGAGCTGGAGAAGAAGGGGCACCGCGTCCACTTCGGCACCATGCTCTTCCACACCGACGGCTTCTACGGCACGACAACGCCTACTGTCATGGCCATCGTGCTGCGCACCCTGTGTCAGGGGATGAAGGTGGCCGTCGAGATAATCCTGATGGCGGCCGACGGTGGCTGTGTAGATGCCGGAGAAAAGGTAATCGCCATAACCGGTATGGGCCGCGGTTCCGATACCGCCGTGGTGGCTACTGCCGCTACCTCCACCAAGCTCCACGATCTCCACATCACCGAGATTATCTGCAAGCCGCTGGAAACCAAGTCGTGGCCGGCCGGACAGAGACCTCCTATGAGACCCGAACCGGAAGACTAACCAAATCCGGATTCTTTCGTTATATAATATAAACAGGGTGTCATGGGAGGTGTGAGATGAAGAAGGGACTCTTATACGTAATAAGCGTGTTCATGCTGGCATTGATGTTGGGGCTGGCGGCCTGTCCCCAAGCGGCCGGGGGTGAACTGCTACAGTCAGAGCAGCCGCGAGATACGGCGCCCGATGTCAGCGCTACCGAGCTGAACACCTTGGTCGAGGGCAACAGCACCTTCGCTTTTGACCTTTACCAGGAGCTTAAAGATAGGGAGGTCAACCTTTTCTATTCACCCTATAGCATCTCGCTGGCTCTGGCCATGACCTACGGCGGTGCCCGCGGCGAAACCGAAGCGCAGATGGCCGACGCGCTAAACTTTACCCTTCCCCAGAGCCAGTTGCACCCCGCCTTCAACGCACTGTCGCTGGAACTGGACAGCCGCGGCCAGGGCGCCCAAGGCAAAGACGGCGAGGGCTTCCGCCTGAATATTGTCAACGCCATCTGGGGGCAACTGGACTACGAGTTTTTGTCCGATTTCCTCGACCTGCTGGCGGTTAACTACGGCGCGGGCTTAAGAGTGCTTGATTTCATCAACGCCCCGGAGGATTCCCGCGTCACCATCAACGACTGGGTAGCCGACCAGACGGAAGGGCGCATCAAGGACCTGATCCCGCCGGGCATGATTAATTCGATGACCCGCCTCGTCCTGACCAACGCCATCTACTTCAACGCCAAGTGGCTGCACACCTTCGAAGCCGAAATGACCCGGGACGGGACATTCTATTTGCTCGACGGCAGCGAGGTGACGGTGCCCATGATGAGCCAATCGGAGAGCTTCAAATATGCCGAGGGTGAAGGCTACCAGGCGGTAGAATTGCCCTATGACGGAAACGAGCTATCCATGGTAATCCTGCTGCCCGAATCGGGCCAGTTCGAGACATTTGAAGAAGCGCTGGACGCCGCGACGGTGGAGGGGATTATCGAAACTATAGACAACAAGCAGGTTGACTTGACCATGCCGAAATTCGAATTCGATTCCAGCTTCAGCCTGAAAGCGGCCCTGTCGGCACTGGGTATGCCTATTGCTTTTGACCCAGATTATGCCGACTTGTCCGGGATGACGGGTAACCGCGACCTTTTCATCATGGACGTGGTGCACAAGGCCTTTGTCTCCGTTGATGAAGAGGGCACCGAAGCCGCGGCGGCCACGGCGGTAATCGTCGGCGAGACTGCCCTGCCGCCGGCACCGGTGACAATGACCATCGATCGACCCTTTATCTTCTTAATCCGCGACATCGCCACCGGGACGATACTGTTCGTAGGGCGCACCCTGAACCCGAGCGCTTGAATGATTTAGTCTAGGGCAGAAAAGAAGCCGTCCACCCGGTCGATATACTCTTCGGGGTGGGTCTTATAGGACTGGCTGTGCTCGGCGCCGGGGACCTCCCAGAACTGGTTGGCGGGGTTGGTGGAAAGCTCGAAGAGCCGCTGTATCTCCTCTCTTGAGATAAGCTCGTCGTTCTCTTCGTGAATGAAGAATATGGGGCAGCTAACGTCAGCGACGACATCCTGTGCGTTGACCAGCTCGAAGTCATAGAAGATACGGGACATCAGCCACACCCCGGGCGTGAAGAAGTCCACCAGAAAGCGGGGAATCCCCATCAGCGCCGCCTGGTTTTTGACCATGTTACGCACGTCGGCAAAACAGCCGTCCAGCACCAGGGCGCCGACCTGATTCTGGCTGGCGAAAATACAGGCCGAAGCAGCCCCGGAACAAAAACCGATGATATAGATGTCATCCGAGGCGTAGCCACGGCTCACTATATAGTCGAAGGCACCGCCGATATCGCGCTCGATGTTGGACAAGGCCCGCCCTTCACCCTCCGATTCACCCCGCCCCCGCAAGTCGAAGAGGAGGATATTGTAGCCTTCTGCCACCAGGTCGTGCGCCAGGTTCAGCGTATAGACGTTATCGTCGAGGCGGTTCTGGAAGCCGCCGTGAACGATGATGATAGCACAATCGCCGTCGGCGGGCAGATACCAACCCCTCAGCAATACGCTGTCATCGCGGCTGGTAAAAGAGACGTCTTCGTAGGCCAGGCCGACAGAAGCGGGAGAGGCGTCTTCGTCCAGGGCGAGGCGGGGGATTTCCATAGCCCTACGGGCGCCGTATATGGACAGACCGGTGTATACCACCAGTAGGGCGACGACGACAATAACGATAATCTTGATTAGGCGAGTCTTTCTCATGATACTAACCTAATTTTAGTGGAGGTACTCGCCAGCGTTAACGGCCAGCGTCTGCCCGGTTATCTTATCGGCTTCGTCGGAGGCCATAAAGAGTACCGCGTTGGCCACGTCTTCCGGTTCCACGTTTTTGTGGATAAGCTGTTTGGTGGCCACCAGCTCTTTATAAAACTCCGGGGTATAGGTGGCCTGCATCGCCTCGGTCATAATGAGCCCAGGGGCGACGGCGTTGACGTTGATATTGAACTCGCCCAGCGCCCAGGCCAGGCTGCGGGTCATGGTAACGATACCGCCCTTGGAGGTGGTGTAGTGAATAAAGTGGGGCAGGCCGGAGAAGGCCACGGTGGAAGCCATATTGACGATTTTGCCTCCGCCCTGCTTTTTCATATAGGGGATAACCGCCTTAGAGCTGAGGAAGACGCCCTTGATGTTGACCTCCAGAATCTTGTCCCAGTCGGCCGAGACTATCTTATCTACCGGTTTGACGAAGTCCTTGGTCTCGATAGTGCCGATTATGGCGGCGTTGTTGACCAAGATGTCTATCCGTCCGAAGCGTTCAAAGGTCTTTTTGGCCATCTCGGCGGTCTCTTTTTCGTTGGTAACGTCAATTTTGAGCGCCAGCGCCTCGCCGCCGGCGGCTTTAATCTCTTCGGCGACGGGCTTGCAGTCGAGGATGTCGCAAACGGTCACTTTGGCACCTTCTTGGGCGAAAAGGAGGGCGAAAACCCGCCCCATGCCGCGGGCGCTGCCGGTGATAATAGCCACTTTATCCTTGAACCGCATATCTCTACCCTCCAATCTGAAGTCTGGCTAAAGAAAGTATACTATAAAAACCCCAGCGTCAGCCATATCTCTTTATCCCCTCCTGGGAATGAAAAGCCCCGTCTTCCGTCTGTATTCTAGATAAGCGTCGCCGTAGCGGACAACAAGGTCTCGCTCCTCCGCCCAGCAAAACCAGTAGAATATCGGCAGCCAAATTATA
Source organism: Dehalococcoidales bacterium (assembly GCA_034419075.1). GTDB lineage: Bacteria > Chloroflexota > Dehalococcoidia > Dehalococcoidales > BS750m-G39 > E44-bin88. The sequence goes on along the minus strand of DAOULR010000023.1, from coordinate 1,386 downwards.
GAGTAAATGGCCAGGAATGGGGAGTTCAGCAGAAAGGCTACCACCCACCACAGGGCAACCTCTCCCATTGCCTGCGGGTGTCTGAGCTTTTTGTAGATGCCCCCGAAGAGTTTATGTCCCTTCTTTGGTGTCAGAGATTCTTCGCCAGCATCTTTTAGCCCCCTCCCCATCAGGTAACCGCTGGGAATTAGTATCAAAACGGCTATCAATATTGAGACCCACCAATCCCAGGGAAAAGTCACGGGTAGTGACAAAGGTAGAGGATAGAAAAAGTATATTACATAGTTAGCCACAGCCACTAGTTCAAAGATTGAGGCAATAATTCGGTAGCGCTTGCACCTTGAATAGGCAACTTCCCCGATAGTTTTCTCTAATGCAGCTGGGCTTACACTCTTAATATAAAAATAGGAAAATAAGAAGCTGGCGATAATAAGCAGGGAGATATTAATCCAGGCAATCATATCATAATACCCACTAATAAAGGGCTAGCTAAAGACCGGCGACGGCTTTTCCTGGAAGGGGTGCGTCCTCAGGATGAGCGAGAAGAGGAAGGGGTAGTTCGCCTTGAGGTGCTCGACGTAGTCCAGCCACTCACTGGCCAGGTGGTCGTACATCCGCTGGATATCGCCGGCCAGGTGTTCCAGGTCTTTTTGAGGTAGGTCTTTCAATGAACGGCGGGCCTCAAGCTCCTCATCAAGGTGAGTCACCGCCCAGAGCAGGTCGGTGAAGCGGTCATGCTCGAGCAGGTTGGGGTTTTCCAACAGGGTCAGGGTGAAGGTGCGCTTCTCGGAGAGGAATTTCTTTAGAGCCGCCAGGTCGACGTCGCGGCAGTCGAGCTCAATCTCAAGGTGATAGGCATAGTCGGCCGCCCGCCGAAAGTCTTTCTTGGTCCATTTGGCGTTAATATCGAGCTGTTCGGCAATTTCAGCCTTGTTTTTAAAGTAGGGGAACAGCTCATTGAGCAAGTGGTTGCCCACTTCGGTGAAGAAGGCGCCCACGACCATGTTCAGCTTTTGCAGCTTGGCCTGCTTTTCGCGGCGGGCCAGGACGCGCTCGATGATGAGCACCACCAGCAGCACCTCAAGGGGCAGGAAGGCCAGATCGCCGAGCATGTAGATAAAGATATGGTGGACATCGCCGAAGATGAGGTAGTGGACGAAGTAGAGGACGGCAGAGAGCGCCAGGAAGGCCAGCGCCAGATAGATGAGAAAAGAGTAGCGTCGGAACACTTTAGTCCCCCTTTAATCCAATATAGCATATTTTAGGGGGTGGGGGGAAAGAAGGGGCGGGGCCGAAAAGGCCCCGCCCCGAAGTTTGGCGACATTCCCGGCCTATTCTATGTAGACGTGTACCGTTTCTTTGCCATTCTGAATATCCCCCTCCAGG
>DAOULR010000022.1:0-132988 GCA_034419075.1 Dehalococcoidales bacterium | reverse complement strand
GTACTCGCTCAGTAGTCTGGAAGTGCAATTAGTCCGTCACCACTACACTAACATTTGGATGAATGTTAACCCACATTAAGAATGTTTATAGATATTTAAGATTATCTTAATCAAAGCTAAAATTTGTTACCATTTATTACTATTGAACAAACATAGGGATGTCTATGTAGACGTAGTCGTAAGCAGATCTTGTTTTCAATAATCCTTATGTGGGTCTAAGAAAAAAAGCTTGTGGATGGTGGGAATAGAAATAGCAAGCTCCCCGAGTAGGACTCGAACCTACAACCTAGCGGTTAACAGCCGCCCGCTCTACCATTGAGCTATCGGGGAACACAGAGAAGGCGTGCCTAATTATTGCCTTTGCCGATTTCGGCGTCAAGGGGCGAACAAAGCTATAGGGGTTTTACGCAGCCGGGGTTTCGCCCGGGTGCAGCTTCTTCCATTTCTCCAGCAGTTGCTCTTTGCTTTCCTTATGGGCGGGGTCGGGTATGCAGCAATCCACCGGGCAGACTTCGGCGCACTTCGAAGACTCGTGAGCGCCCACGCACTCAGTGCACTTATTGGGGTCGATTATATAGATTTCGTCTCCTTCGCTGATAGCCCCATTGGGGCATTCGGGCTCACAGGCTCCGCAGCTAATGCACTCCTCGGTAATCTTGTATGCCATTTCTTAAAATATCCTCCTGGTCTTGATTGAGTTTTATTTTACCATTATTCCCAATTCAATGCACCTTTTGACCACCTCCTAGAACTCGAACTTTTCAGTCGGGCGGCTCTTCTTTCATCCAGATACGGTACATCTTTTCGCCAGCTTCCTCGAAGCACTTAAAGCCCCTGGAGTCCACTTCTTCCACCTCAACCTCGCCCAGCTCGCGGCACTGCTCCAGCCAGTTCTGGAAGTGGGCGCCGCCGCCGAAGTAGACCTTACGCCACTTGTTACCCCGGGCGTCCACCTTTTCTTTGACCAGCTCTTCCTGAGCCAGTCTTTCCTGTTCGTCGGTTGCTTCCGACATCCGTCTCTCCCTTAATAGACTAAGTCTAAGGCGGCGCTTACGTCAAGTGGCGGGTTTTTGCTTGGCTAAGGCCTCTTTCAGCGATTGGCCGAAGGCGTTGAAGACCTCGGAATCGTAGTTTTCAATCTCGCCTATGTCGCAGAGTCTGGCCAGCTCGGGGTCAAGGGGCAGCTGTGCCAGCAGGGGGGCACTGGATGCCTGTGACATTTCCTCTCCGCGGCTGGGGCCGAAGATTTCAATCCTCTTATCCATATCGGCCAACTGCAGGTAGCTCATGTTCTCCACCACTCCCAGCACGGACTTGCCCATCTTTTGCGCCATGTTGACCGCCTTTCTGACTATCATGGCGGTGAGGTCCTGGGGGGTGAAGACGATGATAACCCCCGATATGGGGAAGGACTGCATCACGGTGAGGGGGGCGTCGGCGGTGCCGGGAGGCAGGTCTATGAGCAGGTAGTCGAGCCCGCCCCAGAGGACATCCTCCCAGAACTGCTTGATGGTGTTGCTGATTAGAGGACCCCGCCAGATAACGGCGTCATCCTCTTGAGGCAGGAGCAGGTTGATGGACATCACCTCAATGCCCGAACGCGAGAGCACGGGCAGGATGCCAGTCTCGCTGCCGCTGGGGCGGCCGACGATGCCGAACATCTTGGGGATGCTGGGACCGGTGAGGTCAGCGTCCAGTATGCCCACCTCGCAGCCCTGCCGCTTGAGGGCGATGGCGGCCAACCCCGCCACCAGCGATTTGCCTACACCGCCCTTGCCGCTCATCACGGCGATGATAGTGCCGATTTTATTAAGCTCGGCGGGCTTGGCTGGGGCAAACTCTATTTCCACCTTCTTTACCCCCGACAGCTTGCCCACCACCTCTTTGGCCTTGGTGGTGACAAATTTCTGGGTTTCGTCGCCGAGGGCGGTGGAGGCCAGCGTGATTTTGACCCCTTTGCCCGAAGTCGTAATCTGCTTCACCAGATTAAGACCGTTAAGGTCTCGCGTAACGCCGGGAACCAGCACCTTTTCCAGGCTCTCTCTCACTTGCTTTTCGGTGGACATAAAAAATCTCCCCTCTGTTTAAACTTCTCTGGCGCAGAATATCAGCGTGCCGATTCTGACCAGGTTGGCCCCTTCTTCCAGGGCTACCTTGTAAGAATTGGTCATGCCCATGGACAGGTATTTCATCTCGACATTGGGTATCGCCAGCGCCTCTATGCGCTCGAAAATCTTTCGGGTAGTAACAAAGTAGGGGCGGGAGTCTTCGGGGTTGCCGAAGCGGGGGCCCATGGTCATCAGCCCCATTACCTTTATATTGGCCAGGCGTGCGATTGCCTTTACCAGTTCTTCGGCCTTTTCGGGCAGGACGCCCGCTTTCTGCGGCTCTTTGCCGCTATTTATCTCGACCAGCACCGGCATTACCTTATCTATTTGGGCGCAGCGCTTATCAATCTCCTGGGTCAGCTCAACAGAGTCGACAGTCTCTATCATGTCGAAGAGCTGCACCGCTTTTTTCACCTTGTTCTTCTGTAAATGACCGATGAAGTGCCACCTCGCCTTTTTGCCGATAGCGGGGTAGACCCTTTCGGCTTCCTGAACATAGTTTTGCCCGATAATCTTTATCCCTGCCTCAACGGCGGCCACCACTTCCTCTACCGTCCTCGTCTTGGCGGCGGCGACCAGCTCCACCCCCTCGGGCAGCTCTTCTAATAGTTTTTTAATGTTCTCTCTGATTCCCATAAATAACTACTTCTAAATTTCCCAGAGCAGCGCCAGCACGATGATACCGATGTTGAGCAGGGCGCCGCCGAACATCCACTTGTTCCAGTAAAGGATAATGAAGGCTAATGATACTCCCGCTGTGGCTATGGCTGGTACTACCCACCAAGCCTGCGAACAGAAAAGGGCGATGCCGCTGACGATAAAACCCGCCGTGGCCAGAGACATGAGGACTATACCTAACGTCAGAGCGACCGAGGATTTAAGGCCGGCCTTCTTAACCAGCCAGCGCCCGGTGAGGGCGTTAAAGGCTTTGGGCTCGGCTGTCTTTTCCTGGGGCGCGGCATAGACCCAGTGCACCAGGCCATGAAGGATTAAGAATATGCCGATTAAAATCTGCAGCCACATTTGGCACCTCCTTGGCTAGCTGGCGGCGCCTCTTCTCAAAGTCAATGAGGCTAAAACCATCAGCCCGGCGGCGTAGCCGGCCAGGACGCCGATTTCCTTACCTATATCCAGAAGGTCTTGCCCCTGAAGCATCAGGGCCCTGATGCCGTCCACGCCGTAGGTCAGGGGCAGGAACTTGGCTATCCACTGCAGGTAGTCCGGCATCTGGCTCACGGGCCAGAGCAGCCCGCAGAGAAATATCTGGGGCAAAATGATTAAGGGGATGAACTGCACCATCTGGAACTCGTTGCGGGCAAATACAGAAATGAAAATCCCCAGGCAAACGGCCAGGATGCCGATAATAATCTCAAAAACGATAATCTGCCAGAGCGCGCCATTGAAGCTGACGTCGAGCACATATATCAAATAGAAGAAGAGAATCATGGTCTGGAGCACGGCGAAGAGCAGGAAACCGAGCAGATAGCCGCCGACCACATCCAGCTTGGATACGGGCGAGGCCATAAGCCTTTCCAGCGTCCCCTGGGAACGCTCCCTCAAGAAGCTGATACCGGTGAGCAGGAAGCCGAAGAAGAGTATCAACACTGCCAGCACGGCAGGGGCGATGTAGTCCAGCGTTTGCTTACTGGGGATGCTGACGCCGACGATGCTGGCGATGACCAACGGGACGAGTACCAGCAGCACCATAGTGCGGCGGTCGCGAAGCAGCTGCATTATCACCCTGCCGGCGATGGTAAATACCTGGTTAAGCACTTTTGTCCTCGCGGTGGATATAATGGAGAAAGGCGTCTTCCAGGTTGGCGTCCTTTTTACCCGTGGTTTTCTTAAGCTCGGCGGGCGTGCCCTGGGCAATGACCACCCCACCCCGCATCAGGGCCAGGCGGTCGCAGTGGTTGGCGTCGTCCATGGTGTGGCTGGAAACGATAAGGGTGATGCCCTGCCTGGTCAGCTCGGCGAAGTGCTCCCAGAAGGTGAACCTTAGTTCGGGGTCGAGCCCGACGGTGGGCTCGTCGAGGAAGAGTAGGGGCGGGTTGTGGACAATGGCGCAGGCCAGGCTGACCCTCTGCTTCATGCCACCGCTGAGCTTCATCACCGAGTCCTTGCGGCGTTCCCAGAGGTCTACCAATTTTATGACCTCTTCCACGCGTTGCGCTCGCTGGCGCTTATCGTTCATCCGGTAGACGCGGGCGAAGAAATTTACGTTCTGGATAATCGAAAGCTCGTTGTAGAGGGAGGGCAGCTGGGGCATGTAGCCGATGAGGGGGGCGGTCTGGCGTGAAAGCGGTTCTCCCAGTATCCTTATGCTGCCCGATTTGGGCTTGAGGAGCCCGACCAGCATCCGAATGAGGGTGGTCTTGCCGGCGCCGTTGGGGCCGAGCAGGCCGAAGCTGATGCCCGTCGGAATCTCCAGACTAAGCTCGTCGATTGCCTTTATATTTTTGTAATTGAAGGAGGCTTTTTCTACCTCAACCGCGGTCGTCTGCCTCTTTACCATGCTCGCCAACAAGGATATAATTATGTGCCAGATTAGTCAAGCAGGGGTGGAGTGGTCTTTAAGCGATGAGATTGATTTGTTCAGGACGTGCGTTAAAATGAAGAAAGTAAAAACCCTATCCTTAGCCAACAGAGTTGAATGGCGCCAATGGTTAGAAAGCAATCACCAAAAAGAGGGGGAAATCTGGTTAGTTCATTACAAAAAACAGACAAACAAGCCTGGAATTTCTTACGAAGATGCAGTTGAGGAAGCTTTGTGTTTTGGTTGGATTGATAGCACACTGAGAAAAATCGATGACGAAAAATTTGTTTTGAGGTATTCGCCACGAAGAGGGAATAGCCTGTGGTCACTGGCAAATAAACAAAGAGCTATCAAGATGATAAATACCGGGAAAATGACCAAGGCTGGTTTAGAGAAGATTGAGGAGGCAAAGAAAAACGGCAGATGGGACGCTGCTTATATAATAAGGGGAAAACCAGAAATACCCGGTGACCTTAAAGAAGTCTTAATGAAAAATAGAATTGCTTGGATTAACTTTAGTAATTTGGCAAATTCATATCAGTTTGCCTATATTCATTGGGTTAATAGTGCCAAGAGAAAAGAAACCAGAGAAAAGCGAATTAGAGAGGTTGTAGAGAGAGCCGCCCAGAATAAAAAACCAGGGGTTGATTAAATACCTTTGCCAGGTTCGGGACTGTCCAAATTGGCTGCCGAGCCAGGATTCGAACCTGGGTCAAAGGATCCAAAGTCCTCTGTGCTACCACTGCACCACTCGGCATCTAAAATTGGTGCCGAAGGTCGGGTTCGAACCGACACGGGGGTTGCCCCCCAACAGTTTTTGAGACTGTCGCGTCTGCCTATTCCGCCACTTCGGCCTTAAGCGTTCCAGGTTGCCGTATTCTACTGCATAACAGGGTGGGGCGCAAGCAGAATCTATCGGCGGGTGAGCGTTCTTTGAGGGGAAATAAGCGGAAGACGAGATTCGAACCTTGGGAGGGGTGAAGGGTAAAGGTGGTAAAGGTCGCAAATCTCGGAGGGGTGGAATGGAGCGGAAGACGAGATTCGAACTCGCGACCCTCTCCTTGGCAAGGAGATGCTCTACCGCTGAGCCACTTCCGCATATTATCGTAGGTGGTGCCGAGGCCCAGAATTGAACTGGGGACACGCGGATTTTCAGTCCGCTGCTCTACCGACTGAGCTACCTCGGCAGGGGAGTTACGGGTTATTTTAGCTATTAGCCATATCAGTGTCAAGCAAAGTTGACAAGGGTAGCCGCCAGAACTAGGATTGGTTATCGGGGTATAGATAACGAGGAGGGGTATAGCCATGGCTCTTCTGGACTTAATAAAACAGAGAAAAAGCGTCAGGGAATTCCTGGATAAACCCGTCGAGCGAGAGAAAATAATGATGTGTCTTGAGGCGGCCAGATTAGCCCCCTCGGAAAGCAACTCGCAGCCATGGCGGTTCATCGTGGTGGACGACAGAGGGCTAAAGAACAGGCTCTGCGACGCCGCCTTCGGCGGCCTTTATTTTATAAATACCTTCTGTAAAACAGCGCCGGTCATCATTGCCGTCATCTCGGAGAAGTCAAAGTTCCTGGCCAGAATCGGGGGCATGTTTCGGGGCGTGAAATTCTATCTCATCGACATCGGCATAACCTGTGAGCATTTCGTGCTGGAGGCTGAGGAGTTAGGCCTGGGCACCTGCTGGATAGGCTGGTTCAACGAACGGGGGGTGAAATCGGTATTGGAAATCCCGCAGAATAAGAAGATAGATATCCTGATAGCGCTGGGCTATTACGACCGGGAAAAGCTGGGGCCGGAGCACGGACGGGAGCCGATGGACAAAATCGCCTCATTCAACTCTTACTAGAGTAGTGTGACCTTTATGTTTTCTAATCAGTCTCGCCCAGAGCGGTTTAAGGTCTTCGGCCTTAACGCCAACGTCTTCTTTCTGGGCATAGTCAGCCTGCTGACCGATATCTCCAGCGAGATGATTTTTACCCTTGTCCCCCTCTTTTTGTTCAATGTGCTCAGGGCGGGCACTCCCATTATCGGTCTTATTGGCGGGCTGTCGGAAAGTGCCGACGCTATCTTCAGGGTTTTCAGCGGCTGGCTCAGCGACAGGGTGGGGAGGCGCAAACCCCTGGCGGTGGCGGGCTACACTATCTCTACGATAGCCAAGCCCTTTATGTACCTGGCGTCAAGCTGGGGTGGCGTGCTAGCCATCAGATTCGGTGACAGGCTGGGGAAGGGCATCCGCACCTCCCCCCGCGATGCCTTGGTGGCTGACTCGGTTTCAGCTGGGGAGAGAGGTAAGGGCTTCGGCTTGCACCGGGCGATGGATACCTTCGGCGCCGTCCTGGGGCTGGCCATCGCCGCGCTCATTATCTATCTGGCTCAGGGCGGAGGGCTTGAGCTTAACCTGAAGAGCTACCACTGGTTGGTGCTGGTGGGGGTGGTGCCGGCAGTAGTGGCGGTGGTTGTGCTGCTGATTTTTGTCCGGGAGAGGCGGAAGCCGGCTTCAGCTGGTGCTGGCTCTCGGCTGGGCCTCAAACAGCTAGGGGGTTTCGATGGTCGCTTTAAGCTGTTTCTGGTTGTTATGGCGGTGTTTACCCTGGGTAACTCCAGCGATTTCTTCGTTATCCTGAGAGCGCAGGACCTGGGCTCGTCGGTTATCTATGTGGTCTTGATGCTGGTGGTGTTTAATATCGCTTACGCCGTTACCGCTCTACCGGCGGGGGTGCTATCGGACAGGCTGGGGAGGCGGCGGGTTATCATCCTGGGCTGGTTCATCTACGCCTTGGTCTACCTGGGGTTCGCCCTGGCCTCGGAGCTGTGGCAGGTCTGGCTGCTTTTTGCTGGCTACGGGCTCTACTATGGGGTGGTGGAGGGGGTGGCGCGAGCCTTTGTCGCTGACCTGGTCCCCGAGGCGAAGAGGGGCACCGCCTACGGGCTTTATCACGGGGTGGTGGGGATGGCCCTTTTGCCCGCTAGCCTGATTGCCGGCTGGCTATGGCAGGCATTCAGTCCTGCCGCGCCCTTCTACTTCGGCGCCGGCCTGGCTTTTATATCTATGCTGGGGATTATGGCGCTGGTCAGGGAGTAGGGCTTTGGGGTATTGACAAGGGCGTCCGTTACCAGTAATTATTAAATAGATAACTGCTGGGGGTGGCTCATGAAGAGGTCGGTTTTAAGGTGGGAGCTTATTGGCATCGGGGTCATCTTCATCGTGGGGGCGATGTTCCACTTCCTCTTCGAGTGGGCGGGCGGCTGGTCGCCCGTGGGCGTTATCGCCGCCGTCAACGAGAGCGTCTGGGAGCACTTTAAGATTGCCTTCTGGCCGGCCCTGTTCTACGCTATCATCGAGTACCCCTTCCTCAAGCGTTCGGTCAACAACTTCTTTATCGCCAAAGCCATCGGTCTCTACACTATGCCCGTCGTCATCGCCGTTATCTTTTACGCCTATGCGGCTATCTTCGGCGAAGAGATTCTGGCCGTCGATATTACCATTTTCTTCGTCGCCGTGGCGCTGGGGCAGCTGGCCAGCTATAAAATTTTGACACTGAAACAGTGGCCGAAGTGGCTGTGCGGGTTGGGGGCGGTTATGGTGATTTTGCTGGCGGTGGCCTTCGGCGTCTTTACCTTCTATCCCCCCGAGCTGGGCATCTTCCGGGACGCGGTGAGCGGAGGCTACGGGATAATACACTAGATTGACAAAGTCTTGCCATGTGGCTAGAATTTAAGCCCCAAACTACGACAACTTTAAAAACTGTGGGGGGTTGATGGGACGAAACGAGGGCGCTGGGACTGTCGAAAACTATGACGGTAGCTGGCGCCCTTTTTGATTTTTCAATAAAAGGGGGTAAAGCCTATGAACAGTCCGCAAAGAGTGCGCCGTATCACCATCGACGAAAGGTTATCCGATAACCTAGTCCGCATCCTGGTTGCCGACCTGAAGCCTGACAAAGAGACTTTCGGGGATGACCCCAAAGATTGGAGGGAGGAGTCAGAGCTTCTGGTACGCCCCGAAGACTACCAAGAGGAAATGGGCATGCCCTCGGAGCCTGAAGAAGAGTGGCTCTGGAACAATCTGTACGAAGGGCAGGTCTTCCTGAGCGGGGGATTTCGGGAAATTACGGAAGGGGGCACCGAGGCTAGGTTCGTGGTGGATGTGGAGCAAAGGAACTTCCAGTCTATCGCCCGAGTGAGCAAGGAACGCGTCAAGAATAGCTACCTGGCGGCTCTGGAAGGAGGTAGCTGAAATGGCCGAACAAATCAAACCTGATGAGCTGGTCATCCATTTCCTGAACGTAGCTTTCGGCGACAACATTGTGGTCGAGCTTCCCGCCGGTAGCAATGGCCAGAGGAGTTACGGACTCGTCGACTGTAGGGACAGTGCCAAGACGAAGGATTACCTGGGGAAGCTGATGCATAACGCGGGCGTGGGGCCGTCCCGGCTCGCCTTCGTTTGCGCCACCCACCCTCACTACGACCATATCAGCGGCATACCGGCTATTATCAACAGCCCCTATTGTCCTCACGAGTTCTGGGACAGTGGCTTCCGCCATAATTCGAGTACCTATAGCCGCATTCTAGAGGGCGTTATCGCCGAGAATATCAGAATGGTGAGGGTTTCCTCGGGGATGGAATGGTATTTCCACCAGATACGGATAACTGCCCTTTCACCCTCGATTACGCTACGCAACCGCTTCGCCACCTACGGAGTCGATATGAACAACGCTTCCATCGTGCTCCGCATCGAGAATAACAAGGAGAACGTCATTACCATGCAGTCCCGGGAGTATGAGGGCAATAAAAGTCTTGAAGCCGAGAGGGAGGCGGGGCGTGCCGTGGTCATCCTGACCGGAGACGCCGAATTCGACAGCTGGTCGCACGTTTGTCAGGAATTCCCCAAGGTGGAGAGGAGCAGCAGCCACAAGACGCTGGTGAAGAAGATGGTCAACTACCTTTCCGGCGCCGTAGTCAAGGTGGCCCATCACGGCAGCATGCACAGCACGCCGCTGGACGTCTACGAGAAGATAGGTCCCCGCCTGGCTGTTATCTCGACAAAGCAGGAGGAGAGCAGCAAGAGGCTGGAGAACAGTCCCCTCGGCCAGATTAAGCGAGAGCTCTTTCCGCACCAGTCGGCGGCCATGTCATTGGAGGAATGCGACGCCGAGGTGATGACCACCGACGGCAGTTACGAGGGGCAGAGGAACCTCAGCAACGCGCACGAGGGAACTATCGTGGTCGTCGTCCCGCCGGGGGGCGGCATACGATATATGAAGATGGACGACAAAGCCGACGAGATGGCGACCCCGCCGACTGAGGTTTGAGGAATTGGGGGGTGGGGTAGGTGTACAACCAGAAGTGTTTACATAATATGGTATAATACCCTAAATAGGGGTTAGGGATATTGGAACAAGCTACTCAGTTATTCGCTTATCTAATACTTGCCGTATTAGGTTTTGTGTTTCCTGTTATTACTGTTTTACTGTCTATGTATCGAGAAGGACTATCAAAGTTGGCTGCCCAATACAAGGCTGAAAAGAAAACGAGTGAGGAGAACATCAAGGAGCAATTACAAAAAAAGGGGCAACAGACGGATATAACGGATGATGATTTATTAGCGATAGAAAATAGTCTCAAACAACTCAAATCTATTAAAAAAACTGCGGAAAGTAAATTATCTTACTTAGACCCTAAGAAACAGGTTCTTCGGCTGTTTATACCTCTTATGCTAGCCTTTTTAGGGGTAGTGGTGACCAATATTTTGGTTGACATTAATATCTATTATAACCTCTTCCTTATAATAAGTGTGGCAGGTTTTATCTACGCAATTATTGTTCTGTGGAAGTTAATAGTTATCATAATCGAAGTAAGGAAGATAATTGATGCCGATAGAAAGGACGTGGATACTAGAGTAACGGAATTATTATCAAAGCTAGCAAAAGAAACAGAGCAAAGTTTTTTAAAGAAGGTCAATATTCATTTAGATGGTAAGGATATCAGGAATAATTTGGGCAAAACTGAGATACGAGTTAATATCAAAAAGGTGATAAGCGTCGGTGTGGATAACCATGAAAGCCGAATGGCGAAAAATGTGGAAATCGGTTTTATCTTTCCGACTAGTTTTATAATTGAGAAAACACCTAACTATTCAATTTTTCAGGATGAGGAGCGGCAGATAATTCGTTATTCTCTAGATTTTGTTCATGGCAATACACTTCATCATCATAACCCTCTGATTATTACACCACTTGAACAGGGTGATTTCAAAATACGTACTTTCATAAAAGCGGAGAATATCGAAGCCACCTACAAGGATTATACAATTAAAGTTACCGAATGACTTCACCCCACCACCACATTATCAATCAGCCGTGTCTTGCCAAACCTCACCGCCATCGAGATCAGTGCTGGCGGTTTGACCCTGTCCAATTCGTTCAATGTCTCACCGTCGGCGATGGAGATATATTCAATATCGGCCAGGGGCTGCTTTCTAATGAGGGCGGTCATTTGTTTGAGAATGGCCTTGGCGTCCCTCTCGCCGTCGGCGTAAAGCCTTTGCGCCAGTTTGAGCGACTGGTACAAAACCACCGCCTGCTTTCTTTCCTCATCGTTAAGATAGGTGTTGCGGCTGCTCATGGCTAGGCCGTCGGGCTCGCGCACGGTGGGCACAGCCACGATTTCAACGCCCATATCAAGGTCGGCGGTCATCCTTTTTATCACTATTAGCTGCTGGGCGTCCTTCTGCCCGAAATAGGCGCGGTCGGGGCGGACGATGTTAAAGAGCTTGGCCACTACCGTGGCCACCCCTCTAAAGTGACCGGGGCGGGCGGCGCCCTCCAGTTTTTCGGTAATCTTGCCCACTTCAACCCAGCTATCGAAACCGGGAGGATACATCTCCTCCGCCGAAGGCATAAAGACCACGTCGGCGCCTTCTTTCTCCAGCAGCGCCAGGTCGCGCTCGGGGTCGCGGGGGTACTGCTTAAAGTCTTCTTTGGGGCCGAACTGGGTGGGGTTGACGAAGATGCTGACCGCCACCGAGGGGTTTTCCACCCTGGCCTGCCGGACCAGTTCCAAATGCCCCTCGTGGAGATAGCCCATGGTGGGGACAAAGCCCAGCGGCGCCGTTAGCCTCGGTCTCAGTTTATTGAAATCGGCGATGGTTTTGACAGTTTTCATGTAATATTTTCTCCGCTTAACGCCTGTATTATACCATAGCCCCTGTTGACAGCCGCGGCCATTTGTCTCATAATTTAGATATGGTCGGCGAGATTTTTCTGGCTTTGCTGGCGGTTGGCGTCGCCTACCTGCTCGGCTCGATTCCCTCCGCCTACCTCATCGGGCGCTGGTTTAAGGGGCTGGATTTAAGAAAGTACGGAGACGGGCGCATGGGGGCGGCTTTGACCCGCCGCCGTGTGGGCCTCGGGGCTAGCATCATCGTTTCCTTTATGGACTTTGGCAAGGGGGTGGTAGCGGTGCTGCTGGCCAAAGAGCTGGGGCTGCCCCTGGCGGTGGTGGTTACCGCTGGGCTGGCGGTGGTGGTGGGGCACAACTGGTCGCTCTTCATCCGGTTCAAAGGGGGGAAGGGAGCGATGACTACCTACGGGGTGCTGGCTTCGCTGATGTTCTGGCCGCTTCTGGCCGCCATGGCCGTAGCCGGCATCGCCCTCCTCTTCACCAACAATAAGACAGGGTTTTCCACGGGCGTCCTCTTTGGCTTCCTGACCCTGTTCAATCTCTTTACCGGCAGCGCTATAATGCTGGTCATTACGCCTCTCCTTATTTCTGTGCCCATGATATTGAAGCACATCGCCATGTCCAGAGCGGAGGTGACGGTAATGGCTGGCGTCGAGGGCCGGGAAGAAGGGAAATCCCTCAGCTAGACCTCTTGGGCCGATAGCGCTCTTTATCGTCGAAGTAATCAACCGCCCTGAATCCGGGATAGATTTTAGCGCTGTGGGTGGTGTTGGCGGGGATGAAATAGCTATCGCCGCGATTATAAGTCCTCTTTTTGCCACCAATGGTCAGCTCAATCTTACCATCAATGACCGTTCCCCATTGACTGCCGTGAGCATGGGCCGGCACGGATAGCTCAATATCCGATTCGTTGAAGAGGACCTGTCCCCGGTCGCTCTGGAGAAGCCAGCCGCGCAAGCCCGCAAAGGGCAGGTCGGCCTGGGGCAGGCGGCGCACAAAGTCGGGGAATTCCGAGGCACTCATTATTATCAGTCCAAAAAGGTGACTTCGTGCTGGGGGGCGAGGTTATAGATGATGAAGCCGAAGGGCTTTTCGATTTTTTTGACTACGGGCGGGTTATGGGGCGTCCCCTTGGGCACGGTGATGACGGTGGGTAGGTTAAAGGTATGCTTTTCCTGCTCCTTACCCAGCGCTATCTCGATTTCGGCACCCAGGTAGCCCAGTTTTTTGGGGTTGTGACCCAGGAAAATCATAACCTTGTCGTAGGGGTGGGTATGAGCTCCCTTGCCCGGATACCAGGGGCCGGTCTCGGTACAGAGGCCCACGGCAAAGTGAAGGTCGAACCCCTCTAGCTGGTCGCTCGTCATCCAGGTCAGCTCGGTGTTCTTTGGGTCTTTTTGGACTTTTAGAGGTTTGACCAGGTGATTGTACTTTGAGCCGTTTGTGGGCTTGGGCTTGGAGTCGGTGGGCCACCAGTTGACCTTGTCGTCGGGGCCGAGAATGATATGGCCGTGAACGAAGGGCTTATCGATTCGCTTAGTTATCAGCGGGCAGTGGGGCGTCCCCTTGGGCAGGATGACTACCGAGGGGGTATTGAAGGCGTGCTTTTCCTGCTCCTCGCCGAGCGCTATCTCGAATTCGGCGCCCAGAGAGGTCGAGTCGTCGGTATCATGGCCGAAGAAGAGGAGGCATTCGTCGAAGGTGGGGTGGACGTGGGGGCCAGACCAGGGGTGCCAGATGCCGGTTTCTTCGTAGCGGCCCAGGGCGAAGTTGAGGGGGAAGTTTTCCAGCTCTTTGCCGAACATCCATATAATCTCGTAGGCGTTGGCGCCCTTGGGGCCTTCGTTGACGGGCATTGTTTTGACCAAGTGACCGTATTTGGTTTGAGCCATGATATAACCTCCTGGGATTCTAATATAGTTTAAGGCTCGTGCGAGTCTTTGGCAAGATTTAGTCTTGGTTAGTTCTGGTAAGGTTCTGGGTGGATAACTAATTTAAGGTTAGTTTAGGTTAGCTCGGCGAGCAGCTTTTCGTCCATGGTGTGGCTGTGCTTTTCGGTGGGGAACTTGCCCGCCTGGACCTCGTCGCGGTATGAACTAACTGCCTTGGAGATAATATCGGTGAGCTTGGCGTACTGCTTGGCGTGGCCGGGGACGAAGTCGGCGAAAGAGCCGAGAATATCATTGATGACCTGCACCTGGCCGTCACAGTCAGGCCCGGCGCCGATACCGATGGTGGGAATCTTTATCTTCTGGGTGATGAGCCTGGCCAGGGGGGCAGGTACTGTCTCCAGGACGATAGCGAAAGCTCCAGCTTCGTCAAGGGCACGGGCGTCTTCTAACACCCTTTTGGCGGCCTCGGGGGTCTTGCCCTGGAGCTTGAATCCGCCGAACTGGTGGATGGACTGGGGGGTGAGGCCGATGTGGCCCATGACGGGGATGCCGCATTCGACGATACGCTTCACCTTTTCCGCCACCGTCACCCCGCCCTCGAGCTTGACCGCTTGGGCGCCACCTTCCTGAATAAAGCGGGCAGCGTTGCGCAGGGCGTCTTCGACGCTGACGTGGTAGGTCATGAAGGGCATATCGCCGATGACCAGCGCCTTTTGAGTACCCCTGACCACCGCCTTGGTATGGTGGAGCATCTCTTCCATGGTGACCGGGATAGTCGATTCGTAGCCGAGGACGACCATGCCCAGGCTGTCGCCGACCAGTATTAGCGGTATTTCGGCGGCGTCGACGAGCTTGGCGGTGGCATAGTCGTAGGCGGTGAGCATGGTGATTTTCTCACCGCGCTGTTTCATTTCCTTTATCTGGTTGATGGTTATGCGCATTTTTTGCTCCCCTCCCAGGTTTTTCTTCCCACCCTAACCCACCCTATAAGGGTGGTGCCCCTTTTATATCCTCCTTTAGGGTCACGCCTCCCGTCCCCCCTTTAGATTCTTTAGTCGCTGCGCTCCTTCAGAATGACAGGACAGAAGGGTTAGAAGGGTATGGCGTCAACGATGTGCTTGGTCTTGGTGACGACGTTGTTTTCGTCGACATAGACCAGGCGGGGCAGGAAGTTCTTGACCTCGGAGTCTTTGACGTCGCAGTAGGTGAGGATGATGACGGTATCGCCTTTCGAGGCCAGTCGGGCGGCGGGGCCCTGGATACCTATCGTACCGCTGTCGGCGGGGGCCTCAATGGCGTAGGTGATAAAGCGGGCGCCATTGTTGGCGTTGAGGACCTGCACCTGCTCATAGGGCAGGATGTCCGCCTCATCCATGAGCCGCTTGTCGATGGCGACACTGCCCTCATATTCGAGGTTGGCTTCGGTGACGGTGGCCCGGTGGATTTTGCTCTTGAGCATTTTTCGCATCATAACCCTCCCGTTTGTTTATCGGAGCGCGGTTTCAAGCTCCTTAGCTTTATTTTGGTCGATTTTGCCCTTGGCCAGGGCGATGGGTACGGTCTGGAGGCCGAGCTCGCGGTAGCTGGGGAGGAGGTGGGGGGCGGTTTGAGACAGGGCGTCGAGGTGTTTGTTGATGGTGCCGATGTCGCCGCGAGCGATGGGCCCGGTGAGGCAGTTGGGGATGCCGATGGTTTCTATATTATGCAGCGTTCCGCGGAGCAGGGGTAAAAGCGCCTGGGTGGCTTTCTGGGGGGGAACGCCGAAGCTTTGCCATAGGTCACTGGCCATCTTGACCAGGGTTACCAGATAGTTGCAGGCGATGACCGCCGAGGCGTGGTAGAGGACTTTGTCGCTGGCCTTGAGCACGACCCAGTTGCCGCCGAGGGCGGTGGCCATCTCTTTGAGCATGGCCAGCAGGGGTTCTTCGGCTTCTAAAGCAAATGTCGAGCCGGGCATGTTTTCCATGGCCTGCTCGACGCTGGCGAAGGTCTGTAGTGGATGGAAGGCGCCTACTTGAGCGCCCGCTTTCTGGGCTGGTTCCAGAATGGCTACGGAATCGGCGCCGGAGCAGTGGACAACGCTCTGCCCAGGACGCCATTTAATCTCGCTGACCACAGGGGCGATAGCGTCGTCGGGGGTGGTGATAAAGATGAGCTCGGCGTTGTCGGCAGCGGCCTGGTTGCTGTCAAAGATGGGGCAGTAGCCAACGGCATCGGAGAGCTTTTGCGCCGATGCCTGGCTGCGGCTGGCGACGGCAACTACGGGGTAGCCGCTCTGGCTCAAGCGCGCCGCCAGGGCAGTGCCTACGGTTCCGGCTCCAATAAATCCTAATTTTAGCATTCCTCTACCCACTTAAACTAAAAATACCTTCTCCGACACGCAGAGAAGGCATTCGTCAATAATTTATCTATTTCTGCCGTCTCGGTCGTATCCGATCCAAGCGACTTAGATTGTTAAAATTATAGTTATTTAGCTTACCGCCCCCATGGGTCGATAGCCATTTTCAGTATATGGGGTAGAAGGCTTTTTGTCAATAGTACTTCGAGTTTAACCACCGCCGGGTTTGACCAGGGGAATCCCCTCTTTACAGAGTGGGCAGTCTTCGGGGGGATAGGTTACCGCTTCGGCGCGGAGGCAGCTAAAGAGGGGGACACCGAAGTCCATCTTCTCGGTGGAACGGTCAACGAGGACGCCGATGCCAACGGTTTCTCCGCCCAGCCTTTTCACCGCTTCCATAGTCTGGCGGAGGGAACCACCCGTGGTGAAGACGTCGTCCACGATGAGCACTCTTTCGCCAGGCTCGATAGTGAAACCACGCTTGAAGGCCCGCTCTTTTTCTCCCGTCTTTTCGGCGAAGATACCCCTGACTCCAAGCTGCTTGGCGGTCTCGAAGGCCATGATGATGCCGCCTGTGGTGGGGGCGGCGACGACCTCGATTTTCTGGTCGCGGAAGTGGTCGGCAATCATGCGGCAGAGCTGCTCGGTGTGGGGTGGGGACTGGAGGACCTTAAACTTTTCCCAATAGACGGGGGAGTGCAGGCCGGAGGTCAGCAGGAAGTGACCTTCTAGTAGCGCCCCCGCTTTTTCAAAGATTTCTTTAGCATTTGTCTGGCTCACCTCTCCTACTCCCTAGCGGGGTTTTCCCTGCCTAGCCCCGCTCTGTTAGCGTACGTTTTCCTTCCCACCCAAATCCCACCCTATAAGGGTGGTACCCCTTTTGCATCCTCCTGTGGGGTATGCCCCACACCCCGATTATTCAACAGCGGCTTCGAGCTGGTCTCCCAGCGGGTAATTGTAGCCCCCGCTCCAATGGCTTATGGGCCAGTAGGTAAACCAGGCCTTGCCGATTATATCCTCGCGGGATATCGTCCAGCCTTTGGAGGAATCGTTGGCGTTATTGCGGTTATCGCCGAGGACGAAGTACTCGTCCTCGCCGAGTTCAGTCGTGGGGAAGGTGTAGGTGGGGGCTTCCATTATATAGGGTTCCTCCAGGGCGATACCGTCAATGTAGACGAGGCTGTCTTTTACCTCCACCGTATCACCGGGCAGGCCGATGAGGCGCTTGATGTAGACCTCTTCGGTATCGAAGGGCGGCTCAAGTATTATCACGTCGCCCCTTTCCGGTTCGTGGAACCAGTAGGTCGCCTTGCTTACCAGCAGCCAATCGCCTTCAACGTAGTTGGGCTCCATGCAGGTCTCTATTACCTTGTAGGCCTGGACGGTTGCCCTGAGAGTGAAGAAAATGGCTACGGCTATGGCTAGCGTTATCAGGACGTCGCGGAGAATTGTTTTCATTATTATGTATCTATCCTTGTTAGATTATACCTTATATTAAGGTGTCTTTTCTATCCGCCTAACCCCGCTCTGTTGACGTACGTTTTTCTGACCCGCCCTGCCCACCCTTAGAGGGTATTCTCCCTCTAGAATTCCTTCTGGGGTACGGCCACTCTTCCCCGCCTTGTTTGGGGATTCCCCCCCACCCCGAATTTATCTATTCCCGCCCGCCGCCCTTTAATGTAGAAAGGGGGCTTTGCCCCCTTTCAAACCCCCAAAAGTAAAGGGTTGATGGGGGTAGAATCCTACAGGGGGATATATAAGGGGCACCACCCTTGTAGGATGGGCATTGGGTGGGTATTAAAAACATACGCTGACAAAGTGGGGTAGAGATGAGGTGGTGATAAAAATATCCGAACTTGCACTTTTTTTGAGGCAGGTGTTAGAATGGCGGTGCTATGGACTACATGGAGCAGGCCCTCTCTCTGGCCAAGCTGGCTCTGGGGCAGGCCAGCCCCAACCCTGCGGTGGGGGCGGTGGTGATGAAGGGGGATAAGGTTGTGGGGCAGGGCTATACCCAGCCGCCTGGTTCCCATCACGCTGAGGTCATCGCCCTGAAACAGGCGGGTAAGGAGGCAACGGGGGGCACCATGTACGTCACGCTGGAGCCCTGCTGCCATCAGGGGCGGACACCGCCCTGCACCGGGGCCATCATCGCCGCGGGCATTAAAGAGGTACATATGGCCATGCTCGACCCCAACCCGCTGGTTTCGGGGCGGGGGCAAAAAGAGCTGGAGAAGGCGGGGGTTAAGACAACTCTGGGCGAGCGCGAAGCGGAAGCCAGGGAGGTCAACGAGGCCTATATCAAGTTCATCACCACGGGCCTGCCCTTCGTCACCGCCAAGTTTGCCGTGAGCCTGGACGGGAAGATTGCCACCAAGAAGGGCGATTCCCGCTGGATTAGCGGCACCGAATCCAGGAAGTTCGTTCACTGTTTGCGCTACACCAGCGACGCTATTATGGCCGGGGTAAACACGCTGCTGGCTGATAACCCCCAGCTGACCAGCCGCTGCGGTGGGGGGAAGGGGGGAATAGCCCGCAAGCAGCCCTTAAGGGTTATTCTTGACGGCAACGGGCGCACACCCTTAGATTCTAAGGTGTTCAACGAGCCGGGCAAGACGCTGCTGGTAGTGGGCCATAAGCTCGACCCGAAGCAGAAGGCGGCTTTTAATAAGGCGGGCGCCGAGGTGATGGAACCGCCCCAAGATTACGCCAAGGTTGATTTGGAAATTCTGCTTAGGGATTTGGGCAAGCGGGAAATCACCAGCGTTATGGTGGAGGGGGGTGGCATACTGCTCGGCTCCCTCTTTGACCAGAGGCTGGTGGACAAGGTTATCGCCTTTATTGCCCCCATCATCATCGGGGGAGCGGAGGCCAGGACGGCGGTGGTTGGTGAAGGGGTGAGTAAGGTTACCGAGGCGTTCCGTTTGGAGAGGGTGAAGGTGGGGAGGCTGGGGGACGACCTGATGGTCAGCGGCTACGTCGCCAAATAACGAGGAGCTATCGTGTTTACCGGAATTGTCGAAGAAATAGGTAAGGTTGTCTCAACGGCGGGGAAGCTGACCATAGCCGCTGGCAAAGCCCTCGAAGGCATGCAGAACGGCGATAGTATGGCCGTCAACGGCGTCTGTCTGACCTTAACCAGCTTTGATGATAAGTCGTTTTCAGCGGAGGTTATGCCCGAGACGTTGGACAAGACCAATCTGGGGCTTTTACGCCCCGGTGACGAAGTAAACTTAGAAAGACCTCTTTCGGCCAACGACCGACTGGGGGGGCACTTCGTGCAGGGGCACATCGACGACAGGGGACGGGTAAGCTCGGTGAGCCGCAACGGCGAGGCTCTGCTAATCAGCTTCGATGTCCCGTCTCGCCTCATGCCCTACATTGTCGAGAAGGGCTTTATCGCCGTGGACGGGGTTAGCCTGACCGTTATCTCCAGAGACGATAGTTCCTTCCGCGTGTCGCTAGTCGGCTATACGCGGGAGCACACCACCCTCGGGAAAAGGGGGGTGGGGGATGTGGTCAATCTTGAGGTGGACATTATAGCCAAATATGTGGAACAATTAAATAAGCCGCAGAGCGGCGGCATAACCATGGAATTTTTGCAGGAGCATGGTTTCCTGGTAGGTTAGGAGGGGAGTGAATATGGGCTTAGCCACTATTAGAGAAGCGATTGAGGATATAAAAGAAGGCAGGTTTGTCATCATCGTTGACGATGAGGACAGGGAGAACGAAGGCGATCTGGCGCTGGCGGCGGAAAAGGTAAGCCCCCAGGCGATAAACTTTATGACCAAATACGGCCGGGGCTTAGTCTGCCTGCCAGTGGTGGGAGAGCGGCTGGACAAACTGCAGCTGCCCCTGATGGTGGATGAGAACACCTGCAAGTTCGGCACCGCCTTCACGGTATCGGTGGATGCTAAGCAGGGCACCACCACCGGCATCTCGGCGGCGGACCGGGCGCAGACCGTCAAAACTGTTATCGACCCCGCCACCCAGCCCGACGACCTGGTGCGCCCGGGGCATATCTTCCCGTTGCGGGCCAGAGAGGGTGGGGTGCTGGTGCGGGCGGGGCAGACCGAGGCCATCGTCGATTTAGCCAGATTGGCCGGGCTCTATCCCGCGGGGGTCATCTGCGAGATTATGAATGAGGACGGCACCATGGCGCGTCTGCCCCAGCTCGAGGAGATTGCCGACAGGTTCGAAATCAAGATAATATCGGTGGCCGACCTGATTGCCTACCGCCGCCGCCACGAAAAGCTGGTGCATCGGGTGGCCGAGGCTAAGCTGCCCACAAGATATGGTGAGTTTACCGCCATCGCCTACCGCAGTGATATCGACCCTGACGAGCACCTGGCGCTGGTACTGGGTGATCTGGATACCGAAGGGCCGGTATTGGTGCGGGTGCACAGCGAATGCCTCACCGGTGATGTCTTTGGCAGCCTGCGCTGCGACTGCGGCGACCAGATCGGGCTGGCTATGGAGACTATCGCCAAGGAGGGGAGGGGTGTCTTCCTATATATGAGGCAGGAAGGGCGGGGCATCGGCTTCCATAATAAGATAAAGGCTTACGCCCTTCAGGACGCAGGGCTGGATACGGTGGAGGCTAATCTCTCGTTAGGATTTACTCCAGACCCGCGGGACTATGGCATCGGCGCCCAGATTCTGGCCGACCTGGGCTTACATGACATAAAACTATTGACCAATAACCCCAAGAAGAGAGTGGGCTTGGAGGGCTACGGACTCAAGGTGGTGGAGACACTTCCCATAATCATCGCTCCCAACCCCTATAACCGCAACTACCTGGTGACCAAGCAGAAGAAGATGGGTCACCGCCTGGAGATACCTGATATCACCGATAATTAATATAAAGGAGAAAGCAATGAGCA
This sequence comes from Dehalococcoidales bacterium, assembly GCA_034419075.1. GTDB lineage: Bacteria > Chloroflexota > Dehalococcoidia > Dehalococcoidales > BS750m-G39 > E44-bin88. The sequence continues at coordinate 112,044 of DAOULR010000022.1, read as the reverse complement.
AGCCTATCGAAGGAATGCTGGTAGGGAAGGGGCTGAAGTTCGGGCTGGTCGTTTCCCGTTTCAACGAGTTTATTACCCAGAAGCTGCTCGATGGGGCGCAGGACGCCCTGCTCCGCCACGGCGTAGCCCAAGCGGATATTGATGTCGCCTGGGTGCCAGGCTCGTTCGAGATTCCCCTGGTGGCCAAGAAGCTGGCCCAGACCAAGCGCTATGACGCTGTTATCTGTCTGGGGGCGGTGGTGCGGGGAGGGACGCCTCACTTCGACTATATTTCCGCCGAGGTGACCAAGGGAATTGCCATGGTGGGGCTGGAGGTGGGGTTACCGGTTATCTACGGCGTAATCACCGCCGAGAACCTGGAGCAGGCCATCGGAAGGGCCGGAACCAAAGAGGGGAACCAGGGCTTTAAGGCCGCGGTCAGCGCCATCGAGATGGCTAATCTGGTGAAGGGTCTAACCGCTAAAAAGATGTAGCCACCGTCAGCTTGGACGGTTCGGTCAGCAGGGGTTCAATCTTGGCCTCAACCTCTAAGCGCTTGGGGTCGCCTTTCCAGGATTGCCAGTCGAGTTCGCTCTGCCAGGTGCTAAGGGCAAAGATGGTGGACTTATCCTCCTGGCTCTGGAGCAGCTCGCCGGAGACATAGCCTGGCTGCTCGATTAACTCGGTGCGCAGGTTGTTCAAAAGTTCAATGAGGTAGCCTTCTTTACCCTTTTTTACGTGACGTTCTATCAGTACCTTTAGTGCCATATTTTTCGCTTTCTAGATTAGAGATTGGCTTTTAGTCGGTGACTTTGTAGACGATGTCACCCCGCCTTACCCGGTCGGCTACCTTGATGCCAACGGAGTCTCCGGCCTTGGCTTCGGTAACGTTGGCGTTGTCGATTTGCATTGAGTCGACAATAAATTCCATATCGGTAGTGTGGCCCTTGATATGGATTTTGTCGCCCATTTTGATGCTGCCGCTCATCTCGATACCCGCCACCACCGGCCGAGCGAAGAAGTCGCTTACCTTGCCGATTTCTTTCTCGGGCATTGGCTCCCTCCTTCAGAATTTGTTAGTTCCTAGTATAAGACGATGTTTTTAATAAATCAATACATTTTCGGTGGGGTTCTTATCAATCCCAACCCCACTCACCACCTTGTTAGCGAATGTCTTTCTGTCCCACCCTGCCCACCCTTAGAGGGAATTCTCCCTCTAGAATTCGTTCTGGGGCTACGCAGCTTCCCCACCCCGGTTTTATCTATTCCCACCCGCTGCTCTTTAAAACCGCCAAATAAAGGGTATATAGGGGTCTAACCCCTGTAGGGTGGGTATTGGGTGGGAAGAAAAACTTGGGGGGGGGGAAAGAGAGGGGCTTTGACATCGTGAATTTTTACCCATATAATGTGGCTTACCATTATCATTTCGAGAGGTGTCTGATTGGCGGAGAAAGTTAAGCCCGTGGCGAAAGCCAGCAAGACGCAAGACCTGGAACGCATCAAGCAGCGCCTCGACATGCTGGACAACCGCTTGGATAGTATCGACTCGATGGTTACCGCCGTTGCCGAACGTGTAATGTTGCAACCCGTTGTTCTTAATGTTATCTGCCCCCACTGCGGTAAGAATATAGAGGTTGCCCTTATCGGCAGCGCCAAGCCAGGCAGGTGACCCCGACCGATATATCTCTGAGCCGGTCTTTTTATCTATAGAGCCAACATGCCCTCGGTTGGTTTGACCATTTTCAGGAGAAGGACAGACATAGCGTAATGACGGGACTGACAATCGTCATCGTTTATTTCGTGGCCATGATTGCCATCGGGCTGTGGAGCCGGCGGAAGGCGAGGGGGGTGGCTAATTTCTTTGTGGCGGGCAGAAGCGGCTCTCCCTTTTTTATCACCGGCTCGCTGCTGGCGACCATTATCGGCGGTTCGGCCACGGTGGGCATGGCGGGGTTGGGCTTTTCACAGGGGCTGACCGGGATGTGGTGGCTGCTGGTGGGGACAGTGGGCCTGATAGTTTTGGGGATTTTCCTGGCGGGCAAGGTGCGCAAGTTCGGGCTTTACACTTTGCCCGAGCTGGTGGAGAAGCAGTACGATAAGCGCATCGGGCTGGCTGCTTCCATTCTTATCGTTGTTTCCTGGGTGGGGGTTATCGCTGCCCAGATTGTGGCTTCAGGTAAGATATTAAGCGTGCTGGGGATGGGTGACCCGACGATGTGGATGATTATCTTCAGCGTCGTCTTTATCACCTATACCGTCCTCGGTGGACAATATTCCGTTATCCGCACCGATATTATCCAGATAGGGATAATCTTCCTGGGCATCTTCGGCGGGCTGGCTTTAGTGCTTTCCCGGGTCGGGGGGTGGGGGGGACTGGAGACGGCTCTACCCGCTGACCATTTTTCTTTTCCCGTAAGCGAGTCTTTCGGCAGCTACGAGCTGGTCTCCTTACTCCTGTTAGTGGGGTTGACCTATGTGGTGGGGCCGGATATGTATTCCCGCCTCTTTTGTGCCAGGGACGGGCGGACGGCCCGCACCTCGGTCTTCTGGGCGGCGGCGCTGATTATCCCCTTTGCCTTGGGTATTACTCTCATCGGCATGGGGGCCTCGACGCTTTTCCCCGGCATTTCGCCGGAGCAGGCCTTCCCCATGGTGATAACCGATGTCCTGCCGCCGATATTGGGTTACGTCGTGCTGGCGGCGCTGCTGGGAGCGGTGATGTCTTCCGCCGACACCTGCCTGCTGACGGCGAGCACCATCCTTTCGGTGGATATCGTGGGGCGGTTTAAGCCCTCGCTGGACCAGGATAAGCTGCTTAAGCTTTCCCGATGGGGGATAGTGCTACTGGGGATAATCTCGTTGCTAGTGGCGCTGGCGCTTAAAGGGGTGATAAGCTCACTGCTCTTTGCTTATACCGTCTATACCGCCGGCGTGATTTTGCCGGTGCTGGCTGGCTTTTATAAGGATAAGCTGAAGGTCACTTCCTTGGGTGCGCTGGCGGCGATTATCGGGGGTGGGGGTATGGCGCTGGTGAGCAAGATTTTCGAGATAAGGTATCTGGACCTGGGGGGGCTGCTGGCCAGCGGGGTGCTCCTTTTTGCGGTCAGCTTTATCGAGCGCCGTCTGCGGGGCCAGCGCCTTGACCGAAGTCGGGGTATTTAGTAGAATTAATTTTACTCTAGTGGGCGGTTAGCTCAGTTGGTTAGAGCACTGCGTTGACATCGCAGAGGTCACTGGTTCGAGCCCGGTACCGCCCACCACCCATCTTCCCCAGGGCTCGTCCTCTACACCTATTCCCGCCGCTCCGCCGAGGATGCGAGCCCGGTATCGCCCACTACTCATCCTCCCCAAGGCTCGTCCTCTACCACCTATTCCCGCCGCTCCGCCGAGGATGCGAGCCCGGTATCACCTACCATACTGTAGGATAGGTAGAACTCCCTCTTTTACCTGTAACTGCACAAAAGCCTCTTTGGTGACCTGAGCAGCAAAACAAACTATTATGACCTTATGTATTTATGGGGATTTTTGGTATTCAAATAGCTCTCGCTTGCCGCGGTATTTCCTTTGCGCTCTAGACGATATCTTTTTCCATTTCTCCGGATTTGCCTTCCGCCAGGCTAAACTTTGTTCTCGATGCTCCGCCTTCTCTTCTGGGCTCAGACTTCTGTAGTGGTGCCTTTTCCTATGCTGGCTGCACTCTCTACAGAACTTCCGGCAGCCTAGTGGGCGTAGCTTGCCGCATCGATCACACCTTCTCATCTCGGCAATAAGCGATGGTATTTGTCTAACTTGTTCCTCCGAATAAAGCCAATGACCACCGGGCTTTATCGGGTTTATAATACCCTCTTTTCTTAGCTTGATGAGCCACGTGACCGGGTAGCCCAGCTTAACCGCAACCGCGTTTTCAGCTAAGAACGTAACTCGTGTTGGGCTGTGTTCAGCCAAGATCTGCCTCACCCGCTCATGGCTTACGCCAAACATCTGGCCCAGCCGCCTGAGGCTTTTACCGCTATTTCTCTCGTGGATGAGCAGCTCTATGGTGGCTGGTGAAATCCTGTTTATTCTAGCGTGTTCCAAGGTCTTTTTCATATGAATATGACCTTACGAATTAAAAAGGTGGGATGCCACTTGCCCGATTTCAGTCAGGGCTACAATTACGGGAGGGGTGGGGGAGATAATTTAAGCTACTCGGCAGAAAGGAGGAAACATCCTGCAGCACCCTGATTTCCCCTGACAGAGCCCACCAGCAAAATGCTATTAACGTTCGGATGATTCTGAATATTTAAATAGCTAGAACCAGTCAGCCTCACCTGACTAGCTAACCCGACATACCCAGGTACGGGCTAAGAAAGCCCGTAAAAAAGAAGGGGAGGGGGAGTCTGACCCCCTCCCCAAATCAATTACTCACATCCACTGCAAATAAAATTAGCAGCGTCGTCTATACTACCACTGCCAGTATATACAGCTACCCCAGGATAGGGATAAAGCGGGCGAGTCCTAACAACGTCACCGCCCTCAATATGTGAGCCGATAAGTCCTTCGGGGGCGATACCACCTTCTACCCAGCTTACCAGAGCTGTAAACCAATCGACAAAGTCACACCCGGCTCCACCCCCACAATGAAACATACCCGGAACCATGTACAGCCTGTAGAAGTCCATTGTATCTTCAACACCCATAAAGCCGAGGACAGACTCATAATAATTGACTGACATCATGGAGTTAAGCGCCATGTCGGCCCATCCGTGGTATTGAATTATCTTGCCACCGTTAGCCTCAAACTCCGACAAATCCGGGTCAGTCACATTAAGGATTGATTCTATGTATGCCATTTTGGGGGGGTCGGTGTCAAAATTAAAAGTTGTCCAGTCATAGTCAGGGCCGGGGTCTACCTCGAAAGCCATATACTTCATAAATTCGTCCCCAATCATGAGCTGCAGGCTGGGTCCCATAGTGCTAATCACCCACATGGCCCAGCCACTGGCCGGCCCCATCATCCCGGGTGCAGTGACCTCTGTACCGAGAAGCACCCCCGGGTAGAGTAATTCACCCTGAGAGTTTCTAACGCCGCCGTAGATTTTTTCCAGGGCTTCCACTTGGGCAGGTGTGAAACTGCCCGGGGGGAGGTCTGTGGCGGGGTCAAAGGTGCAATTGCGGGGGTCATCGATGAGGCCATCTACCAGCCCATCAACACCATCACACTTTTCGTAGACGGCGTCCTCCAGTATGGAGAGGCTTTCAGCCGGTATATTGCCATCACCCAGTAACGCCTGCGCATTCCAGATACCCCACATTTGTACCCCGGAGAAATCGAGCGCAGGAGCCCCTGCCACAATCCCGTCAAAATCCTCTGGGTATAGTAGTGCTTCCACCAAACCTTGCCGCCCGCCGGTTGAGCAGCCAACAAAGTAGGAATAACTGGGCAGTTCACCGTAATAGGCCTCTATGATTTCTTTGGCCGTCACTGCCGTCTCATGAACCGCACGGTAGCAGTAATCGATTTCTGCTTCCGGGTTGTTGTAGGCGAAAGAAGCGTCAAGCATTGCCGTGAACGGGTCAGGTCCTGCATCATGCCCCGTATCTGTGGATGCCGTCGCGTAACCCATGCTTAGGCCTACATTCATTTCGTCAAATGAAATGCTGCCGGCATAAATGCCATTGCCTGCCATGTAGAACCTGCCATTCCAGTCCGTAGGGAGTTCGACCGCAAAACCGATGCTATCAGTATCTATCTGCCCGATGATTTCGCAATGTTCAGGTACACTATCGGTAGCGGCTACCATAGTCATGGAAGTTATAGTCACCCCCGATTTTTCGAAGCTAAAATCACCACAGGGCGATGTTTCAGCCCCTTCTCCGCCGTCGGGTGGGGCTACCTCTTCTCCGCCGGACGGTGGGGCTACCTCTTCTTCGCAGGCGGTAGCGAACACGGGCACTGCAATCAACGCCAAAACCAATAAACCAATAATTAGTTTCCTTTGCATTTGAATTCCTCCTTTGTTAGTAGGTCTTTGCTATCTGTAATCCCCTCCTATCTCGCGTCAATTTTGATTACTCCGTTTATTACCTTTGGACACACTTTTTGGTATATTACCATTAGGTATATATGGCGTCAATACCTTTTAGGTATATATTAGGTATATAATTGAAAATTAATACAAAGTTGTGATACACTATGAGCATTATGGGAACAATACAAATTCCTGCTTTCAAATGTGAAAGATGTGGACAAATTTGGGTGCCCAGAAATATAAAAGGTGAATTTGAAAACCTGGAGAATTTCCAACCGAAAGTGTGCCCAAAGTGTAAAAGCCCATATTGGAACACGCCGAGAAGAAGAAAGTAGAAAATTAATTATAAGCAGAGCAGCCTATTAACTAGAGGAAACAATTATTTAATCGGGCCCAATCTTAGAGAAGCCTGATTTTACTTCTAACGGTTCAGCTATATAGAGATATTGATCGGATGATGCTTCGTAGGCAGGCCAGTTAATCAGCCCTTTGACGTTTGGGTCTCCCGTCTTCGCAAATTGAGTCCACATGCTCATCATCTCTTCGGAGACCTTTCTATCCACATCGGTCACCCCGGGGTCTTTTGATTTAGCCCCGGATTGCTTGGCCAGGAAGTAAAGCACTTCCCATTCACGTGGTTCATCCACATTACCAAACATGTAGGCAGTCTCCATGGCGTGGGTGGATACGCAACCTTCTTGTCTCCATTTACTGGGAACCTGGTCAAAGATGTAGGCATACGACTTGATATTAATTTTGCTCGCACCCAAAGACATTTTCACATAATATGGAATCGTTTCCGGCATCAGCATCATGCCCGGGCCAGTTATTTCACCCAAGTTACCACCCATGATGAAGGGGACTGCATTCTGCTGGCCAGCCTGGAAGACGTTTAACGGTGAATCTGGCATAAACCAGCCGCCTAACGATATGTCCCAGATACCCCAAAGGTCGTAAAGGCCACCAGCCTCCATAGCTAGGGCGGAATCAGCTTCTATGATTTTCTCCCAGGGTAGAGCACGGGCTGCAGCCAGCGGGTCAGCTTCCTTATCCACGCTGAGCTTAGCCAACAGTTTCTCACCCAGCTCCTCTGTTTCCTTCATCGGACGAGGATGCAGAGCATAAAAATCGGCCGGAATCCCGCTTTGACAAATAGCCTTGTGGAAAAGCCCTTTGGCCAAAGGTGAAGCCATTAGATATATAACCTTAGCCGAGCCACTGGAATAACCCCATATGGTGACATTGTTGGAGTCGCCGCCAAAGGCGGCGATGTTCTTCTGCACCCACTTCAGGGCGGCTATTATATCCAGTAACATGTAGTTCCCAGAAACACCTTTGGGAGATTCCTGGGAAAGTAAGGGGTGGGCTAATAAGCCCATGGCACCAATCCGCATATTGACATTCACTTGAACTATACCGTGCTGTGGTAATCGGAAGTTGTTATAGGTTGGATTAGCGGCACTATCAATTCTGTAACCGCCGCCGTGCATACAAACTATAACCGGTAATTTGTCCGAGGTATTCTTTGCCGGCGTCATGACGCTCAGCCAGAGGCAGTCTTCGCTCGTTTCAACCGGGGCGGGAAGGAGTCTGGGTGCCTGTGGAGCTTGCGTACCGGGAACGGTACAATCGCGGACACCTGACCATGAAGCAACCGGCTGCGGGGGTCTCCAGCGCAGGTCGCCCGTGGGCGGAGCCGCGTAGGGAATCCCAAGATAGGCATGTACCTCTTTGCCAGGTTCACCTAAGACCAGCCCGGAAATGTAGCCATTTTCTGTCTTTATCTGATTCACAACACCACCTACTGGTCAGTACGGTCATTAGGAAGGATATTAGCCTTTGATACCGTGGTCAGGTAAGTTTGGATGACATCTTGACCGCCCAGGGAATAATCGTCAGTGTTAATGATACTCCACGGTAAAAAAACATTCAATGGCGACCTTTGCTAAGGATTATCACAGCTCGCTCTTCTAGATTATAGTCGCCACGTGCTATAATTGGATTTCGATAACACAATACGTTCTCCATAATAAATAGTGTCCAGAATGAACTATATAAAATAGCTCTATCATGCCTATACAACGAGTGCCGCAATCCCCTGGGACTAGACCGCGATTTTTCTACGGCTATATCGTGGTTATAGCCGCCTTCTTTATTTTCGTGGTGTCGTGGGCCGCATATAATTCTTTTGGTGTCTTCTTCAATCCATTGTTAGAAGAGTTTGGCTGGGATAGAGCTGTCACTTCAGGTGCCTTTTCCCTGTCCATGTTTATATATGGAGTGTTGGGTATTGTCGTTGGGGCACTTAATGACAGGTTCGGACCTCGGGTGGTATTGACATTCTGTAGCATCCTTTTAGGTCTAGGTTATCTGCTGATGTCACAAATTAGCGCTCTCTGGCAGCTTTACCTGTTTTGGGGAGTCTTAATAGGCATCGGCATGAGTGGCGTTTGGGTTCCGCTATTGTCAACCGTTGCCAGATGGTTCGATAAGAGACGGACACTAATGACCGGCATTGTCATCGCTGGCTTAGGCATAGGTGGACTGATTGGACCGCCGCTTATCAGCCGTCTTTTAGCTACTTATGACTGGCATCTGTCCCTTATCATAGTGGGCATCGCAGTTTTTCTATTTGTGGTTATAGCTGCCCAGTTTATAAAACGTGACCCGACTCAAATGAGGCAACTTCCTGATGCTGAAACCAAAGGAAAGTACCAGGCAGCGCAATCAATTACTAACTCATTTTCCTTCAAGGAGGCAATTAGAACTACACAGTTCTGGATACTATTCGGCTTGTTTTTCTGCTATGGGTTCGGAACCTACGCCATTGTGGTGCATATTGTGCAATATGCTATTGACTTGGAAATATCACCAGTCAGTGCCGCCAACATATTGGCGGCAAGGGGTGCGTTGGTTATTTTAGGTAATTATATACTTGGTGCCCTTGCTGACAGAGTAGGAAATAGGCAGATTTACATCATTGGATTCGTTATGATGTCGGCAGCCTTGTTATGGTTGCCCCTGGCTGCAGAAGAATGGATGCTTTACCTCTTTATTGTTGTCGCTGGCTTCGCTTCTGGGGGAATGGGTGCATCAGAATCCCCCATAACAGCCTGGCTTTTTGGGATTAGCTCACACGGTTTAATTTACGGAGTTGTTCACGTTGGATTTACCATTGGAGCTGCGGCTGGTCCATTTATTACAGGTTTTATATTTGACTTAACCAGCAGTTATCAGTTGGCTTTTATAATCTGTGCGGCTGCGGGCATTGCTGGCCTTATATTGACTGTACTTTTAAAACCGGTTGAAAAAAGAAAAGCCTTTGATTACACAAACCGCTAGAAAGTGTCAACTGGACTACTTCACCGGTTCAAAAGCGAAGTAGACCCTTTCGGCTATCCACTTCTCCTTGCGCCACTCAATTGGGTGTCCCGGCACATCGAAAACTACAAAGCGGACTTCATCGCCCTCTTTAATTCCTCCCGACTCGCAATTTATCACCCGGCTGAAGACATGTCTCACCGGGCTATCTTTACCCAAATCAATCCAAGCGTCAATTAATGGTTCTCCGAAGCCAATCGGGATGGCAATCGACTTTTCCACAAATGTAATAACCTTGCCTTTAGTGGGTAATTCTATCCACTCAAGATCCTCGCTATAACACTCGGGGCAAACTACCCGTGGGGGATAGCTGATGTACCCACACCCTTTACATTTTGTTGTAGTGTACTTTCCTTCTTTCAGGTTATCGTAGAAGGTATGGATTCGGTTAAACTCCTTGGCCTCTATGGGCCACATATCTAACGTGGGCGAGTAACGACCCTCAAGGAAAGGTACTCCTATGTTCTCTGTCATGATTCTCCTCTACTTCTTGGGTTCTTTGCTATAGACTACGATGGTATGTTCCACATTACCACCACTCAGGTTATGGGTGAGGGCGTTGGTGGCATCCTTGACTTGGAGCGCCGCCCTACCCTGGAGCTGTTTCATTATCTCTATTCCTTGGCGAATCCCGGTAGCCCCAAAGGGATGTCCGACAGAGAGAAGACCGCCGTCAGTGTTGGTCGGAATCTTGCCGCCAATCTTGGTCTCACCGGAAGCGACAAAGGGACCACCTTCGCCCTTCTTACAGAAGCCCAATTCCTCAACTTCGACTATCTGGGAAATGCTGAAGCAATCGTGCACCTGCATGACATCGATATCGCTGGGTTTAAACCCCGTGTTTTCATAAGCCTTTTTAACGGCCAGTTTCATATGCGCCCAATCACCAAGGTGCTCCCCGGGCCAGTTAGCTGATACGCTGTGAAGTGATACCTGAGCACCACCCCGAATGTAGACAAGGGGCCGGTCACTGAGTTCTTTTGCCTTCTCCTCACTAGCGATAATCACGGCCGCCGCGCCATCAGACAAAGGGCAGCAGTCAAATAACCCCAGGGGTGCCGCTACAACTTTAGCTTCTACTACCTCTTGCATTGTTAACTCCTTCTGAAAATGGCCCTTGGGATTGGTCGTTCCATGGCCGTAGTTGGCTACCGATACTGCTGCCAGCTGTTCTCTGGTAGTTCCGTAATGCTTCATATGCTCTTTGGCAATGGCCGCAAACCAAACAGGTGGCGGGCCGATACCTGAAAATGCATCCCAGTCATGGTCTATGGCGGCAATCTCATCGTACTGAATTTGCCACAGCTCCGGCGTGTAAACCTTCTCACAGCCAACTACCAGAACTACCTCTGCCATACCACTCTCAACAAGCCCCTTTGCCAGAAGAATACCAGTGCTACCACCGGCACATAGAACGTCAACTCTGGCGCAGATAGAGGTTGGCTTTATTCCAAGCCTCTCGGCTACCACGGGTGCGGTATTAGCCTGGCATGAGCGCCTGCCGACAAAGGTGGAGGAAAAAAGCAGGCCATCGATATGCTTGGGCGTAAGCCCAGGTAGATCATCAAGACAGGCTTTAGTTGCCTCCTGGACCATATCTAGATAGCTTGCTTGCCTGACACCAAACTTGCACATACCACCAGCAATTATTGTGGCCTTTGTATTATTCATCTTTCGCACACCTCATACTTATTTTAGCAGATACCTCCTTTCCCAATCACTTTTTATACCACAAATAAGTCCAAGCCCCCCATCATGTTCATGGTCGCCCCACTCATATACTTAGCCTTATCTGATGCCAAATAGGCGACGGCGTTAGCAATCTCCTCCGGGTCGGCTGGTCGCCGCCACAGCAGCCTCTTACCCAGACTATCGGTGGCCTCCTTAACCAGCGGGGCGTCGGTCTGAGCGACGCCCACGATGACGGTGTTACCGGTTATGTTGAACTTAGCACCCTCAATGGCCACCGTTTTGGCCAGGGCAATTAGACCTGCCTTGGCCGCACCGTAGCTGGCCTGCCCATCGCCTCCCATAACGCCGGCTACCGAACTGATATTGACAACGCGCCCCCACTTGTTCTCGCACATGTCCGCCCAGACCGCCTTGATACAGTAGAAGGCGGAATGCAGGCAGACTTTTACCTCGTTATCAAACTCCTCTATTGTCTCCCTATGGATACGTATGAAGTGGCCCATTTGGGCGGCGTTGTTGACCAGTATGCTAACTGCCCCCAACTCAGCCTTGACCTTGTCCAGCCCTTTTTGCACTTCCTGGGCGTCGCGGACGTCTATCTTGACGGCAGTAGACCTTCTTCCCAGCTTCCTTATCTCCTCAGCCACCGCCTCCGCCCCCTCGAAGTGCCCAAAGCCGCACGTGGCGACGTCGGCACCGTCCCGCGCCAGGGCCAAGGCAATAGCCCGCCCGATTCCATGCCGCCCTGAAGAACCGCTGACAAAAGCCACTTTACCCTTTAACGACATTACTCACCCCCTTTAAGATTATATAATATATGTTATTTAAGCGATGCCTAATACGTCACTGATATTAATTTCAAGCATTTTAACGCTGGCCAGAATACGGTCAACATTTCTTTTCACGGCCTGAATTCCGCCGCAAATATTCTGTAGTTCGGTGGCGGCTTCCTTAATCGCTCGGATCTTTTCCGCCATTTCTTTTAGCTGGTAACTCTCTACCATTTTATCACTCCTTGTGTCTTAAGTCCTTGAACCTTTCCTAAGGTCCTTGAACCTCTTAGCCTTAACATCATACCTCGGCAAGGTGCCATATTCATGGAACTCCAGGTTATACCCCAAGTTGGTTTTTACCCTAAGCTGGTCAATAAGCTTAGCCCGGATTGTTTCAATATTATTCTGCTGTCCCGTGGTCAATTCCACCTTCAACGTAATGTCATCAAGGTCGCCCTTTTTGGTCACCAGCACCTCATATTCGTCACTCAGCTCTGGGATGCTCCTGACTACTTCCTCAATCGAGGTCGGCGCTAGCAATACCCCCTTCACCTTGGTGATATCATCAGCCCGGCCGACAACGCCGCCCTTCAGCATCCGGAAAGTCCGCCCGCACTCACACTTATCGGGGCTCCACTCAATTACATCTTTGGAATCAAACCTGATGCAGGGCTGAGCCATGCGGTCGAGGGCGGTTATCACCATCTTGCCCCTCCTCCCCGGTTCGGTAATAATCTCTCCGCTGTCGATATCCTCTATCTCCACTAGGAACAGAGCCTCATTAATATGCAGGTCGGACTGGTAGCGGCATTCGAAGCTCCAGGCACCTATCTCGGTGGCGCCAACGTGGTCATATACCTTGGCCCCCCACGCCTCCTCCATCCTTTTTTTGGTCGCCGGGACGCTGCCCCCGGCTTCACCGGCCACGGTTATCTTTCTTACCTGTAAGTCTTTGGCCGGGTCTATACCCAGCTTCCTTCTGGCGGTATCGGCCATACCCAGCACGTAGGTCGGAGTCGCCGCTATGGCAGTGGCTCTCAGCTCCTGTATTTTCAGTATCCGGCCCTCGGTATTGAGCACACCGCCGGGGACTACCTCACAGCCCAACTTCTCAGCCCCGTAGTGGGCACCCCAGAAGGCGACGAAGATGTTGTAACCGAAGGGCAAAAAGAGGCGATCATGGTCCCGGTATCCCTGAGCGTATAACAGGCAAGCCCAGGCTTCAGCCCACCACTCCCAGTCCTGCCAACTATCGGCCTGATATACCGGCTGGCCGGTGGTGCCGCTGGTCTGATGATATATAGTAACCCTCTCCAGGGGCATGGCCAGCATATCTCCGTAGGGGTAGGGCTCTTTCCCTTGGATAGCCCTCATCATCGATTTCTCTACCTTGGGTATTTTTCTTATATCCTCAAATGTCCTGATGTCGCCGGGCTCGATACCAGCCTCAGTATATAGCTTGTGATAAAACTTGGAGTGCTCATATGCCCAGTTAAATATGCTCTTAAACTTCTTTAGCTGTAGCTCCGCAAGCTTCTCACGGGGCAGCGTTTCCAGAATCGGGTTCCAGTATTGCTCCGTCTCTTTCATTAAAGACTCCTTAATAATATATAACAACTATAATGGACAAACCCTGGGAATTGTTCCGTCTTGTCGAAATTACCATTGACATATTAGCATAAATGACTGTCACAATCAGTCCCTCGCCTAGAGGCGGCAGTTTGCTTATGCAGTAAAAGAGCGAAAGAAGTATTGACAAGATTGAGAACTAGTGTTGAACTAAGACGACTTATAACCTTGTGAGCTTAATCTAAAACTAAAGCGATTTGGTACCTCATAAATCTTTCATTTAATAAGCCGGACTCTGTTCAACTTAGTATATTACCATTAGGTATATATGGCGTCAATACCTTTTAGGTATATATCTGCAAATAACTACAAAGCTTATAATAAACAAACTGCTAAAAAGTGCAATAAGCTAAAGCTTTACTATTTGGGCAAATGATGCCTCTACTCCCCGTCATTTGGGCCAATTTTAGAGAATCCTGATTTTACCGCCAACGGCTCGGCGATGTATAGATAGCGGTCGGTCGTGTCGTAAACTGGCCAGTTAATCAGCCCTTTGACGTTCGGGTCACCCGTTCTGGCAAATTGAGTCCACATGCTCATCATCTCTTCGGAGACCTTTCTATCTATATCAGTAAGCCCAGGGTCTGGTGATTTAGCCCCGGACTCCATGGCGAGGAAGTATAATATTGGCCAGTTACCAGCTGTGTTATCCCAATCGCCGAAAACGTAGCCAAGCTCCATGGCGTGGGTGGAGATACAACCCTCCCGCTTCCAGCCCGCCGGAACGTGGTCAAAAAGAGCGGCGTAGCCCTTTTGACCAGCCCGGCTCACGCTAGAAAGCATATCCACATAACCCGGAATTAAGAAGGGAAACACCAGTACCCCCGGACCGGTCACTTCCCCAAGGTTGGCACACACCATAAGGGGGACATCATTCTGTTGGCCTGCCTTAAAGATGTTGGCCGGTGTATCTGCTAGGAACCAGCCGTCCACGCCGGCATCCCAGAGCCCCTCCGGCCCGAGCATAGCCAGCTCTTTGGTCAGGGTGTTATCAGTTTCTATAATTTTCTCCCAGGGAAGGGCGCGAGCCGCCGCCAACGGGTCTTTCTCCTTATTGATGCCGAGCTTAGCCAAGAATTTCTCCCCCATAGCTTCTAGCTCTTTCAGGGGTTTGCTGGTTGAGAACGCTTTGATCGATGTTCCGCTCTCACAAAGAGCTCTCTGGAAAAGCCCCTTGGCCAGAGGTGAAGCCATCAGGTTAGCAACCTTGACCCCGCCCCCGGACTCGCCGAAGATGGTGACATTTTTCGGGTCGCCGCCGAAGGCAGCGATGTTCTTCTGCACCCACTGGAGGGCAGCCAGCATATCCAGGAACAGGTAATTCCCCGAAACACCTTTGGCTGATTCCTCAGAGAGTAAGGGGTGAGCCAGTAGACCGAGCGTGTTGAGCCTCATGTTTACGTTTACCAGCACTATGCCGTACTGGGGTAGGCGTGGGGAATTGGTGAGCGGGTCACTGCCGCTACCCAGCTGGTAGCCACCGCCATGCAGCCAGACCATTACCGGTAGCTTATCGGTGGTCTTTTTGGCTGGCGTCAGGATGTTCAGGTAAAGGCAGTCTTCGCTCCACGGTAAGATTTGAGGGAAGGGGGGTAAATCGCCGAGGTTGGCTTGTGGGACTATGGGCTTAAATTCGGTGCACTGGAGAGTCTCCGCCCATGGAGTCACCGGTTGCGGCGGCTTCCAGCGCAAATCGCCTATCGGTGGAGCGGCATAAGGGATTCCACGATAGACATGTACTTCCTTGCCAGGTTCGCCAACTGCAGTCCCAGAGATGTATCCGGAATCTATCTTTAATGGATCTTTCAATTCTTTGTCCTTTCGTTGTGTTTATTTTCAATTATATAACTAAAAGGTATTGACATCATATACACCTCATGGTAATATACCAGTCATATTTACTATATGGTAATATACCAAAAGGTATATCCAAAGGCAATAATCACGGCACTCAACGTCAATTGATATATCGGCAAAACGATTGACATAGATTAGAACTAGTGCTAAATTAAGGCACTTAGAATTTTGATAAGAATCACTTAACACTAATACAGTCCGGTACCTTATACACTTTCCGTTCATCAAGCCACATATTGATTAAAGAGTGGGGGGATTAATGATAAGGGGAAACAGGGTACTGTGTATAGTGGAAGGGCTCAGAAGACCTAAGCGTTGGTGTGCTTCTGAGCCTTTTTGCATTTAGATAAGGAAGTGTGAAATCGGGGGCCAAAGGCACCAAGGAGGTGACAGATGAGGTGACAATTAATATCTTGTAGAAAAGCATTATAAACTAAGGAGGAGTTCAAGTGAAAAAGAAACTATTATTTATCTTCTTAGCTCTCGCCTTGCTGGCATTTCCTTTCTTTACTGCCTGCGGAGGAGATGAGGGGACGCCGACGACGCCGACGACGCCGACGACGCCGACGACACCGACAGAACCGGAGGTAGAGTACCCGATAGAGCTAACAGTAGCTAATTACTTTAATACCCCGACTAGTCAAGCCAAGATACTAGGAGAATTTTGTGCCGATTTAGAAGAGCGCACTGGTGGCCTGGTACAGGTTGATTACTTTGATAGCGGCACCTTGCTTGGACCTACGGCGATGTTCCAAGGGATAATTGACGGAGTTGCCGATATAGGCTATTCCCATGTCTATTACACCGCGGGTCGCATGCCGGTTACCGAATGTATTGGTTTGCCCCTCGGCTACCCCAGTGGCTGGGTAGGTGGTCACGTTGCCAATGATTTCTACAAGGAATTCTTGCCCGCGGAATGGGATGATGTGGTAGTGCTCTGGATGAATACCTCCACCCCCAGTAACATAACCACGCGTGATGTGCCAGTGCGCACGCTGGAGGATTTGCAGGGGCTAACCCTAAGAGCTCCTGGGCTTGCTGGCGAGGTTATTTCCGCCCTAGGTGCAACCCCGGATGGCACACCGATGCCGGAAACTAACGAAGCCATCTCTAAAGGTGAGATTGATGGAGAATCTTCAAACTTTGAAACACTCTTTGCCTTCAAGTTTGCTGAGGTTTGCAAATATACAACGTCAATATGGCAAATCACCTTTCCCTATCCCTTCTATTGCGTGATGAACAAGGACACCTACAATAGTTTGCCGACAGACATTAAAATCATCTTTGACGAGCTCGTCGGAGAGTACGCTGAGCGGTCTCAGTTGATGTGGAATTCCGTAGACTACCTCGGCAAAGCGGCTGGTGAGGCAAATGGTGTAGAGTTTATTTACCTTTCTGACACTGAGGCGGCAAGGTGGGAGGCAGCTGTGGCACCGGTAATAGATGATTATATAGCCAACATGGTGGCCGCCGGGTATTCCGAGACAGAGGTTAATAGCTGGATTGATTATATCAAGGAGCGAATTGACTTCTGGACGGAAAAACAGATAGCCTGGCACATAGTGTCAGCCGCCGGGCCTCCAGAGGTAACAGAGTAAGCTTCTGATAGGGTAAATATGTTATACTACTGCCCTAGGTGAGACCCTTTAATGGTCGGGTGCGGGGGCCAAATCCCCCGCACCCGCCTAGACTGATGAGTGGAGCTCAGTGTTAGAAAAATTTGATAAGTTCAATAATCGGTTAAGCGGCTGGTTTGAGTGGGTAGGGGTAGCTGGGTTGCTGGCGATGATGCTTGTCACCATCATCGATGTCACTGGGTCTAAGCTCTTTAACACACCTCTCCTTGGTGCTACTGACTGGGTCGGGGTTTTCCAGAGCATGGCTATTGCTTTTGCCTGCGCTATGGCCTTGATTATTGGCCGTCACGTCCGGGTAGAGTTTATAGTTGCCAAGCTGCCTCAGCGTGCCCAAGCCGTTATCGAGAGCATTGTTTCTCTTCTTGTATTAGGACTCTTCGTTCTGATTGTTTGGCGACTTACTGTGATGGGTCATTACTTTCAAGTCGGAGGGGAGACGACCTGCACGGCTCCCGTACCCCGTTGTCTTCCCGCCTACTGGATTGCCCTGGCCAGCATCCCGGTGTGTCTGGTGGTCTTACAGAGGCTCTTTAGTTCAATAATCCGGGCGGTAAAAAGATGAGCCCGGAGGTCGTCGGAATTATTGGCATCGTTGTTCTTCTCTTCTTGTTTCTTTTAAGAGTGCCGGTCGCTTTCGCTATGGCCCTGGTCGGGATGGCTGGTTTTGCTTACATAGCCGGTACAGGCACATCATTTAGTCTTCTAGGCCGAGATATCTTCGAGCAATTTACCTCTTACCCATTAAGTGCTATCCCGATGTTTATCCTCATGGGTTCCTTCGCCTTCGCTGCCGGAATCAGCCGGAGGCTTTATGACACGGCCTATGACTGGGTAGGGCAGTTCCGCGGCGGTCTGACCATGGCTACCGTGCTTGGCTGCGCCGGTTTTGCGGCCATATGCGGTTCGTCGACGGCTACGGCAGCGACCATGGGCAAGATAGCCCTCCCCGAGATGAAGAGGTACAAATACGATGATACGCTGGCCACGGGCACTGTTGCTGCCGCCGGCACGCTAGGCGTTCTTATCCCGCCGAGCACCATCCTCCTTGTCTACGGGTTTCTTACCGAGGAGTCCATAGGCAAACTTTTTGTCGCCGGGGTATTGCCGGGGATACTGCTTAGCCTGTTTTTTGTCCTAACCGTTTTTCTTATTTGCCTGCGCAATCCTGCCGCCGGTCCCCCTGGAGCCCCAACCAGCTGGGGAGAAAAGCTGAGAGCGAGCACCGGAGTTATTGAGGCCCTGATTTTATTCGGTCTGGTCATCGGTGGGTTATTTATGGGCTGGTTCAGCCCCACTAAGGCCGGAGCGATTGGAGCCGCCGGGGCTCTGGTCATCGGTCTAGCCAGGCGTGAAATTAACTGGCGAGCGTTTTGGGAGGCTGGTAAGGATGCCGTGCGAACGTCCTGTATGGTTTTATTCATTATTGCCGGGGCGATAATCTTTGGTCACTTCATGGCTATATCCAAGATACCCTTCGCTTTGGCTGACTGGGTAGGGGGGCTGCCTTTACCGACAGTTGGCATTGTCGGGGTCATAGTCTTCATTTTTTTCGTAGGTGGCTTCTTTATGGATTCTATGGCCATGGTCGTGCTCCTCATTCCTATCTTCTACCCAGTGCTTAAAACCCTCGGCATTGACATGATATGGTTTGGGGTGTTAGTTGTGCTAGTAGGCGAGATGGGGGTAATCACACCGCCGGTGGGGGTAAATGTATTTGTCATCAAGGGAATCGCTCCTGAAGTACCCCTCGGGAACATCTTCAAGGGGATATTCCCCTTCCTTGCCGCCTTGATTATTTGTACCATTATACTGATGGCTTTCCCCCAGATTGCCACCTTTTTGCCTAGCTTTGCCCGCTATTAGGACTAACCAACTTTACCCCTGACGCCTCAATATTCCGAAAGAAAAGTTACATTTGGTAATCGCGCTCGAAAAGGCTTTGGTTTTGCCACTATGTTCGCAGATTGAAGACCAGCTCAAAGGTTCTACCTATCGTAGGGTAACTGACGATTCAGGCTATGGGCAATACTCAACAATTCCTGCTTTTACTTCAGTCTAACCGCTATGCTCGCCACCATTAAATACACTTCGTCGGCGTGTTGAGCCAGAATCTGGTTAGCTCGGCCCAAGCAGTCTCTGTAGCGCCGGCCCAGTTCGTTATCAGGGACAAGCCCCAGCCCCACCTCATTTGATACCAGGATGAAGGTCGCCTTCAGCTCGTCCATTCGCTTAATAATGGCTTCAATCTCATTCAAGGCCAGCTCTTCGGCGGGCGCTTCACTCTGACTCTGGAGTATGATATTGGCTACCAGCAGGGTGATACAATCGATGACCACGATTTCCGCATCTCCGGCATGCTGGCCAATGATTTCGCTGACGCCGAGCGGCGCTTCCAGGGTTTTCCAGCCTTTCGGACGGGACTCCCGGTGCGCCTCAATACGGAGGCGCATATCCTCGTCTTTAGCCTCAGCTGTGGCCACGAACAGGACCCTACCGCCAGCTTCGACAGCAAGCCTCTGAGCGAACTGGCTTTTACCGCTGCGGGCGCCGCCGGTTATTAGAATGCTCTTCATTTCTGCCTCCCTACATACCGTTCACTCCCTGTATTTTGTTTTCAGATGAGAGACGTCATTGAGCAGAGTTAGTACTGGTTTTTGTCCAAAGTCTTCAAGCACCGTCAGCGATGCTGGCGCCAGGCGGAAGCGCCACCAGTTTTCGATATCTATTCCCAGCAGCACGCACAGCAGAACGCGCAGGGAGCCGGAATGGGCTATTACCAGGATATCGGCATCGGCGGGGTTATCGCTACGGAGCTCTTTTTCAAAAGCCCTTACCCGTTGGGCAAGTTGCTCCAGGCTTTCACCGCCGTAGGCGGTGAAATCGTAATCGCTCGGCTGCCACTCCGGATAGCGCTCAACTATCTCAGCGTGGGTCAAGCCTTCGAACTTACCGAAGTCAAGTTCGGCCAGGTTTTCACAAGTCACCACCCGAAGACCACGTCCCCGGGCGATTATGCCGGCGGTGTCTTCGGCTCTTTTCAGCTTACTAGTATAGATTACGTCTATCGACTCCTGGGAAAGGCGCTGCCGCAGCCCCTCCGCCTGCCGCCGCCCCACCCGGTTAAGCCCCAGGTCGGTGCGTCCCTGGAAGCGCCACTGCTGGTTATAGTCCGTCTCGCCGTGTCGGGCTAGCATCAGTCTCATAAAAATATCTCCTCAGCCGAGGTTTAGTATCACCGGAAAGAGAGCTAAAACCATCGCCTCGCTGACCTCCTTGATAGTCCCGTAGAC
Source organism: Dehalococcoidales bacterium (assembly GCA_034419075.1). Classification (GTDB taxonomy): domain Bacteria; phylum Chloroflexota; class Dehalococcoidia; order Dehalococcoidales; family BS750m-G39; genus E44-bin88. Next base: position 91,795 of record DAOULR010000022.1, on the reverse strand, counting down.
GTCACCCGTAAGTCCCCTTAAACGAAGCTTAAAAAAGTAACCCATCCCCAGGGCGATAAGCCCGGATATGGCCATTACTATCACCCCCTGCCACCGCGCCAGCCCGACGACAGCCGCCAGTGTCAGCAGGGTGACAAAAGCAAACCTATAGCCGTTGGCACCTGCCTTGAAATGCCGCCCCAAGCCCTCTTTGCGGATATAGGGGAAGGCAAACAGGGCGAGTACCATCGCCCAGACGCCCAGCATCGGCACCAGCAATAGGGCTTCCAGCCTCCATATTTCTGGCAGCGAAACGAGGGCGGCGTATTTTATGAGCAGCACTATACAGACGCTGACGATACCGTATGCCCCCACGCGGCTATCGGCCATTATCCTTAGCCTTCGGGCGGGAGTACCTCCTGCCAGACCGTCGCAACTATCCACTAGCCCATCCAGGTGCAACGCTCCGCTGAGCAGAACCCAAACGGCTAAGGTCAAGGCGGCGCTGACGTACTGGGAAAATACCACCGTCAGTCCCCAGTTAGCCAGAAAAACAACCCCCCCGATGATGATAGCGACGACAGGGAAATAGCTCAACGAGGCCGCAACCTGGCGCGGCTCAGGCCAGCGGCGGAAGGGGGAGGGGATGATAGTCAGAAACTGTAAGGCTATCCAAAATCCCAATTTTATCCTCCCTTCCCGTCTCTATCGGAAACGCCTGCCTCGCCGAAGGTAGCCATCTCAGCCAGAATCTTGGTTGACGCCTCAGCCAGAAATATTCCAAGGGCGGCACCGGTGCCCTCGCCCAGACGCATGTCCAAATCCAGTAACGGCTTAAGCCCTAGGTACTGAAGCAGCCGTCTATGACCAGCCTCTGCCGAGACATGAGCGGCGATAAGGAAATCCCGAAGTCTCGGTGCCAGCGCCGTAGCAATGAGGGCCGCTGCCCCGGAGATAAAGCCATCAATAACCACGGGAACACGGTTAGCCGCCGCGGCCAGCATCACCCCCGCCAATCCACCAATCTCAAAGCCCCCCACCTTGGACAGCACCTCCAGGGGTTTTTGCCGGTCGGGTTGGTTAATCTCAAGGGCTCTCTTCACCACCTCGATTTTATGTGCCAGTTGCTCATCGGATAAACCAGTGCCCCTGCCGGTCACCTCAGCCACTGGCTCACCGGTTATAGTGGCACAGATAGCACTGCTGGCAGTGGTATTACCAATACCCATATCACCGGTGCCAACTATATCCAGTCCCTTAGCCAGCTCCGTCGCCGCCACCTCAATACCCGACTCTATTGCTCTCGTTGCCTGCTCCATGGTCATCGCCGGACCCAGACACATATTTTGGGTGCCAGGGGCAATCTTCTTGGATATAAGGCCGGGGCTAGCTTCCAGCTCAGCAGCTACCCCCATATCAACAACTACCACCCTGGCTCCGATCTGGCGGGCAAGCACATTTATTCCCGCCCCACCGGATAAGAAGTTGTAGACCATCTGAGCCGTTACCTCCTGAGGCCAGTTACCAATGCCCTCCGCCACCACTCCGTGGTCGCCGACCATAGTAATAACCGCTTTGTGCCTGATTTGAGGTAGAGCCTTGCCCTGAATGCCAGCTAGTTTGATAGATAGCTCCTCCAGCCGGCCCAGACTTCCCTGCGGCTTGGTTAACATATCCTGCCTGGAGCGTGCTTCAGCCATTGCCCCTTTATCCAGGGGCTTTATCTTTTCAATGGTAGTTAACAAAAGTTCCGACATTCTATCCTCGTTATTCAAACAGCTCAGGGTGAATGATTCTAGCTAGTTCCTCAATACCCTGAACGATTCTCGGGCCAGAGCGGCTAACAAGGTCATCATCAATGATAAAGATTTTGCCTTCCTTTGCCGCTGTTGTCCCCTGCCAAACGGAGTGTTCCATCAGCGTTTCCGGCGAGGTAAACGCCGTCCCATGCTTAGCCGGGAGGATGATAATCTCTGGGTCAGCGTTAACTATTTCCTCAAGGCTTAATTGTACCCAGGCGCCCTCAGCCTGGGCAGCGATATTCTCCCCGCCAGCCATAGTGATAAAAGCATCAACAAATGAGCCGTGACCGGCTGTCCAAGGGAAAGTTAGGTCAGTAGCATCAATTATAAACAGGACCCTGGGCTGAGGAGCCCCTTCCACCAGAGCCAGAACATGAGCTATGCTATCCTGCATATCCTCAATAAGCTCCTCAGCTTCCCCCTCGGTACCGGTAACCTTTCCCAGTAATTCAAGGTCTTCAAAAACACCATCGATGTCCTTGGGGTCTATAACCATATAGTTAATTGGTGGTTCCAGTTCATCAAGCTGAACAATACCTTCGCTGTGCCCGTCGGTCAGAACCAGGTCCGGCTCTAGAGCCACGATATTTTCAATAGAGGGGTTGAAGTAATTTCCCACGCTGGGTTTTGACTGCGCTTCCTCAGGATAGTCACAATAATCGCTGACCCCGACCACTCTTTCCCCCAAGCCGAGAGCAAAAAGCATCTCGGTTATGCTGGGCACATGGGACACAATCCTGTGTGGAATCTCGTTTACAGTTACCTCCCGGCCCATATCATCGGTATAGGTTCCCGGCTGAAACTGCGCTTGACAACCGATAGTCATACCAGCTAACAGGCTTAACAGAACAACTAAAAAGCCCAATAGCTTCATTCTCATTAAAACATTACCTCCAAAAATATTCGGGTAAAAATAATCCCCCTCTCCTTAAAGTCAAGGGGGACTTCTCAGTACACTCTGAGCATTATCCCACCCCCTTTCACCGCGGAGGTTTAAAGGATGCCCAGAGGTTTCGGCGTTCTGGCTTCTGATAGGCCTAGCTATCAGTCACAGTAGGCGGGACTGCGTCGGATTTTCACCGACTTGCTCTCCGTTAACCCGAGCCTAGCTCGGACACCTCCAGGTCATCTATTCTTTTCCACAAGGATACAGGAATTGGGATAAAAATACAAGCCAAAAAGTAACATTTTATCTTTTTGTTCAGACATAAGAAACTCTTACACACCACCATCTTGACAAAGCGTAATTCGTTATTTATACTCTCACAGTGATACAAATTTCGTCCGTGCTCCCTTTACCATCGTGTGCTCCTTTTGAGAGCAGGAGAAATTTTAGCGGTAACGTCGAACATATCTCATAAAGAGGCTGGGTGCATTGACAACTGCCAAAACGGGGTGTATCATTCTGGCAAGGTCGATTTGCCTGGGAATGGCCAAGGCACTATATCCGCAATTTTACCAGGGTACCAAAGCCGATAACATTTATCAAAAAATAGGGGGTGAGCCTATGTGAGATTTTTCGACGCGTTATTTAACGCTATTCCTGAAACTCAAGAAAGGAGAGACAAGTGAGCAAGAAGATATTGATCATATTCACGGTGTTAGTATTGTTGGTCGGCGGCTTGGTCGTTGCTTGTGAAGAGGAAGAAGAGCCGACAAACGGCGGCCCGACCCCGCCACCCCCGGTCACCAAAGACAGCATTGTCATTGGTGCCTCCAGGCCTATTACCGGCGCCAACGCTCCCATAGGAGACGCGGCAATGGGGCCAATGATGCAGTTGTGGCAGGAAAAGATGAATGCCGATGGCGGTATATATGTTGATGAATATGGCAAGAACCTGCCCGTAGAGTACATCATATACGATGATGCCAGTGATGTGGGCACCATGGTGAGGAATACAGAGAAGCTGATATTGGAGGACGAGGTTGACATCCTGTTCTCCTCCTGCGGCACCGCCTTCATTTCGGCTCAGGCCCCGATAGCCAATAAGTACGGGATGGTGCTGATCACGGCCGAGGGCGGCGCCACCATTATGAAGGAAGCGCTTCCTGGCCTACCCTACGTGTTTATCAGTCTGAGCTTCTCCGACTGGTACCAGCTACCTGTTTTCGCTGACATGTGTGCTGCCGCTGGTGCCAAGACGGCCTATATGATCACAATTGCCGACCTCCACGGTGTGGAGTACGGCGGCGTGGCCACTCAGGAGTTCAACAGGGTAGGAATTGACGTACTGGCCAACAAGAGCGTTCCCATAACCCAAACGGATTTCTCGCTCTTGGTTAAGGACGCCCAGGCGGCTGACCCCGATGTCTTTTGCGTTTTTGCCTATCCGCCAATAGTCATACCGGTTACCGCTGAGGCCATGGCCATTGGCTTTAACCCGCCGGCCATGATATGCGGACCTGGAGCCAATTTCGGCTTTTATGGAGTATCGTTTGGTGACCCCTCGGCAGTGGAGGGCGTAACCTGTTTTGCCGTGGCTAACAGCAAGACAAGCCCCGAACATGAAAGACATTTTAGCGAGCTCGAGGCTTTGGTTGGCTGGCCCAACCTGGATTGGTGGGGAACTCCGTTATACGAGCCTGGCTGTGACATCTGGGAGCAGACTATCGAGGCGACCGGAACCCTTGACCAAGATACGATAAGGGAGTACATAGCCACGCACCACTTCGTGACTAAACTTATACCCGATGCCTATTTCGAGATGTTCGGTGACGGTGGTGGGCTTCTGGCTAAGGAAACCCATGCCGGTGAGATTGGTCAGTGGCAGAACGGGACAGTTGAAATCGTGGGCGGCGGCGATTGGCCGGCCACGGTGCTCACGTCAGAGTGGGTCTATCCTAAGCCACCTTGGCCAACACCCTAGAATAAGAAATTTTGGGGTTTAGGAGAATTTAGCGGTAATAGGGCGCAGGCTGTCTGAGGGTGTGTAGAAGATAGCCCCCTGAGGAGGGTGGTTATCTTCGCCGGAGGGGATTTATCCTGCACCGCTCAGGCAGCCTGCATCCGTGAGTATTAAAGTTAGAAGTTAATCATTATGCCTGAAAGCGTTGTAACCATCCTGAATATATTGATTGGTGGATTGCTGCTGGGTGGTATCTATGCCCTGATTGCCATGGGCTTGAGCCTGCAGTATGGCGTGGCTCGGGTGCTGAATATAGGTCACGGCGAATTCATAATGATCGGGGCCTTCGGCACCTTCACCCTTTACACCGTAGTGGGCATCAACCCACTTATTTGTCTGGCCATTATTGGTCCTATTATATTCTTAATCGGTTTTCTACTTCATCGGACTCTATTCTACCAACTTAGCCTCAAGGCGCCAAACCCGGGTGCCTATGAGGCCAGTTCCCTGTTAGCTACTTTCGGGATTCTCTTCATCCTTCAAAATATAGCTTTAATGGGGTGGGGCGCTGACTATAGGGCGTACTCTTATTTAAACGAAGGGGTCAATATTGGGGGAGCGATATTTCCTGTAAACAAGCTGGTAATCCTCGGTTTTGCCGCCGGCATAGGTGTGGCCTTCTACCTGTTTTTGGCCCGTTCCCGCATTGGAAAAGCCATCCGGTCAGCGGCTCAAGACCCACAAACGGCCAGCCTCATGGGGGTAAACATCAACCGAGTGCTGGCTATTTGCTTTGGCTTAGGTGCTGCAATGGCCGGTATTGCCGGCGTGCTTATAAGCATGCGGGTCCCCCTCAATCCAGCCATGGGTATGCAGTATACCTTCATCGCCATCATCGTTATCGTCTTGGGCGGGCTGGGCAGTATTCCGGGCAGTTTTATCGGGGGTTTTATGCTGGGTATTATAGGCGAAGTGGTAACCCATTTTGAACCGAGCTTAACCGTGGCTGCCTATTATTTCATCTTCATGCTCTTACTATTGGTAAGACCGAAAGGTATTTTTGGGAAGTAGATATATGATGGCTGTTTCTAGACCTAAATCCAAAGGCTTTTTGATACCAGCGGTAGCTAGTCTCGTCTTATTAATCCTGCTGGCTGCTTTACCCTCCTATCTCGCTGGTTATACTATCGTGTTGGTAACCACCATCATGATGTATGCCATCCTCACGGTGAGCTGGGTCATGTTTTCCGGTCCTAGCGGCTACATGTCACTGGCGTCAGCTGCCTTCTTCGGGGTTGGTATCTATGTTGGGGCCATACTATTGCCGAACACGGGGCAGGTAGTACCTCTGTTGGTGGCAGTGGTCATTGGCGGCCTTGCCGCCGGCTTGGTCGCCCTTGGCGTTGGCGCTATAACCCTGAGGCTGAGGGGGATATATTTTGCTATCTTCACTTTCGGACTCGTCATACTCGTCCTGGAGGTTCTCAACTGGTACGAGCATACTATATCCCATATACGTGGCCGATTCGTCATGTTGGTGGATAACGATACCATTTTTTACGTCATGCTGGGTATTTTTGTGGTCACGATGCTTGCCTTCTTCTTTTTCCGACGCTCTAAGTTTGGCTTGGCCCTGCAGAGTATTGGTCAGAATGAAGAAGCGGCGGCTCATAGCGGCGTTAATGTCACCATGGTGAAGGTTCTTACCTTTGCCCTCAGCGCCGTCTTTGCGGGGGCGGCTGGGGTAATCTGGGCCACGAGATTGACCTATATCGACCCATATGTCGCCTTTAGTGTACTCTACTCCTTCCTGCCGGTCTTGATGGCTATCTTCGGCGGCATGGGGCAAATTTACGGTCCGTTAGTGGGCGCGGCTATTTTTGCCTACCTGCAAGAAAAGCTACAAACCCAGTTCCCCGAATTATATATGCTCATCTTCGGTTTTGTCTTAATAGCCACTGTGTTATTCATGCGTGATGGACTGGTAGGCGTGGTTGAGTGGGCGAGACGAAAGTTGAGGAGAGGAGGCTCGGCGGTACAGAATGCAGATACTTGAAGGTGAGAAGGTTACCAAGTATTTTGGCGGGCTGGCGGCGGTGTCGGGGGTGGACTTTAGTGTGGATAAAGGCGAGGTCTTTGGCCTGATTGGCCCTAACGGCGCGGGTAAGACAACGCTGTTTAACTTGATATCGGGGGCTTTTGTCCCTAAACCGGGGGAAATAAGATTTAAGGGTAAAAAAATCAGCGGCTTGAAACCGTTTAAAATATGCCGGATGGGTATGGCCCGAACTTTTCAAGAAGTTAAAATCTTCGGCGGTGTTCCGGCTGTACAGAATGTTGCCTTGGGCGCGCTGTTCGGTACGCCTAAGGCTATGTCGCCTTCGGAGGCTACCAAGGAAGCTGAAGAGTTATTGGATTTTGTCGGTTTCTCGGTGCCTAAGACTATCCCGGCCGGAGGCTTGACCCTGGCTAACCAGAAGCGGGTTGAGGTGGCTAGAGCTTTAGCCACCAAGGCGGAACTAATACTGCTTGATGAGCTGATGGCGGGACTGACGCCTACCGAGACCGCCGAGGCTATGGAGCTGGTGGAAAAGATTCAGGCCAAAGGGATTACCATCTTTATGATTGAGCATGTTATGAAGGCGATTATGGGCGTTTGCGACCGGATTATGGTGCTTCATCACGGCGAGAAGATTGCCGAGGGAACGCCCAAGGAGATTGCCGCCAGCAAGAAGGTTGTTGAGGTATACTTGGGAGAGTAGGATTATGCTGAAAATTGACAAGGTGAATGTCTTTTACGGCAAGATACAGGCCTTGTGGGATATTTCTATGACCATCGAAGAGGCCGAGATAGTGGCTCTGGTTGGGGCTAATGGTGCGGGCAAGACCACGTTGCTTAATACTATATCGGGTCTGCTGCAGCCGGCTTCGGGTACCATAGAGTTTGATGGCCAGAGGATAGACGGCTTGCCGCCTCACAAAATCGTTGAGCTGGGCATATCTCATGTGCCCGAGGGAAGAAAGCTTTTTACCGATATGTCGGTGCATGAGAACCTGGAGATGGGGGCTTATACCTCCAGAGCCTGGAAGGACCGAAATAAGACGTTTGAGAAAGTCTATGAGTCCTTCCCCATATTGAAGGAGAGGACGGGGCAGCTGGCCCGCACGTTGAGCGGCGGCGAGCAGCAGATGCTGGCCATGGGGAGGGGTCTGATGCCCAAGCCGAAGCTTTGCATGTTTGATGAGCCTTCGTTTGGTCTGGCACCGTTAGTAATGAACGAGGTTTTCGATGTTATCAAGGAGCTGCGTGAGCAGGGGATTACCATACTGCTTATCGAGCAGAATGTTCCCCGCACCCTGGAGATAGCTGACCGGGCCTACGTGCTTGAGAACGGGCGTATTGTCCTCGAGGGAGGCTGTGACCAGCTCTTAGAAGAGGAGATGGTCAAGAAAGCCTATCTGGGTCTTTAAGCCCGACTTTTTGAATACATAGTGTTTGGGTGGGGGTTTGTTATCTTTTGACGTTGGTTATATCCTTAAAGGGTTTGGTAGTGAAGGCAACGTTTTTTCTACCGAACACTGGTTTAGCCACGGGTAGGGTTAAAATAGAATCATATATGTTCCAGAAGACCGTTAGATGCCCTGAGCTAGCCCAGCCAGGGCATATAGTTTCTCTGGGGTAGCTAGATTGAGGAAGGTGCCAAGGGAGTTACTACATTGAGGTCTTTCTAGGTGAAAGCCAAATAAGTCTTTTAAGGAGGTAATGAGAAAATGGCTGGAGATCTGATTAACCTGTTAGCTGATTTGAAGGAACAAGAGGCTCTTAAGGTTGTTAAGGATAGGTTGGGGAAGGGGGAGGATGCCTTGAAGATCCTGGGCGATGCCCGCAAAGGTATGGAAATCGTGGGCAAGCGCTTTGCCGAGAGCCAGTATTTCATCCCCGACTTGGTCTACTCCGGGGAAATATTGAAGGCGGTCAGCGAGCTGGTTAAGCCCAAGCTAACCAAGGCGGCGGGTACCAAGAAGCTGGGTAAGGTCGTTTTCGGCACCGTGGCCGGCGATATACACGACATAGGCAAGGATATCGTCGTCTTTATGCTCGATGTTAATGGCTTCGAGGTTTTCGACCTGGGCGTCGATGTACCGGTGCAGAAGTTCGTTGACAAGATTAAGGAAACAGGGGCACCTGTCGTTGGTCTTAGCGGCTTTCTTACCCTGGCTTTCGATTCCATGAAGGAGACCATAGAAGCCATAAAGAGCGCTGGTTTAAGGGATAAGGTTAAGGTTATGATTGGCGGCGGCCAGATTACCGACGAGGTGAGAAAGTATACCGGCGCTGATGCCTTCGGTAAAGACGCCATGGCCGGCGTATCCCTGGCCCAAAAGTGGATAAAAGCTGGTTGATAATCCTCTAAAAGAAGGTCAGGAGGTAATAAAAAATGGCAAAAGAATGGGTAGATATGACATCGGATGAGAAGCAGGAAGCGCTGTTTGCTCGCTGGATGGCGCCGAAAGACCCCCAGGGAAACGACCTCCCGTTCCAGAGCCCCCAGGCCGAGAAGGCATTCAAGGAGCGAATAACCCGGATAAAAGACGCCATCCAGATGAAAAAGTTGCCGGATAGAGTACCGGTTTTTGTGGCTCCCAGCTTCTACCCCGCTTATCATGCTGGAATAACCCCTTATGACGCCATGTACGACTACGAAAAATGCGCCAAGGCGTTTAAAGATTTCGTGTTTGAATTTGCCCCGGATGGCAACCTGGGCGCGTATGTACCCGGACCGGGGAAGTTCTTTGAAATTCTTGACTACAAGTTGTATTCCTGGCCGGGTCACGGGGTGGCCAAGGAGCAGTCATACCAGGCTAACGAGGGCGAATATATGACGGCCGATGAGTATGACGCCCTCATTGATGACCCTTCTAATTACTTCACCCACAACTACCTACCGCGTGTCTTCGGCAAGTTAGACGGTTTCCAGATGCTCCCGGCTCTCACCGGCATACTTGAAATGTATGGCGTTGCCGGTAACTTCATCCCCTTTGCTCTACCCCCGGTTCAGGCAACCTATAAGGCGCTTTTTGAGGCCGGCGCCGAAGCCCTGAAATGGGCCGGAGCTATGGGTGGCTTTAATGCCGAGATAACCGCCGGTGGATTCCCGATGATAGCTTCCGGCTTTACCAAGGCACCCTTCGATGTAATTGGCGACACCCTGAGGGGCACCAGGGGGGTAATGCTGGATATGTACCGCTGCCCCGATAAGCTCCAGGAAGCCATGGACAGGTTCGTCCCGCTGATGATTAAGATGGGGGTAGGCACGGCTATGATGAACGGACACCCCATAATATTCATACCCCTGCATAAAGGCGCTGACGGCTTCCTCTCCGATGCACAGTTCAAGAAGTTCTACTGGCCCACCTTTAGAAAGGTCATGATGGGCTTAATCGAGGAGGGGGTTGTACCAATGCCAGCGGCTGAGGGGCATTGGGACTCGCGTCTGGAGGTTATGAGCGACTTACCCAAGGGTAAGACCCTGTGGATGATCGACAATAGCGACATATTTAAAGCCAAGAAAACCATCGGCAAGGTTGCCTGCCTGTTCGGCAACGTGCAATCCGATTTGTTAGTCTTGGGCACGCCACAGGAGGTGAAGGACTACGTCAAGAAACTCGTCGACGGATGTGCTCCGGGCGGCGGTTTTATCGTGAGTAACGGGGCGTTCTTTGACCAGGCCAAGGCGGAAAACGTCCACGCCATGGTTGACGCCGCTATGGAATACGGCAGCAAAGTCTACAAATAGACGCTAAACTGGCTAAAGAGTGTCACCCCGGGGCAAAGCCTTTTTGCCTCGGGGTCTGCTTTTTTGGTAGACTTTAGCGGCAACTAAAACCCAGAGGGAGAAGGAAAGTGCCCGTAATCCGCGATATCCACTTAAGCCTGGGCTATAGCGATGAGGTGCTGCAACGCCAGGGGATGGGTGGTGGGGCCAGTGTCAGGCCGGAGATAAAGAAGGTAATCACCGAGCTGCTGGCTGAAGTCGATAAAGAAAGCCTGCTGGAGCCAGCGGTCGCCTACGAATACTACCCCATAACCGCTATGGGCTCCAACCGCGTATCACTTAAGGGTGATAGGGCGATAGAAGCCCCGATGTTACCCGCCACCTTCCCCGAGGCCAAGGAGCTTATCGTCTTCATTGTCACTATCGGACCCAAGCTGGAAAAACGGGTTACCGAATATAGTAAGGGTGGGAAGGCCCTACGCGGAACGGTTCTGGATGGCATCGGCACCGCCGCCGTGGATACGCTGATTGGTCAAGCCCTTGAGCTGATCGCCGCTGAGGTTGCCGCGCGGGGCTATGAGATAAGCAGCCCGGTTAACCCGGGTATGCCTGGTTTCCCCATGACCGAGCAGTGGAATCTACTGGAACTGGCGCCAGCCAAGGAAATCGGCGTCAGTCTTTCCTCTTCCGGAGTGCTAATTCCCCGTAAGTCGGCCTCTATGGTTAGCGGCATCGGCCCTAAGATGACCCGGTGGACACGGGCCGAGATCTGTGCACGCTGCAGCCTTAAGGAAAGCTGTCCCTATAAAGCGACATCCTGAGAAGCTTAAAAGTGGAATAAAACCGCGGGGCTACTTTATCTCCAGACGGCTTGATGTGGCCGTTTCGATGAGTGTGCAGAAAAGCTCCACCAGCTCGGGGTCAAACTGGCTTCCGGCACAGCGCCTCAGCTCTTCGAGCGCACTCTGGGGTGAGAGCTGTTCTCGGTAGGGGCGGGGGGAGGTCATGGCGTCGTAGGCGTCGGCTATAGCCAGTATTCTGCCTTCCAGGGGTATGGAGTCACCTTTTAACCCGGAGGGGTAGCCACGCCCATCGTAGTGCTCGTGGTGATGAAGTATGGCGGGGAGGCAGTTGACCAGGTCGATAATATGCCTGAGTATTTCTACGCCGAGCTTGGGGTGGATTTTTACTGGCTCCCATTCTTCGTCGGTCAGGGGGCCTTCTTTACTGAGAATGGAATCGGGGATGCCGACCTTGCCAATATCGTGGAGCAGACTGGCGGCGCGAATGGTGGCGATTCTATCTGGGGGCAGGTCGAGCGCTTCAGCCATGGCCACCGAGTAGTCGCTGACCTTACGGGAGTGGCCGTAGGTATAGTGGTCTTTGGCATCAACCGTAGCCGCCAGAGCGTAGATGATGCTTAGAGCCCTGGGTCTTGTCTCAAGCTCAGCGCTGATTTTGGGCGTCTCCGGCTTATCCAGCTCTGAGGATAGACAAGTCCGGTTTCGGCCCGCCTGTTTCGCCCGATAGAGGGCGGCGTCGGCGCGGGCGATTATTTCTTCCTTCATCACGCCGTCGGTGGGCCAGCTGGCGATACCTACGCTGACCGTTATGGGCATGGTGCGGGAGCTTGTTTTCGACTCTATCGTTTTGCGCATACGCTCGGCTACCTTGGCCGCGGCGTCTATGCGCGTCTCAGGCAGGATAATGGCGAATTCCTCACCACCGTAGCGGAAGGAGAGATCTATGTTTCGGATTGAGCTTTCGATATAGCGGCCGATTCTGCGCAGCACTTCATCCCCGGCCAGGTGCCCGTAGATATCATTGTAAGCCTTGAAGAGGTCTATATCCAGCATTATCAGGGAGAACATACTGCCGAAACGGGAACCGCGGGCGATTTCCTGTTCCAGGCGTTCGTGGAAGTGGCGGTGATTATAAAGCCCCGTCAGGCCATCGGTGTTGGCCCTTATCGTTGCCTGAGCGTAGAGGCGGGCGTTTTCAATGAGGATGCTGGCCTGGCTGGCGACGCCGACCACCAGCTCTATATCTTCGTGTGAGTAGAGTTTGCCCTGCTGTTTTTTACCCAGGGCCAGGATGCCGATAAGCCTGCCTTCGCTCTTAATCGGGCAGAGGATTTCCATATCAGCCAGCTTCTCTTTCTCGGCCTGCCACAACCCTTTGAGTTCGGGGTGGTTGTCCATCTGCCGCAGGTCAATGGTGCTGGCCTCTTTCTCCATGAGGGCGACTATGGGGCTGTCGACGTTCAGCCTTAGTTCCTCGTTTGAATTCTCTTCCTCTTGAGGATAGGTGAACTGGGTGGTGAAGTCACCGCTGTTGGCATCTTCAAAGAGCAATTTGGCGTGCTCGATATTCAGGGCCTTGGTTACGGCGGGGAGCATTTCGCTGGCCAGTTCGTCCAGGTTGATGATATTGCCCATCTTCTTGCTGAAGGTGAGCAGTGCCCGGCGGTAGCGGTAGATTCTCCCATAGAAGATGCGGTCTATCAGTTCTTGAATGTAATGCCTTAAGGGGCCGGCCAGCAGCACCACCACAAGGGCGAGAAGGGAGGCCAGTATTATAGCTAGGTAAATCGGTTGGTTAGCGAGGAACCTTTGCCCTACAAATACGGCCAAGCTGTAAACGCCGACGAGGCAGGCTATTACCAGTAAATAGCTCAGCCCCCTCCGTGCCACTAGCCTGATGTTGAGCAGATGGTATCTCTGGATAGCGTAGGCGATTATTAAGGCGTTAGCCAGGTTACCAATGTGGTCGGTGGGTAAGCCCGCCAGGGCGGGGGTGAGGGGGGTAATATAGCCGATGAACACATTCAGGCTCCAGCCTACTATTAAGTACATCGTTCTATTACGGTCGGTGGGGTCGGCTGAGCTGCGGTACCTCCTGGCCAGCATGACCAGGGCCATTATGAGGAAAGGCAGGAGGATACACATCAGGATATAAGCCCAGGACCCGATGTCATGGTGGAGGAAGCCGTCAACCATTTGGGCGCTTTTGACGATGTTACCGCTGAGGCCGAAACCCAGTACCGCCAGCACCAGCGTGTAGCCGATGTATAAACCTATGCCGCCTGGCTTGTTATTGTAAGCCCTGACGAAATGGTAGTAACAAACGGCCACTGCGGGTATGGCCGCAATGACCATTACGTTCCAGAAGATAAGGGATTGGGAGATTGAGGTCTGGACAGCGGTGTCGGAGACGCGGGTGAGCATGAAGGAGGAGAAGCTCCAGACAGCGGAGACAGCCAGGAATATAGCAAATACCTTATCTACCCATCTCTTGGCCTGTTGCAGGACCAGCACCACCAGGACGGCAAAGGTCAGAGAGCTGATGAGCGGTATTATAGCCCATAGGTTCATTAGTTAAATATCCCCTCTAGTACTTCCCGTAGCTAATAAAACCATCACAAATGGCTACTGCCTATTAGTATAGTCAATTATAGTCATTATGTCTTACGTCTGTAGCGTTGTCAATAGGAATATAGTAGCCCCCACCCCTGTATTTTACATAAAGTAACAGTTAGGAGAAACATAACCGGCCTCTTTAAATAGCCAAGTCCCCCTCTGTGGGGGAGGGGGACCTGGAATGTCCTGATGATAACTGTTCTACTTGCTGCGGGCGGTCTCTAGCGGGCTTGGCTCGCTGACTGCCTCTGGGGGGGAGCCAGTAAGCAGGTTGTCTATCATGCTCTCGGAGGGGTTGATATGGGGCATCTGCGCCTGGCTGCTCTTAGCACCGGCCTTCTTTCTTGCCTGTGCGTAGTTATTGAAGGCGTTTTCGGGCACCAAAGTAACCTCAAGCGGTTGCAGCTTGATGAATTCCTCCATTTCGGCGTAGGGTGTGTGCAGCTTTTTGAGTTGCTCGTGCACCGCCGTGGCTACCTGCTTAGCGGTTAGATGACCGTTTTTGCTCAGTTCCAGGTAGAGGTGCAGCATCGGCTTTTCCCTGACTTCCTTGCGCGCCGTCCAACCCTTGTAGGCTACCCCGGTGTTCTGGATAGCCTGCCAGATGGTTTTCTCGGACAGGCGGGTAAACCCGGCGATGTCAATCATATCATCCACGCGGGAGATGAATGACATCTGGGGTATGTCTATATCAAGCTTTTCGTTGCGCATCGAGTGTATCTTAATCAGGTGCCCCAGCCTGTACCTGATGAAGGGGCCGCCGTGGAAGCTGGTAATGACCAGCTCGTAGTTACCGGGCTTGACCTCATCGAGCAGGATGGGATGCGGCTGGTAGAGGGAGTCTTCCATCGACCTGAGGCATTCCTCCTCGGGGATGAACTCGAAGAGGTTGAGGTTGGGGATGAAGGTCATGCCCTGGTGGTCCCAGGTCTGGGTAGCTATCATCACGGCCTCGGTGCAGCCGTGGAAGTCCAGGGGATAGCGGCCCCACATTTCCTTTATCCTTTCCTTATATACCTCGCCGTCGATGCCGAAGGTTATCAGCCCCTTTAGCTTCCAGATATCTTTGGGCAGCATGGGGCGACCAGCCAGCTTGCTCTTAATCTTCCCTTTAGCCAGTCTGAACAGCGTCCCGGGTTTGGTGAGCAGGGGTTTGATGTTGGTTTTGCTGCTGTTCTGGCTGAAGCGTTCGCCGATGGCTATAGTTAGGCTGGATAGGGAAAAGCAAAGGTCCATGCCCTCGGTTACGGCCATATCTAGGCCCTTTTTCATCCTGTCTTCGAACGACATCTCTTCCGCCTCGTCTATGGGCGGCAGGAAGTTGAAGAGCTCGTGGGGGAAGGCGCGGGTCATCGAACCGGTGGCGTAGGGGGGCGGCGCCATGCCGTAGAAAATCTTGTCGTGTTCCCTTAGGGTGATTTCCTTTCTCTGGTTGCCACTGGCGAAGAAGAGCAGGGCGAAAAGGAGTGGCTGTATCTCCTCCAGCTGGCGGGCGGTTACCGGAGCCCACATGTAGGGGTATGCCCCCGATTTGCCCGAGGTGTATTGCCACAGGATTGGCTTGCGGGGCAGGACGTCCATCCTCCGCTTTAACAGGTAGGGGGCGTAATCGGCGTAGGTGGTCAGCGGCACCTGTTCCCGGAATTCATCCAGGGTGCTGGGCGTAGCGCCATCCATGATGACTCTGCCCAGCTCGCACTTCTTGAGCAGCTCCAGCTGTTCCAGGAGCAGTCGCCGCTGAATCCTCATAAATTCCTCTAGACTCAGGTCGATAAACCCACAGCACCTCTGCCAGAGATCGTCATATCTGCCTTGTTTGAATAGTTCCGGCTCGTTAGCCATTTCTTTTCCTCCTTGGGGAGTCTTAGCTCCCGGTCTGCTTTAAAGAATTTATAAAGGCGTTTATACTCCGCCGGTTGGGGATGAACATCGGAGTTTCCCGCCTGTAATTGTCGTAGCCAGCAAACATCCTGCCGAAGAAGAACCTGTCCTGAATAGCTACCAGCCCGATATCGAGCAGGACCCATATCG
This sequence comes from Dehalococcoidales bacterium, assembly GCA_034419075.1. Lineage (GTDB taxonomy): Bacteria > Chloroflexota > Dehalococcoidia > Dehalococcoidales > BS750m-G39 > E44-bin88. The sequence goes on along the minus strand of DAOULR010000022.1, from coordinate 75,941 downwards.
GAGCGGCGATGAGCATGAGGCTCGACCTGGAGACCAGAATCAGCGCCAGCAGGAGCAGTATGAGCCCGTGCACCCAGGGGTGGCGGACAAGGGCATAGAGCCCGCTTTTAACCAGCTTATCCCCGACACCAGTAGCGACATAGGTCTTGCCGAAGGGTAGGTTGATGAACAGGGAGTAAATCAGCATAAAGAGGGAGATAGGCAGCAATACCCAGCCTAGCCAGATCGTCCAGGCGGGCAGCGCCAGCTTATCTGGAGATAAGCAGACCATTATGGTTGCGTATACCAATAAGCCATTACCAGCGAGCCAGGTTAGGGGTTTTAGCCTTGGTATCCTTTTTATGGAGACGATATCAAGCAGGTGGATTACCAGAAAACCAAGTCCGCCTAGAACTATATAGATCATCCCTGCGCTCATCTCTGCCTTTATTCCTTTTTCGTAAAAACGAATTAATAACTCTGACTATGGCAGATTGCGCTCGCGAAGGGAAGATATAGTGTTCTAGAACATTGTTCTACCACGTTAGGGCGATAAAAAAAGACCCCTTCTCCAGTGAGAAGGGGGTTCAACTTGCGGCTTGAAAGCGGCCGGCTATTTCCACTTTATCCTGGCTTCTTTGCTTTCGCCTTCCGAGTTCAGGTGATTTTCCAGCTCTGACAGCTTGCTGCTCAGTTCTTCGAACTCCTCTTGCGGCGAGTGCTTACCCAGTTCGAGCCCATAGCTGACGAAGAAGTCGAGGCAGCTCTTAAGCAGGACCTTGATATCCTGTTCGAAGGCTTGAATCTCTTCCCGGGTAGCGTAGTTTTGTTTCTTGGCCACCTCTTTTAGTTGAGCTTCGATGAGGGTAAGAATCTCTTCCCGGCTGGCTGCCTGTTTCTCGGTGACATCGGTTTTGAGCTGGTTGTCAATAAGGAAGTTGATGAATTCAGCCTGGCTCAGGTCGCCGCGGTTCTCGTCAATCTTCTTGATGATGTCCGCCGGCAGTATCAGCATTCTTTTCTCAGCCATAGGTTTCTCCCTTGCCGTCATTCCTCTCCGGTTAGCTCTAGAATTTCCAGGATGCCTTCTATACTACGCAGCAGCCTGAGGCCCTTTCGGGTCACCCGGTAGGTCACCACGGGGTTGCCCACCGTCACCTTGGAGATAAGCCCCAGTTGCAGCATGAAAGTGAGGTATTTTTGGAGCTGGCGATAGCTCATGTTGGCGCTGTACATTATCTCGGTCTTGCCAGCTTCCCCGAGCCGTAACATATCGGCGATAACTTCAATGCTTGATCTACGGCGTTCTAGCTTCATTAGTGCTTACTACCTAGTACTATAGTGCTATATCCTATCCTACCTCAAGGGGGGTTGTCAAGAGGGTAGACATAATCTAGCGACTAAAACAGCCCCCGGTACCAGCTTAATATGCTATTTCCCCAGAGCAGGGTGACTATGGTGGCTATAGCCAGGAAGGGGCCGAAGGGGATAGCCTCCTTGCGCCTCTTTATCTTTAATGCCAGTAGCAGCACCGCCACTACCCCACCCAGCACCACCCCAATGAGCAGGGAGATAAAGACAAGGGGGAAGCCAGTGACTAGGCCTATCAATGCCACCAGCTTGACGTCACCCCAACCCATGCCCCCTCTGGAGACGATAACTATGACTAAGAATATCGCCAGCCCGATGCCACCACCCGCCGCCGCCCGGCCGATGAAGGGGACAATCTCCACGTCGGGCAGAAATATGCTGAAAGCGGCGCTGATAACTATGGCCGCGCCTATGGCTGGCAGGACTATCTTGTTGAGGATGAGCCCTTTCTCCCAGTCGATAACCATGAGCACCATGAAAATACAGATATAGAAGAGGACGACCGCCAGCTCGATGCTTACCCCGTATTGCCAGCAGGCTAGGCCGAAGAGGACGGCGGTGCCCAATTCCACCCAGAGTACGCGCCGCGGGATGGGCGCCCCGCAGTATCGGCAGCGGCCGCGCAGCCAGAGGTAGCTGAAGATGGGGATAAGGTCTTTTGCCCCCAGGCGGCGGTTACAGGCGTCACAGTGGGAGGGGGGTGAAATAAGCGACTTGTGGGTGGGGAGGCGGTCGATACAGACATTGAGGAAGCTGGCGATGCTCATGCCGAAGAGGAAGAAGATAATAATAAGGATAGCTTCCATTACCCTCTATTTTGTCTGCTTGAAGCGATAAAGTCAATAACCATTTCTCACCTCTAGTCAATTAGTACTTATCGGGGCTGAAATATCTCGGGATGTGTTGACTTCTAGTGCCTAGCCAACTATACTTGGCGTATCTTTAGGTAGCGCAGAGGAAGGATATGACGCCAGAGAAAAAGACACCGAGCAACGTATCTAAGGCGGCCAAGACCCCAGCCAGTGGGGTGGGAGGTGAAAAGGTATCAAGGCTGTTGGCGGAGATGCTGGCGGGCAAGATGGTGGTTATTAAGCCCGAACTCGATTTTAGCCGAGAGTTGGGCTTTAGCTATCCCACCGTCGAGAAGTTGCTGGGGGTGGGAGGAGAGGAGACAGTCGCCATTCTGGAGTCCCTGGTGGAAAAGGGGGCACTGGTGCGGGAGTTCTTCGACCGCATTTTGCGCTGTCCCCACTGCCAGTCGGTTAGCTTAAGGCCGTCTAACTGCTGCCCTAAATGTGGTTCCCGCAATCTGGTACGGGGACGGGTTCTGGAGCATATCTCCTGCCGTTTCGTGGGCTTAGAGGACGAGTTCGTTAATAAGAACAGCTATATCTGTCCCAAGTGCGGCGCGGAGCTGCGCATCAGCGGCGGCGACTACCAGAGCTTGGGCTTGATGAACAAGTGCCGGGATTGCTACGAGATATTCGCCCAGCCGGAGATACAGTGGCGCTGCCTGCAGTGCGGCGTGCTGACTCCCCAGGACGGTGTTAACGAGGTGGACGTCTATTCCTACCGTTTCAACGAAGCCAGCCGGGAGTGGTTGGAGTTCGAGCTCAAGCCCAAGACACAGCTGATTGACTTCTTGAAGAGTCTCGGCTACGAGGTGGCCGAGGACGCTGTGGTCAAGGGGAGGTCGGGGGCGGAGCATAAGATAGACATACTGGCCACCAAGGACGACGGCATCGTCGTCCACGATATCGCTATCGGTATCAAAGTGGCTGGGGGGCAGATTGGGTTGGGGGAGGTATGCGACTTCGACGATAAAGCCTATGACAGCGGTATCCACGATAAGGTGCTGGTGGTGCAGCCCGGGCTGCGTCCGGAGGCCGAGAAATTCGCCAGCCAGCAGAGGATAAAGGTGCTCAAGGCGAGGGGTTTGGAGACAGTGCTGACCAAAGGCGCCACCAAGCCCGTTGCCAAGGCGGGTAGGGAGCCTTTTGAGTTTAAGTCCGAATCGCAGCTTATCGATTATCTGAAGCGGCTCGGCTACCAGGTGAAGGAGAACGCCGCTGTTGAGGGCCGCTCCGGCGCCACTCATAAGATAGACATACTGGCTACCAAGGACGACGGCATCGTCGTCCACGATATCGCTATCGGGGTGGAGGCGGCTAAAGAACCGGTGGGGCTGGACAAGCTTTTTGCCTTCGATAATAAAGCCTATGACATTGGCATTCTGGATAAGGTCTTTATCGCCGTCCCGGCGCTGGTCAAGGAAGCCCGCCAGTTTGCCCAGCGGCAGAGAATCAAGGTCTTCGAAGCCGCCAAACTATAACCCCCAGTGAACCCTTCCTAGTCCTTTTTAGCCTAACAATGCTCACTTTTCCTCACCAATCTTTTCACGCCTGGAAACCCCTACTAATGGACTATTGGTGCTTAAAACCCATCTAAAACTAGCCCCATATTACTACACATTACTATTGCTAATCATTACCAATGGACTATTGACCCTAGCAGGCACGGAGAATATCATTATTATACCTAACAATAGTTAGGATAAGTTGAGTCTAGATAACAAAAAGGAGGTGAATGATGAGGAGATTAGTCAGGGGTTTTCGCAAGGGCGAGAAGGGCTTCACTCTAATTGAACTGCTGGTAGTGATTGCCATCCTGGGTATCATTGCTGCTATCGTGGTACCTAACTTCGGCAACTTCTTCGGCGAAGGCCAGACTGAGGCATGTAATATTGAAGAGCGAATGGTAACCACAGTCACCATAGCTTTCGCCTCGGATACCGGAGCATGCCCCACCGCCATCGGTGACCTGTCCGCTTACTTCGAGGACGCGAACGCTATTCAGGGCACCTACACCTTTGGTGGCACCTATCCGAACTGCACAGTAACGCAGACAGTTTGTCCAACACCAGCAAGCTAACCTAAGAAGCCCAAAACGCATAGCGAAGCACAGGGAAGGAGCTTACTGGCAAGACAGTCTTGCCAGTAGGCTTCTTTCTTTATGCATGGCGCTAGGGTGCTGGGAATACTAGGCGTGAAGGTAGGGAGGTGGGGGCGTTAACCCTATAGGGGGATATCTAAGGGGCACTGCCATTATAGGGTGGGTTTTGGGTGGGAAGAAAAACCTGGGTGGGGTGAGAGGTTAGGCGTTGTTGGTATTTATCTTGCCGATGAGCTTTTCCACTTCCTGGCGGTCGTTGCAGAAGGCGAGCAGGGTCTCACCGCTGATGACCTGCTTGAGATAGAGGTTGACCAGGGCTTCGTCCAGCGATATCATGCCGATCTCGCGGTGGGTGCGGATTACATTGGGCAGCTGGTAGATTTTACCTTCACGGATGAGGTTCTTCACCGGTGGGTTGGCCAGCATAATCTCGACGGCCGCCACACGACCCGTGCCGTCGGCCCTGGGGACGAGCACCTGGCAGAGCACTCCGATAAGCAGTGAAGCCAGACGCGCCTGGGCGAGGTGGCGTTCCTCGGGGGGGAAGAGGTCTATTATTCTCTCCATGGCCTGGGTGGCACTGGGGGCGTGGCCAGTGCTGAAGACTAGGTGGCCGGTTTCGGCTATGGTGAGCGCCGCCGCCGCCGTATCCGGGTCCCGCATCTCGCCGACCAGAATGACGTCGGGGTCCTGCCTCAAGACGTGCTTGAGGGCGGCGGCGAAGGACGCGGTATCACTGCCCAACTGTCGCTGGGTTACGGCGCATTTTATGTTGGGGTGGACGTATTCGATGGGGTCTTCGATGGTGACCACGTGGCGGCTTTCGTTGAGGTTGAGGTGGTTAATCATCGCCGCCAGGGTGGTACTCTTACCGCTGCCGGTGGGGCCGGTAACGATGACCATACCCCTTGGCTTGAGGGCGAGTTGCTTGCATATCTCGGGCAACTCGAGCTCGTCTATGGTGGGGATTTTGGCTGGCAACAGCCTTATGGCCAAGCTGATAGCCCCGCGTTGCTGAGCGGCGTTGCCCCTCAGCTGACCGACGTCAGGCATGGTGTAGCCGAAGTCGAGCTCCATATTCTTGTCGAAGTCGGCCTGTTGCTCGGCAGTGGTCAGCTGGTCGAAAGCCTGCTTTATCTCCTCGCCGCTGAGCGGCGAAGTGCCATTGACGGCCTGCAACGAGCCGTCGATACGCAGCAACGGCGGGCTGGAGGCGACCAGGTGGACGTCGGAAGCCGCCCTATCTTTCGCGGTACGCAATAATTCCAGAATATCCATCTTTATCCTTTTTATTTGAGCAGGAACTCGAAGTTATAGGTGATTACATCGTCCTCCTCTACTGCTTCTATGGATGAGATAACCACCGTAGAGAATCTGCCGCCGTTTCTTATCGCCCGGGCGTAGCTGAAGATGCCTTTTTCGTCCGGAGCGATCCCGGTGACCGTTACCTGGTCGCCGATGTGATTGACCAGGGTCAGGTCCATGGTGGACGGCAGCAGGTCTACAATCTGGCTCATATCTGCGTTGACCTTGAGACGAGTCTCTAACAGGTCGTTGAAGGTATCATCAAAGATAGCGGTGGCCGCTTCTATGCCGGTAATTGTCGGAGTTATCAGCTCAATCTCCTCCTCCAGCGATGATATTTCCTGGTTTTCCGCAGCGACCTGGCTTTCTAATGGAATCAGCTGGGAGTTCAATACGCTGACGTAGTTGGACTTGTTGACCACCAGTATCCCCAGATAGACGAGTATGCCCAGCCCGATAGTGATGGCGATGGGGGCGATGATATTGGGTAGCCGCACCTCCTTGGGCAGGTGGACTTCGGGCAGGGTGTTGATGTTGACCAGGGAGAAGTTACTTTCTCCCTTTTCGGGTATCAGCTCTTTTAAGCCCAACCCGATATTGACCATAAATTCGTTGGCGTCAAAGCCTTCAGGGGATTCCAGCGGGGAAGGCATTACTGATACCGGATGCGATGATTTCTCGGCTAAAGCTTTCCAGTTTGCCTCCGTCCGGGCCATGTCGCCACAGACGAGCATGGGCACCACGGCATTCAGGGGCTCTTCCTTGTGGCTGGAGTTGTAGAAGGCGATGGTCCTCTCGACCTCTTCGGTGACGGTGGCCAGCCTTTCCGTTAGCGATTCCGCTTCGCTGGGCAGGGATAGTCGGCGGATTAGCTGGGGCACGCGGTCAACCATAACCATAATATCGAGGTGGTCGGCGCGGTCGTTGACGATGATGGAGCGCGGTTGGTTGGCAGCGCGGCACAGCGCCAACGGCGCCATGTCCATCATATAGGGCTGGAGGCCGGCCTTCTGCAGCGTCTGGTATAGCGTGTCAGCGATGTTGCGGGGGAAAGCGGCTAAGAAGACGTTTGTTTCCCCCGGGGCGGGGATGGGCTGGTAGGAGAGATAGACCTCCTCCAGGGGCATCGGTATCACCCTTTTCGCCTCGCGTTTTACCGCTTCAGGCAGCACCGCCTCGGGTAGTTCGGGGAGGGTTATGATACGATATACCGAGTTATGTCCGCTTATGCCGGCGATGACCTTGCCCATGCCCAGTTTTTGCAGCTTGAAGAGTTCTTTGATCTTTTCGATTACCTGGGCTTGGTCGACGATAAGACCCTGGCTGACCAGCCCCGATTCTAGGGGCATGATAGCCCACTTCTCTACCCTTTCGCCGTTCATCACCAGCAGGTTGATGGAATCGTCTCTAATGAATATGGTGGTAACTTTCTTTGCCATAGCTATTCACCTTCGTAACTATAAACTATTATTTTGATAATCGCCGTAGGCTCTTCTTCCTGCTCGGGTTCGGGTACTTCCATGTTAACCAGCTCCACGGTGGCGGCGTCGAAATACCCGCCGGTGGCCACGTTGTTAATAAAAGATAATATGTTAGATACCTGGCCCCGAACCTCTACCTCGAAGATGGTGTTGTAGAAGGGAATTTCCTCCACCGCGCTCTCGCGGGCTTCCGAGGCAACGAGGCTCATTACATCCAGGTTGTAATCTTCGGCAATGAAGAATAGTTCCTCGTCGTATTCAATGCTCATCACTGACTTGGGGAAGTTTGCCTTGCTCTGGTAGTAAGCATCCTCGGCTTCGTCCAGCTGGTTATACAGTTGCGCCAGTTGGCTGTTTAGATCCTCCTTTTCCGAGATAAGCGTGGCGAGCACCGTCTGGGTTACCGTCAGGTTTTCGTCCAGCCGCTCGGCGTCGCCGGACCGTCCGGCGTGGAGCATAATCAGAATCACCGAGGCCAGGATGAAGAAGCCTATCCCCAGAATCCACAAGGCTGTTCTACTTAGTTTCATTTTCTTTGCTCCGTTAGAGTGTTACTCAAAGTTTTTTATCCTTCTATAAGGTAGGTAACCGTACCCCCGGTGACCGCTCGACTGCGGAAGGAGAGAATGATGTAGATGAAGTTAATCAACTCCGAATAAGAGGGGTTCGGGTCGGCGAAGTTGAGTGAAATCGTCGCCGAAGAGTCTCCCGGCTTGATCAGGCCTGAGCTGGGCGGGCTCCCCCAGGGGACGTAAAAGGTGTCAATATCTACGCCGTCTATTTCACTGCCACCGAAGCCTTCGGAACGACTGTTCCAGACGTTATTGGGACTGCTGGAGTTATTGGGCATGTACGGGGGGAAGGATGGGGGTGAGAGGTTAATGCCGTCCCAGAGCTTGTATGAGTTTGGTATTTCGTGCCCATCAAGACCGTCGGGGGCGTTTATGGCGATGAAGTCACCGGAGTAGTAGTCGTCGCCGTCACCGACGAAGCAGGTTATGGTGGCGGCAACGGTTTCGCCGGCAATCGGGTCGGGGACGAGGAAGCCGCTGATGGGGTAGTTTACTCCATCGGTGTGAGGGGCGATATATAGGAAGTCATCAAATAGATAAAGCTGGTGTCTCTTGGTTTCGGGGCTGGAGTAGATTATTATCAGCGACCAGCCGGCATAGGACCACTGGCTGTCGATGTCGCCGTTTACGTCGCCCACGGTGTAGGTGGCGTTGCCGCGTTCGGTGAACTCCTGCACTAGGGCGGTTACGTCTGCCTTGCAGGAGTAGGAGTAGTCATTAGGGCCATTTTCCAGCACCGTCCATTCCTCGGCATATATGTTTCCACTGCCTTGCGTGGGCACGGTGGGGTTGCCGTATTCGTCATCTTCAAAGTATACCTGCTGTTCGTCTATCTCAAATCTGACGACAGTGTCGGCTATGGTCTCCGGTGCCTCGCCCTCGACTGCTATATTATCGATATAGCAAATCTCAGTCCCACCCCACCCCGAACCACTGAAACCGGTTATCCGGAACTTTATTTTGAAGTCGTCGGTGAGGTAATCGTCGGGTACGGCGGTCTCGAAGTTTGAGGGATTGGTGCCAGCACCACCCCAACCGTCACCGCAAAAGACTTCGTTCCAACCACTCCAGCCTCCATCGTTATATAAAGCGTACTGCAAACAGTCATCGTTTTCTAGGTTTCCCGACCTCCAGTACCTCCAGGAGATGGTGACCTCTCCCGAGTCATAGTTACCTAATCCAATCGGCGTCACCATTTCCAGTTCCTGACCACCCCCGTAATAGTGGTGCGCCTGGAAGGCGGATTCCCAGTAGGCGTCATCCCAATCGCTGCCAGCATACCAGTTTCCGTTTTCGATATCATTACAACTGTCATAGAATAGCGTTTCCATATCGCCGCCGCTTGCTTCTACCCAGGCTGACCAGTAGAGATAGACCTTGTCTACCTGGGCATTATCGGGTATGTCGTCCACCATGGCGTCACTGTCGGTAAGTAAGTAATCTCGCACCGGCCCCCACCAATCAGGGACAAGGTTCAGCATCAGGGTGTTGCCTATAGCGCGGTAGTCTCCGCTGATGGCGGAGCCCAGTTCCCGCAGCTCGCTTCTGATGGAATAGGCGTCAATAGTGACGCCGTCAGCGCCGCCCGCCTGAGAGGTGATGTGAAACACCCTGACGTCGGCATCCCAGGTATAAGGAATGTCGGACACGCCGCTGGTGGTTATCCACGAGAGCGCTTCAGGGACTCGCTCCGATTCGGGGTCATCAAGAGTAAAGAGGAAGGTGAAGGTAGACGTCATCGGGGTGTCCACGATGCTGACCCCAGGGAGGTCGGTAAAGAGGACGGGTTCGGTGAGAGTCCAGACAACGGCTTCACCGCCCTGGTGGGGGGTGATCTGCCGTGTGTAGGTTACGCCAAGCTCGTCATCGAGGTGGGTTTCCAGGGTGCATTCGCCCTCCGTATTATAGCTAATGCCGGGCGGCATCCATATTCCGATTTTGTTGACATAGAGGTCAGGGTCGCCCGCTTCTTTGTAATAGTATATCTTGACCTGCTGGGTCAGCTCGGCGGAGACGCCGCCGGCAATTATCAGTTTGCCCGCCCCGATGAGGGCTTCAGCTGCGGCGGAGGTGGGGGCGGATATATCCTTGGGAATCCAGACGTTCTCAATAGTAACGTCGACATCAAGGCCGTTTACCTCCACGGGATAGGATACGGGATATACGTATTCGGCGCTGTAGTTATAGCGTTCGTAGTTAGTGAACAGCTCGTCGAGGTTGTTGTATTTTATCTGCCACAGGCCGTCTTCAATGCCAGCGTCGGCGGCATAGAATTCGTCAGCCATCTTCTCGTAGGCTTTGCCGACTTTAAGACCCGAGCTGGTATAGGAGAGGAGGGGGGCGACGATAAGGCCGCCCACCGCCATCAGGATAAGGACCATCGGCAGTGACTGCCCTATCTCGGTTCTTATTAGCTTTCTTAGCAGTTTCTTAATCATCTTGGTCATTACCGTTTATCTATTACATACTGGGCCGGGGCGCAGTTTGGTATACCCTGGTTTCGCTTATCCGTTGCGAGCCGAATCCAGCGGTGGCGGTCAGGGTGAAGACAAGCTGGTTGGTGGCGGGATCGCGTTCACAATAGGTGACCAGCGCCCCGCTATCGGGGTCGTTGCCGATAATGTATTCGAAGGTATAGGTTTCACTCGGACTGCCGTTAATGGTGTGTACTCGCTTGAGGTTGTTGTCTTCTATTGTGTAAACGACCTGGTGGGTATCATTGTCCTCCCACTCGCTCCAGACTAGGGTGAGGGGGAAGCCGTCCTCATCATCGGTGAGCGACACGATTTGAGCCATGCCCGCATCGCGGCTGACCTCACGTCCCACGTTTTGCACCCGGCTTATGGCGTCCATATGATTGTTGGAACGGGCTTCTCCGTCAAACACCTGGAAGACAATATAGGTGGTGGCGCCCGTGACGATACCGGTGATAGCCAGAGCTATTATCAACTCGATGAGGGTTAGCCCCACCTGGTTTCTGATTATTTTCTTCAGCCGTTGTATCATCAGCCTGTCTTATATCCCTCCAGTACGGTTACCGTACCCTCTTCAAGGAAGGTTATGGTTATGGTTATCTTTTGCAGTCCATCGTCGTTGCCGAGGCCGTCACCCTCGGGGTCGAGACGGCTGGCCACGACGGTGGCGGTATAGTTTTCATAGCCATCGGGGAGGGTGTGGGGGTTTTCTGTATCCCACCAGTCGGGCAGGGACTCTTCGGGCCAGCCGGGAGGCAGGGGCACTTCGTAAGACCAGGGGGCGCTGCTGTAGTAGTGGCTCTTGGCGTATTCCATTTCGCTCCTGGCCAGACTTTCGGCGGTTGCCCTCTTGTCGGATACGGCAATGCCGCTGGATGCCGTCGCCAGTGCGCCCAGGAAGGCGATGCCGACTACGCCCAGCAAGGCTAGGGCTATTATGACCTCGATTAGGCCGAAGCCTCTTTGGCTTCCTTGCAATTTTCTCAGTCTTCTCATTTATGCACCTACCTGCCCGTAGATGGAATACATGGCTGAGACCATTGATATGGCGATGAAGGCAATGACGACGCCGATGATAATGGTTATGGCGGGCTGGATGAGCCCCACCGCCGAGCTGGTCCTGTCGTCGGCTTCAACTTCATAGGTCTGGGCCACCGTGGATAGCGTGGTGTCAAGGTGACCGGTTTCCTCGCCGACGCTGGTCATCTGTACCATGAGGGGTAGGAATACGCTTCTCTTGGCCATCGGTTTGGATAGGCCTTCGCCTCTGATAAGTTCCTGCTGGACCTCGGTTAGAGCTTGAATGAGAACCTTGTTGTTGGTTCCGTGGATAGCCTGCGACATTACCTCGGGTAGAGGTAAGCCGACCTTAAAAAGCAGGGCTATGGTGCGGCAACAGCGCGCGAGCTGGCTTAAGAGGTTAATCCGCCCGATTACGGGCACGCTTAACATCAGCTTATCGAACTGGTATTTGCCGGTGGGCGTTCTTATATATAAGAAGCCGATGATAGCCACGGCTACTATCCCCAGCAGGAGAAAGACGCCGTAGTCTATAAGCCAATCTGATAAAGAGATGAGCATTTGCGTTGTTGCCGGCAGGTCGGCGCCAAGGGTGCGGTAGAGGCCGGTAAAGGCGGGAAGGACAAAGGTAACAAGCACGGCGATGACGATAAAAGCGACAATAGCCACGATGACGGGGTAGGTGAGGGCGTTCTTAATCTTCTTCTCTGTCGTCGCGCTTCTCTCCAGGTAGTCGGCCATCTGCCGGAGCACTATCTCCAGGTTGCCCGCCTGTTCGCCCGCGGCCAGGGTGCGGGCATATAGTTCGGGGAAAGCCCGCGGGTGTTTGCTTAAGGCGGCTGATAGCGAGCTGCCCCCGCGGATATCGGCGGCGACATCACCCAGCGTTACCTGCAGGGTGCGGTTGGTTACCTGGCTTTGTAGGAGTTCCAGGGAGGTGACGATGTCGGTGCCCGATTCCAGGAGCAGGGCCAGCTGGCGGGAGAACATTATTATCTCTCTCGGCTTTACCCGGCTGAAGCGGGCCATTATCTTCTGCAGGTTGAAGAAGGGGACTATTTCCTTGAGACTGACCGTCTGGTAGCCGCCGTAGCCGAGCAGGTTGAGCGCGGCTTCTTCATTGTTAGCCGAAACTTTGCCTTTGACCAGCCTTTTATCTTCAGTATAGGCTACATATTGAAACTCCATTTTTTATCTCCCCACTAGCCTGTAGAGTAAGCATTGCGCAGCACCTCGGAGGGAGTGGTGACTCCCGCCTTCACTTTGCGCATGCCATCGTTCATCATAGTCACCATGCCTTCTTTAAGCGCCTGAGCCCGAATCTGGCTGCTGCTGGCGCGGTTGACTACCATCATCCTGATTTCATCGCTCATGGTTAGAATCTCAAAGATGCCGATTCGGCCCCGATAACCGGTGTAGGCGCATGACTTGCAGCCCGTGCCGTAGAGGAACTCGGTCTTTTTCTCGCCGGTTTCTTTGGCGTAGGCTATCTGTTCCACCACCGGAGCCTCGATATGGTGGGCGCAGTCGGGGCAGATGCGACGCACCATCCGCTGGGCGACGACGCCGATAACGGCTGAGGCAATGAGGAAGGGCTCTATGCCCAGGTCGGTGAGCCGGGAGAGAACACCGGTGGAGTCGCTGGCATGGAGTGATGATAGCATCAGGTGGCCAGTCAGCGCCGCCTGGACGGCTATGTTGGCGGTTTCGGAATCGCGTATCTCGCCGACCATGATTACGTCGGGGTCTAAACGGAGTATGCTCCGTAGTCCCGTGGCAAAGGTAATGCCGGCCTGGGGATTGACCTGAATCTGGTTGATATCCTTAAAGCGGTATTCCGCGGGGTCTTCAATAGTAATAATGTTCCTTTCCAGGCAGTCAAGGGAGTTGATTGAAGCATACATGGTGGTGGTTTTACCAGCGCCGGTGGGGCCGCTGGTTATAATCATGCCGTAGGGAACCTTGAGCATATTCTCGTACCTTTCTAGGCTGTCGGGTAGCATGCCGAGCTCGGATAGTCCCAGCGTGGCCACCGATTTGTCCAGGAGTCGCAGTTCGGCCATCTCGCCGTGAACGGTGGGGGCGGTGGCTACCCTGATGTCTATGTCCCGCCCTTTGGCCTTGGCGGTGAACTGTCCGTCCTGGGGGCGGTGGCGGTCGGCAATATTCAGCTCGGAGAGGATTTTAATTCGGGAAACGAGGGCCAGGTGTATGTTAAGCGGTAGGGACATCATATCTTGAAGGGTGCCGTCGATGCGGTAGCGCACCCTTAGTCTGTCTTCTTCGGGTTCGATGTGAATATCGGAGGCGCGGGCTTTGACCGCCTCTTCGACGATGAGGTTGAGGGCTTGTGCCAGAGGGGCGTCGGTATCGGCGGTAATGGCCAGCCTCTCCTCAGTAACATCACTGGGTATGGTGACCAGGGAAATCTGTTTTTCAATCTCGCTGTAGCCTTTGTAGTTGAAGTCGATGGCTTCCCTGATTTCGGTGGCGTCGGCGGCTACGGGTTTAATCCTCATCTTGCAGAGGGCGGTGAAGGCTTCGAGGGCAAAGATGTCGGTGGGGTCGGCCATGGCTACTTCCAGCGTTTTGCCCGATATAGCCATGGGCATGGCGTTATACCTTCGCGCCATCACCTCGGGTATCAACTGCATGGCTTCGGGTTGAATGTTCTGGCTCAGCGCTTTTTTATCGGACTTGGCTTGGGTAGCCTCGGGCTCTTCCTTGGTCAGCACAGCCTTAACCGAGTCTTTTTGAGTGCCATCGACGACCTTTATTCCCTGCTGCTGGGCGAATTTCTGCGCTTTGCCGCTGATTCCCGGCGATACCACGATGACCTTATCGTCAATGCCGGTTTCGTAGGCTTTGCTGTCGAAGACGACAACCTGTTCCAGGCTTATCTCTTTTTCGCCTGCCATAAAGTCTATGCCCAGGGAGCGCTTGGCCCCGTTGGTTTCGGTGTAGGCCAGTATATCAAAGGCATGTTCTATCCCTGATTTTCCCGGGAGTTTAGCTCCTTCGTTTATTTCGTATCCCTGCTTTTCCAGATACGCTTTGAGCTGGGACTTCAATGTTGGGCTTATAGTTGATTGGCGCATTTTGTTCCCCCTTGAACTAAAGGAACGGCTGGGGAGTTTACGATTTATCCTCGGCCATTAGCCAGCCGTTGCGCATGGCCAGGGCAACCGCATGGGCACGGTCGTTGGCGTTCAGTTTGCGCAGTATGGAGCTGACGTGGTTCTTGATGGTCTGCTCGCTGATGTCGAGTATGTAAGCGATTTGCTTGTTGGAGTTGCCCTGGGCAATGTAGTTCAGAATCTGTGCCTCTCTTTTGGTGAGGGGTGCGGCTACAGCTTCCATCGCCTTGCCTATCGAGGCTATGTCCTGGAACTGCTTTAGCACCTGTTTAGCCACCGTGGGACGCCCCAGGCTCTCATTAATAGGGTATTCACCGTTCTTGGCCCGGCGTATGGTGCTCACCAGCTCTTCGGCCGAAGCCTTTTTGTTGAGGCAGGCCACGGCGGCGGTCTTGATAATCTCGAAGAGCTCCTCGTCATTGGGGTTGGGGCTCAACATTATTACCTTGGTATTGGGGTAAAGCCGGGTGATTTTCCGGCCCAGTTCCAGCCCGCTTAAGGTGGCTAAGTCGGAGCCCAGTAGGGCGACATCGGGGAGACTGGTCTCAATTGCCTCGAACGGGTCTTTGGAAGGGTCGTATTCAACTACATCCAGGTCGGGTTGCTGAGAAAGCAACTGGCGCACGCCAGCCCGAAAGAACTCCTGCTCGTCGATGACCATTACCTTGGTTTTATCCACTCGCTCGCCTCCTCTTCTTAAGCCTTAGAATTTAGTAGTTAGCTAGTACTTTGTTGCCATTTATGGGGCTCTCTTTTCCGGTGTTCTCCCCATTGCCTCCAGCGGCGCTCGCTTCTGGTGAGAGAAAGCTAGCAATATCCTCCCGTCGGAACCGGCGGTCACCCCTGGCACCGATGCGGTAGGTCTTTAGCGTTCCCTGGTTGCTCCAGCGTCTCACGGTGTTTATGTGTACGTTGAGCAGACGAGCAACGTCGCTTGTCGTCAGCATAGGCTCTATTCGTCTAGAGTTAGCCATAATTTCGCCTCCTCCCTTAGGTTATATCCTCTTCCTCTCCTAGACTACCTTAACCTTACACCAACTACTATATCTTATCATACCACATACCACAATCACCCAAATGGGTTAATTAGGGGAGCGAATAGTCATAGGAAAAAAGTCCTAGATTGACAAGTTTTTTAATCGTCTCTTATATTGGGATATCGACGCTGGCTAAAGCCATGATTTTGAGGCGAGGAGGCAGGCTATGGAGGAGAAGAAGGCTAAGGAAGCCGAAAAGCGTGCCAAGCTGAAGACCAAAGAAGCGAAGAAAGCCAAACCGACCAAGGAGAAGCCGAAGAAGGCCGAGAAAGCCAAACCGGCTAAGGTTGAGGCGAAGAAGGCGACTGAATCGGCGGAGGGCGTCGGGCTTTACCGGGGAATGGTGGTGCTGAATATAGCGTCACCGGTGGGTTTTGCTCAGCTGGATATCCTGAAGCAGGCTTTGTTCAAGGTCGAAGACCTGAGGGTGGTGATGGTGAGTGGGGCGGTGGGCGAGGGCAGCCGAGTTTTCATCTCCGCTGAAGAGCCGCTACCTTTGATTAATATCCTCAGAGGAATCCCTGTTGTCGAAGAGGTGACGGGAAAGGGTGATCAGATCGAGGTCAGACTGAAGGCGGGGTAGACGCCCGCTTCAGATGGTCCTGGCTTTGCCTCTAGCCCTCTTTGTCCATAGCCAATATCCGAGTATGCCGAGCACCGCGGCGACGATAATCCCCAGGACATACCACGCCCAGACCGGTAGTGCTGACCAAGAAAAGCCGATATAGAATAGCCGTGGATATGTCCACCCGCTGTCATTAAGGGCGCCGTCGACCGCTTTTACCCTCCAATAGTAGGGGGCGTCTTCTTGAGATGAGGCCAGCTTTTCCTCCTCGGTAAGCGTGTATTCTGAAGTTTCCAGACCTGCCCTGTTCAGCAGGATGGCGTTGAAGTTGGTATCAACAGCGACCTGTAGGGTATAGCTGATACCACTGTCATCGCTAACGTCAGTCCAGTCGAAGTGTGCCCTTGCCCCCGTGGTGGCGGCGACTTCCGGTAACAGCGGGATGGGGGTGGGTGGGGATTTTGCCTCCATAATAAAAATAGCGGTTACCGTGCTGGTGCCATCGTCGGCGGTTATATTATGGCTGCCGGCGGCGCTGGGAGGGACGATGAATTCCACCCGAAAGTCTCCGTCATCGGTGGTGACGGTAGTTACCGGAGTATCCTCGCCGTTATCGCTGTAGGTTATGGTGACCGTAGAGCCGATGTTGAAACCGGAACCTCGGATGATAAGCTCCATTCCCGCGTAGCCAGGGGAGGTAAGGCTGGTGGTGGGACTTACCATTATACCGCCCTGGATGGCCAGCTGCGCCTGGGCTTTGTTAGAACTATCATCACGGGCTTCCACTGTCCTATCACCGAAGCTACCGCTGGTAGGCACCAGGAAGCTGCCCTCGAAGCTGCCGTAGTGGTTGGCACTTAAGGGGAGGGGGGTGGTGGTAACCTCCTCGCCGTCGAGAGTGATGGTTATATCTCCCCTCGCGGCAAAGCCCGTGCCTATGACCTGTACCTCGCTACCGGTTAGCTGTTCGGTGGGGTCAACGGTTATCATGGGTGTTACCGTGAATTCGGTATCAGGAGTGTTGCCTGTTTCGTCGACGGCGGTTATGACATGACGGCCCGCCGAGCTTTCGGGAATGACAATGGTGCAGGTGAAGTCGCCGTTTTTATCGCTCTGGCTGTCGCCGCCCGATGTAGTGATGTCGGCCTCATCGTACTGGATGGTGATTGACTGTTCGGGACGGAGCCCTACGCCGCTGATTTCGACCTCGGTGCCGACGACGCCCTCTTCGATGTCTAGGCTGATTTCACCGTCGAGAACGAACAAGACGGCACTGGCGACTATCTGATAGCTGCGGAAGTAAACGGCGTAGATGTAGTAAATACCGTCATGGACGTCTTCTACGTCTTCGCCGTCGGTGAGGGCATCGGGTAGAAAGAAGGCGTAAACGCGCTCGAAACTGCCGCCTTCATCGGTAGTGACTACAAATAGGTGCTCGTAGGCGGTGACATCGGTATCGATTAAATCGCCTAGTTCGGCTTTCTGGCTGGAGAAATAGATAAAGACGCTGTCATCTTCTTTGAAACCGGCGCCGTTGATTTCAATACGGTCACCGATTCTGCCTTCCCGGGGGGAAACGAAAAGGTATTCGGCGGCGTGAACTGGGGTGGGGAGAAGGGGTATGAGCAGGGCGAGGATAACGCTCAACGCCAGAATGCGGCTGATTCTGCTGACTTTCATTTTTAGTAACCGGGGCTTTACCCAGTTTTTTAATAATAGGCTTCGCTATACTGACTGTCAATCGCCTGTTCGGGGGGTATAGCCCGGGTTAGAGGTGTACCCTCTTGAGGTTATCGACTCGCTTGAATTTTATGGCCTCCTTGAAGGTGGTCAGTGAGACCTGTTCCGCCATCTTGCTCAGACTGCTGACGTCTTTCTCGTAGCCGTTTCGGGAGGTATGTACCTTGTTTCCCAGGTAGACCTCGGTGATACGATAGTCGTTCATGGCCGATTCGATGAGCAACCATATGTCTACTCCCCAGCCATCGGGCCAATCCCGGCTTTTGGAGAGTTCTTGGAAGAGTTCGGCGGTGGCGCATATTTCGCCGGAGAGGGGCTGGTTGAAGTGGGCAATCTCAGGGAAGAAGACCCCGGAAAGCGGTTTGGCCACCAGCTTGGTGACGGCGCCATCATAGTCGGCTCGCTGGTAGTAGCCGCGGGACATATCACAGGCTTTTTCTATCACCGACTCGGCCAGAAGGTCGACCCATTTGGTGGTGAGGTTGGCGATGTCGGCGTCGAGAAACATGATGTAGTCCGCCCCCCGACTTAATGCCTCCCTGACCCCGTCCTTCATGGCCACGCCTTTAGCCGGGAAGAGGTTACGGCTCTGCTTGACCACGGTGGCGCCGGCACTCTTGGCCTTGGCCTTGGTCTTGTCCGAGGAGTTGCCGTCGATGACCAGGATGTCCGGTTCGTATCTGCTTTTCTGGGCGGTTTTGACGCAACGGGCCACAGTTTCGGCCTCGTTGCGGGCGGGAAAGATAACGCAGAGCTTCACTTCGGCCCCTTTGGGGTGGTGGGTGCTTTGTTTTATCTCCGAGGTAATGGTCACAGGCTGAACCTCCCTTGTTCACTGATTAGCTGATCGGGGGGTACGCCGAGCGCCTGAGCCAGTTTCCTGACTGTGCTCGGCCTGAGCTTGGTCTGGCCGCGCTCCGCCCGATAGATGGTGCTTTCGTCAACGTCAGAGCGCCGCGACAGCTCCTTGCGGGATAGGACCCGCGTTCTCCTGAGCTGCTCTAGGTTTCCGTTCATCTTCATATAGAGATATGTTTCGGTATTATACCATTAATGCATTAAGTATGCAATAGCTATGCACTAATTATGCATATGAATGCAGAAGACTTGGATTTGCCGCACGTAGCTGATGGCTGCTGGGATTTGAAGTTTACAAAGCCGATTTTTGGGGTTAAAATAGACAGGTTCGGGGCGGTTAGCTCAGTGGTTAGAGCGCTTGCTTCACACGCAAGAGGTGACAGGTTCAAGTCCTGTACCGCCCACCACCGCCCCTCCCCGGCCTTGACTTCTACCACCTACTCCCTCCGCACCTCCAGAAGTTCAAGTCCTGTACCGCCCACCACTCAAGACAGATTCCGAACCATCCGCCCTTGATGCGATAAGGGCGAACGGCGAGTTAAGCTCCACCTTAGTAACCTTGCCTTCTTTTACATACAGGCGTTTGAGCACCGTTTCGCAGAGCAATCGTCTCTCATCGAAGTTACCCTTGTCAAAAAGGAAATCCAGCTCAGTGGCCAATTGAAGGGCTATCTCAAAATCAGCTTTGACAAGATGCTGGCGTTGCCTTATTGCGTCTACGGTATTCCTCAGTCGGCTCCTCTCCGCTTCGATGCGTGACCGGTGTTCCTTGAAGTCCTTAAAGGATATCTCCTCCTCGATAACCAGCCGCTGGAGGTTTTTCTCCATTTTTTCCAACTTGGTCAGCCGGGCCTCCGCTTTTTTCAGGTCTTCGTTACTGCCAGCCTCAGTCCCGAACCAGTCCGCCAGCTCCTGCCTCAATTGCTGTCGGGTATCCTGGCTAATGGTCACGCTTCTGAAGATGTCGGGAAGCTGTGCCTCAATGTCCTTGGTATTGTAGAACACATGGCCCTCATCCGCTTTAGCGCGGGTGCGGTAGTAGCTTATCCGTTTTCTGACGTGCGTCTCGGCCCAGCACGAGCTGTCGGCGTCGAGGGAGTAGAGCAGCCCGCGCAGCAGGTACTTGTGGCGCTGGGTGCGTTGCTTATACTTGTCGTGCTGCCTCAGGACGTCCTGCACCTGGAAAAAGACATTTTCATCCACCAGCGGTTGGTGTTTCCCCTTGATGGGCGTATCCCCGTCTTTAAGCCAGGTCTCACCAAGGTAAAACCGGTTGTGAAATATGGCGCTCCATGCCTGTTTGACTACTCGGTTACCGTTTCGGCTGGTATAGCCTAAAGAATAGGCCTGGTCCGCCCACTCCTCGAGCGTCCAGCGGCCGGTAGCCATCTCTTGGAAAGCCTGGGTGACGAACGGCCCGTTCTTCGGGTCGACCTCGACCCACGCCGAGTTCTTGTCGTGCTTGTTCAAATAACCGAAGGGTGCTTTCTTGGGCCAGCCGCCGTTTTCAACGGCCTTCTGCATTCCCTTCTTCACTTCGATGGCCAGGTTCTTGGAGTACCAGGTGCTGATGACCTGCATCATCCGTCGGCCGATATAGCCGGCTGGAGTAGAAGCGTCGCCGGGCTCGCTCACGCTCTCCACCGTTATGCCCAAGTCTTCCAGCTCTTTCTCGTAGACGACGAAGTCGTAGTCGTTTCTGGCGAATCGGTCGAACTTGTGCACCAGAATAACGTCGAAGTCTTTGGCCCTGGCCGAGGCGATCATCTTCTGAAACTCGGGGCGCTTGTCGGTGCGGGCGCTTTCGCCGGCGTCGACGAACTCGGCAACGATTTCCCAGCTGTTGCCCTGGGCATGGTAGCGGCACCTCTCCAGCTGAAAGGGGATTGAGAGGTCCCGCTCGGCCTGTTCATCGGTTGAGACCCGGGCGTAGATGCAGCACCTTGCCGGTCTGTTTTCTAGTTCCTTGACCATCTTAGTCCTCCCAAAGACTCAACTTTTCCCAGCGTACCCGCTCTTCGTCGGTAGCGAAATCGCTTACCCTTTTCCTCGCCAGCTCCTCGGGGATCCCGAAGTAATCCGACATTTCCCAGGTAGTTATACGGCCGAGCCTAGCCAGCTCTGACTCCGGCATCAGGATGTGGGCGGCGCACTCCTCGGCCTCTCTTTCCTGCTTGTAAAGGTTTATCCTTTGCAGCTCGTGGAAGGCGAGCTGGTTCCCGCGGTGCAAGAGGTGATGCGCGAGGGCGTGGGCGATCAGATGGCGGCGCTCTCTATCTTCCAGTCCCTCGGCCAGGCCGATCCAGCGCCCCCGCTTTACCTCTTTGACCGGCCTGAGGAAGGGCCAGGTCACCAACTCGCAACCCTCGGTGGTAGCTACCGATTCCATGTCCAGGGGGAAGGTGATTCCCGGATGCCTGCGGTGCAGCTCCTCCGCCTTCTTAACCGCCATACTGACCATAGCTCGCTCCTCATAAACAAAGTCACGTCGGTTTGTCTCGTTCCTGCGCTTCCTTCTCCTTTGCCAGTTTCCGCCTCTCTTCATCAAGGGTGAAACGTATGAACGCTTTAACCCGATCCCTGGCCTCGCCTTCCAGCAGGCTATCGACCTGGCGAAACATGAGCTCCAGCTCGGCGTCTTTCAGGTCGAGGTCGCTCACCCTGTCCCAGGGGAACCGGTTCAGGTTACCGGTGATGGACGCGTATATGTCTTCAATCCTCAGGTTCAGGGCGCGTGACAGGCCGGCGATGAGCTCCGGTTTTGGCTGCCGGTTACGCCCGTTCTCTATGGCGGTGATGTTCTCGAGGCTGGTCCCGGCCAGCTTGCCCAGCTCTCCTTGAGTCATGGGGCCGAGACGTGCTCGCGCCTCCCTGATCAGTTGTGCCAAAGCAATAGGCATGATTTTTCTCCCATATGAAATTAGTAATATATGGTAATATTACTACCATTATTGCAGGTTGTCAAGCCCCTCCTGTCGCCGTGTCACAGCCGTCGTTTAGAGCAATATCAGGCATAAAACAGCGGGTATTTAGGTAATATAATGACGACAAAAGCCTCTTGACAGCATTATATAACCATAGTAATATTATTACGATTTATGCCGCTGGAGGATGAGATGAGCAAAGGTAGACCGAGCGTGGTTGGCAAGAACAAGGTGTCCCTCCGGGTGCTCTTTTCCCAGGAGGACTATGACGAACTGGAGAGGATAGCCGAGCTGGAGAGGACCGACATCAGCACCCTGGTGAGGAGAGCGGTGGCCCGGCATTATTTCATATCCGATAACAACCATACCGTTCAGCATCAGCAGTAACAGGAATACGATAGGGGATCTTTATGGTCATGGTGATAAGTCAGGCGGATCAGGTTGAGATTCATACGTCATCGGAGCGTAAGCCGAGGGTAGTGGAGCAGAGGCTCCGCACTCTCCTTGATCTGGCGGTCACCATCGGTCGTAGGGAAGGGTTGCTGGGCGACCATAAAAGCCCGTGCATGGTGGATACAGAAGGAGGTTCGCATGTCGCCGATAAAGGGAATATCTGAAATTGTCAGGCTGCCTCGGCTGGGCAGGATAAGGTTGGGAGTGAAGAAAAGCGCCGACGGCGGGGTGAGCTACCCCACGCCGACCGACTATTTTGTCTGCCCCCAGGAGGTCAGGAAGGTCTTCGGGGAAAAGCCGAAAGAGCTGCGGATCATGTTTCCTACCGAGGACAGCGAGCAATGGGCCAGCCAGTATCTCCGGTGCTACTCGGCAACGCGGGTCCTGATTTGCCGCGGCGACGGCGAGACGGCGGTGGCCAGGGTCGACGTCAAGACGGGCGAGATAGCCGCCATGGATGCGGCGGCGACCGAGTTAAGAGAGATCGTTTGCAGCCCGGATAGCTGCGCTTACCACCGGCGGGGGCAGTGCCGGAGGGTGATGAACCTGCAGTTTCTCATACCCGACTGCCCGGGCTTTGGCGTTTACCAGCTCGACACGACCTCTTACCACTCGATGTTGAGCGTTAACTCGGAGCTGGCGCTGATAAAGAGCATTTGCCAGCGGGTATCAATGATACCGCTTTCGCTGAAGCTGGTCGAGAAGGAAGTTCAGCCCGACGGCAGAAGGAAAAAGGTTTACGTCCTCAGCCTGACCTGTCCCTATTCCCTGTCTGAAATACAGAGGTACGCCCAGATACCGCCGGCGAAAGCCTTAATCCTGCCGCCGCCCGACAGCGAGGCGCCGGACGACCTTTTCCCCGAGGAGACACTGGCGGAGGGCGAAACAGGCCAGTCTTCGCCCCAGGACGAGGAGCTGGCCCGACTGTGGGACACGGCGAAGACCAGGGTCTGGCATCTCAACGTTCAGGACTGGCAGATATCCGACTGGTTCGAGAGAAACTATCGCATCAGCGTCAGGCTCAAGGACTTTGAGTCGGTATCGCCGCCGGCCAACCTGACTGCCGAGCAGCTGGCTCATTTTCTGAGGGCTGTGGAGCGCTACTCCTCGAGCACGTAGGCCGTCCCTGATTCGACGACATCAGGAGAGCAATGAGCACCGAGTCAAAGGAAGCCGGCCATGTTTTCTCAAAGGATATCCCTGAGCTCCTGGAAAGCCACATGAGGCACCTTCAGGAGGGAAGCGGCGTAAGCGCCGACGCGATCAGGGAGCGGGGTTACCGGAGTCTCCTGGGCAAAGCTGAGATCAAGGAGCTGGGCTTTACCCCGGCGCAGCAGCGCACCCCGGGCATCCTCATTCCTCTCTGGGGAGTTGACGGCAAGGAGGCTGGCTATCAATACCGGCCCGATAATCCCCGGGTTGACGCCAGGGGCAGGCCGGTGAAATACGAGTCTCCCAGGGGTTCGGCCAACAGGCTTGACTGCCCTCCACGCTGCCGGAAGATGCTCAGCGACCCGAGAGTTCCGCTGTGGGTGACCGAGGGCAGCAAGAAGGCAGACTCTCTGGCGTCGCACGGGGCCTGCTCCGTTTCTCTCACCGGCGTCTGGGGGTTCAAGGGTAAAAACGAGCTCGGCGGCGTTACCCTGCTTGCCGACTGGGACTACATCGCCCTCAAGGAGCGCGTCGTTTACCTTTCCTTCGACTCGGATGTCGTCACCAAGGAGCCGGTCAGGAAAGCTCTCGGACGCATTGCAGAGCACCTCCGGCGCAGAGAGGCGAACGTCCTGGCGATTCGTCTTCCCCAGCCGGGCGACCGGAAGGTGGGCATCGACGATTACCTCCTGGAGCATTCCTTGGAGGACGCCCGGCAGCTGGCGGGGGAGCTTGACGGCGAGGAGAGCCGGACCATTGAGCGGAGCGTATCGGGCTTTATTCTTCCTGACGGAACTGTGGGCGAGATGATAGTGAGCGACGCCGGGGAACGGTCATTCATCGTGCTGGTGGGCGGGTCGGTGAGGAAGGTGCTTCAGTACCAGACCGGCAGGGTTACCTATATACCAACAGGCGACCCCCTGGTGGGCCAGGTGGTGCATTTCGCCGCCACCGCCGCGCCCTACGACTCCCAGGCCACCCTGTTCGGTGAGGCCAAGGCTTTCATCCACCAGTATATTGAGCTCCCTGCCGATTTCGAGGACATCGCCGCCCTGTACGTGCTGCTGACCTGGGTCTACGAGTTTGCCCCCTCCATTCCCTACCTGAGGGTCATCGGCGACTGGGGCTCCGGCAAGACCAGGTTTCTGGACGTCGTGGGAAGAGTTTGCTTTCGACCCATCTTCGCCTCGGGGGCAACTACCCCGTCTCCCATCTTCCGCATCCTGGACAAGTTCCAGGGGACGCTGGTCCTCGACGAGGCCGACTTCAAGGACTCCTCGGCCTGGGTAGAGATGGTCAAGATACTGAACAACGGCTACCGCCCCAACTTCCCCGTGCTAAGGTCGGACAAGGAGGACGGCAAGTGGTACCCCCACGGCTACCAGGTCTTCGGCCCCAAGCTCATCGCCACGCGCTCCACCTTCAAGGACGAAGCCCTGGAGAGCCGGTGCCTCACCGCCGAGATGATGCCCTTGACCAGGCCGGACATCCCCAGGGTGCTGCCGCCGTCGTTTGACACCGAGGTCAAACAGCTGCGCTCGAAGCTGCTCACCTTCAGGCTGGCCAACCTGCTCAAGCTCAAGGGCAGGACCTTCGGCAACGACCTTCTCGAGCCGAACCTCCAGCCCAGGCTGCAGGAGATCCTGATTCCGCTCAAGGCGATGGTCAACGGCGACCGGGCCATGGCCGAGAGCCTCAGCGCCTTCATCCACCGGCTCCAGGAGACGCTTTTCTCAAGGCGCCGCGAGAGCGCCTTGGGCAGGGTGCTGGCGGCCATTATCGAGCTGCACGGCGAGGGCGCCGAGCTCACCATAAGGAATATAACCGACAAGGTCAATGAGATGGATAACGACGCCCCGGCGCTGACCTCGGAGAAGGTGGGCTGGATGACCAAGAAGCTGGGTTTTGGAAAGGAGCGGACCTCGAAGTCGAGGTTTATCCGCTGGGACGAGAACCGGGTCAGGCAGCTGGCCTCTCTTTACGGGCTGGCGCAAACCCCTCTATCCCAGGAGAAACCGTCACAACCGTCATTACTGTCACTGCCAGACAGGGAAGAGGGTGACGGTTTGGAGAGCCCGGAAAAACCGTCACAAGCTGGCTCCATATCTGGCGGTGGCGGTTGTGACGGTAATGACGGACTTCCCGGGGATAGGGAAGCAAAAGACCCCTGGGACGACTTTCTCGACGAGGTGGCAAGTGAAGAGTCGGGACATTAACTCGCGCATAGAGAGGGGCAGGAGGGCCATAGCCCTGGCCAGGGCGAAGGGGATGGCTACTGACTCGTGGGAAGAGGAGCTGGCCGGGCTTGAGGAGGAGCTGCGCCGGGCGCAGGAGAAGGCTAGCACAAGCGAGCTGCTGGCAACAAGGGGCTGGTGCCTCTGGCGTTGCCGCGCCCTGGGCGACGAGGTGGTAGTCGTCCTGAGAGACGAGCTCGTCGGCGGCTTTCCCGCCGGCTATCCCACGTATCTCGAGCAGGAGCTGGAGTATCTCCTCGAGGTTGACGACAGCACCTTGAAGCTGATTCACGAGGCCAAGAAGCTGGCCGGGGCCACGGTCACCGGCGTTGAGAAGCGGGAAAGAGAAGGAGCAACGGGATGACAGTAGAAACCAAGTTGAGAAAGCCGCCGAAGCGGTTCGCGGTCGTTAAGCCGTGGCCCACCGGCGAGGTGAGCACCAGGAACTGCCGCCACTGCCTGGCGCCCGACGAGGGAATATACGTGCGCTGCCGGAAGGGACACCCGATGACGGCCGAATATGACCGGCACAGGCGCCGGCTCACCTACAACGGGGTGGTGCGGGTGGCCCGGCTGGTGGCGCCGTGCCGCGGCTGCAAGGACTTCGACAACGATTGGAGGTAAGGCATGACAGCCAACAGCAGGGAACTCCTGGCAAGGATCTGCCGCCGGTGGATGAGGGTCTTCCAGGAAGAGATACGTGGCTGGACGGACGGCTTCCTGAGAGGCGCCCTGGACCCGGCGAAGCTCATGGATCTTATGAGGCAGATGGGGGTGGATTTTTCCCGTCTGCCCGGGCTGGCGGGGCAGCAACCGTTATTCGACCCCTATCAGATTCTGGGGCTGGACAAGTCCGCCTCCGACGATGAGCTGAAGGAGCGGTACCGGGAGCTGGTGAACAGGCTCCACCCGGACAAGTCGGGCACGCCGGGTACCGGCTTCCTGCTGCAGATAGTGCTGGCCGCCTACGAGATGATCAAGAGGCAAAGGGGATTACAGTGAAAGAAACCGACGTCGAGCTGCTCCGCCGCATAGCCGAGGCCGAGGACGGCTTCGACCCGGAGAGCCTGCCCGCCAAGCTGGGCTGGCGCTCCCGCGACGTCGGGGTGTGGCCGGGCGCCTTGACGAAGCTGCGGATGGAGGGGCTCGTCGAGGACGTCTACGAGTCCAACTCGTACCACGGTTACAGGCTGACACCCGAGGCCCGGGCCGTGCTCCTCGACGGCGCGCCCAACCGTGCTGAGACGAAGCAGAATCGAAAACTAGGGGTTCCCGAGGACATCTTCCAGGATATTATCGGCCATGACGACGTAAAGGAGCTGCTCAGGGCCTGCCTGCTGGCGGAAAAGGCGGTTCACGTGCTGCTGACCGGCCCGCCGGCGCTGGCCAAGACCCTGTTCCTATGGGATATCGAGAGAGCCGGCGGGGAGAAGACGGTCTGGCTGGTCGGCTCGGCGATATCGAAGGCGGGGCTGTGGGACCTGGTAGCGGAGAGGCGGCCGGAGGTACTGCTGGTGGACGAGCTGGACAAGGTGAACGCCGCCGATACCGCGGCCCTCCTCAGCATCATGGAGGGCGGGCGCATGGTCAGGGCGAAGAAGGGGCGGGAACTCAATACCAGCCTGGAGCTGAAGGTCGTGGCCGCCACCAACGTCGAGGACAGGCTCTCCCCGGAGCTCAGGTCGCGCTTCGCCATCCGGAGGCTCGGCGCCTACGGCAGGGACGAGTTCAGGACCGTGGTGAGGGGCGTGCTGGTTCGCCGGGAAGGGCTCCCGCCTCCGGTCGCCGAGGAGATAGCCGAGCGGCTCGACGGCCGGTCACAGGATGTCAGGGACGCCGTGAGGGTAGCCCGGCTCGCCCCCGACCTGGGCGTCCAGAGGGCGATTGAGCTGTTGTTGCCGGAGGGGGGAGGGGGTATCCCTTGACGCTATAGTTGGGTTTGGTCGGCGGGAGGTCGTAGCTGGGCGGATCGTAGCTACAGGTGCGACCCGAGTTTGGGGTGAGATACGACCTTTTCTATTGACAGCTACGACGCGGGGTGGTATTTTGAAGAAAAGCCCTGCGAGCCCGCCGACGAAAGTCGGCTCGCAGGGCTTATTTATTTGGGCAGAGTGAGATTATGGCAGCCAGGAAAAAGGGACAGGAGAAACCGACCACTAAGGCTGACGTCGAGCCGGTGGGCGAGGACACCCAGCGAAAGAGGATAGAGAAGCTGCTCGACGAGGGCTACACCCCGGTGCAGATAGAGAAGGAGTGGGGATACGCCCACTCCACGGTAAGACAGGTAGCGAAAAAAAGGATAGCCCCCAAGGGCAAGCCGGGGGATGAGGGGGTGGAAATGCCGAAGCTGCCGATGGTGCTCAAGGCTGGCGGCGGGCAGGAGGTCATCTCCCCCGAGGCGATACTGGAGGGCTACCTGCTCTCCGACGGCGATGCCGGCACCTGGATGCTGAAAGGCTTCATGCTCTACCGGGCAGCCCAGATGGCGGTAATGAGCGACGTCGAGATAATGAAAGGCCAGGCCGAGGCCCAGGCGAAGGCGATGAAGCCCATCCTCGATATCATGGAGAAGGCCAGGGAAGACATGGACGCCGCGGCGCAGCGGGCCAAGGAGTCGAACGTAGAGATAGCCACCCGGGCGGCCGCCGAGGTCGGCGGGCAGGCCGTAGGCTGGATGGAGGAGAAATTCAACCAGATGCAGCAGCAGAAGCCGGACATCGCCCAGGCTAAAGACCCGATGAAGGGCCTTATCGCCAGGACGATGGAGACGGTTATCAACCAGATTACCGGGCAACTGTTCGGCGGAAAGGTCGGCCCCACACCGGGTTTAGTTGATAAACGAGAACAAGGAGGTGAATGATGGTATTCAATCCAATGGCGTTTGCCACCCCGCAGCAGCGGGAGCAGCTGGCGAGCATGCAGGCGCTGACGAAAAAGATCGGCTACGTAATCCACACCGGAGATAACCTCGTGGAAGTCACCCTCAAGACGGACGACCCGGAGGCAGCCAAGCTCGTACCCCAGTTGCAGGAGGGGATCGTGACCAGCGTAACGCAGATGCTCTACCAGCTATTCAACATGGAAGGCGAGAGGACCTAGTGGCGGCTGCAGGCGCGTCCCGCGTGGCCGAAGCCGCCAGGGTTATCGAGGCCTTGACCGGCGTGCCGCCGGCCGTTCCCGCGAGCGATGCACCCGGCGAGGAGAGACGGGCCGAGGCGGCCCGGGTGAGGAGGTTCCTGGCGCTGCCGGTGCGACTCCAGGAAGGGATTTTGCGCTACGGCGAGCACATTCAGGCAGCCTACAAGTCTTGACAAAGGCCGATGCCTGATGTAGCCTAAATATGTAGCCCTGTGAGTTTGCCGATGAAAGTCGGCTCACAGGGCTTACTTTCTTTTATCGGCAGCTCCGAGGCTAACCAAAGGGACGTTGCAACCTTCGGCGGTAAGGTTGGAGGCAACGTCCCTTTTCCTTTCGGCCGGGGTTGCAACTCCCAGGGGACAGAAGCCGGGCGCCACCCTGCCCGGCCAAAGCCCGAGAAAACGAAATTGGGAGGTTTGCAACATGGCGACAAAGGCATCAGCCAAGGAGAAGTTCATCAACAGCGTCACCAGCCCGCTAGCCGTCACCAAGATGACCGGCAAGCTCTCAGAGTACCTCGGTGTCAAGGTAGACGAGGGCTCGGCGCCGGTCAAGGCCTGGAAGGACCTGATGACCAAGGCGGCCAGTGACCTGTTCGAAAAGTGCTACGAAAACATGAAGGCAGCCTATAAATAGGCCGCCTCTGTTTCTATGCCTGTCTCTCAGCAGCTTGAGTATGTCGTTAACCTGGCGCTATCGGCCTTCATGATAACTGGGGTGGCAGTTGTGGCAAGCAGGGCAATCGGTCACCACTCTATTCCCTGGGAGGCGAAGCAACCGCTGATCGAGAGGTACGGGCTATGGGCGGTGAACCGGGCGGAGGCTTTCTGTCCGGAGAACGACGTAGCCTGCGTGGAGAGGGAGGCAAAGAGACTGGTAGAAGTCTACAGACACAGGAGGGAACTATGACTAGAGTACAGCAAGCAGGCTCGGTGCCGGTCACGGGTCAACAGGCACCTACCGTCGCGTTGCAGGCGGGAACGCTCCCGGCCACCACCACAACGACCCAGCTCGACATCAACTCAATCATGAACATGATGATCATGCTGATGGTGGTCGTCATGATGATGAAGATGATGACGTCGGCGACCGAGAAAATCTAGGCCGGGGCGACAAAACTAGAGGAGGTATAGCAGATGACTACAGGGCTTATTACCGGACAACAAAACGGCCTCGACATCAACTCCATCATGAACATGCTCATCATGGTGATGATAGTGGTCATGATGATGAAGATGATGGGTAAAGCAACCGAGAAGGTTTAATCGAAAGGAAGGTATGGAATGAGCCAGAGAAGGATAAAAGACAAGAGCATTACCCCGCAGCAGCTCGCCTCGATTACGCCGCTGCTGGCTACCGAACGCAGATACCGCGGCTCACTCGGCATCCTGCCCATCGGCTACTACAAGGGCGAGGCGAGGTTCTGGAACCTGGACCTGGCCGTCGTCCAGCCCCTGATCCTGGCCGAGAAGCAGTGGACTAACGACATAGTCGACACCAGGAACGGCGAGGTCAAGGTTACGGTTCCCATCGGCACGGCCGTCGGCCAGTCCAAAAGCGGCGAGATCGAGGTACCGGCTGGCGAGGTCTGGTATCTCTGCGGCCACAAGATCCAGATTCCCCAGGCGAGCGGCCTGACCGCCGGCGACATCTCCGTCAACTTCAGGGTATCCTCGTTCCCCAAGGTCGATGATGCCGACAAGCTCTACTACGACGGCAGCGCCAAGCAGTATCTCACCACCGGGGGGGCGAAGGTATCCGGGGGAGGGCTGGCCGCCACCCAGGCCGAGATTGCGGCCGGCGCCATCTATGACCACAAGCTGCTTGTGGCCGGTCTGTATCAGAAGATCACCAACATAGACCAGACCAGCGGCGACGTCACCTCCACCGTAGAGCAGCAGCTTCAGGAGGTCATGCGGGACTTCAGAGAGGCCGATGAGCTCAACAACGAGCTGAGATTGGTCGGCGGCGACAAGCTTACCCTGGTGGTAACCGTGGCCACCGCCGCCGTAGCCGGCGCTGCGGTCGATGCCTACCTTCGCGTCTGGGGCCGCGCGGGCAAGCTACTCGTCAGCTAAGGTTCCCGCATCGGGGCTCGATAGCCAGGGGGCAACCCGCCGATGCGGAGGGCCGGAATAAGGCCCGGTCATGCTAGGGACCGGGAAGCGATACAGCATCTCGTGCAGGCGGATTGCTGCCTGAAACGGCTATCAATCAGACGGTAGCTATAGAGAAGGGCTTGCCATGCGGGAATACCAGCTGGCAAGCCCTTCATCGCTATGGAGGGGAAAATGGTGCCATACGGTTACAAGGCGTATCTCCTGGGTACATCCGATACCCTGGACGGGCTGCATAGTATCAGCCCGCTCGAAGAGGGCGCAGCCGAGGGGACGCTGATGCTGATGCAGCTCAACTTTGCGGACTTCCCCTCGGCCGAGGTAATTGCCGAGCTCAACCAGAAGCTCGATCAGGCGGGCGTGCCGCCCTGGCCGGGCTACAGTCAGGTCGCCTACGCCGATTCCAGCCAGCCCACGGTTTACCTTTGCTGGGTCAAGGGGTTCGCCTGGATGTCGGTAATAATCGGCATGCTGGTCCTCATAGTCTTGCCGGTGCTGATCGGGGCCTTTGTCTGGTGGATTCTCCCCGAGGATATTAAAGCCATGATTAACATGATGGTCATGGTGGGCGTGATGGTGCTCATGATGAAGTTCATGTCCGGAGCTACGGAGAAGAAATGACAAGCGGCGTTCAACCCCAGACTTCGGTGGCGGCGGGTCAGGTCCAGCCCGTGTTCTGGCCAGAACTTGTCGCGGTGATGATCGACATCGCTATCCTGATAGCCCTCCTGTCCTGGGCGTTCTCGGTAGCCAAGAAGGCCTGGAAGGGAGAGAAGGTCGAGATACCGCTGATAGGAGGCAGCTGATGGCGGGCAAGTATACCGAAATTGTGGGAATAGTCGCTCCGAGCGGCGCTGTTGCCGGCCAGAGGGTCGACATAGAGGTCAGGATAAAAAACACCTACTCAGCCTCCATCGGCATCATGGCGGGAGGGGCTCTCGAGTACGGGGTTACGCCCTGGCCGACCATCGACTACCCGAGCTATCAGGCCAATGTTGCCGCCGGGGCGACCCATACCTTTTACGGGCACTTCACCATGCCGGACAGCGACGTGACCATACACGCCTACAGCTACTGGTACGGCAGCGACGGCGCCTGGCATTTTGACGACGAGAAAACGAAGGACATCGACGTGGCTGAACTGGTGCCGGAGTTCAGCCAGTTCGAAATATCAAACTACAGCAGGAGGTAGGAGATGGTGAAAACATTGCAGCTGGACCTGGGGGTTATCACCCCGTCGCAGTACCAGACGGGATGGTATCGCGATCCCAACACCGGGGAGTACTACTATTACGACGCCTCGGTCAAGCAGTGGTACATACACACCGCTGGCCTGCTCGTTCCGCTATCAATAGCCAGCGAGACCGCGCCCAAGACGGTGGATATCGCGCCGGGCGATACTCTGAGGATTGAGTACAGCTACAGATACAGCGGGCCGGCGGTAACCGTTATCGAGTACGCCTCGGTAGGCGTCTACGGCTCGGTCACCCACATTTACGACGAGAAGGTCAGCAAGAGCAGGAGCCGGAGCCTTCCCCAGACCACCACTCCCACGCTATACACGGGCAACCTCGACATCGTCCTCCCGACAAATACGGTGAGCGATTGGGACGATATCGAGTGCAAGGTGTCCGGCGGGGGCGAGGAGCTTGGCCTGAGGTACCTGGGGGCTCTGAATATCGTCGGCCTGGAGGTAGATTTCTCGGAGTTTACCGTGGTCGACTACTACAAGAAGGAGTAGCTAATGGGGGCTAATATAACCGACCTGACAGTGCTGGCGGCCGGCAAGCTGATACCTTTAGCACCGGGCGATACCCTGGTGATTGAGGTCAGTTTCAAATACACCGTCTCGCAGGGCGCCACGGTAACTCTCTGGGCGTCTCTCGGCCTGGGGGTGGGCCGCGATATAGAGAGCTTCAAAGAAATCAGTCTGGAGGCTACCCTCACCCCCAAAACCTGGTCGGGAACTACCGAGATAGTCATACCCGCGTCCGGTAAAAGCGACGGCACATACTGGATGAAGGTCGAGGTCGACGGCAACGAGGTGACCATACCCGATGCGGTGGTGATTAGCGGTATGTCGGCCGGCATTATGGACATGCTACCCATGCTCATGATGGTAATGATGATGGGAATGATGATGCCGATGATGGAGGAGGTCTAGGGGGCGTGATCGAAGCGCAGCAAGCGGAACTGGTCGGCGAATACGGCGACATCTTCTGGAACCTGTCTCCGTCGATGACCTATGTCGCCGGGAGCGAGATACACTGTCGCATCTACGTGGCCAACCCCACCGGCGTCGACCGCGAGTACATGATGATGGCCCGTCTCACCAGGAACGACGAGGTGGTCAGCGAGTTTCCGATAAAGGTCGACGAGGCGGCCTGGTTTTCCGTCGAGGCCAACAACGTGGTCAGCCTGCCCGGCGCTCTGGTGCTCGACTATACCGATGCCGCCTTGACCATCAGCCTCTACGAGAGGGAGACGAACGAAATTACCGACTCGGTCTCCACCGCACTGACAAGCGCTGGCACCGCCAACCTGCCCGTGCTGCCGGGCATACCGACCACCTCCTCCGACACGGGTGACATCATGAACGTGCTGATGATGTTCATGATGGTAATGATGATCGGAACGATGATGACGAGGGCAGCCGAATGAGCGGAAGCGCAGGCCAACTATACAAGCAGAAGATAAAGCCCGAGATAGCGATCTACCTGGATGAGCACTACCCGGGCTTCTTCGAGAAGCTGTTGCGCTTTGTCGAAGCCGAAGAGGACGAGGGCGCCGCTGTAGGGCTGAATCTCAACGGCGGAACGGCGTCCAGCGGCAAGCCGGGGGCTGACGTGCTGACCATCCCGGCCGAGGGGAGAATAGAGGTACTGTGCGTCATTATCTCTATCAGGAACTGCGCCGGCGGTGCCGGTGTAACCATTAGAGCCTATACGAATGTGACCGGCGCGGAGGAGGAGATTTACAACCAGGCGTTTACCAAGGGAGCCGACCCCGACGGGGTGATGGTGGTCAACGGGAACTTCGGCGCCAATGAGCCGGTACGGCTGGAGATGCACTCCGACAACGGAGTTGATACCAATGTGGATGTGCCCTATAAGGCCATATGGAGGAGGCTTGAATGAGCTGGCTGACCAAGGCGGGAATAGGAATATCGAAGCTGTCGGAAATCGAGATAGACGCCGACAAGAACTGGCAGGCCAGGGAGATCCGTAACCTTAAGGCGATAGTGGCCGGTATGGTCGAGGGCGACATCGCCTACCGGGGGCTGGACGTTCTGGAGAAGCTGGCAGGGGAGTACGGCGTCGGCTACAACTTCCTCCACATGCGAAACACGGGCGCTCTGATGCCGGAATGGATGGACATCCAGGACATAGTCGCCTATTTAACCGGCGCCGTTAACAGGATGATCGCCCTGCCAACCCTGCAGATCCCCACGCCAACTGTAGGCGTGGCCGTTGTCGAAGACCACTCCGGCGGCGGTCATGCAGCCGGGAACACGCTCAGTGTTCCCATGCCTGCCGTGAGCCAAGCATTAGTCGCTCAGGTCGGAGGGAATGCCGTCGCCGGAGCCAGGGCTTATGACCACAGCGGACCTACGTATACCGATGAAACCACCGAGGTTAACAACGCTGATGCGAACGATGTGACCCTGCTGCCGGCTACGCCGGCGGTAAACGACGCCTATTACTTCGGCTATGCCTCGGTGTGGGATTGGTTGAACCTAAATATTGGCACCGCCGGAGCCGGTACATGGACTATAACCTGGGAGTACTGGAATGGAAGCTCCTGGGCGGCTTTACCAGGGGTGCATGATACCAGCAACGGATTTAGGGCATCCGGCATGAACAGCGTCAAATTTAACCGGCCCGATGATTGGGCAAACCATGATGTTGATGGCGCAACGCTGTATTGGATTAGAGGTAGGGTAACAAGTTATAGCTCGGTAACCACCCAACCATTGGGAACACAGGCTTGGATAGGGAAATGGTGAAAAGGAGGTAAAAATGTTAAACCCAGCCGAAGAAAGAGAATATGCCAGATTGAGAGAAATGGGAAAGCGTTTGCATATCCCGATACCAGAAGCTCTTTGGAAACTGGAAGTCCTGGATAAAGACGGAGGGATAATTAAAACTCATATACAAAGAAGCCATAGCTGGGTTAGAAACGCTTACAACATATTGTTTTGTCAACTAGCCACTAAAAATGGAGACGATCCCTCTCCAAATTGGGGCGATGGTTATCTAAACCTAAGGCAAACAAACGGTAATATCTACGGATATGACCACTGTATTGGAATATGCGACTCTGATTTGGACGACATTCCCACCACTTATGGTTACATCGCCGGTGGTGGCGACGATGCCAGAGGAATTCAAGTCGGTAGCGGAACAACCGTGGAAAGCCTTGACGACTATGTTATGGAGACGCTGATTAACGACGGAGCAGGTGCAGGAGAACTAAACTACGCTACAGCCGAAACACATAAGGTAACTTGGACAGCAGCAACAAGGGTTATGAAAGACGAGCTGGTTCGTTATTTCAACAACAACAGCGGGGGAAGCATAGATGTTAACGAAGTT
Source organism: Dehalococcoidales bacterium (assembly GCA_034419075.1). Lineage (GTDB taxonomy): Bacteria > Chloroflexota > Dehalococcoidia > Dehalococcoidales > BS750m-G39 > E44-bin88. The sequence goes on along the minus strand of DAOULR010000022.1, from coordinate 40,837 downwards.
GGCTTAACCGCTAGAAATACTGTTCACAGCACGTCCATGTATATTCTGATGGCTAGAGACAAGCTGTCTTCGACTGTAACCGTCCCCAACACCGGCCAGCTCAAGGTAACCTACACTGTTCAGCTGACCTATCCGGCGTAAAGGGCGTGTCAGGAGAACCTGGGCCGGGATAAGAGAGCGAGGAGAAGGCCAATGAGATACGCAATAATCCCCAAGGAACTTGCCTTAGACCAGGTGGAGCGGGAATGCAGGGGGGTGGGGGCCAAGAACATCAAACCGCTGCCTGCGGCGAAGCAGCTATTCTGCGACCTCGACGAGGAGCAGGCGAAAAGGCTGTCCTCCGTCGCCGGTCTCAAGCTGAAGCCGGTTCAAAGGGTGGCGACGGAGAGGCTCGCCCCTGCCCCCAATCCCGCTCTGCCGCTGCAGCTCGAAGACATCGTAAGCAGTCTCAACCTCTACGACACATTCAACGAGTTGCGCCAGGCATATTCCCCGCCTCTTATCGGCACAGGACTCACGGTAGCGGTCTGCGACAGCGGCATCAGGGAGACTCACGAGGCGCTGGAGGGCAAGGTGGTTTACCGGGCCAACTTCTCCGAATCGGAGAGCACGACCGACGTGTTCGGTCACGGGACGGGTGTAGCCTACGTCATAGCCGGAGAGTTCGGCCAGAGGTCGGGAGTAGCCCCCGGCGCATCCCTGATGAACCTCAAGGTCATCAACGACAGCGGCGAGGGCACCGACGAGATGCTGGTGGAGGCCATCGACCGGGTGTGCAGCCTGGTCGAGCAGGCGAACCAGCAGGGGCTTCCCGCCACCGACCCCATGTACCCCAACACCATAAACGTCAGCGTAGGCGGCGAGGACGACGGAGACCTCGACAACCCGATGAGAGTGGCCTGCCGAACCGCGGTCGAGCAATACGGACTCCAGATCATCGCCGCCGCGGGAAACCAGGGGCCGAAGCTTACCACGCTGATGTGTCCGGCGTGCGAGCCCAAGGTGGTGGCGGTGGGCGGCATCAAGACCTGGGAGTTCACGGTCTGGGAGGAGAGTTCCCGCGGCCCTACCGTCGAGGGAGCTACCAAGCCCGATTTCGTCTGCTGGGCCGAGTCCATCGAGCTCGCCAGCCACAAGGGCGACAGCGACTACGAAGTCAAGTCGGGTACATCCTTCTCCGCGCCGATACTTGTCGGCGTCGACGGCCTGCTCTGGGACCTGGCGAGGAGGGTCTACGGCCAGGAGGTCAGGATTACATATTACGACTGGATGCCGTACGCCTATGCCTACTGCGTGAAACCGGAAGGGGTTCAGGTGGCCAAGGACAACAGTTACGGGTACGGGCTGCCGGCAGTGGGAGTAATGGTGAACAGGCTGGTCAAGACGACGACGCCAATCACCGGGATGATGGAGACTATGGTGCCCATGGTGATGGTGGTGGGGATGATGGGCATGATGATAAAGGGGGTTTGATGGTGTCGGACGGAGCTATCCTAGTCCCCTGCGCGTACTGCGGTGCTACCTTTGGTACGGAGGAGTCGCTTATCGCTCATATGGAATCGAGGCACCCCGGGAAGCCTTACCTGGTTTCGGCTTACCTGCCCCAATCCTACGTGCTTCAAAGCCGGTCGTCCAGCCATAACGCCGCTCCCTTCGATGCCAGGGGATACGTCCCCGACAGCAGGTACTACCAGTTCCACAGCTGGATCGGCAGCGACGCCTATGCCGACGCCGTCAGCGTCAGGGACCAGCCGGCTGGCTTCTACGAAGTGGGGGCATCGATACGCACTTTCGGCGTAACCGGTCCCCCGCCACACTATATTTATCTGCCTCTCGGAACCTACGCCATCAGAACTTCCTGCGTTCTCATAGAGTGGGTGCCGGACCCGACGATGCCGGGTACTGGACAGTGGGAACTGCGCTGGCTGTGGCAGGGTTTGGATATAGGATTGACCATAGACGTCGTTGAGGCACCGCCGCCGGCACCGGATCTATTTATAAGCGGCGTTCAGATTCAACCCGCCGAGGTCAGAGTCGGCCAACCCGTCGAAATATTAATCATCGTCGCCAACAGGGGGGAAATAACCGGATCTATGGCGGTAACGTGTACTGTCAACGGAGAGATAATCGACGCGAGGACGGTAACCCGGATGCCTGGCCAATATGAAGGCTATTACCTCTACTTCACTCCCCAGCAAGCCGGGAACTACCAGGTGGAGGTTGACGGCATAATGGGAAGCTTTACCGTGCTGCCGACGTTGAGCAGTTTCGCCATAACCGACTACGGGGTGAGAGAGTGATCAAGACGTATCTTGAGCCGGAGGAAGTGGAGCGGCTTGAAGAGGCAGGGGAATACCTCCGCGACAAGCTGCTTATCAGGCTGCTGGCCCACCTGGGCTGTCGTATATCGGAGGCCCTCGGCATTGCCGTGGGCGATATCGACTTTGAGCAGGGCACGGTAACCATCGAGCACCTCAAGGTGAGGCTTAACCTTTCCTGTCCCGACTGCGGCGCCAGGTTGAGCAAGACGGCCCGGTTCTGCCCAGCTTGCGGCGTGAAGGTGGAGAAAACGGTGGCTACGGAGGGGCAGCACCGCAGAGTCAGAACCCTGCCTGTGGACGACGGCACCCTGGATATGTTCAAGAGCTACATCGACCGTGGCGGGCCCGTGTCCCATAACGGCAAACGGCTCATCTTCGGCATCAATAGACACAGGGCTTGGCAGATAGTGAAGGAATGCGCTCGGAGGGCGGGCTTGGGGAAGCTGGTAAACCCCGAAACCGGCAGAGCCCATAATGTCAGCCCTCACAAGTTGAGAGACGCCTTCGCCATTATGGCGGTCAAGAAGGACGACTCCGGTGACGGCCTGAGGCTCCTGCAGGAGCACCTGGGGCACGCTTCCTTCAACACCACGGCTAAATACAGGAAAATATCCGGCAAGGAGCACAGAGAGTGGCTCCAGAAAATACTGGAAGAATGAGCAAGGTGTGGAAAGAATATGCCGGGACAAGCAGTCGTAACCGTAAAAGATAGACAATGGTTTGTAGGGGTGGCTAGTACCTACGCCGAGCTGGCGCAGGGGCTCAGCGGGATATCTGGTATTCCCAGCGGCACCGGGATTCTCTTTGATATGGGCGTCGACCAGGGGCATGTTCAAATCAATATGTCCCGCATGCTCTTTGCCCTGGATATCATCTTCATCAGCAGCTCCGCGGGCGTCGTCGGCGTGATGCACCAGGTGCAGCCCAACGAGAGGGAGGTAATATTCGACCACACTTCGAGCCCCGGAGCCCGATACTTCCTCGAGGTTACCGCCGGCGAGGCAGAAGGGATAGAGGACGGAGACGACGTGCTAATACAGGGCGAGATGCCATCAGCCCTAAGCCCGACGGTAGTAAATGCTTTAGTAACGGCGGGGATAATAGTCCCCGTTGTGGCAGGGGTTGCCGGCGGTCTTGCCGCATTAGCTGGAGGCGAAAAAGCTCCTGCCAAAGATACCGGAAAAGGAACGGCAGAATAGTGGTTACAGGTTTTGTCCTACCTACTCTAAAAGTTTTAGAGGACAGGAAGGTCACCGGTGAGGAGCTCGTATGGTACGCCCAGCAACTCACCGGCACGGTGATGGGCGCCATGCTGATAGCCTTTACGCTGGTCGTGTTCGATGAGGTAGTGGAATGGCAGTAGCAATCAAACCGGAGCAAGGCGGTTTCCTTCGGCCGTTTGGCTGCGCCTGGTTTATCATCGAGTTCCTCAAGGGAAATGCCCCCGAGGGCCGCAAACGCATAGACCCCGAAGAGGGAGCGCCGATGGTGGATATCCTGGCGGAATATAAGTCTGCTTTATTACGCGCCTTTGCCCGGGACGCCGTGGAGAGAGAAGAGGAAAAGCGCATTAAGAAAGGCCGCGGCTCATTCACCGAGGAGGAATACGCCGAGCGCCTGGAGTATTACTTCAGTCGGATTCCCTACAAGTTCACCCGCATGAGGTATTCCAGCTTTACCCGCTACGTCGGCCACCTTAAGCGCCTCGGCTGGCTCGAGGAAACCGGCAAAACCGAGCCTTCGGGGCTCCAGGACGATTACCCGCCGGCCCCGTCCCGGGTGTTCTACCGCCTCACCGAAGCCGGCTGGAAGGCGACTCCGGCCGAGATATCCAACCCTGTCCGCACGCTGTACCCCAAGTTCGACAAGGAATATTTCAAAGAGAAAAACCGGCATCACCAGTACTACAGCAAACGGTAGCCGGGAGACTTTCTGCCCAGTCCTCCAAGCAATATCTCTTCGTCTTCCCCTTAACCGCCTTTAGAGTTACTTTTTCTCTAAAACCCTGGTTCCGCCTCGGGGGAGGGAATAATGCAATTGCTTTTACTGATTTCACTTTATACCTTTTTGTTCAATAATCAAGCTAAAGCAATTGAACCTTAACAACCGAATAAAGCCCAACCTGAACGCTTGCCCCAAACAAAATGCCCTAGCCAGTGATTAGCCGAGCTAGGGCAAGTCTAACAAAGCGGGGTGAACCACAATGCTAGACTGGAGCAAGTATATAGCAGTAGCCGACAGGTTTCAATACAAGGCGAAGGCGCAGGACACGGAGGACTTAAATCATACCATTGTATTGAGCCTTGCCCAAGCCCAAACAGCCAAAGATAACAACGGTGGCGGTCAATTGTCCGATGTAGCTATGCTGCGGGTAGCCTCTTACGAGTGCCAGAAGTATTGGCGACAGCAAAAGAGGCTGTTGACCATCTTGAGCCTAAATACCGAGCTAAACGATGGGGATGGCGTTGAACTGATAGACACTCTATCCGATGATAAGGCGATTGACCTTGACGCTTGGCTGGATGCCAGAACCTTTTTACTCGGTTGCCCGATGAGGCTGATAGTCATAGCGGGTAAGAGGCTCAAGGGGATACCGCTAACCAATGCCGATATGATTTACCTTTGCCGATTTAGGCAAAGAGAGCAAAAAGAGTTATTTTAAGTGAAAGGTTTTGACCTTCCCGATGCCCTGTATATAGTGGAAGCACCGTTTAGGCTAGCGAGTCGCAGCTAGACGGTAGCTTACTACTAGGCGAAGCCGATAGCCTTGCCCACTATCGGATAGCCAAAGGGGTGATTAAAATAGAACAACTTAATATCGTGGGCAAGCGTTCAGGCGACGGCTTTGTCGCTCACAAGGCTGTGCTGGTAGGCGCTCTGTCCAGAGCGTTAGCCGAAAGGGTAATGCTTATGGACTTGACCATAGGGCGCAAAGGCTTACTCGGATACCTTAAGGCTTTGGGCGGTAGTAACATCGTCAAGGTGATACCGTCTAACGGTAGTGCTAGCGGGTCGCAGGCTAACGGACACAAGAGGCTTAAGGTAATCTGCGGAGCTAATACCAGCCAACTTGCCGATAGCGAATGGATTGGCGATAAGACGCCGATGAGCCTCTGCGAGGTCAGGGTCAGCCCCAACAACTCGGTCAAGCCCAACATCGGCAGCCTAGAGCTATCAGAGGCGCTGTCAAGGGTATTGCCGTTTACCGCCACCGATGACGATAGACCTGTTTTAGCTTGTGTCAGCTTGGTGGCTAAAGACGGTAAATTGACTCTGGTCAGTGCCGACGGCTTCAGGCTGGCGGTAACAAGCCTTGACTACGAGGATGGAGAGGGGCAAGCTCTGATAAGCCGTGACGAGCTTCAGGGCATAGCCAATGCCCTGCGGAGAGCCAAGCGGGCGAGGGTTAGCTTTGACGGTGAGGACATCAAGACGCTCACCATAGACACCGAGCTAATCCGCTACAAGTGGGCTAGCCTTGAGGGTAACTTCCCCGACTATGAGAAGCTGATACCTACCGAGTTTAGCACCTTCGTTCACTTTGACACGGTAGAGGCAATCAAGGCGGTTAGCTCGCTCAAAGCCATATCCGACAGCAAAGCCTACCCGATTGACCTCACCGCTGGCGAAGGCAGGCTGGTGATGGCTAACCCCGATGATAAGGGTCAAGCCGAGCTAGCAGCCGACACCCTCGGTGAGACGGTCAGAATAAGGGTGGACGGCAAGTATCTTGCCGACGCCCTCAAGGCTTGTGGGGGTATGGTGGAGCTTAAGCTCACCAACGGCGTATCGCCACTGCTCTTTACCGTTGACGGCTATCAACTGGTGGTAATGCCGATGCTGACGCCAGAGGCGCAGGCAGAGGTAAAGGCTAAAGCCGAACAAGCCAAAGCCGAGGTTGCCACCGAGCCAGCCGAGAGTCAGCCAGAGGCTACCGAGCCAGTAGCCGAGAAGCCTAAAGCAAAGCCTAGACGAGCCAAACAGCCAGTTAAAGCCAAATAGAACGCTTACAGCCCAAACAAAAGAGCCACGCAGAAAGGCGGGGGAGACCCCGCTTTTTTGCTTTTTTAAGGGGGTATCGCTCCCCAAGCGTGGGAGTGATACCCCCTCTTTTGTGGCTGGAAGGGGGTGAATTTGAATTACCGTCGCCCCAACAGGCGAAAGTGCTACTGGCTCTGTAGGGGGTGTCTTAAGGGGCACAGCCACCGGTGCTCCCAGAAGTGCCCTGATTACCTCTCTGTGGCCAGAGCCAAGAAATACCTGGAAAGGAGGTCGAGTGATGGAGGAGCTTCACTGTCTCAACTGTAACCAGGAGCTGCCTGAGGACAACTTCATGAAGCGTGATGCTATGGTGCTGACCGACGAGCGCCAGCAAGTCCCGCTAACGCTGGGAGCCTGGTGCGACGAGAAGTGCCTGGGCGAGTGGCTGGTCAAGCAGGCTCTCGACGCCATGATGAAACGGATGATGTCGCCCTCGGCTAACTAAACAAGGACGGAATCGGACGGGCAACTATGCCCAGAAAGGAGGTGATTTTGTGCCTATAAAGTGGAGCACGGTCAGCGTGAGCCGTAATGCCGATGAGGTCGAGGAGCTTATGAGTTCCATCAGGCCGACTCTGTGGCTAATCCGTGAGAAAGCCGAGGAGCTTAAGCGAATACCCCATCTGCCGGGGTATATCGACCAGCCCGCGGCCACTATGGCCTCCAAAGTGGATAGCTTCAACACCTACATGAAGGGCTACGTCGAGCGCATCCGCAACCTCATACCCAAGGAAGCGTTGGAGGAGGAGCGCAAGGTCATGGAGTACGGCAGCCAGCAGTCGATGATTTAAGGCTGCAAAGGATTGAAAGGGTTACTATGCCCAAAATCAGACTAAAAGGGAGGTGAGAAGGACAATTGAATAAGACTATGGAACAGGGCATCTCCGAGCTGGTGGGGTGCCTGACCGATCCCATCATCGTTTTCCCCGGGGGTTGGGGAGACACTCTGCCCGAGTGGCTTAAAACGGCCGTCACCTTGGAGAGGCTGGAGATAAACATCAGGGCAATCAGGGGTGAGGAGATTGCCGGCACCGACGCCGAAGTCTGCGCCTACCTTATGACTGTCTCTCTGGCACAGCCAATAGACAGCGACTGGACCCAAATCTACCTCCACATCGCCACCAAGACCTGTCGCCGGTGGGGTAAGAGTGAGATGCCCGGCGATATCGTCGTGGACTCAATCAATGATTACCAGCTGGCAGAACTGAATCGGCTGAAGGAATGGCTCTATCGTAAGAGAACCCAGGCCAGGCTGGAGAGGGAGAAGGCCGAGAGAAGGCAGGAGAAAGAGGAGGAGGCAACTAAGAGAAAAGCGGAGCAGCCGGCGTTGTTCGAGTTCTAACATCGTTAAAGCTAAAGAGGGTCGAGAGAATTCTCGGCCCTCTTTTTTAATCTCCGGTGCTGCACGAACCATTATCTTGTGCAGTCGGGCTCAACAATCTGAGTTTTTGTTAAATTATCTTAGCCTCCACTTGTAGCTAGAATCAAGTATTAATTCTTGATACTTTCTTGACCGACAAGAAGACTTTCTTGATACCTCCTTGACCTTCCTCTTGCTACATTAGTAAATAGTTAAAGTCTATTGTACGAGAGATTTTAATACGAGCTTCTATATCTTCAACCTTACCTGCCGCCCGAAATAGACTTAGTATAAAACAAAGTATAGAATGTGATTCGGAGATTAATTACATGGCATTACAAGAAACCCGCCCCAAGCCTGATAAAAAACTTGCGGATCAAGGGGGAATATTGCTTAGAGAGGCCTCTAAGTGGCGGGGTTATCTTATAGGCTTGGGACTGGTATTACTGGCCACCGCTCTAGGTCAATTGGTTCATACGTTCTTCGCTCCGACCAATATAATTATGATCTATCTACTATGTGTTACGGTCTCGGCTGTTATCGGAGGTCTAGGCCCATCCATTCTGGTATCCATTCTGGGGGTACTGGCTTTTGATTTTTTCTTTATTACCCCTTATTTTACCTTTGCCGTGGATGACACGCAGTATTTTCTCACCTTTATAGCATTACTATTAGTTGGCATAACCATCAGCTACTTAACTTCACGGATCCGTCAGCAGACTGAGGCAGCAAGGCTCCGCGAACGAGAAACGGCTACCCTCTATGCTTTGGGGCGAGATCTGGCTATCTCTGGTGACCTTGAGTCTTATATCAAGGCTATAGCTAAGAGAATAAAAGAAGCACTGGGACGCGAAGTCATAATCTTCCTTCCCAATACTAAAAATCCAGGGAAACTTGAAGTACATAGCACCGATAGCGACGTTACAATTGATGATAATGAATACGCCTTAGCAATCTGGTCTTTTCAGCACCAAGAAAAAACGGGGTATGGAATTGATACAAAGTCCGATATAAAAGTATGCTATCTGCCTCTGATTACAGTGAGGGGAGCCGTAGGAGTAATGGCACTGAGAGCGACTAGCAACGCAGGTGATTTGACCATAGAGCAACAGCGGCTCTTAAGAGCCTATTCTGATTTGGTTGCAGTGGCTATCGAAGGCATCCAGTTGGCTGACGAGTTGCATGAGGCACAGGTGTTAAAGGCTACCGAGAAACTGCAGACCGCCCTTCTCAATGCGATTTCCCATGACCTACGTACACCTTTAGTGTCCATTATCGGTACCCTGAGCAGTCTACAGGAAGAGGGGATGGGTCTAGATGACACCGCCAAGAAAAACCTGATACAGGTTGCCCGGGAGGAAGCCGACAGATTGAGCCATCTTATTACCAACCTGCTTGACGAGTCCAGAATTACAGCTGGGGCTCTATCGCTATCCAGACAACCATCCGAAGTACAGGACCTGGTGGGAGCAGCTTTAGAGCAGCTTGGAACTCGCGCTAGTGCCCGTTCAATTAAAATGGACATACCCACAGAGATATCCTTTATTTCGGTAGATTTTGGCCTTATCGTACAGACATTGGCCAACATTCTGGACAACGCGATGAAATACTCACCACTAGACTCACCGATTGAGATTAAAGGACGACAGGTTGCCCAGGAAGTGCATATCGAAATAGCTGATCACGGAATTGGTATTCCCCCGCACGATTTACCACACGTTTTTGACAAGTTCTATCGCATAAAGCGTCCGGATAACGTAGCAGGGACAGGACTAGGATTATCCATCAGCAAGGGCATCGTCGAAACTCATGGCGGTCACATCGAAGCCGAGAATAATCCGAGCGGTGGTACTATCATCAGGCTCACGTTACCGATAGGCGAGTCTGGTCTTGACACTACGGAGAAACGCGATGAGTAATATGAAGGTCTTAGTTGTTGATGATGAAGACTCTATCCGGCGATTCTTGCGTGTTACGCTCATATCTCAGGCATACATGGTACTAGAGGCAGCCTCGGGCAAGGATGCGCTGTCAAGTGTTGTCGAAGACAAACCGGATATTGTAATTCTGGACCTGGGGCTGCCCGACATTGATGGGGTTGAGGTGACACGACTACTCCGAGAGTGGACACAAATACCAATAATCATACTATCGGTCCGAGGCGCAGAAAACAATAAAATAGCGGCGCTTGATGCTGGGGCAGATGATTACCTGACCAAGCCCTTCAGCGTGGGCGAGCTACTAGCCCGTCTTCGTGCCGCGTTACGCCGTGCTGCTCAACTAACCCCTGAGCCAATCTTCACCATCGGAAGCCTGAAAGTTGACCTATCACGAAGGCTGGTTACTGTCTCAGATAACGAGGTGCAACTAACACCCAATGAGTATGGGCTACTTCGGGTGCTGGTAACTCACGCCGGAAAGGTACTGACTCACCGTTACCTGCTACGTGAAGTTTGGGGAGCTGAGTATGGTGATGAACTTCATATGCTGCACGTAAACATCAGCAACTTACGTCGCAAGATTGAACCGGACCCAGCTCGCCCACGTTTAATCATTACCGAGCCCGGGGTGGGATATCGGCTGAAGATCAGCGAATAGTGTGATCGCCCATAATCCCTCATATAAGAAGCATCACTCCAATAACTCACGATCTCATTCATGGTTCTTGATAACTTCTTGACAGACAAAACCTCTTTCTTGACACCTCCTTGACCTTTATGAAGCTAGCATAGAGATGCTCATAGGAGCAGACTGTCGCTAGAGGATTGACTAGATATGATAGCGTCTGCGACAGAACCATCCGCTGCACCAAATAAGAGACATGCAGGACAACTGGAAACCAAAACCAGGCGATAGAATATTTAGACCACGCCGAATAAAAACATTCCACCTCAAGCGTGTGCTCGGCATCCCTGCCCTGTTCAGTGCCGGATATGGAGACGTCGGCTCGTCTATTTACTATGCACTGGGTATCGTAGCCATAGTGGCCCTCGGCGCAACGCCCATTGTACTGGCACTGGCTGGTATTATATACATCTTCAATGCCCTTACCTATGCTGAGGGAGGTGCTATGATACCGGAGGCCGGTGGTTCGGCCAGCTTCGCCCGGCATGGACTTAATGACCTAGCTGGCTTTATCGCTGGTTGGGGACTAATGCTGAGCTACATTGTCACAATGGCAATATCGGCTTATACCATCCCCCCATATCTTGCCTACTTCTGGCCCATCATGAGCGAACCCGTCGTCAACGCCGCTGTTTCCATGGGAATCATCTTGTTTCTCATGTTCATTAATGTCATTGGAGTGAGGGAATCTTCTGGGATGAACATATTCTTCATTGCCGTGGATATCCTTACGCAACTTACGCTGGTAACTCTGGGCGTTCTGTTAATACTGAGACCAAACCCGGCGATCCTATTTGAGCATATGTTCGGTCAGGGCAACTGGCCGACCACTGAGAACTTGGTTTTTGGCATCGCTATTGCCGCGTTATGTTTCACCGGTGTGGAAACCGTATCTCAGTTGGCTGAAGAAACCCGACGGCCAGCCAAAAGAATACCGAGGGCTTATATATTCATGATTGTGGCGGTTCTTGTCTTATTTGCCGGCATTTCCATTGTCGCCCTGTCAGCGATGACTCCTCAGGTCTTGGGCGACCCGGTCAATGGATGGGCAAGAGACCCGGTAGCTGGTATAGCCGCTAATCTGCCATCCCCAATGTTACAATCAATATTTTCCCCTCTGGTTGCAATTCTCGCGGCGACTATCCTGCTAACAGCTACGAATGCCGGGCTTCTGGGCATATCCCGACTCGCGTTCAACTTGTCTAGGCATGGTCAACTGCCAGAAACTTTCGGGCGTATCCACCATCGGTTTAGAACCCCTTACGTGGCTATTATCCTGTTTTGCCTCGTAGCTATATTCATGTTATCGCCTGGTTTCTTTAACCCCGACTTTTTCACTGATCTGGGTGCACTCTACGTCTTCGGCTCTTTACTATGTTTCGCCTTGGCGCATGCTTCAATCTTAGGGCTAAGAGTCAAAAAACCAGAGCTATCCCGCCCATTTAAACTCGGCTTAAATATTGCTATCAAAGGCCGAGAGCTACCGCTGACTGCTATCCTTGGTCTGCTTGCTACATCTGGAATATGGGTAGTAGTAGTGTTCACTCAGCCTTTTAGCCGTTGGGTCGGGATCGTCTGGATGGCCATAGGAATAGTAGTATATTTTGCCTATCGGCGCTGGAGGAATTTGCCACTAACCCACTTACCGAAAAAAGTCCGAGAGAGGAGTGTTAAGCAATAATTCTTTGACACTTTAGACTGTTGGATGTCTGACTGACGTACTAACCGGACTAATCGAAATGACAGGGATCCCGGACTTTCTAAGTACAAAATCAGTTATACTACCTAGGGCGAGTTTTTTAAGTCTACCGTGACCGTGAGTTGCGAGAGCAATCAGGCTTACTTCGTTCGTTTTGGCATAGGTAACGATGGACTCACCGATTGGGCCTTCTATAGTCTCGCATTCAACATCCAATCCTTTTTCCCATAATAGCCTGGCCACGCGTTCCAAGTATGCATCTATATTGACCTCTTGTTCTGACATGTCGGTAGATTGCTTAGGCTCAATTACAGTCTCTCCCAAACCAGAAAGCCAAGTCGGCTTAACAAGCACCCTAAGGAGCACAATCTCGCTACCGAGCCGTTTAGCTAAATCTGTCACTAGGGGTAGAATCGCCTCGGCTAACTCGGAACCGTCCAAACATACAAGAATTTTCTCTAGCATTCTACTCGCTTTCTACAGATTTACGGCCATAGACCTTTCTTCTCCAGTCAGTTCTCCTAGGAACAGCCTAGCCGTATGGTCAGACAGTTCAGGGGATTTATGAATATCACCTTCTGATTTTATCTTCATGGAAGTCAAAGAGGTGTCAAGAAATTGGTTGGGATGGTCAAGAAAGTATCAAGAATTACGGCACTTCCAAGAGTAACTCGACGCGATTCCAGATAGTGTAAAACCTCTCGGGGGGTAGGCTCTACTATAGCTTTTATGATTCATTTCCCCTAGGTTAAAGGTTCGATAATTTAGTGCGTTCTTGATATACCATTTTATGATTTTCTATTGAACGCGGCGAGATTGAACAAAAGTCAGTTTTGTGCAATAAGTAAGCCATTGCCATAATCCTATACAGGGTCTTGACTTTCCTTCTATTGCTCACTACAATGAGCATATACTCAATATTTGGAGCAAATGGCACATGTTGAAACCACATCTAATCGCTACAAGCAACCAGAAAGTGCTGGGCCTGCTGGCGAAATTCTCAGACCAAGAATTCTATGAACGAGAATTGGTTCGTAAGCTTGGAATATCTTCAGGATCAGCAAACCGGACGCTGAATGAGCTTTATTCGACCGGTGCTGTCACCCGCCGCCGGGAAGGCAAGATGTTTTTCTATTCGATTGATTCCTCGGCTTCTGCTGTCATCGAGTTAAAGAAAATGATAAACCTCATGCTTATTGAACCATTGGTAGAAGAGCTAAAGAAGATATCAAACCGCATAGTGTTATACGGCAGCTGTGCCTTAGGGACAGATACCTCTGAGAGTGATCTCGATTTATTCGTGGTATCGAACCACAGGGAAAGCGTGTCAAATACTATTAGTAAGTTCAAATTCCCGAGGGGATACGAGGATATTCATATTCAATCAGTAATTAAGACGCCTGTCGAGCTGTTAGAGGGGGAGGAATCAGAACGGGCTTTCATGGAAGAAGTCGAACGCGGCATCGTGCTATGGGAAAGAGTTGCCAGTGAATCGAGAGTTTAAGCAGTGTCTTGAGAATAAGAAGATAGTTTCCTTCGCCAGGGGTAAAAACCTGGTTAAGAAGGAGTTGTCAGTAGCCAGAAGTGACCTGTCGGATGCAAAAGCAGGCTATGAAAATGGACGCTATAAGTGGTCGACTATACAAGCCTACTATGCCATGTTCCATGCCGCCAGAGCACTTGTTTATTCTCAGGGATACCGCGAGAAGAGCCATTACTGTCTGGCGGTAGCTTTGGGAGCGCTATTTGTAGACGAGGGCACAATGGAAGCCCAGTCAGTTCGTGACTTCCTAAATGCCATGAATCTTCGTGAAGCGGCCGATTACGAAGCTAATTTTTCTCAATCTGGAGCGAAGGCGGTTATTGCTTCAGCGGAGAGGTTCATAGAAAAAGCGGCCGCTATTTTAGGTATTAGTGAGTAGTCTATATGAACCGAGAAGAAATAACAAATAACGTGAAGCTAGTGCAAAACTACATACATTCCATTGAGAGGAAACTCGCCACCGGCGATTCTACCGAGCATACCCACCGCTCTGCGCTGGAAGCTCTGGTGGAGAGTCTGGCTGAGGGAATCACCGCCACCAACGAGCCTCGACGAATTGCATGTGGTGCCCCTGACTTTCTGGTTACCAAGGGTGCTCTTAAAGTTGGCTATATAGAGGCCAAGGATGTTGGTAAGAGCCTGGACGATATTGAGCGCGGGAAAGGGCCGGACGGGGAAAGATTCAAGCGTTACCTTGCTCCGCTCACCAACCTCATCTTGACTGATTACCTCGAATTCCGCTGGTATGTAGACGGCAAACGTCGATTTTCGGCACGTTTGGGCACGCTAACTAAAGATGGCAAAGTCAAGCGCGACAGCAATGGAGCTCAGTCAGTTGTCGAGCTGCTTGGTAATTTTCTCGCTCACAAAGCCGAGGCTGTTGGCACACCGAAAGAACTGGCGCTACGAATGGCTCGCCTGGCACACATGATTAGAGAGCTTATCGTCAACGCCTTTGAGAAAGAGCCGAAAAGTGGTAATCTCCATGTGCAGCTAGCGGCATTTCGCGATAACCTAATTCCCGACCTCTCTGCAGGGCAGTTTGCCGACATGTATGCTCAGACCATCGTCTACGGCCTGTTTGCCGCCCGGTGCACGCACCCGGAGGAAAAGAACTTTACCCGCCAGAATGCCGCCTATCTCCTGCCGAAGACAAACCCGTTCCTGCGCAAGCTTTTCAATAACATCGCCGGACCTGACCTTGATGACCGCATCGCCTGGCTGGTCGACGACCTAGCACAGGTATTAGACCAGGCGAATATGGAGGCGGTTCTTAAAGACTTCGGCAAGCACAGCGGCAAGGAAGACCCGGTGGTGCATTTCTACGAGACCTTCCTGACTGCTTATGACTCCAAGGTACGGGAGATGCGCGGCGTTTACTACACGCCGGAGCCGGTAGTCAGCTACATTGTCCGCTCAATCGACCACCTACTGAAGACCCGCTTCAACAAACCGCAAGGGCTGGCTGATGATAAGGCGCTCATCCTTGACCCGGCGGTGGGTACGGCCACCTTCCTGTACATGGTAGTTAACGAGATTCGTCAGTCTTTCACGGGTCAGGAAGGGATGTGGAATAACTATGTGGCCAAGAAGCTACTGCCCCGCATCTTCGGCTTCGAGCTGCTTATGGCACCTTACGCCGTGGCTCACCTCAAGCTCGGGCTCTTGCTGCAGGAGACGGGCTACGAGTTCCAGAGCGACCAGCGCCTGGGTATTTATCTTACCAACACGCTAGAGGAGGCAATCAAGCACTCCGAAACTCTGTTTGCCCAGTGGATAACCGAGGAATCCAACGCCGCCGCCCGGATTAAGAAAGATGAGCCGATAATGGTGGTACTGGGCAACCCGCCGTATTCAAGCTCCATTTTTGAAGGCGCGTGGATTATGGATCTCTTGGAAAAATATAAAGAAGGTTTGACTGAAAAGAAGTTCGACCTCAATAGAGAAGAATGGAAATTCCTCAGATTTGCAGATTGGCGTATAGAAAAAACTGGGAAGGGTATTATAGGATTTATTATTAATAATTCCTTCCTTGACGGGATAGCAAGCAGGGTTATGCGATATTCATTGTATAACACGTTTAATTCGATTTATATACTTAATTTACATGGAAGTACTATGGCATCTAGATCAGTACCCGCTGACGTCACTGATGAAAATGTTTTCGCAATCCAACAGGGAGTCACAATAATATTGATGGTGAAAACCGATAGTGTCGGAGCATCCGAAAAAGACTGTAGTGTTAAATATTATGAATTGTTTGGGCCCAAAGAAGAAAAATATGAGTATCTTGAGTCAAATTCTATTCAATCCACCGAATGGGAAGCTCTTAACGTTAATTCGCCATATTTCTACTTCTGCCCTATGGATGACACAACTCACGATGAATATAATTACTATCCGGTAATCAACAAGGTATTCATCCAATATAGTTCTGGTATTCAAACGAAAAAAGATAAGTTAGCAATACAAGATGATGCCGACACAATGCTGAAGGTGGTAAAGAAATTTTCAGACCTTGATAGTGAAGATGCGCGTGAGCACTTTGATCTCGGTCCCGACACTTCAGGTTGGACTATCAATAGTGCAAAAAGGGATCTCCAGAATTTTGGTATTAAGCAAGAGAGTGTCGTCCCTATTTTGTACCGACCCTTCGATTTCCGCTGGACGTATTTTACAGGCAAAAGCAGCGGATTTCTCGGGCGACCACGCTCAGAAATAATGTCCCATTTTATTAATAGAGAAAACCTTGGATTAATCACCATGCGACAGACAGTTGGCGGAGAATATTCGTATTTCGGGGTCTCTGAACATCCTAATTGTCACGGTACCTTTTATCTCGGTAACAAGGGGCAAGATTATCTCTTTCCACTATACCTTTACTCCACCAAAGGCGAGATGCAGTTTGAAGGCGGTAAACGCCGTCCCAATCTAAACCCGGAGTTCATCAAGGCTGTTCAAGAGAAGCTGGGGTTGAAATTTGTTGAAGATGGCCGGGGAGACCTTAAGGAAACCTTTGGCCCGGAAGATATCTTCAACTACGCCTACGCCGTCTTCCACTCGCCTACCTACCGCAGCCGGTATGCAGAGTTTCTAAAGATAGACTTCCCGCGCTTGCCGCTCACCTCGGATAAAAAACTGTTCAAGGCGCTGGCGGCAAAGGGCGCCGAGCTGGTAGCCCTGCACCTCATGGAATCGCCTGCGCTGGGTGAGCCCATCACGCGCTATCCTGTCACCGGCTCCGACGAGGTTGAAAAGGTAAGCTACGATGACAACAACCGGCGTGTCAATATCAACAAGTCACAGTACTTCGAAGGTGTGCCGGCAGAAGTTTGGGATTTCCACGTCGGCGGCTACCAAGTTGCTCAGAAATGGCTCAAAGACCGCAAGGGCAGGATATTGACCTACGATGACTCTGCACACTATCAGAAGGTCATTGTAGCGCTTAAGGAGACCATCCGGTTGATGACGGAGATTGACGAATTGATACCGGGGTGGCCGGTGGAGTAATCAGCATTGAGCATAATCAACGAATTTAAAAACGCCCTTGCAGTTGAAATAGAGGAACAGAAGAAAAAGGGCGCCGCTAGGTGGGATGTACGTGCCGGGAGGCTTGTCGAGGTAAGGGGACCGCTATACGTATATAGCTTCATCTTAGATGACCCAACTCTATCAGGCGCCTTTGATGAAACTCCGGTATTAGTACGTACAGCGAGCTCAGACGCATCTGGCCATATTGTTGGAGTTTCAGGAAACCAGATATTAGTTGCGATAGAAAGTGATCTGGGAGAGTATGTCCCGTCAGCTCGTATACTAGCACAGCCATATTACCTTCTCGAACGTTTGTCGGAACGCCTTGATACCTTACAGGATGCTTCTTGTATAATCGCCGAAAAATGCTTGAGACGCAAACAATTCCAATACCAAATCAATGAGTCTTTCATTCCAGGGCAAAACCTACAAGAGCAATGGGGTAAACTAAATGAAGACCAGCAAAAAGCCATTCGACAAGCCCTGGGGAGCGAGATTTGTTATATATGGGGTCCTCCAGGCACTGGAAAGACTACCACTGTAGGAGTTGCTGTAGCAAGCATGATACAGTGCGGACGGAGTGTTTTGCTCACTGCTAATACCAACGTTGCCATCGATCAGGCACTGATAGCTTGTTTGAAGCCGCTGCAGGAAACCGAACATTATCGAGAAGGGCGTATCCTAAGGCTCGGCACGCCTCAAATCTCAGAAATTGGAGATGATGATAATCTCAATCTTGATAAAATCACGGAGCGAAAGAGTGGGCCTTTAAGAGAGCAACTTTCTGAGTTACGTGCGCAATTGACCGACACGGAGACCAGACTTACGACATTACAGGCACTCAGAAGCCAACTGGAGAAATGGGAAGCATCGAAAAAGCTAATTGCTCAAGAAGAGGCTTCTCATACTGAGTTGGAAAGTTCCATAGAGGCTTTACGAGATAAGATATCTGGTGTAACGGGGAAGTTTGAGCAGGAAGAAAACCGTCTTCAGAAAACAAAGGCGATGTCAGGTATCGCGAGGTTCCTTAGAGGAATGTCGATTAGCAGAATAGAATACTCTATTTCCAATCTAGCGGTAAAACGTAATGAGTTGATTGAACAAAAATCTAAAGTGGAGGGAAATCTCAAGGAATCAACAAGCAAACTGAATAGACTTCGCGTTGAAGTAAACGAAATTGAGGGTAAGCTAAAGCAGGAATCCTTATTACCTGATACTCTCGAAGGCGAGATTGCCGGCATACGGGCAAAAATTGAAGATTTGCGTACCCAAATAACTGAGTTGGAGTGGCAAATCGAAGAAATGAGGCAGCAGATAATAGATGAGGCGGTGTTAATAGCAACTACGCTTGCCAGAACATGCACCATGAACGAGGTATATGGTAGGCAATTTGACACCATTGTTTGTGACGAGGCCAGTATGGCCGGGATACCGGCACTCTACTGGGTGTGTAGTTTGGCCACGAGGTCTATCACCATTGCTGGCGACTTCCGCCAATTGGCACCTATAGCCTTGAGCGATGATAGCAGAGTTAAAGAGTGGTTGCGTAGAGATATATATGTGGCTGCAGGCATAGATAAAGAATCGGAACTTGAGCAGATGGGGAACTCCCCGATGGTAATGCTAAGAACTCAATATAGGATGCAGCCAGAGATAAGAGCCATAGTGAGTAGCGTTTTCTATAATGACAAGTTACGAGACGGCATTTCTGGGGAACCTAGAGTAAGATCATACCAACCCTGTCCTGGCACATGTGTTGGTGTGTATGATACATCTGCAATAGACCCGTGGTGCAGCTGGACCAGTAGTTATTCGAGATTTAATCTTTACCACGCTGTTCTGGCAGTAAAACTATGCCAAAGTGCGATTCGAAATTTCACCGATATCGGAATAATAACGCCTTACAAAGCCCAGACACGTCTAATAAAGGCCTTGGTAGAAATTGATTCATTACTGAAAGATAAAGTAACGGTCTCAAATGTCCACCGTTTCCAAGGTAGTGAACGTGAACTAATAATATGCGACCTCGTAGATAGCACAGGTCTTCGTATAGGTAAGCTCCTTAAAGGTAAGATAGATTCCGAAGACGTCGATGATTCAGCAGGTGCACGTCTAATCAATGTTGCTTGCAGCCGAGCTAAAAAGAAGCTGGCTATCATTGCTAACCTGTCATTTCTACAATCCCGATTAAATAGGGAGTGGTCACTAAGCAAGGTGCTATTCGATGAATCTACCCCACTTCCAACATTTGCGGCTGACCAACTGGTGCCAGGTTACGCTGACCAAGCGGTACGGCAAGCACGGGAAACACTCTGGCCTTTAAAAGAAAAGAGCAGCGCGGTTAGTTCGTTTTGGACAGAGGATGATTTTCATTCTGGGCTCCGATACGATTTGGAAAATTCCGGGCGATATATCATTATTATGAGCCCATTTATCACAAAGAATCGCCTCAGCACATATGTTGATTTACTCAGAGCAAAGGTGGAGAAAGGCATCAATGTGGAATTAGTAACACGCCCGCCTCATCAACAAGGGACCGCAGACCATGGCGAAATCCAGAAAATGCTCAACTACCTTGAACAGATTGGAGCCAAAGTAATTCAGCGATCCTCAATGCACCAGAAGGTGATAGTCGTAGATGGCCGACTGGTCTGGTTCGGCAGCCTAAACGCGCTCTCGCACAAGAACACGCAGGAACTTATGTTTCGTCTGGAGAATGAAGATTTCACCAAACAGGTCATGGATGAGTGTGGGCTGCAAATGCCGGGGGAGGCTGGTGACAGTTTATCCCCAGCTATCAATCCGAGCAAGGTTCCCTCAAGATTGTGCAGCAATTGTGGCCATAAAATGAAGGTTATACCACGAGGGAGATTTGGGCCATTCTACAAGTGTGAAAGGTGTAATTCAACTGCAAATGTGAAGCGAGAAGACCTTAAACAAGCTCTAATTCCAGATGCTACGATTTGTCCGAAATGCGGAAGAGAGATGGAAATTAGGTGGGGCCGAAGAGGAGTATTTTTAGGGTGCTCTGGATACAAGGACACAGAGAACCAATGTCGGTACACTCGCCCTCTTTGAGGCAATGGAGATAATTGGAAATGGGTTGGATTGTCATTCTATTAGTTGCCCTCGTAACTCTAGTGATTTGGCTTAGTCAAAGAAGAAGACCTTCTCAAAACGCATCTCGTCACCTGACTACTGCCGAATTCTCCGGCAAAGCTCAGGTTACAAAGAGCAAAACAATTGAGTTACTCCGATTAGGATACACAAGAAAGCTTCGTGTAACGATGGAGTATGAAACTGGCAACCCAATGCCTGGGGAACCAGCGATAAAAGTGAGGGATATCAACATTTACGGTCTCGGGAGCGAATATTTTGATGCCTATTGTCACTATCGAAGTGCGCAGAGAACATTTAAAATATCGAGGGTGTTGTGGGTTCGCATCTCTGACGAGGCATACCAAATACCGCCCGATTATGTTCCGAGTGGTTGGGTAATTGAAGGAAAAGGGGAACTAGAAAACACAACTCTGGAACAATCAGTTGAAGTACCTTCAGATAGGCCTAGCTCACCTGCAGGGAGGCGACTACAATCCTCCAGAGACGTAGTTAATTACCGACAAGGCGGTGAAGTTACCAGATCTTACGCCCGTCATGATTGGCAGAGAGTATTCGAAGATTCAATTAAAACTCCCTTTCCAGATGAATTGAGCCCGGCTCTGCCCTACTTACATGAGGCGTATAGACTGGAAAAGGAAGGAGCCGACCAACAAAAAATTCAAGAAGTGCTTGAGAAAGCTCGGAATGCTGACAGCAGTGCTACCAATTTTTACTTGGGGCGACGGTCAATTATGAAGAAAATACGAAGTCAAAGTGAACTCGAGTAGAAAGTCTATCATTACAATGGTTGCTAACTGCTGTTGTGAGTGCGCAAATCGTCACTTTGTTGTATTTATCATTTGTTCTACTATAATAGAATTAGTGTTAAAATACGAGAGACGATCATTATTTTTATAAATTTGCCGGGAGGTGAATTATGAATAATCATTTACTCCTAGAGAAAGCTTACATATACCCTCTGCCTAAGGATCCAACGCCTCCATTTGGATGCACCTTCGATACCGATAAAGGATTTTGGGTCTCTGACAAAAACGCACAGCCACTAGTTACATTAAAAGACCACCCTAAGCTGGAAACGAAAAAATGTGATGTTGAGACAGGGGAAGATCGAAAAGGTGAATGAGCCCGAGATATTAATTATTTCTGACACACTAGATTACACCACAGACTACATAACCGTTGAACTCAGTGAGCGAAAACAAAACTACCTCAGGATTAATAGAGATAAGTTTGCGGAATGTTCGATGACATTTGATATAGATTCCGTAACTCTACTTATTGAACAAAGCAATATGAGATTCTTCCTTTCAGAACCGAATCTGAAAGCTATATATTTTCGTGCTCCAATATACCTGAGGGACATTTATCAACCTGATATTTCCGAAGAAACACAATTGTATCGTACACAATGGGCTGCCTTTATCCGAAACCTGGCAATCTTTGAAAATCCGCTATGGATCAATAATCCAATAGCTACATTCAAAGCAGAAAACAAGCTGCTACAACTAAAATACGCCAAAAATGCTGGTTTTCAATTACCGAGGACCCTTGTAGCGAATAGATGCCCTGAGAATATCAAGAGTGATTCAGTTTACATCATCAAGTCGATAGATACAGCTGTATTGAGGATTGAAGATAAGGAAGCCTTTGTATATTCAAATGTGGTCAAAGGAAGCGAACTGGAACTTGCAGAATTGTCGATAGCGCCAGTTATCATTCAGGATTATCTTCGCCCAAAGACCGATATTAGGGTTACTGTTATAGGAGATTCAATATTCCCTGTAAAGATACTATTAAATGGTAGTGGTGTTGAAGGGGACTGGAGAAGAATTAAAGAAGGGGTCCAATTCATTGAATGCACGTTGCCTGAAGAAGTATCTCAGGCATGTGTGAACCTAGTACATTCGTTAGGATTAACCTTCGGAGCTGTCGACTTGATAGAATCAGACGATAAAATATATTTTCTTGAGATAAATCCTACTGGAGAATGGGGTTGGCTAGTCCATGCGGCCGGAATTCCTTTACACGAAACACTATGTAATCTATTGGAGCTAGGAAATGCCTAGCTTTATCAAATCGGCATGGAATATGGTGTTCATGACTTCTTGTTTCCTATTTCCAATTCTCAATTGCAGACATGCGAATGATCTCGTAGAGAAAAAGATGCAATTGTTGGGAGACCAAAAGATGAAATTTGGGTATATGGCTGGATCGGATGTCTTGACAATTGGGGAAGTCCAGGAATTCTATGATAAATCCGTCGAACAAATGAAAGCGTTGGAAAGTAAGGCACGAATAAGTGTAGTCGGGTTAACAATTGCTGTTTCTTTAATGACCGGGTTAGGAGGTTCTTTACTTGTAAGTGAAGAGTTAAGTGTGAGTCCGTTACAATCATGGGTTATTGCTTTTGGTGTTATCTCGTTGTGCTACTTCATCATGGCGGGCTACATGTCTTTTGAAGTATTGGGGAGTAAAAATAAAGTATACCAGTTGTTTCCAAAACAAATGCGATTACCAGAAAAAGATAAGATCGAAAAGATAGCATTATATACCGAATTAAATGTGTATCTAAATATTATTCGTAATAATTATGTGTATTCCGCCTATCGCAGTATTTTCTATGCCGTAATATCACTCGGTATTATGTTTGTCCTATTCGCAGTGAGTGTTTTATAGCGTATGTTATGTTGGCCGGTCTTTTATACCCCATTTTGACTTCAGTACTAAGAAAGATGGAGGTTATATATGGTTACCTCAATTAGGCCTAGACTAACCTTCAATCCTTTTTCATGGGGGACTCTGTTTTTTGCTTTCTGGTTAACGCTAATTACCATTCCTGAAGTTGGAAGCAGTCTCAAAGTTATTGCTTGGATTTTCTTTAGCTTTTCGTGTGTTCTATGGTTGGCAACATTTATCCCGCTCTTTGACAAATGTTTCGGAGCTTAAAAACTCAACGGATTATTCCTCCACGGGTTTTTCAAGTCTCATTTTTTGCAGGTTTTGTTTCCGAAATCGAAGGCGCCACCTTTAGTGGACAATTCGCCAAATGGCAAGGCAAAATCCGCTGTAAAAGGCAGCGCCTTCTCGATAATAATAGGGCAGCAGTCTGAGAGGTGTCAACGGGTAGGCAAAGTCCGCATTGAGTTTTCTAGTAGCTCATTCTGGATACTTCTATGCCATGTTCATTAAATAGTGCGGCGACATCATGAGGGGGATCATTTTGCCAAATCGCTTGACCATACTCAAAACTAAAGCAGCCTTCATGAATTTCATTCGTGTAAACCCGTGTCTTTTCACCCGGGTCTAAGACATAAGAGGGAAAGGTAAATGAGGGACCATCATCAGATATATCTTTTAAAACCCAACCAGCCAAGTCCTGAGGTTCGCTTCCGAGGTTTGTGATCTCTACATATTCATCGGACTCTGTGCGGTAAACGAGGCCGTCATAGAAGATGTTGGTGATCTGCACATTATTACCAACATTGATGGTGGGGTCATGAGTAATATCGCTCGAAATTGAGCAATCTACCGGGGGCACGTCGTTCGATGGATATACATCGTAAGTTGTTCCATTGGTCGTCACCACAATGGTTCCATGGACATCAGTCCCATAGATGATTGCCCCAATATCGCATAAGCGCGTGATCGTCTCAGGAGCCGGATGCCCATAGGTATTATTCGCTCCGGCAGAATAGATGGCTATTTCAGGCTGTGCAGCGGCAAGAAAATTCGCGGTTGAGCAGTACTTAGAGCCGTGGTGACTCACCTTCAGGATGTCGATGTCGTCAATTAGACCGGCTGCCAGCATACTAGCTTCTCCACCGCTTTCAACATCGCCGGTGAATAAGAAATCGATCTGGCCAAAGGCCAGTTCCAGCACTATAGAGTTCTCATTTTTGTCGGAGCCCAAGGGTAGCGTGGGATACAGAACGTCAAATGTCAAGTCGCCGAGGCTAATCTGCTCTCCTCTTTGTGCCTGATGCACCTGTGCACCCTCAGCATTTACTTTGGCCATGAAGTCAGTGTAGGTCTGAGTGGAAGCTGTGTCTCCGTTAAGCCATATATTCTCTACGTCGAAAATATCTAGTATATCATCAAGACCTCCTATATGGTCCGCATCCGGGTGAGTGGCCACCATCACTTCCAGGGCGCCGTCAATGTAGCTCGGCACATAGGCGGCACAGTCTCCCCATCTCCCGCCGTCAATCAACATTTCATTGGTGCCGTAGTCGATTAGAATAGCATCGCCCTGGCCCACATCAATGAAATGAACCACAAGCTGGTCAAGCACGCCTGTAATGGTAATAAAGGTATAGTCGTCTGAGATCGCTTCGTTCCCAGCGAGGTCTTCTGATTTCGCAATGAAGTGATGAGTGCTGCCCGGGTCAAGCCCTGTTAGGCTAATACTATGGCTTGTAACCAATTCACTGTCTAAAGGAGTAGTCAGGCCATAAGCAGTGGTTGTGCCGTACTCCACCTGGCTGGTGGCCGGCTCATCAGTTGTCCAGCTGATGGTGGCAGTAAATTCGGTAATACTCTCTGCCGAGACATTTGTGATTGAGGGTGCCGTAGTGTCGGGAGCCGTGGTATCAGGGGTCGTGGTGTCGGGAATAGAAGGGAGCTCAGACTCACTCCCATCACAGCTCACCCCTAGTAATAAAAGTAGAGTAAGGATAAGAATGATTCCCGCTATCCGCTTCACCAATACTCTCCATCCCTCCGGGCATCATTATAAGTCAGTAGCTGTTCTTTGGTAAAGGAGTTTTCTCTCGCCTCCTCCTGTCATTGACGAAATTCTTCAGATGAATTAAAGTTAAGTAGTGGGTTTTTGACAGGACAAAAGCAGCTGCTGCAAAGCTGGAACCAGTTGCTTTTTCTCGAAGAAAAGTTCGGGAACTGTCAACCAAGGCCCACCATAGGTAATAATATTACCCAATTGCCAAGCTAATTAGGTATTCTGTTTGTCTGAAAATCTGTAATTCTTACTTGTTGGTTGGTATTTTAATTACCCGATAGTAAACTAATTCTAGTTTACGAGCAACTCATTCTTCAGACTAGTACTTTGAGGCTCCTATCTCCTCCATCTTCCCCGTCACCATATAGACCACCCGCTCGCAGATATTGGTCACGCGGTCGGCGCTGCGCTCCAGGTTGTGCGCCACCCAGATGAGGCGGGTGGCGCGGGTAATGGTCTTCGGGTCTTCGGCCATGAAGGTCAGCAGCTCGCGGAAGACCTGGTCGTAGAGCTGGTCGACCTCGTCGTCCTCGGCGGCAATCTTGCGGGCGGCAGCGGCGTCGCGGTTAATCAGGGCGTCCAGGCTGTGGTGCAGCATGTCGTTTACCTTTTCCGCCATGCGCGGTATGTCGATAAGCGGTTTCAGCGGTGGCTCGTCACCAATCATAACCACAATCTTGGCGATACCCTCGGCGTGGTCACCGATGCGCTCGATGTCGGTGATGATATTGAGGACGCAGATGATGGCGCGCAGGTCGCTGGCCATAGGTTGCTGGGTGGCGATAAGCTGGACGCACTTCTCCTCGATGTCGAAGCGCTTCCTGTTTATTTTAGGGTCGTCGGCAACTACCTGCCGGGCTTTAGCTACGTCCCTCTCCTTGAGGGCTTTGACCGAAGCCGCCGCCGCCTTTTCGGCCATGCTCCCCATGGCCAGGACGTCGTCCTGGATTTCCCTCAGTTTCTTGTGGAAGGTCGTTCTTATCTCCATTGTGGCACCTCCTTGGCTTTTATCCGAACCGCCCCGTGATATAGTCCTCGGTACGCTTATCCTTGGGGTTGGTAAATATATCGGAAGTAGCGCCGTATTCTACCAGCACGCCAGCTCTATCCTTCTTCATCATCAGGAAGGCGGCCATATCCGATACCCGTGCCGCCTGCTGCATATTATGGGTAACGATGATGATGGTGTAGTTATCGGCCAGGCTTCTCATCAGGTCTTCGATTTTTAGGGTGGCTACAGGGTCGAGGGCGCTGCAGGGCTCGTCCATCAGGATGACCTCAGGCCCAACGGCTAATACGCGGGCGATACAGAGCCTTTGCTGCTGCCCTCCCGACAGAGCCAGCGCCGACTGCCCCAGCTTATCCTTGACCTCCTCCCACAGCGCTGCCTGCCGCAGACTCTTTTCTACGATTTCCTCAAGCTCGCCGCGGTTATGGCGGCCATGCCGTCGGGGGCCGTAAGCCACATTCTCGAACACGGACATGGGGAAGGGGTTGGGCTTCTGGAAGACCATGCCTACCCTCTTGCGCAGCTCGACCACGTCAATATCTTTAGCGTAGATATCGATGCCGTCAAGCTCGATGCGCCCTTCCACCCTGGCCCCAGTGATGAGGTCGTTCATCCTGTTGAAAACGCGCAGAAAGGAAGACTTGCCGCACCCCGAAGGCCCGATGATGGCGGTGATGGCGCACTCGGGTATATCCAGGGTGATATTGCGCAGCGCCTGAAAATCGCCGTAGAAGAGGTTGAGCTGGCTGACGCCCAACCTGGTCTTTTTGCATGCGGGCGCTTCGCCCACCAAATCTGTGCTTAATTTCATATTCACGAGCTGTACCTCCGCTGTCGGGCGCGCAGCCTGATGATGGTGGCCAGGATATTAAAGGACAGGACTACCGCCATCAGCACCAGGGCTACACCCCACATTGTGCTGTCGGGAATGCCAGGGACGTGAGCCGCTACCGTGTACAAATGATAGGGCAGCGCCATGAACTGGTCGAAGGGAGAATGAGGCAGCGCGGGCAGGAGAAAGGCCGCCCCCACCACCAGTATCGGCGCCGTTTCCCCCGCGGCGCGGCTCATGGCCAGAACCGCCCCAGTAATTATGCCAGGGCTAGCCTGAGGCAGGACGATGTGCCTGACCGTCTGCCATTTAGTGGCGCCGCTGGCCAGGCTGCCCTCGCGGTATTCCTTGGGTACGGATAAAATCGCTTCCCTTGAGGTGGTTATGGTCATGGCCAGCGCCTGGCAGGCCAGGGTCAGGCTAGCCGAAAGCAGCGAGATGCCGAAATTGAAGGCGAGGACGAATATGCCCAGCCCGAAAAGGCCGTAGACGATGCTGGGCACCCCGGCCAGGTTGACTATAGCCAGGTTGATGAGACGGGTCAGCCAGTTATCGCGGGCGTACTCGGTGAGGTATATCCCCGCCATCACCCCTATGGGCAGGGCGAAGATTATCGTGCCCAGCATAAGGTAGAAGGTGCCGACGATGGCTGGGAAGATGCCACCCGCCTTCCCCGCCTGCGACGGCGCCTGGGTGAGGAAATCCCAGCTGATGGCTTCGCCGCCGCTGATAATCATGATTACGATTATGGACAGCACGACGATGACCACGATAGCCGTGACCGCCGTCAGCAATCCGAAAGCGGCCCGCTGTGATGTCTGTCGCCTGGCTATGCTTCCCGCTCTCATGCTCATCGGGCGAACTTCCTCTTCTGGCGCTCTAAGACGCGGTCGGCGACGATATTAACCCCCAGGGTGAGAATGAATAGAATCAGACCGATGGCAAAAAGCGCCCGGTACTGCAGGCCGCCGCGCACGGCGTTACCGATACCGGAGGCGATAGCCGCCGTCATCGGCATCATGGGCTCGGTGGGAGAGACGGGTACGGCCAGGGCGCCGCCGGCCACCATGAGCACCGTCATCGTCTCGCCGATGGCGCGCCCCACCCCCAGCATAACCGCCGCCGTGATTCCGGAAAGCGCCGCCGGGATGGAGACGTGCCTGATGGTTTCCCAGCGGGTGGCGCCCAGGGCGTAGGAAGCCTGGCGGAACTCGTCGGGTACCGCCCGCAGGGCGTCCTCGGAGACGCTGATAATGATGGGCAGGCTCATCAGCGAGAGCATAATGCCCGCCGTCAGTCCGCAAAGGCCGGTATTAAGGTTAAAGGCGCTCTGCACCAGCGGCGAGAGCAGCATTAGCCCCAAAAAGCCCATCACCACCGAGGGAAAGCCGGCCAGTATCTCAATTATGGGCTTGACCGTCTCCCTTATTCTGTCGGGAGCAACCTCGGCCAGGTAGGCGGCGACGGCAACGCCGACGGGCACCGAGATGGCGGTGGCGACTAGGGTAATCCAGAGCGTGGAAACGAAGAAGGGCATGATGCCGAAGGTGGGCGGCTCAGAGACGGGGTACCACTGGGTACCGAAGAAGAACTCCCAGGGAGGCGTGTAAAAGAAAACGGGCAGCCCCTCTTTGAGCAGGAGGGCGATGATGCCCAAGAGGACGACGATAGCCAGCAGGCCGGTCAGAAAGACCCAGCCCTCGATAAACCTTTCACCTAAACGCCACCGCCGCCGGAGACCTTTTCCAAGGTCAACCTCGGCGATGGTTCCCCGCTGCAGCATGGGGCAAGTTTTCCTTTCGCCTATTTATTTCAAATAGGGTTTTCTATTGTAGCGGTACGTAGCCGACTTCGGTTACCTTGGCCTGACCCTCGGCGGATAGGCAGTAGTCAATGAAAGCCTTGATGGCGCCAGTGGGTACACCGTCGGTGTAGAAGAGCAATGGTCGGGCGATGGGGTACGTGCCGTCTAAAGCAGTTTGCACGCTGGGCAGAACGCCCGCGTCACTGGCCGTCCGCTTGATGGCCAGCGGCCTCACCTCATCGGTCAGGTAGCCCAGCCCCGGATAGAAGATAGCGTTGGGATTTTGAGCCACTTCGTCAACCCCCTGCTTGGTGGAGGGGAGGAAGAGCACGTCGGGGCCATACTCAAGGCTGGTATCCTCGGTGGACAGGCCCGCCATCTGCACCACGTGCTCCTTGAAGAAGACGTGGGTGCCCGAGTTGGTGTCGCGAGAGATGACCACGATTTCAGCGTCGTTGCCGCCGACCTCGCTCCAGTTGGTTATCTGGTTGGTGAAGATAGCCGAAATCTGGGCTATGGTCAGCTCGGAAACCGGATTAGAGGGGTGCACTATCACGGACAGGGCGTCGGTGGCGACCTGGATTTCGTAGGGGTTTATCCCGTTGGCCTGAGCCGCCTCAATCTCGGCCGATTTTATCTGCCGCGATGCCTGAGCGATGTCGGTGGTACCGTCAATCAGATAGGCAATGCCCACCCCGGAGCCGGGCCCGCTGACGGCGATGCTCACGCCGGGGTGCATGGCCATAAATTCCTCCGCCCAGATCGCGCTCAGCGGCTCCACCGTGTTGGAGCCGACGATGTTGAACGAACCTGAAAGCCCGTCCCCGTTTCCCGAATCGTTATTACCATTGCAGCCGGTCATGGCGATAGCAGCTACCATCACCAGCGCTAGCGGTAACACGAACCACTTTTTGACTGGCTTGCTAAACAAATTGTTTCCTCCTTTTGATTATCCTGAAATCTATATTCTAGCGGCGGTCATTTTTTCAATATGACTTGCCGCTTTGTTTTCGCCTAAGGCTTCGGAGTGCTCGGCGATAAGGTGAAGAACGGCTTCGGCGGTGGTCAGGTTGGTGGCCAGGGGCACGTTGTGCACATCACAGACCCGCAACAGTGCCGATACGTCCGGTTCATGGGGGTGCGCCGTAAGCGGGTCGCGCAGGAAAATCACCGCCTTGATGGTCTCGTTAGCCACCAGAGCGCCGACCTGCTGGTCGCCGCCCATAGAGCCGCTCTCCAGCAACCGCACCTTCAGCCCCGTCCTCTCCTGGATGAGACGGCCGGTGCTTCGGGTAGCCGTAAGCTCCAGCCCCGAAAGCTCTTCCCGGTGCGCCTTCACCAGCCGCACCATAGCCTCTTTCTTGGCGTCGTGGGCAACCAGTGCCAGTGTCAGTTTCTTCAATCTTTCTTTCACCTCCTTTACTAACAAAAAGCCTTAAACCTGTTGTCCTATTCATCCATTACCAGTCTAGCGGCTGGACTTTAAGGACGGTTTAAGGCCTTGTTAAATTTTGGTTAAAATTTTAGAGCGGCAGGCTAAAGCTGAAGGTAGAGCCCCTCCCCTCCTCGCTCTCCACCCAAATTCTGCCGCCGTGAGCCTCGACGACATGCTTGGCGATAGCCAGCCCCATGCCCGTGCCCGCCCCCGAGCGGGCCCTGTCCCCCTTATAGAAGCGCTCGAAGACATGGGGCAGGTCGGCTTCGGGGATGCCGATGCCGGTGTCGGCGATGTCAACGCCGACGGTGCCTTCCAGCGCCCTGGTGGTAATGGTTATCTTCCCTTCCTCGGGGGTGAACTTGATGGCGTTGTGCACCAGGTTGGTGATTACCTGACGCACCCGGGCCCGGTCGGCGTTGACCTTGGGCAGCCTGGCGGCGAGTTTTTTCCCTAGGGTCAGCTTCTGTCTCTCCGCCTGAGGGCTGAGCTGGCTGATAACCTCCTCTGCTAGCTGGTTCAGGTTCACCAGTTCCAACCTCAGCTCGGCTTTACCCGTCTCGATGCGGGAAAGCTCGGTCAGCTCGCTCACTAGCTGCGTCAAACGCTCCACCTCGCCGTCAATGCGGGTAAGGAAGTCGCGGGCTGCCTTTTTATCGTCGACAGCGCCGCCGCTCAGTGTTTCCACCATGGCCTTGATACCGGCCAGGGGCGTTCTGAGCTCGTGGGATATGTTGCCGATAAGCTCGCGCCGGGTCGTCTGCAGCTTTATAAGCTCGGTGAGGTCCTGGAAGAGGAGAAGGACGCCGCTATGAGCGATGGGGATAGCGATAGCCCGCAGGTAGCGTTTCGACGTGCCCGACTCGTAGTTAACGGCCTGCGTCTGGCCTGTTTTCAGGCAAAGCCTCAGTAACTCGTCGACCTCGTGGTCACGCACCGCCTCGATGAGCGGCTTATTCTCTACTTCCTTAACCCTAAAAAGCTTCTCCGCCGTCTGGTTAGCCAGCGAGACATTGCCCTCGGTGTCGGTCATAATGACGCCGTCGGCCATGTTGTCCAGGATGGTAGCCAGCCTGGCCCTGTCTTTGGAGATTTCCTCCACCGATTCCTTAAGCCTGGCCGACATTTCGTTGAAGGCGTGGGCCAGTTCCCCCACCTCGTCCTTGGCGGCTATGGTTATCTTCCGCCCCAGCTCCCCGGAGCCGATTCTTTTTGAGGCGGCGGTAAGATCCCTTATCGGCCCGGTGGTGATGCGGGCGATAATCCAGGCGGCCAGAATGACCAGCACGGCGGCTATCGCCATGGCGATGATAATGCTCAACGTCACCCGGTGGGCCAGGCTTTCCACAGTGGTCAGCGCCAGCGAGACGCGGGCTATGCCCAAGATTTCGCCCTGGTAGGAGATGGGCACGGCCAGATACATCATCTCTTGCCCCAGGGTAACGCTGTAGCGAGTGCTCTCGCCAACGCCCGTCGCCAGGGCGTCAATGACTTCGGGGCGGTTGGCGTGGTTTTCCATGAAAGCGGGGTCCTCCTCGGAATCGCCCAACACCACCCCGTCCACCGCAATGATAGTGACACGGGCGTCAATCTCTTCTCCCAGCCTCTTAGCCAGAGCGTCAAGGTCGGCGTCTTCATCCTGACCGAGAAATCCAGGCAGGCTGGCCTCGGCGGTGATTTTGGCTTCGTTCTCCAATTGAGAGCGCAGGCTGTCGAGCTGGGAGTTGCGGGTAGAGCTGACCAGATAGACGCCGAGAGCGCCCATACTGACCACGATGAGTAGAACGAAGAAAAAGGTAAGGCGCCATTGAATGCTACGGAACATATTAGCCTTCCAGCTTGTAACCCGCCCCCCTCACCGTAAGCAGGTACCGGGGTTTGGCGGGGTCGGTTTCGATTTTCTGTCTCAGCCACCGTATATGGACGTCCACCGTCCGCGTCTCACCAGCGTAGTCATAGCCCCAAACCTTATCCAAGAGCTGTTCGCGGTTGAAGACAAACCCCTTGTTTCGGGCTAGGAAGAGGAGCAGCTCGAATTCTTTGGGGCTGAGCTCCAGGGGCTGGCCCCGGAGGAAAGCCTGGTGACGGGCAACGTCAATCTCCAGCTCGCCGACCTTAAGGGACTCTGCCTCAGCTGGCGGGACCGCCATGTCGGCCCGGCGCAGCATGGCACTTAAGCGGGCCAGCAGCTCCCGCATACTGAAGGGCTTGGTCATATAATCATCGGCGCCAATCTCCAGCCCGACTATCTTGTCGACTTCCTCGTCCTTGGCGGTAAGCATCAGGATGGGGACGGTCATCTCCTTCCGCAGGATGCGGCAGACCTCGAAGCCGCTCAGCTTGGGGAGCATCACGTCGAGGACGATGAGGTCGGGCTTCTCCCGGCGGGCGACATCAAGAGCCTCGGCGCCGTCAACAGCCGTGACTACGCTGTAGCCCTCTTTACGCAGATTGTATTTGAGGGTGTCCAGCAGGTTGCGGTCGTCTTCGACAATCAGAATTTTGGCCATTAGCTCTAATGATAGTATAAAGCCAAAGACGCGGTCTATCAAATGTCGAGATAAGCAATATAACAATCCGCCACAAAGTGACTTAAACAATCCATCTTTTGTTGTTGACTAAATGCTTTAGATGGACTAAAGTTAACCAGTGGGTCTACTATAGGACAAAATCAGCTGCTGTAGAGCTGGAATCAGTTGTTTTTTCTCGAAGAAAAGTTCGGGAACTGTCAACCAAGGCCCACCATACTGTACGGTAGGTAGAACTCTCTCTTTTTCAATAGCCACTTTTTCCGGTAGGAGAGGCATTGAGTAAGTCAGGGTCGCTTCGTCACCGGTTACCCTGACCTCTCTTACAAAGCTCCGGATTTCAGTTCTCTATTCAGACGTCATACTTCCATTTATTGGACTTTGGTGAAGCCGCTCCTTCCTAGAATTAACCACCGTTGCCTACCCCGATGCCCAAAACCCGGTGGTCTTTGAGCTCCGTCGCCTGCCCGAACAAAATTTAAGCCTACCCGTACTTCTCGCGCAGCTCGCGCCGCAGGGTTTTGCCGGTGGCAGTCTTAGGCAACTCCCCGGTAATAAAAACCACCGAGGTAGGCCGCTTGAAGCTGGCCAGGTGGGTACGGCAGAAATCAATTATCTCCTGCTCACTGGCGGTCTGTCCTTCTTTGAGCCGGACCACAGCCCGCACTTGCTGGCCCCATTCCACATCCTTGACTCCGATTACGGCCGCCTCCTCAATTTTGGGGTGGGTGGAGAGGACGCTCTCCACCTCGTCGGGGCCGATGTTCTCACCACCCCGAACGATAACGTCGTCACCCCGTCCGGCAAGGTAGATATAACCCTCCTCGTCCTTATAGCCCATGTCTCCGGTGCGGTACCAGCCGTCGGCGGTAAAGGCCTTCTCCGTCCTCTCCTCATCCTTCCAGTAGCCCTTCATTATCCTCGGCCCCCGCACCACGATTTCCCCTAGCTGCTCAGGGGGCAATTCCTGGCCTTTTTCATCCCTGACCTGGATTTCAACGTCATCCATTGGCAAGCCGATAGAAGTCGCCAGACGCTTTAGCTTCTTCTCTCTCCCCGCCTCGGTCTCTTTCCCAGTGATTACCTGGTCTTCGGCCCTCAGGGCGGCTATGGTGGAAGAGGTCTCCGTCCCGCCGAAGGCGTTTATCAGCGCCCGCCCCGGAAAGCGCTCAATAGTCTTCTTTAAAACCTCGTAGGGACAGGCGGCGGCGCCATAGGTTATTACCCGCACGCTGGAGAAGTCGTATTTAGCCAAGTCGGGGTAGTCCACGATGCGCTTGAGCATGGTCGGCACCACCATCACCCGGGTGGCCTTCTCCCGCTGCACTGTCTCGAACCACTCTTTTTCGTCAAACTGCCGCATCAAAGCAATAGTCCGGCCCCCATAGATAGCCGCCATCAGTGCCTGCATCCCGGCCACGTGGTAGAGGGGCATTACCAGAACGTTGGTTTCCGGCGGCGCCTCCATATCGGGGGGGTCAACATTGGTCAGTACATAGGTGCTGTAGGCATTGTGGTCCTGGGGAACTCCCTTGGGGAAGCCAGTAGTCCCGGCAGTGAAGATAAGCATGGCCACATCCTCATCTTTTAGCTCGGCAAAGGTCTTGTCTTCCGCCGAACCGGAGGCAATAAGCTCATCATAGCTTGATATTTCCTCATGCTTGCCCCCGATGATAACCAAATGCTCCACCGAGGACAGTTTAGAACAGACGCTATTTACCATATCAGCGTAGCGGCTGCCGACGAAGAGAATTTTGGGCTCGGCTTTATTGACCAGATATATCAGCTCGTCCTCCCTGATGCGGAAGTTTAAGGGCACAAAGATACCACCCGCCTTCACCACCCCAAAACAGGCCTCCACATATTCATTGCAGTTGACCTCCAGGATGGCTGCCCGGTCTCCCTTTTCCAGGCCTATTTTATTTAGCGAATCGGCCAGGCGGTTTACCCTCTCCCTAAGCTGGGCGTAGCTGTAGCGCCTGCCCTCAAAGGCGATGACCGTCCTCTCGGGGACGAGCAGGGCGGAAAGGTCAAGAAACTCGGTTATAACCATCTTTTCACTCCCTTTTCAATCTTCGTTTTTTAATCTGAAGAGGGAATAGGTCTAGGTTCCTGGACTTCCATTTCCTGACCGCAGCAGGTCAGCTTGCCTTCGCCGGCTTTAGTACATAGTATTTCAGTACCGCACTTAAGGCAGCGGTACCTTTTACCCAATTGACTTGCCACTTGAGTAACACCTCCTGCCCAATAGTTGGTCCTACTTCCTCATTTCCAAGGGTTGGCCACAGCAGTGAATGGTGCCGTCACCTCCCCTGGTAACAATGAATTCTGAGCCGCACTTGGTACACCTGTACTTCTTGCCTATCTCGTTTGCCATCTTATACTACCTCCATGTGGGAATCTTTTAATGCAATGCTTAGTCTCTTTTGAACAAATCAACTCTGGAAGATACAACTCCAGCGCTTTTATGATTTTGTTTCTCCTCGAGTTTTACTGGCTCGAATCGATCTTTATTCCACTATCTTGAATTCCTGGGGCGTTCCAATTATTGAAAGGTGGGCGAAAGAGGAGTCGTTTGATGCTCCGTGCCAGTGCTCCTCGCCTGCGGGGATGAAGATAGTCGTCCCTGGTTCAACTATTTGTTGCTTATCCCTGGTGGCGATAATTCCCTTGCCTTCAGTAACGTACAGGATCTGCGCCCTGGAATGTGTATGGAACTTATTGCGGGCGCCGGGTGCGAATTTTACGTTAACAATCTGAATTTTCCCTGTACCGAAATCTTCTTCAAGTACAGACTGGGTATACACCTTTCCCCCGGTGAATAAAGGCACCTCCGTTACATCCCCGACTTCGAGATTTTCCATGTTGATTATTTTCAATGTCATTCTCCTCCGGCTCCTTTAAAGAATCATTTTCCTTATTGAAGTTTAAAACTTAGAGTATTAAGTCAAGAGGTTTAGTTAAGAAAATAAGTCGAGGCTGAAAAATGACTATTACGATTGAAAAAACGGCTTATACTATCAAGGAATTTTCCTCAATGAAGCCGAACCGGTCGGCCACACATCCGGGCTGAATCCCCAGGTTCTTACTAGCCCATTAATCATCTATTTATAGACGCCGTATTCCTTGGTGGCGTCAATCATAGCCTTGAGGTTTTCCGGCTTCGCCTCATCAATTACCACCCCACTGACCATTATATAACCGCCGTCTTTGCCAGCAGTATCTATGAGTTTCTTGGTGTAGTCTTTCACTTCTTGTGGTGTGCCTATGGTCAATAGTGAGACTGGCATGTTGCCGCCGATGCAGGCCACATCACCTAGTATTTTCTTCGCTTTGGCCATATCTGTCGTGTCGAATGACCATATCGTCTTACCTCTCGGTACATCCTTGATAATTTCCAGACGCGAGTTATAGCTCCCCTCAACATAAAGAAATGGTACGCATCCCTCATCAATTATGCCCATGAGCATCTTTCTAAAGGTAGGCCAATAGAAGGTCTTAAACTGCTCATCGGACATAAAGCCGTCGGCACCTTTATGTAGCGGTATTAACACTAAAGGCCTTCCGTTCGTCTTTGCCATGGTTACCCCCAGCTTAATCGTTAAAGGGGTTATTGCCTCCAAGGCTTGGAGGAGCTTATCAGGTTGCCGGTACATATCCAGCATTATCCCCCTAGTGCCCCTGAGGGTGTCGCCAATGACATCAAAAGGTGTCTTGGTAAACCAGCCGTAGAAAAGGGGAAATCCTGATTCGGCCATTCCCTTCTCGTAGGCAAGGAGATATCCTACCCATTTCAGGGATTCACTGCCTGCTTCCAGGAGGGCCTTATAGGCGGCTTGAACTTCGGGCAGACCGTAGGGATAGAGAACCGGGCCGGTGAATGGCAGCTCGAGTACGCCGGTGAGTGGAGCGAGCATCTTAAAGGGCTCCAGCTTTCCAAATATACGCGGGAAGTAGATGCTGTTAAAGAAATATGAAGGGTCCTGAATGAGGTCATCATATTCATCGGCCTTCATGTATTCCGCTTCAAGGCACTGGTAGCCATGATTGGGGGAAACCCCGTGGCCGGGCCAGCCGTATAATTTATAATCAAGAATATCAAAGACCTTTCCCGGACCCTGGACAAATAAGCTGGCGTGGGCATCCGGTTCAAAGTCCAAGACATATCTCTTCGCTGCTTCGGAGAACTTGTCGAAGTCATACATCGCTTCTTCAGCGGTCATCCCGGCATTAAAAGCGGCGAAAAAGCCAACGAATGGAAAGACCGGCACCCTATCCGGCTTTTTCTTGAGTTGTACAGCATCTTTTATCCTGGTTACCCTTTCCTTGTACGCCTTCTCGGCTTCGGGGCTTTTAAATTCCACGCCCTCCGGCGAAAGCCACTTTTGAAACATCACCTCCTGCTTTTCATCTGGTGTCATCTCTTCCCATTGTTTTACCATTTTATTACCTCCTGCAAAATTCTAGAGGATTATTACTTGGCCCCAACCCATTTTTTGGCTAGGGTAACGCCGGTCATGGCATCCTTGCCATGGGCATCGGCGCCGGTGTACTTATTTATCTTATCGGTTATCTGACCACCGCCTATCATTATCTTTACCTTGTCTCTTAAGCTGGCGGCTTTTATGGCTTCTACGGTATCCTTCATCGAATCAAAGGCCAACGACAGGAACCCGCTCAGGCCAACAATAGAGGCATTGGTTTCCTTTATCTTATCAACGAACTTCTGTGCCGGCACATCCACGCCGAGGTCGTAAACCTCGAAGCCGTTAACATCTAGCATGAAGACAACGATGTCCTTGCCGATATCGTGTATATCACCAGCCACCGTACCAAAAACAACCTTACCCAGTTTCTTGCTCTCGGCTGCCTGGTTTAACCTGGGCTTGACCAGCTCGGTTATTGCCTTCAATATCTCCCCGGAATAGAGCAGGTCGGGTATGAAATATTCGCTATCGGCAAAGCGCTTACCCACGATTTCCATACCTTTTCTGGCGTCTTCCAGGATCTTGAGTGGCTCTTCACCAGCCCCCAGCCTGTGTTTAACAATCTTAAGAACCTCTTCTTCTTTTAAATCAGCTAATGTGCTAACCAGATCTTTAGCCATGTTTCTTTACCTCCTTAACCTATTAACGGGTTTTTGGTTGGCTAGTGTTTAACCTTCATCTCTACCTCTAATACGAAACAGTTTCCTGTCCCCAAGCCCGATGACGCCTGTGGGCATGTACTTCATAACGATGATAATAAGTGCACCTGATAGCATGGGTGCGTATTCCCCTACATAAATGTCTGCATAGCTAAAAAGCGCCGCTACAATAAAAGAGCCTATGATAGGGCCAAAAATCGTCCCATTGCCCCCTAGTAGGCATATAAGAATAGGGATAAATAGCCAGTTAAGGTGCATTACGGACCAAGGTAGGACAGAAAACAGGTAGTAAACATACAGGCTGCCGCAAATCCCCATTATAAAAGACCCGATGGCAAAAGCTAAGACCTTGTACGGCAAGATATGAATTCCGTGTGAGGCGGCTGACGTCTCGTCTTCCCCAAGAGCCCTGAGAGCCAGCCCGATTCTGGACCTGGTTATAAAATATACGGTAGCAGTCGCCAGAATTACCAGAAGAAGGCCGGTCCAGTAATGGGGCTTCATGGATACGAAGTGATAAGACGGGAGATACAGACCATCTGCTCCTCCGGTAAAGTCGCGGGTCCTTAAAATAAACACCCTGAGAACTTCTGCGGCGGCCAGGGTACCGAAAGCAAAGTAATCGCCCCGGAGTCTGGATAGCAGCGGTAATCCTATTATGATAGCGAATGTTGCCGCAACGAGCCCGCTGATGATCATCACAATCGGATCAAAGTAATACCATGTTTTAGTTACATCGTTAAGCCAGATTATGACAGTCGTGTAAGCCCCAAGGCCAAAGAAGGCGTGTGAGCCCAGGCTGACCTGCCCAGTATATCCTGCTACAAGGTTCCATCCCTGAGACAGAATAATGTAGCAGAAGGTAATGAACAGGTAATAGCCGAAGAAGGATCTATCAACATCAATATAGAATGGGATCGTGCCAAATACTATTATGACAAGGACAATAATTATCAGGTATATATTTCGCTTGCCTTTTTTGATATATGTATCCAATGTATCTTTCATGTTCTACTTCAGGTTCTATGTTTTTTGGCCCGCCCCTCCAAAGAGGCCGTAGGGCCTGAAAGTCAAGACTAGTAAAAATACCGCGAAGACGATGCCTTGGGACCAGCCACCGCCCACAAAACGGGTCCCCAGAGACTCAATAAGCCCTAGGAGAATTCCTCCCAGCAGAGCCCCCCACACTTTGCCGATGCCCCCTAAGGTTAAGGCGATCAACGCTTTTATCGCAAAATCAAAACCGCTAACAGGATCAAAACCGTAGGTTGTCGCCAAAGTGCTCCCTGCTATCGCCGCCAGCCCGATACCGATAGCGAAGGCCACCGCATTGATCCGGTTAGGATTGATTCCCATCAGGGTGCTGGCTTCCACGTCCTCCGAAGTGGCCCTTATCACTATTCCAATAAGGGTCTTTTTTAAAAGAACGAAGACACCCCCGGTAGCAAGAAAGGCGATCAATAACCAAATCAGACGGGCCAAGGGGAAACCTATTCCAAAGAGGCTGAATTTGTAGAAAGCATATGAGGTCACCACTGCCCTGGGATTAGCAGTCCAGATAACAGTCATGAAATTTTCCAGGAAAAACATCAATCCGACCGCGATTATGAGGGAGCTAAACCTGTCCTTCAAAAGGGCAACATCTTTGAAAAGGCCATAATAAAATCCCAAGCCGAACAGCGAAGCGATCAGAATGATAGGTATTAAAGATAAAAACGGATCGATACCTAATAGAGAGAATGCCCAGAAGCAAAAATAAGCAAAAAAGACCATGACGGCTCCCTGCGTGATAAAAATAATCCGCATGGTCCCGAAGATCAGACTAAGTCCAACGGCGGTAATGCCATACATGGCTCCAAAAAAAATGCCATTGACCAAAACCTGAATGATGAGTTCTATTTCAATCATTGTTTTTCGTCTTATGCTCGCCGATGTAGGCCTTTCTGATTTCCTCATTGGCCAGGAGCTCTTCCCCAGGGCCGCTCATCACAATCTTGCCTATCTTGAGCACGAAAGCCTGGTGGGCAATCTTTAATGTCTGGTTAATGTTCTGCTCTATGAGTAATATCGTTGTTTCCTGTTCATTCAGGGTGGTTATAAATTCAAATATCGTCTTCACCAGAATGGGGCTGAGGCCAAGAGAGGGCTCGTCGAGCATAATGAGTTTCGGTTGTGCCATGACGGCACGACCGATAGCTAGCATCTGCTGTTCACCGCCCCTCAGGGTACCGGCTTTCTGATTTTTACGTTATTTCAGCTGAGGGAAAAGTCCGTAAACCCGTTCCAGCGACTCGTCGAAGTTGGGACGCGCCCGCGGAATGTAAGCGCCGAGCCTAAGATTCTCAAAGACGGTGAGATCAGCGAACAAGCGCCGTCCCTCGGGTACATGGGTAATACCTCGGTCCACGATATCCTGGGGTTTTAAATTGTGCAGGGATTTACTTGAAAAGAGTATATCTCCTTTACAGGGATGGAGCAGGCCGGAAATCGTCTTTAAAAGCGTTGTTTTTCCAGCACCGTTGGCGCCTACGAGCGCGACAATGCTCCCCTCCTCCACCTGAAGGGATACTTCCCGAAGGATTTGAACATCGCCGTAATAGACATCTACCCCTTTAACTTCAAGCAACGGGTTCGCCAAGATACACCTCGATTACTTTAGGGTCATTAGCTACCT
Source organism: Dehalococcoidales bacterium (assembly GCA_034419075.1). GTDB lineage: Bacteria > Chloroflexota > Dehalococcoidia > Dehalococcoidales > BS750m-G39 > E44-bin88. The sequence goes on along the minus strand of DAOULR010000022.1, from coordinate 434 downwards.
CGGCCGGTAGACCATCGGCTATCTTTCTTCCGTAGTCCAGCACGACAACACGGTCGCAGGAATTAAGGATGGCATCCACTCGGTGCTCAATCCACAAAATAGAGAACTTCCTTTCATCCTTAGCTTTTTGGATTACCTCAAGCAGGTGGTGGACTTCAACGGGAGTCAAACCGGTCATCGGCTCATCGAAGAGGGCTAAGAACGGCATCGACGCCAAGGCCATGGCTATCTCCAGCATCCGCCGGTCCGAAAGCGTCAGGTGGGACGCCAAGATATCTCTCTTATTGGCAATCTCAACGATTTCTAAGGTCTCCATTGCCCTTTTCAGGGCGTTCTTGCTATCATGTTTTCGACCGTAAACGGAAGCCACCATGGCATTTTCTAGTACTGTCATCTTCAGGAAGGTTTTAACGAGCTGATAGGTCCTTGAAATT
>DAOULR010000021.1:0-1810 GCA_034419075.1 Dehalococcoidales bacterium | reverse complement strand
CAGCGTCTAATTCGTCGGCAGCGTCAGATGTTGATAAGAGACAGGGGGTAGCGGCGGTAAACGACAAAGGAGTAGGCCAGAATAAAGGCGATGCCGACCAGCGACCCCAGAACCAAGACCAGGGCATGGCCGGGGAACCGGCCGAAGGCGGCCCCGGTGTTGGGTGGGACGCGGGCTATTTCGAATATCCACCATCTCCACAGCGGCTCGCCGATAGCAAATTGCCTTAGCCACCACTTGGTCAGCTGGTCAGCGGCCACCAGCAGCAGGGCGATAAGGAAAAGGACGACATAGCGCCTAGCCGGGGGACTACTTGCCCTTGGCATCCTTAGCCTGACGCGCCTTGCAGTCCAGACACAGAGTGGCCTGAGGCAGGGCTTCCAGCCTTTCCGGGGATATCCGCCGGCCGCATTTATCACACAGGCCGTAAGTCCCCTCTTCGAACTTCTGCAGGGCGTGCTCCACCGCCGCCAGCTGCTCCCGGATGCTCTTCTCCATAGTCAGCCGCCGCTCTAGCTCGTAGCTCTCGGTAGCCTCCTCCTCCCTCTTACCGAAGGGGCTGCCTTCCCGGCGTTCGTCGGCCGGGCGCATAGGGGTCTTTAGCTGCTCCAGCTCATCAGTCAGCCGTTTGCGCTCGCCCTCTAGACGGGCCCGCAGCAGACTGAAGGTGGCGTCCGTTTTATCCCTCTTCTCCATCTTTCCCTTACCTCCGCCTACCTGCGTTAGCAGGTAGCACCTAGAGTTGCTGATTTTTAAGAGAACTGCCGTCAGGCCGAAGGGTTAGTCCGGCATCACCCGCAGCTGGCGAATGGTAGCCACCGCCTGCCCGTACCAGTGCCGAACTGTACCATAACCCAAGTGTAGCCTAATTATTGAGATTGGTCAATACACCAAAATTATTGACAACTAACTATAAATTGTTTATAGTGTAAATGATAATCTTTTTCATCTATAGCTTTATTTTAAATGAGACTCACCGAGAGAAGAATCGCCGCCGCCCTTAGAGAGCATGGCTACAAGCTCACCCCCCAGCGCCGGGCGGTGATAGCCGCCATCGCCGCCAGCCCCGACCACCTCACCCCCAATGACCTCTACCAGAAGGTGCGCCAGGACCACCCCGCTTTCGGGCTGACCACCATCTACCGCACCCTGGAGATACTAGCCAACCTGGAGCTTATCTGCGAGCTACACGCCGGCGGCAGCTGCCACAGCTATACCACCGGCGCCCCGGAGCACCACCACCATATCATCTGCTCCGGCTGCGGCGAGGTGGTCGATTTTTCCGGCTACGACCTCTCCCTGCTGGAGGAGAGGCTGTCCCGGGAGACCGGGTTCGAGATTGAGGGACACCTGCTCGAGTTCACCGGCAGGTGCCGCAGGTGCCGGCAGAATGCTTAGACGGATATTAGGCGAACTTAAAGAGCACGTCCCCTTCACCGCCATCGGGGCCGCTACCGGCATCATCATTATGGTCATCATCGTCTTCACCCAGATACCGTCCCATGTTTCCGAAGCCGTTTTCTATACCCTGCACCCCCTGCACATCATCCTGAGTGCCCTGGTGACCACCGCCATGTACCGGCGGTACAGTCAGGGTAAGCTCTGGGCATCCATCTTAATCGGCTACTTCGGTTCGGTGGGCATCGCCACCCTGAGCGACGCCATCATCCCCTTCCTCGAAGGCAGCACCCTCAGCATCGGCCTCGGCTTCCACATCCCCTTCCTGGAAACGGGGGCCTTCCCCTATCTGGGCGTGCCCACCTGGGTGGTGATAAACTCAGCGGCGGCCATCGGCATCGCCATCGGCTAC
>DAOULR010000020.1:0-1592 GCA_034419075.1 Dehalococcoidales bacterium | reverse complement strand
TCGCTGCACCTCTCCTGGTCTACATAGTAGGGGATAATCGGTTCTTTTCGCTTCCGCTTCTCCCGCTGGTCGATCATGGTACAGAGCCGCCGTGAGACGACGACAGCGGGCCCCTCGAACCTTATTGCTTTTTCTATAGTCTCGGTGGCTTTTTTCAGGTCGAAGGGGTCGATGACCTCGACGAACTTTACCCCGCAGGCCCGGGCGATATCCTCTGGCTTTATCTGCACAGCCTCGTCGCCCATAGCCGTCTGACCGGTACCGGGGTGGGGTTGGAAACCGGTCATGGCCGTGGCCGAGTTATCCATTATAACCATGGTGATATTTGCCTTGTTATAGACGGCGTTTATCAGCGGCGGTATGCCGGCGTGGAAGAAGGTCGAATCGCCCAGGTGGGCAACTATGGGCGCGTCGACAACATGGGCCAGCCCGTTGGCGATGCCGAAGCTACCGCCCATACAAATAGTGGTGTCGGCGGCTTCCAGCGGGGGATTATAGGCCAGGTTATAGCAACCGATATCGCTGGGATATATGGCCTCCACCTCTTTCCCTAAGTCCCGGGCCACCCTTTTTGAGGCGGTCTTGATGGCGTAGTGGGAGGCGCGGTGGGAGCAACCAGGACACATGGCTGGCGGCCTCCAGGGGAGGAGGGGGGCCGTCTCCTGAGCCAGCTTGTCCAGCTTGGCAAAATCAACCGGCGGCTTGGCTCCAGTCAGCTTGACGACGGCCTCAGTGACCCTCCTCGTCGATAGCTCGCCGACCCTGGGCAAGAGGTCCTTACCGTGGATTCTAACCGGTATATTGTGCTCGCCGGCGATAGCCTTGACCTGAAGCTCGACGAAGGGGTCGACTTCCTCGACCACCAGCACTTCTTTTACCGATTTCAATAGCTCTATAACCAGCTCCTCGGGCAGGGGGTGGGGGGTGCCTATTTTGAGTAGGGAGACCTTATCTTCCATCCCCAGCCACTGCAAAGCCTCCATACTATAGCTGTAGGAAAGCCCGCAGCCGATTACGCCCAGTTTGGCGCCCTTGGCTATCTTCAACTGATTGTAGGGCAGGGTGTTGGCCGCCTTCTTTATGGTTTCAAACCTCTCCAGCATCAGGGGCTTGTTGAGCCTGGCCTCGCGGGGGGTATAGTCCAGCCAGTCGCGGTTCTTGACGAACTTCCCCTGTCTTTTCTCCTTCGATATCTCTCCTAGTACCAGGTCACTGCGGGCGTGGGCGACTCTGGTTACCGACCTGACCATAAAAAGCTGCCGGAACTTTTCGGACAATTTAAAGGCATCAGCCATCATGTCTTTGGCTTCCTGCACCGAGGAAGGCTCCAGGACGGGCATGTAGGCCTGCAGGGCGATATAGCGGTTGTCCTGCTCGTTCTGGGAGCTCCAGGCCCACGGATCGTCGGCGGAGAGCAAAACCAGCCCTCCTTTAGCCCCTATGTAGTTGGCTGTCATCAGCGGGTCATGAGCCACGTTTACGCCGACGTGCTTCATCGAGGCCATGGCCCTCACCCCGCAAATAGAAGCGGCCAGGGCGACCTCGAAGGCCACTTTCTCGTTGACCGACCACTCGACGTAGATACCGAGCTC
>DAOULR010000019.1:0-33165 GCA_034419075.1 Dehalococcoidales bacterium | reverse complement strand
ACGCCGATGAAGGCGACCCCGGGGCGTTCATGGACCGCTCAATACTTGAGAGCGACCCCCACGCGGTTATCGAAGGACTTATCATCGGCGGGTACGCTATCGGGGCAAGGGAGGGATATATCTACGTACGCGCCGAGTACCCCCTGGCTGTGGAGAGAGTGGAGCTTGCCCTCAAGCAGGCGCGAGAACTAAATCTTCTCGGCGACAACATCCTCGGCGGCGATTTTAGCTTTGATATTGTTCTTTTCCAGGGCTCCGGCGCCTTCGTCTGCGGCGAGGAAACGGCGCTCATCGCCTCGCTGGAAGGCAGAGCCGGTATGCCCCGCTACCGCCCGCCGTACCCGGCTACGCAGGGACTGGAAGGCAAACCTACCGTAGTCAACAACGTCAAGACGCTGGCGTACGTACGCCATATTATCAGCAAAGGCGCCGACTGGTTTAAGAGTATCGGCACAGAACCGAGTCCCGGAACGGCCGTTTTCGCCCTGGCCGGGAAAATCGTTAATACCGGCCTGGTGGAAGTGCCCATGGGCACCACCCTGCGTCAGATTATTTTCGATGTCGGCAGCGGCGTCCCCAAAGGCAGGAAGTTTAAGGCTGTACAGATAGGCGGGCCCTCCGGCGGCTGCCTGCCGGAATCGGCCCTGGACCTGCCGGTTGATTTCGATTCGCTCCAGGAGGCTGGCGCCATGATGGGCTCCGGCGGCATGGTCGTCCTCGACGAGGACGACTGCATGGTGGAGATTACCCGCTATTTCCTTGAGTTTACCCAGCGCGAGTCCTGCGGCAAGTGCACCTTCTGCCGACTGGGTACCAAACAGATGCTGGAAACCTTGAGTGAATTCACCAAAGGAAAGGGCCAAATCAAAGATTTGGACGGGCTTAGCCAGCTGGCCGAGGACATTAAAGCGGGCTCGCTCTGCGGGCTGGGCCGGACGGCGCCCAACCCCATACTGACCAACCTGCGCTATTTCCGCAACGAATACGAGGCGCATATCTTGGAGGGGAGATGCCCGGCGCTGATGTGTCAGGAGCTTATCGCTTACTACATCATACCCGAGAAGTGCGAGCTTACCTGTGATGCCTGCGTCGGCACCTGCACTGTGGAAGCCATCTCCAGCCACCCCAAGAAGCGCTATAAGATTATCGACCAGGAGAAGTGCGTCAAGTGCGGCACCTGCCTGACCTCCTGCCTGCCCCAGTATAACGCCATTATCAAGCTGTCGCCGCCGGAGGTGCCCAAGTCGAAATGAAGACAGTAACTTTAACCATCGACGGCAAGAAAATAAAAGCCCGCCAGGGGGAGAGTGTTCTCTGGGCGGCGCTGGATAACGGCATCTATATCCCCAATCTCTGCGCCCTCCGCGAGAAAGATACTCAGGACGCCTCCTGCCGCCTCTGCTGGGTGGAGATAGAGGGCAAGGCTCAACCGGTTACCGCCTGCACCGAGACCGTAGAAGAGGGCATGGTGGTCAACACGAAAGGCGCGATGGCTCTAAGACTGGCGCGCACCGCTCTGGAACTGCTCCTGGCCAGCAATGATGTTGACTGCGCCAATTGCCCGGCCAACGGCGCCTGCGAGCTGCAGAAGATAGCCGCCCAACTCAAGGTCAAGCTCAATACTAAGCGTTTTAGAAAAATACTGCGCCAGCTGCCGATTGACGATAGCAGCCCGGAGTTTACCTATGACCCCAACAAGTGCGTCCTCTGCGGGCGCTGTATCTGGGTCTGTCGCACTAAGAATATAGGCGCCCTCGGTTTTGCCTACCGCGGCTTTAACCGCCGCATGACCACCTTTGTCGATAGGCCGATGGCTAAGTCGGGATGCCGTAATTGCGCCGAGTGCGTGGCCGTCTGTCCCACCGGGGCGCTGGTCTTGAAGTAGCCTTAGCCAGCTCTTCCGTAGTCGTCTGCCAGCCTGACGACATCATCCAATTCCGGCGTCGAGACCTCGAAGAAGGTGGTGTCCTCAATGGCCTTGAGGCGGTGGCGGGTGTGGGGAGGGATTCTTACCGACTGGCCGGGCTCAACTGTGCGTGACGTCATCTTGCCGTCTACCTCGATTTCCAGCAGCGCTTTCCCCTGATAGAAATACATGGTCTCGTCCTTCTGCTCGTGGTACTGCAGGCTGAGGCGGTGTTCCTTCTTGACGAAGATTAGCTTGCCAGCGTATTTTGGTGTGAGGGCCAAGAGCAGCTCGAAACCCCAGGGCTTCTCGGTTTTGCGGGGGAGTTTTTCTTCCATTTTCACTCTCTCCTCTAAACCCCGGCCAGTTTTTTGCCTAAATTAAGCAGCATTTCCACGCGCACCGGGCCATCGCTTTCGGCGTAGATGCGGAGCACGGGCTCGGTTCCCGAAAACCTGATGAGCAGCCAGCTGGTATCAGCCAATTTGATGTGGAAGCCGTCGCCAGTGTTTACCTTTACCACTTTGACCCCCTCGATGGCTTTGGGCAGGTTGCCCTTGATACTTTTAATTATCGCCGGGCGCTGTTCTTTGGGGAAGCTGAAGTCACGGCGCTGGTAATAATGGGGCCCCACCTTACCGTAGAGGTAGTCCAGTAGCTGCGAGGGCGTCTTGCCCGTCTTGAGCATGAAGTCGAGGAAATAAATACCGGCCAGTGTGCCATCCCGCTCGGGCATGTGGCCGCGGAAGCCATAGCCACCGCTCTCCTCCCCGCCGATGATGGCATCCTTCTCCATCATTATCGGGGCGACATACTTGAAGCCCACCGATGTCTCGTAGACGGGCACATTGAATATTTCGCCCAGTCGGTCGATCATGGTGGTGCTGGTAATCGTCCTGACCATAGCCCCTCGCTGTTCCCTCACCTCCAGCAGGTAGAGGCAGAGCAGGGCGAAGACCTGGAGCTGGGTGAGGAAGTTGCCCTTCTCGTCAATGATGCCCAGGCGGTCGGCGTCGCCGTCGGTGGCCAGGCCGACGTTTGCTTTTTCTTTCGGCACTATCGCCGAGAGCTTGTTCAGGTTGGGTGGAATCGGCTCGGGATGTATGCCGGGGAAGATGGGGTTGCGCTCGCCGTTTATCTCCTTGAGCTGCATAGCTCCCCCGCCCAGCAGTCGCCCAAGATAGCCCGCGCCGACGCCGTACATGGGGTCGAAGATTACCTTGAGCTTGGACTGACGCAGTAGCTTGGGGTCAATGAGCTTAGCTAATTGCCTGACGTAGTCCGGTGCCAGGTCGAGGTACTCTACCATTCCCTGGTCTAAAGCCTGGGGCAGGGGCAGGCGCTTTATTTTGTCGACGGATGTTATGCGGGACAGGCTTTTCTCCATCTCGGCGGTAACCTTGGAGGGGGCACTGGTGCCGTCCTGGGTCCTAAATTTAAAGCCGTTCCAGATGGCGGGGTTATGGCTGGCGGTTATAATTATAGCCCCGCCCGCCTTCCGGGCCAGGACGCCAAAGCTTACCGCGGGGGTGGGGGTGGCCTGGGGGCAGAGATATACCTTTATCCTGTTGGCGGCGATGACCTCGGCGGCGGCCCGGGCGAAGTCTTCGGAGGCGAAGCGGTTATCGTAGCCGATTATCAGCCCCCGGCTGGCCAGCCCCGCTTTTTTGAGGTAGTCGGCCACCGCTTGGGAGCAGGCCCGCACGTTATCAAAGGTGAAATCCTGGGCGATAATCCCCCGCCAGCCGTCGGTGCCAAACTGTATCGTCGTGCTCATCATACCTTCAGCGCCTCTTCCGGAGACAAGACGGGAGAGCCTCCCTTCAAGGGAGGCTCTCCTTATCGGCTACAGGTTACGGGTTCGGGTCAAAGTAGGTAATTTTCAGCATGGGGCGCCGGGCGGCAATAGCATCGGAAGAGTAGAAGCCTACCCATCCCTCCCAGGCGTCCTCATCGACGGATTTCAGCATCATACCGAAGTTGGCTTGGCTACCCTCCAACCAATTTCTGACCATGGCAGTAACGGTTATATAGTGATAGTCGCCTGTGGGCGTATCCGGGAAGGTGTAAGTACCTACGGGTACTGTGGCAAACACCGGCTGGTGGTTCCAGTCTGATGCGGTTTCAGACCAGGCTCCCAGCACTGTATAAGCTCCAATTTGCACCGGATTAAAGGGAGCGTTGTAGAAGTAATACACCCCCAGCCGGGCGTTTAATATGAAGACATCTTCGGGAAGTAGGTCGAGGCTGAATTGCAGGTAGGACCGGCAGATGCCCGCCGCTCTGGCCCCGGCGTACAGGTCATCGTCGTTTCCAAAATTCGTGTCCGGCATGGGGTCGTATACATAGTTGTCTTTGCCGACCGTGCCGTCGGGCTGGATAGTTAGCGTCAGTTCGGGGGCGTAGGTGAGCGACCAGTTGAGATAGGTGGTCTCGTTGGGATTGACCATTACCGTCTGCTCGCGGTATTTGAAGTGATACATTTCCAGCATGACGGTGTAGCTACCAGGGGTGAGGTTGGTTATAACGTAGGGGGTTATGTTGCCTGTATCCACCCCGTCTAGGAAAACGGCGGCTCCGGACGGGTCGGACCGGACGTCGATAGAGCCGTATTTCATCTCGACGAGGATACCAACGCTATCGCTGACAGTCCCGCCGTGACCATCGTTCACCGAGACGCTGATGTTATAGGTTCCCTCGGCGGCGGGTGCGTCCCAGCTGACCGAGTCGCCCGTTCCTGAAATAGTGCCACCGCTGGCTGTCCATTCGTAGGTGAGGGTGTCGCCATCGGCATCGCTGGCGACACAGCCTATGGTGCAGCTACCTAGGGGGGGTAGGTCGGTGGCGCTGGGAGTGAGGCTGGCGATAACGGGTGGGGTGTTAACTACCTGGATATTGCAGCTGTCGCTGACGGATTTGTCACCGTCGCTGACGGTCACGGTCACGGTATAGCTTCCCTCGGTATCCGGCGCCGTCCAGGTGACGGTGCTGCCCGTACCCGAGATGGCCCCACCGCTGGCTGACCAGGAATAGGTAAGGGTATCATCGGTGTTGGGGTCGCTGGCCACGCAGTTCACGGTGCAGCTTCCCCCGCGGGCTACCTCCGTGGCGCTGGGGGAGAGGGTGGTGATGACGGGTGGCTTGTTGCAGCCGCCTATCACCAGCAGGGCGATGATGACCAGGCCCAGCACGGCCAGTTTAATGGCTTTGGATTTCCACATCTTGCTACCTCCTTCGTTGGAGTTGGTTATGACTGTTTGGCGAAATCTTACGCTATTACGCTGGTTAAGTCAATGCCTCTAAAGTGGGGGTATTCATGCATCTTGGTGGACTCCCCAGAGAAAAGTGCTATACTCCTGTTGCGGAGGTGCGAAATGACTGCACCTCGGATTAGGAGGGGAATCATGCCTCAGGTACAAAATTTTGAGGATGACCGCATTAGGGCAGAGGTAAATTTTAGGGGTTTGAGAAAGTATAAGATATTTCGCTGGTTGCCCTTTATGACTGGTTGTCATCCCTCTTTAAGCCTTAAGGTATATTTAAAAAAGGAACAATTTACAGTTAAGGCTATTTCAATACCTTGTGAGGCTCCTAAATTGCGAGATAATAGCATTTGGGAGGGTGGCTATGGCTGGTCAGCAAAGGATATTAGAATTGGAGAGGAGTATAAAATTGCATTCCCTATGCTAGATAGAGCGGGCAACTACGAATACACACTAGATGTTGGTATAGAGCGTCAGCATGAAGGTCAGCCATCTTCTACTCACAGCATAGGGAAAATAATGTCCACAGGGAAAGTTTACTGGCAGGAACATTTGGGCGTGGCCGTTTTTTCGCTCTTGATAGGTTGTGGATTAAGTTTCCTGATTCAATGGCTTGTTTCTCTATAGGAGTATACCAATGACTGAAAAGATAGACCTACTAAAAATAGCCTCTGACCTACGGCTTAAAGAGGCTGCTAGGTTGCTTACCCAGCCTGCTACTCTAGCTGAGCACCACTTCACCGAGCCAGAGCCTATCAGGTGTAAGTGGTGTGGCTCTGAGGACATCATGAAATACGGCGTCCGCAAGGGCGTTCAGGAATACATCTGCCAGAAGTGCGGACGTAAGTTTACCGCCAAAGACGCCCCTTACAAGAAGCAGACACCAGCCGAGCAAATCGGCGCTGCCCTCAATATGTTTTACGATGGTATGTCCTTCTCTGAGATAGCCCGACATCTGGGGGAGTCTTACAATAACCCAGTGGTGGAGTCCACCGTCTATCGGTGGGTGATAGACTACACGGTTAAGGCTACCAAAGCCCTAGAGGATGTAAAGGCTGAGGTATCAGATACTTGGGTAGTAGACGAGACGGTTGTTAAGGTGGGCGGGCGCAATATGTGGTTTATTGACCTGATAGATGAGGGGACTAGGTTTTTGCTTGCCTCATACCTGTCTAGGCTAAGGACGGCTGAGGACATCGCCTTCGTAATGAAGCTGGCATGGGAGAAGTCGGGCACGATACCGAGAGTTGTCATATCAGACGGTTGGTGGGGCTACCTTGACGGCATAGAGAGGGTGTTCGGCGCTGACGCCAAGCACATACGCTCTAAGGGCTTTACTAAGGGTATAAACACCAACCTCATTGAGAGGTTTCACGGCACGCTGAAAGACAGGACAAAGGTGCTGAGGGGCTTTAAGACACTAGATACCGCCCAGCTTCTTTTAGACGGCTTTCTCATCCACTACAACTACTTTAGACCTCACATGAGCCTACTGGATAAGACACCCGCAGAGGTGGCGGGTATCAGTGTGCCTTATAAGAACTGGACTGAGCTTGTTACTTATCTAGGGGGGCTACACCGTGATGCATGAGAACCAAAGTGGGGGGTACGTTTAAGGGGTTATTCTTTTCCTTTCCACCCCGCCTTGTTTAGCGTACGTATGGTTGTCCCACCCTGCCCACCCTTAGAGGGGATTCACCCTCTAGAATTCCTTCTGGGATACGCAGCCCCGCCACTCCACCCATGGGGGTTTTTAAGGGGGACGAAGTCCCCCTTTACCTTAAAGGGCGGCGGGTGGTAATGACAGGTTTTTAGCTACTTCAACCGTCGGGGAGCAGGTCACAGAAGTAGAAGGAGTCTCTTAAGACCGATTCGCCCCGCTTGTAGGCTATACTCTCTTTGAAGAGGGGGCCGTCATAGGCGAAGCTGTGGAACTCGCCGTTCTCGCCGCTGGGGTCTATGCCGGGGGGAAGCTCGGCGATGAAGTTTTCATCAATCTGCCGGCCCAGGAATTTCTTGTCCATGACCTTGGTGTCAATACAGCTGACCACGGATTTGAAGCCCAAAGCTATAAAAGAGTGGACGAGTTCGGTACTGTCCCGGCCCCAGATAGGGAAGACGGCCTTCATGTTGAGCTTGGCCAGGTTATCTAGGCGGTACTGGCGGACGTCTTCTAGGAAGATATCGCCGAAGGCTACCGTCTCAACGCCGTCCCGCTTGAACTTGTTAAGGGCCTCGGTCATCTTGGCGGCGTATATTTCGTTGGAGCAGTCTTTGGGGATGAGGACTTTATGGAGGGGCAGGCCCAGGGATTCTGCCTGTTTTTCCAGCAGGACTCGGCGCACGCCGTGCATACTGATGCGGTCGTAGTCTTCGGTGACGGTGGTGAGCAGAGATACCACTTCGTATTCATTGTTCTTTTTTATTTCGTGGAGGGCCATGGCGCTGTCTTTGCCGCCGCTCCAGCCGAAGAGTATTTTTTCCATGTGTCGCCGCCTTTCTTGCTTTTTCGCTGTCACCCTGAATGCAGTGAAGGGTCTCTTGAGATTCTTCGGTTGCTACGCTCCCTCAGAATGACAGGTAATTGCCACCCCGCCTCCTTCGTATCTATTCCCCCCCCGCCGCCCTTTTAAGGTAAAGAGGGGTAAACCCCTCTTAGACCCCGTTGGTCGCTCTTTCAATTTCTTCGCTGAGTACTTCAGTAAGTTTTTGCTTACTCGGTGCTGACCGGTCACCAAAAAAGATATTTTCAACCCGTATCTGCTTATTGATATCGAGCATGTCGAAAGTCTGCCTCAGTTGAGATTCCTTCATATTGGGATCTAAAATCAGTAATCGTAGACCACCCTTAAGTGCAGTCCCGAACTTTTCATTTACAATCTTGTCGCGGAAGGAATAACCAATGGCTATGCACAGGCGCAACTGCTTGGAAGAAAGAAAGCCCTCTAACGCATCGTAGAAGAAGGAGAACGGCTGCTCACGAACTTTGTTGAATTTCTCTCTAGTTGGATATATCAGTAAATCGCTGTATTGCGTTGGGGGTGAAATACCGAACGAAACTTGCACAATCTGCCCAGTCTGCGTATTCTTCCACCAGTCAGTTGAGCCATGTAGTTTAAAGAGGAATATTGTGGGTTGTCCAGCTATTACTTTTTCAAAACGCTTTGTATTCAAGATAACATTTGTACCCTTTTTAACCATTCCTGTCTCAATGGCCCAATCAAAGCCTTCATACTCATCCAGAGATTCAAGCACGAGGTCGTAATTAGTAGTAAAAAATGGGATAAAATCCGTTCCTAATTGCGAGAAGAGACTAAAAAGCTTCGAATAATGTGTGTTTGCTCGCACTGGGTCAACAGTTCCGTAGGTTTTTCTTATTATAGAGTCAAACTCGTTCAAGACCAATGTGAGGAATTTAGATGCGTGAGAAGTATGAGGGACAGTTGTATCGTATGGTTGATACTGAAGCAAGTATTCTGTATATTCCGATACCTGCCTCAATTGTGCGAGCCAGTCACGTAGCTCCTCAGCGTCTATCGGTTCATTGGCTTTTTTGGGATTTCCTGTATCCTTTCTATACTTCCTGTATTGTTCGAGTAGCGGCCTAAGCTGAGGCCAATGTTCCGCCAGAAGCTCAACAAATTCAGGTGTTGTGGGCATTCCAAGTCCCGCAGAAGCACCAGCTCCAGCAAAGACGATCACGTTTGATTTGTGCGGAATGTTATATCTCACCTTTCACCCTCCAACACCTCCTTTTTCAGTATCTCTGCCTTATCCGTCTTTTCCCAGGGTAGGTCTATGTCGGTGCGGCCAAAGTGGCCGTAGCAGGCGGTGGGGCGGTAGATGGGGCGGCGCAGGTCGAGGGCGCGGATGATGGCTTCGGGCCTTAGGTCGAAGTGTTTGTTTATCAACTTGAGCAGGGCCTCGTTATCAATCTTTCCCGTGCCGAAGGTTTCGACAGAGATGGAGAGGGGGTGGGCGACGCCGATGGAATAGGCAATCTGGATTTCCAGCCTATCCGCCAGTCCGGCGGCGACGATGTTCTTGGCGATGTAGCGGGCCATATAGGCCGCCGAGCGGTCGACCTTGGTCGGGTCTTTGCCCGAAAAGCTGCCGCCGCCGTGGCGGGCGGCACCGCCGTAGGTGTCAACCAAAAGCTTGCGGCCGGTGAAGCCGGTATCGGAGACAGGGCCGCCGATGACGAAGCGACCAGTGGCGTTGACATAATATTGGGTTTTATCGTCTATCAGTTTGGCGGGGATGACCTTTTTGATGACCTTGTCAATTATATCCTTCTCAATCTTGTCCTGACTGACATCGGGATCGTGCTGGGCGCCCATGACCACGCTGTCGATGCGCTTGGGGGTGCCGTTGGCGTACTCCACGGTGACCTGCGACTTGCCGTCGGGGCGGAGGTAGGGGAGGGTCTTATCCTTTCTCACCTGGGCCAGGCGCTGGCATAGCCTATGCGCCAGGGAGATGGGGAGGGGCATAAGCTCGGGCGTTTCGTTGCAGGCGAAGCCAACCATCATACCTTGGTCGCCGGCGCCGATTTTATCCATGTCATCAGCCGAAGCCGATTTGGCCTCCTGCGATTTATCCACACCCAGAGCGATGTCTTTGGATTGCTCCTTGATGGAGACCATTATGCCGCAGGACTGGTAATCGAAGCCGTATTCGGGCTGGGTGTAGCCGACATCGCGGACTACCTGGCGCACTATCTGGGGAATCTCGACATAGCAGCTAGTGGTAATCTCGCCGAGGACTAGTATCAAGCCGTTGGTTACCGCCGTCTCACAGGCGACACGGGCGTAGGGGTCCTGCGTCAAAATGGCGTCAAGGACGGCGTCCGATATCTGGTCGCAAAGCTTGTCGGGGTGGCCTTCGGCAACCGACTCCGAGGTGAGCATATATACGGGCGAACTGCTAAAACTGCTTGGCATTTTTATCCCTCTCTATGTACCCTGCTCCCAGCTGGCCAGGTATCGCTTTTGCTCAGGGGTCAGGGTGTCGATATTAACGCCCATTGACTTCAGCTTGAGTTGGGCGACCTGTCTATCTATCTCTTCGGGCACGGGGTAGACCTTCGTCTTGAGACTCCCCTTGTTCTTGACCAGGTGTTCCAGACAGAGGGCCTGGTTGGCGAAGCTCATATCCATAACGGTGGCGGGGTGGCCTTCGGCGGCGGCCAGGTTGACTACCCTGCCCTCCGCCAGCAAATAAAGGCGGCGGTCGTCTTTGAGGGCATACTCGTCGACGAAGGGCCGAATCTGCCTTTTAGCGCGGGTTAGACCTTTCAGTGCCGGAATATTTATCTCGACATCAAAGTGGCCGCTGTTGGCCAGTATGGCGCCGTCCTTCATCGCCTCCAGTGAAGCTTTATCAATGACGTTGATGTCACCGGTAATGGTGACGAAGACGTCGCCTATCTTGGCGGCTTCGGCGATGGGCATGACCTGGAAGCCGTCCATGACCGCCTCCAGCGCCCGCACCGGTTCGACCTCGGTGACGATTACCTGGGCCCCCAGGCCTTTAGCCCTGAGGGCAGCGCCGTGCCCGCACCAGCCGTAGCCACAGACGACCACCTTCTTGCCCGCCCATAGAATATTGGTGGCGCGGGTGATACCGTCAATGGTGCTCTGGCCCGTGCCGTAGCGGTTGTCAAAAAGATATTTGGTCGGGGCGTCGTTGACGGCAATCATGGGGTATTTTAGCTTGCCCGCCTTTTCCAGGCTGCGCAGTCTGATGACACCGGTGGTGGTCTCCTCGGTGCCGCCGATGATATTGCCCAGCAGCTCGGTCCTCTTCGAGTGCAAAGTGGTGACCAGGTCAGCGCCGTCGTCTGCGGTGAGCTGTGGTTTATTATCCAGGGCGGTGTTGATGTGCTGGTAGTATGTTTTCTCATCCTCGCCCCTGATGGCGTTAACGGGGATGCCCTCTTTTACTAGGGCGGCGGCGACATCGTCCTGGGTGCTCAAAGGGTTGGCGGCGCAGAGCACAACCTCGGCCCCGCCTTCCTTAAGGGTCAACACCAGGTTAGCCGTCTCGGTGGTTACGTGGAGGCAGGCCGAGATGCGGATTCCTTTAAGCGGCTTCTCCTTGGCGAACCTGGCCCTGATTAGTTTAATAACGGGCATCTCGCGGTAGGCCCACTCTATGCGCTGCTGGCCGGCTTCGGCTAAAGACGGGTTTTTTATGTCGTATTTTTGCATCTTATTTCTCTAAAACTCCAGCTTTAAGGTTACTATCTCGAAAGGGCCGACTTCAAGGTTGAAATGGTTGCCCTCGAAAGGCAACTCACCTTCCTCTCTTTCCAATAGGTCAACCGTGGTCAGCCGCTTAATGTCCTTGAATAGCTCCACCTCGGCCTGGGTGATCATGCCCGTGGTCTCGAAGAAGCGCAGGATAACGGCTTCGCTGTCTTCGGCCTTCTTCAGCGCGGAGAGGATAAGGTTGTGGGGCGTTAGCTTGATAAACGATAGTTCGGCGGGCAACTCACCTTCGGCGTTGGCCTGGATGGCGATGGGGGGGTGGTTGAATTCTGGTGCCTGTTTATAGACCTCTGCCTGCCGCCAGTCGCCGTCGTGGGGCTGCACGGCGTATTCAAAGGTATAGGGCCTCAGCTCCAAGGCGTCGGGGGTAGGCACTAAAGGCCCGGCCACGCCGTCGGCGGAGAGCCCGTATACCCCCCTTAAAAGGGTAATATAGGTGGCGGTGCCCACCTTTTCCGCGGCGGGCAGCCCCTTGTTCATGAAGGTTACCCCGCGTGTGCCGTCGCTGACGTCGAACCAGCTTAAGAAACTGGGTATGCCCGACGGTTCGGCCCCCTTGCCCCGGGTAAAGTATTCGGTCGGTTCGGAAATGACGCCGAACTGCGTTTCGCGGAAGCAGACCTTCCTGTCTATGCCGGTATCGAACTTGACCCTTAGGCGTATGTTGGGGTATTTGTTATCGATTTTAGTAACAAATTCCAGACGGGGCAGGTCAGCATGGATTATGACCTCCTTGGTGATATCCAGCGTCTTGTAGTCGTAGAGTATGGGGGGAAATTTTTCCTTGAGGCGGTAGGGCCAGGTGAGGCAGTAATACTCGTTTTCAAAGATTATCCTGACCCGGGCGCCCTCTTGCTCGATGCGGAGGCCCTTGGGCTTGAAGTTGCCGTATTTTATGCCCTGCCCCGACTCGCTCTTAATTAATTCGGGGGTAAAGCGGCTGCGGTGGTAATAAAGGTCGCCGACCTCATCCTCAATGACAATCTCGTTGCCGCTTAGGAGACGGTTGCCATTCCTATCATCGACCTCGATGATACCAGTCTGCTTGTCCACCTGTAGGCGGAAGAAGGGCGTTTCAATCTGGTTGCCCTTGATTTTTATACCCTTCGACTTCTTTTTGCTTGAGTCGGGTGGATGCACCTTGTAGCCCAGCGGGGGGGCGTCGGCGATAAAGCCCTCTTTAGCCGATTCCACCCAGTTTTTGGTAGGCCAGGAAAGGGGGTTAAAGACGGCGGTGCCTTTGCCTTCGGTGTTTATCTTCCCCGCGATGTAGATTAGAGATTGGTTGAGGAGCTGGTTGAGCTTGCTCTTGAGAGAGGCAAAGATTTCCCTCACCTCTTCGTAAATTTCATCCACACCGCAGCCAGTGATTATATCGTGGAAGGCGATGAACATGGCCTTTTCCCAGGCCTCGCGGAAGTCGTCGGTGGGGTATTCGGCGCCGAGGAGCCAGGCGATGGTGGCGAACTCCTCAGCGGTTATGAGCAGCCTCTCGCACTCTCTGACGTTCTGCACTATCCAGACGCGGCTGGAGCATACCTGGGGAAAGACGGCCACCAGCTCGTCGTCGTAGAGTTCGCCCTCGATGACCTCGGGCTTCTTGTCGCAGACCTCCAGCGTCTGGAAGAATTCGCGGGGGGTGGCGATTTTCATCTCTACGGAGGGTTTTTTCTTGTTCCACTGCTTTACGGCGGGGATGATTTCGGGCTGCGGCGGCATGGAACCGCTGCCGCAGGGCATTAAAATATTGGGGGTGCAGGCGTATTTTTTAAGCTCGGCCAGCGACTTTTCCCACTGGTCGATGTTCAGCCCCGCCCGGTAACCCAGAGGGAACCAGTGGGCCAGAATGGTGGTCCCGTCCAGGCCTTTCCAGTGGAATTCGCTCTCCCTGATTTCGGGGCGGGCGCCTCGGCGGAAAGCCAGCCACTGGTAGCCTGCTTTCTTGTATATTTGGGGTAGCTGGGCGTTCATGCCGAAGCTGTCGGCGGCCCAGGCCACGGGGACATCGACGCCGATTTTTTCCTTAAAGTATTTCTTGCCGAAAAGGATTTCCCTGAGCAAGACTTCGCCGTGGGGCAGCATGGCGTCGGCCATCAGGTATTGGCCATCGACTATCTCTATTCTGCCCGCCTTTATCATCTTCTTGAGGCTCTTAAAGAGGGTGGGATTTCGCTCCTCTATCTCTTTGAGCAGGAAAGCCTGTTCCAGGCAGAACTTGAATTCCGGGGCCTTCATCAGCTCCATAGCCTGCTTGAGGATAGCCTCGTTTATCCTGAGGTAGTCTTCCTTGGAGAAGGCCCAGGCGACGTCGTAATGAGTATGGGGTACCAGATAAACCGTTGTCATCTAAAACCTCTGGCTAAGATTATACTACACTTTTTAAGCCCCGGTTTTTAACCATTCCTGTAGCTCCGCCATAACCTGGGGCTGGTTGGTGTGGGTCAGGATTACCAGCTTGACCTGGGGCTGAGATTTGATGGCGTCGGCGCAGGGGTTGGGGTTGAGCATGATGGTGGCCAGCAGCCTCTGGCCGCTGTTTATTATCTGCAATACCGCCTGCCTGAAATTGGCCGAGAAGAGCTCCATCTTGCCGATTTCGTCAATGACCACCAGCTCGCACTCCTTGATTGCCCGCTCAATGGCGGCGACGCCTACCTTCTCCAGGCTTTCGACGTCAACGCCGTACTTGCTGACCCGATGCGGGCCCTTGAAATAGAGATGAGAGAGCACCGCCGTTTCCCCGTCCAGCGTGACCAGCCGGAAGCCCTGCCTGACTCCCTGGCTCTTTATCTCTTCGGTGTAGAAGCCGCCCGCCTTGATTTCCAGCCTGGCGACGGCCTGTTTGATGAGGCTGGTTTTGCCGCTCCCCGGAGGGCCGGTGAGCAGAAAGATTGATTTCATCGGTGCTTAACGCTCTTCTGGGCGGCTGCCTCGGCCTTTCTTCTCAGCTTCAGCTTTTTCCGCTTGCGCCGATGCTTCTGGTCGGCTACCCTTTTTCGCTTGTTCATGGCAGTAATATAACCTAAATCAGCTCTTCTGGCTAGAGTGGAGCTGGGCAAAGCGGGCGAAGGAGCGGTCGTAGGTTTTCTCAACCTCGGGTGGGAAGACGCAGGCGGGGAGTTCATTAGATTTGAGGTGGTAGGCGATACATTCGCAGCACTTGCCCTTGCGGGAGCAGGGCTCATAAGTGCAGTTGCAGCTGGCTTTGTTGGCTTCTATATTGCATTCCATAGAATATGCTCCATTTTTCTTTCTTTTGTCACCCTGAGCGTAGCGAAGGGTCTCTTGAGGTTCTTCAGTCGCTACGCTCCTTCAGAATGACGTTCTACTACAGAATGAAAGGCTACCTAATCTCTGTACTCAAGTCCCTCCATTCGGGGTTTATTGACTCAATGAGAGCTATCTTCTTTTTCCTTAACCACCCCTTAATCTGTTTCTCCCTGAGAATGGCGCTTTCTATATCGTCGCAAACCTCGTAAAAAACAAGCTTGATAACGTTATATTTCTTGGTGAATCCTTTAACCAGTTTGTTTTTGTGTTCGTAGACCCTTCTCTGTAGGTCATTGGTTACACCTGTGTATAGTACTCTATTCCCTTTGTTGGTCATTATATAGACGTAGTATTGTTTGTTCATCTTTGGGATTCTTCGGTCACTGTGCTCCCTCAGAATGACAGACGGATATAGACTCCTTATTTGCTTCTCATTATTTTTGAAAGCTCGGCTAAAAGCTCCAGGGCGCGGGCGGAGGCGTCGGGGGATTCTAATGAAGCTAGGGTGCAACTTGGCGTGATGATACTCTGGGCGACGAGTTGCTTGAAATCTATGCCGTTACGGGTGAAGGGGAGCATGGCTTCCTCCAGCCTATCCTTGAGGGCGGCGACGCTTTCCTTGCCTAATGATGGGCTGTCGTTGGGGACGATGCCCCAGGCGATGACGCCCTTTCTCTGCAGAAAGCGTTTGACTTCACTGGGGTAGAGGCTGAGGGACTGGGCGTAGTTGTAGGCGTCGAAGCTTAGGATATCCAGGTCGGTTTCTAGTATCACCGACCAGTCGGTGTTGCCGCAGCAGTGGACGCCCTTGAGTCCTTTAATACCGATAAAGACCTCTTCCAGCAGGAGGGCGACCTTTTCCTTGGAGAGGGGCACCGCCACCGAGCCGAAGGAGGCCATGTAGGGCTCGTCGACGAAGATAATGGTGTTGGGCGATATTTTAGATAACTGCTTTTCCTGCCAGGCCGCCTTGAGCCTCAAAAACTTGGCCACGGCATCGCCGAGTACGTCGTCATAGAGTATCGCCTTGCCTTCGTTGTCGGTAACGCTAAGTCCCCAGGTTAAAGGTCCGGTTATCTGCCCCTTGACCGCCATCGGCTTGAGACCCTCGGCGCCTAAAAAGGCGTGCAGGCCCGCGGCGTAGGCGGGGGTGGTGGGGTATTTATCAATGTCTTCCTCAAGGTAGGCGATGTAAAACTTCTCCAGCGCTTCGTCGAAGTCATGGGTGCGGTCAACGCGCAGGCTGTCGTCGGCGAGGCTGATGCCGGGGAAGCCCTCGCTGAACTGGGCGTTCATGTTCTCCTTATAGGAACGTCGCGGCAACTGCGGCCAGGCGGGTATGTCCTCTAGGTATTTGAGCACCTGGGCGCAGGCGGCGGCGGGGTCGGTGTGGGGCATGCTGCCGATGATGGTGGGCCGGCAGTTGAACTCTATATCAGCCATAGGCTCAACCGCCTCCTTCTAGGTATTTGCCGATGAGCAGGTCGAGCTTTTTACGGATCGGGGCGGTTATGTTCTGGCGGCTGGTGGCGATGGCGTCTTTAAGGGCACTGGCGCAGTCGCAGCTTCGCGCCTCGGGTATTCTGGCCACCGCCAGCTTGATGATGGGCTTGATGGCATCAACGTTCTGGCGCAGTACCTTGAGTATGGCGTCAATGTTGAAGGGATGGTCTCCCTCCCGCCAGCTATCGTAGTCGGTGACGCCGGCGATAGCGGCGTAGCAGATTTCGGCCTCACGCGCCAGCTTGGCTTCGGGCAGCGCCGTCATGCCGATAATGGCTGCCCCCCAGGAACGGTAAAGCTTTGATTCCGCCCGTGTGGAAAAGGCGGGGCCTTCCATAGCCACATAGGTGCCCTTGAAATGCACCCTGGCCTTGGTCTCTTTAGCGGCCTCATATAGTATCCGGCTCAGGTCGGGGCAGAAGGGGTCGGCGAAGGGGATGTGGACGACCAGCCCATCGCCGAAGAAGGTATTTACCCGCTGGCGGGTGCGGTCGATAATCTGGTCGGGGATAACCAGGTCGCCGAGCCCTATTTCCTGCTGAAAGCTGCCCACGGCGTTGACCGAGATGATGCGCTCTACCCCCAGCGCTTTGAGGGCGTAGATGTTGGCGCGGTAGGGCACCTCGGTGGGGAGGATGGTGTGCCCGCGGCCGTGGCGGGGCAGGAAGGCGACGCTGGTCCCCTTCAGCTTGCCGATGGTTATGGTGTCGCTGGGTTTGCCGAAGGGGGTGGTGGGGTTGACCTCTTCGATGTCGGTCAGCCCTTCGATTTGATAAAGCCCCGTCCCGCCAATGACCCCGATTTTAGCTTTTGGGTTTGGCATTTTTGCTCCTTTTCGGGCTGGCAGCTTGTTTAACTACTTTTTTATCTTTATTCGCTTCTTCTCTGATTTTCTGGATTTCGATAAAGCGTTCTTTTTTTAATTGTGGTGTGACATATATGTCATACAAAACACTCTTAAGCGTCTCAATGATGAATTTAAGATTAGGGGAATCCCACTTATCCCAAGATTGCTCGTGAATCTTATCGCTTGTCATGTCTTGGATACTTGCTAGGGTGTCGAAATAGGTCGGGTCGGAATTTGGGTACTTTTTCTTGAGGGATTTGATTCGTGTCTCGTAGTCATCGCCTTCCACTTTTTCGTAAACGAGTAATTCATAGATAGCTTTTCTCATGCAAGCTGAAGCACCAGTCAGATAATTCATCTTAAGACATCCTTCGGCTTCAGTAATCAGTTCTCTTAATATGCCTGGTATTCGGTTATCAATAACAAAAAAAGATGTAGGTTGCGAGTAAAATATGTTTGAATCTATATCAATCCTGCTTTTAAATCGCCGCTTGCTCCCATACCACTCTTGCAGATCTCTAATTTCTTTATAAGATAAATGCATAGAGATTTTTTTGCATGAGGAACATTGAACTAGATATACATGACAAGTCTTATTATGACGCCAGTTGAACTCAAAACTATGTTCTATGGTATATATAACATTTCTTCTATTACAAAATGGACAATTATATACCGTGTCATCAATGAAATATTTCTTGTCCAAAGCAGATTCGTCTTGCGTTTTCTTTTTCATCATCTCCCCCCAATCTTCTTAATCCCCTCCCCCAATGGCTGCCTTATTATACCACCCTCGGTAATGATGGCGGTGATGTACTGGTTGGGGGTAACGTCGAAGGCGGGGTTGGCGGCCTCAATGCCGGCGGGGGCGACGGCGGCGCCCTGGATATGGGTCACCTCCTCCGGGCTTCTCTGCTCGATGGGAATCTCGGCCCCGGTTTTAAGCGCGGGGTCGATGGTGGTGAGGGGGGCGGCAACGTAGAAGGGGATATCATTCTCCTTAGCCAGCACGGCCAGAGTGTAGGTCCCGATTTTGTTGGCGGTATCGCCGTTGGCGGCAATCCTGTCGGCGCCGACGATGACGCAGTCCACCTCTCCTTGGCTCATAAAGTAGCCCGCCATGGAGTCGGTGATGAGGGTGAAGGGGATTTTAAGCTCCTTAAGCTCCCAGGCGGTGATGCGCGCCCCCTGGAGGAGGGGGCGGGTCTCGGTGGCGATTACCTTGAGCCTCTTGCCCCGCTCGTATGCCTGCCTGATTACCCCTAAAGCGGTGCCGTAGCCGCCCGTGGCTAATGGGCCCGTGTTGCAGTGGGTCAGTACCGTTGCGCCATCTTTAATAAGCTCGGCGCCGAGCTGGCTCAGCTTCAGGGTGGCTTCGGCCTCCTCATTATGTATGGCAATGGCTTCGTCAACCAGCGCCTTCTTAATCCGTTCGACATCCGTGCCTGTCTCGGCTACCTTCTCCATCCTCTCCAGAGCGCGGAAGAGGTTGCGGGCGGTGGGGCGGGTGGCGGCTAAAGCGCGGCTGATTGCCTTTAGTTCACGCCTGAAAATATCGGCGTCTTGAGCCTTGATTTTAAGGGCTCCCAAAGCTAACCCATACCCAACTGCTATACCTATGGCGGGAGCACCCCGTATTTTCAATCCTGTGATGGCTGAGGCTATATCCTGGTAGCCTTTTAGCTCCAGATAGGCCGTTTTCAGGGGCAATTGGGTCTGGTCGAGGACTTTTACGCTCGTGCCGAGCCATTCGATAGCTTTCATAGGCTAAATGTAGCCCAGCTTCTAGGTAATCGTCAAGGGGCAGGGGTTGGATTACAGGTTTTGGGGGGCACACAACCCCCCACCTTGGCGAACGTTGGTTTTTCGTCCCAACCCAGCCCGCCCTAATGAGTAAACTCCTTAACTTGGGGGACGCTCATCCCCACCCCTTATTTCAGGGGGTTCTTAAGGGGGACGAAGTCCCCCTTTAAAGGACTTCAGTTGGGTGGGTAGGGTGGGACAACAATACGTTCGCCAAATAAGGTGGGGTGGGAAGAAAAACCTGGGGTGGGCTTTTCTTGACAGTATCAGTCGGGGCAAAGTAAACTTTTTGATATGGCTGAGGCTTTGGCGGGCATCGAGAAGCTAAAAAGCATGATTGGGGTGGGGTGGGAGCCCAGAGAATACCCCATCGAGCGGGAGATGGTGCGGCACTTCTGCCGCGCCGTGGGCGACACCAATCCCAAATGGCAGGACGGCATGGTTGCGCCGCCGACCTTCGTGCTGGCTATCGGCTTTGAGCAGTTCGTTGACGATTTGCTCTCTATCGTTGCCTTCAACACCGTGCTCATGGCGGGCACCGACATTGAATGCTACCAGCCCATGAAGACGGGCGATACCATAACCGCCGTTTTCGAGATAAGCGGGCTGCGCGAGCGCGAGGGCGAGAACGGCAAGATGGCCTTTCTGACCTTCGAGAGCACCTGTAAGAATCAAAAGAAGGAACTGGTGGCCAAATGCCGCCAGATGGTTATCGGCTACTGATATGGTAAAGCAGCTTTCTTATAAAGATA
Organism: Dehalococcoidales bacterium; assembly: GCA_034419075.1. Taxonomy (GTDB): domain Bacteria; phylum Chloroflexota; class Dehalococcoidia; order Dehalococcoidales; family BS750m-G39; genus E44-bin88. The sequence continues at coordinate 13,549 of DAOULR010000019.1, read as the reverse complement.
TCAACGTCGGCGACGAAATTACCCCGCTGGTCAAGGAGCCGACCAAAAAGCAGCTGGTGGTGTGGGCGGGGGCGGTAGGCGATTATACCCCCATCCACTACGATAAGGACTTTGCCCTTAGCCGCGGGCTTTCCGGGGTTATCGTCCAGGGGCAGCTGACGGGGGCTTTCCTGGGGCAGATGCTGACCGACTGGCTCGGAGAGAATGGCGAGCTCAAAAGGTTTAACTGCAGCTACAAGGGAATGAACTATCCCGGGGAAAAGCTGACCTGCCGGGGTGAGGTGACCAGGAAATACGAGCAGGACGGAGAGCATTTCATCGACTGCAAAATCTGGGCGGAGAATCCAAAAGGGGAGAAAACAGCTTCGGGGCGGGCGGTGGTTACGCTGCCGTCCGGGGGCTGATTTATAGAATAGTTAGAATTAAGGAGGACTGAAAATGGCTAAAAGATTAAAGGACAAGGTGGCTATCGTTACTGGTTCGGGGCAGGGTATCGGCCGGGCTATCGCCATCGCCCTGGCCAAAGAGGGGGCTAAGGTGGTGACCAACAACCGCCGCCCCGGCTCTGAAGGTGGTGACGCTGAGACTGTGGTCAAGGAAATCGAGGCAATGGGTGGGGAGGGGATGCCCTTCTTCGGCAGCATTAACGATTTCAACGATGCCGAGATGATAGTCAAGCTGGCCGTGGAAAAATTTGGTCGGCTGGATATAGTGGTCAATAACGCCGGCGCCGACGCCCCGCGCATGGTCTGGAACATGAGCGAGGAGGAGTGGGACAGGTGCCTTGACTCATTCCTTAAAGGCTCTTTCAACTGCACCCGCTTTGCCACGGCCATAATGAGGGAGCAGAGGTGGGGGCGGATTATCAATACCACCTCCACGGCCTGGCTGGGTACGGTGGGACACTGCAACTACGGCGCCGCCAAGGCCGGCATCGTCGGCTTGACTAGGGCGGTGGCCCGGGAGGTGGGGCGCTATGGGATTACCTGCAACGCCTATGCGCCCACCGCCGCTACTAGGTTTACTTTGAGCGAAGAGATTGTGGCCGGCTTTAAGAAGCGCTATGAGGCGGGCCTGATGACCAAGAAGCGCTATGAGGAGCTGACACACCCGCCCAAGCCGGAGACGGTGGGGCCCTTCATCGTTTACCTCTGCACCGACGAGGCGGCCGACATAAACGGGCAGGTCTTCGACGTAACTGGTGGCGATATCGCCATCTACTCCGAGCCAGTGAAGAAGAAGTCCATCGTTAAAGAAGGGATGTGGACGGTTGAGGAGCTGATTACCCAGGTGCCGAAGGTCTTACTGGAGAGTTACAAGAATCCAGCGCCGCCCAAGGCGGATAAGTAGAAGCTCTTATCGACTGGCGATTATTAGAATATTGGGGAGATAAAATGAAAGTCGTGGCTATCGGGGGCAGCCCCAGATTACAGGGTAACACTAACTACCTGATTGACCAGGCTCTTGCTGAATTGGCTTCCCGCGGGGTGGAGACCGAGAAAATCATCTTGAACCAGTATAAGATTGGCCCCTGCCAGGCTCACGACGATTGCGGCTCGCTTAAGCAGTGCTTGCAGCAGGACGATGCTCCCTGGATTCTGGAGAAATACAGCCAGGCGGACGGGCTTATCATAGCCAGCCCGGTCTATTTCGCCTCCATCTCGGCACAGGTGAAGACCTTTATGGATAGAAGCGTTTTTCTCTTCCGGCATGATATAGAACCGAAAGCCAAATGTTTCGGTTTGATTGCCACAGCGGGCCGGATGGGGTTCGATGAGGCCATCGAAGAGCTAAAAAAGTTTACCGGCCCTCCCGGTGCGCCCCGCGTCAAACTCTTCATTCTGAAAGGGGCTGCTGGCGGTCCCGATAAGCATATCAAGGACAACCCGGAAATGGTAAAGCAGGCGCGGGAAATGGGGAGGCAGATGGCCGAGCTGTTGGCTCAAATATAGACTGCTTGTTTTGTGATTTCCACTCACACCCCACTCTATTAGCGTACGTACGGATTCCCCACCCAAATCCCACCCTATAAGGGTGGTACCCCTTATATATTCTCCTTTAGGGTTGCGCCACCCTGCCCCACTTTGGGGGTTATTAAGGGGGCGTAGCCCCCTTTGAAAGACCTTTGTGGGTGGGTTGGTGTGGGTGAAATGACCTGGGGGGGAGGGGTGGTCAGGGCTGACGTTTCTCCCACTCGTCACGGCATATCTCCATGAGGATGAAGCTGTAGCCGTCTTTTTTGAGGTGGCCGTAGAGGGTAAAACCACACTTGGCGAAGCACTTCTGCGCCCGCTTGTTGTCGACGAGCGTTTTCAGGTAGAGGCGGTTGAGCTTGGTCTTTTCGAAGACATATTCGAGGAGGGCGGTCACAGCCTCGCTGCCGTAGCCCTTGTCCCAGTAGTCGCGGTCGCCAATCATAATGCCCAGCTCGGCTTCCTTCTTATCATTATCGATACCGTAATAGGTGCAGTTGCCGATGTGCTTGCTTTCCTTGGTCTCGATAGCGAACTGGTGGCGGACGGTGGGTGGGTAGCGCAGGTCGCTGGTGTAGGCCGCCAGGTATTGGGGGAAGGTGGAGGTGGAGGGGGAAGCGGCATCAAGCTCGGCCAGTTCGGCATCGGTGAGCCAGGCGTAGTCGTCGGCGGCATCGCCCAGTCTTTTTTCTCGCAGCTTAATCTTTTTGCCAGAAATCATTACCATTATTCTCTTCACATTCGGAAGGATAGGGGGTCTTCACCCGCTTCCAGCTCGTCGAGAGCCTGTTCCGCCGCCTGCTGGATTGTACGGCTGTCGTCGGTGAGGCAGCGCTCCAGGCTGTCTTTAGCCTCGGGGCCGCCTATCTTGCCCAGCGCCTGTATGGCCGCCAGCTGAACGTCGATATCGGGGTCGGAGGTAAGCTCACTCAAATAAGGGGCGGCTTCTTTATCTCCCAACTCACCGCAGGCTTGAGCGGCTTCGTAGCGTATCTCGGCGTCGGCGTTGCTCAGCTCCCTTATTAATATGGGCAGCCAGCGCGGGTCGCAGTTCTTGCCCATGGCGAAGATGGCGCTGGACTTGAGGCGTGGCACGCCGCTCTGGTAGGCCCGGGCGATGGCTTTTTCCATCTGGGGGAGGCTCAGGGGGGCGGCGGCTTCCAGGGCGCGGCGCTTTATTTCCAGGGAGCGGTTGCTGTCTTCGATGACGCCGAGCAGGGCGCGGCAGACACTCGATTTATGTTTGGGACGCAGCTTTTCCAGCTCGGCGAGCATAGCGAACTTGCCCAGGGCGGTGGCTGCCGTCGCCTGGACTTTTTCGGCGTTTTCCGGCTCCAGTAGCTCGATGAGGGGGTCGATGAGGCCAGTTTCCTCGCTTTCCCAGAGGCCCTCGATGGCCTTGCTTTGCACGTCGGCGTCTTTGTCCTTGAGGCGGCGCTTGAAGATGCTGTCGAAGTCCAGCTCGAAATTGTCCTCGGCCAGCTCGACGAGCCGATAGATAATCTGCCGCCGCCGTTTCGGCTCGATGGTCTTCCAGGCCTTTTCAAAGAGCGCCAGCTCCGGCGCGTTGAGGTTGGATAGCTCCGCCAGCCGGGAGCTGAGCAGGGGCTTGTCGCTATCGCTCAGGGCGTCAATGGTCTCTTCGACGGGGAGTGGCATTAGTCCTCCTCTTCTTCGTCATAATCGTCTTCTGCGCCGTATTCCCAGATGGGGCGGGTGAAGTTATCTATGTATTCGCCCATAGCTTCGGCGGCGACCTGCTTGAGCCTGTCGGCGGCTTCTTCGGCAATCTGACTAAGCTCGCCTATGTCGACCTCTATATCCAGCATTCTGGCCAGCACCTGGAGCACGGCCAGCGCCGCTACCGGGTTCTGGATGCGGGTGGCGTGCACGGGCACCTCGCCGAGGAGGCAGACGCCCTCGATGTCTCTTTCTTTGGTTACGCCGAGGAGCAGGCCGTTCAGGCCGGCAATCTGGAGGTTGCCCCGCTGCACCAGCTCGTATTTGTCTAGCTCCTCCGACATGTGCGGGCTGGTAACCACGCCCCATACCCGCGGCTGCTCGGTGTGGTGGATGCGGCTCAGGGCGGCGGCGCAGGTGTAGATGCGCTTTACCTGAAACCTGACGGCGACATCTACAACGCAGTTGGCCAGCTCGTAGCCCTTGGTGATGGGCTGGTCTTCACCGATGAAGAGTATGATATCGCTGCCTCCGCCCGGGTGTTTCCAGTAGTAGAAGCGGCTCTGGGGGAAGTGGGGTTCCTCCACGATGTTGTCCCGGGCGATTACGCCGGTGGCGTCGAAGAAGTATGAAGGCTCGATTTCGCCCAGCTCCTTGAAGTCGAGCTTTTTGCGCAGGTAGGTGGCGACTATTATCGAAACGTCGCCGATGCCGGGCCAGGAGGCGAGCATGACCGGATTTTTTAGCTTGGGGCGGGCATATATTTTAACTATGTTTTTCATTAGTTTTACCTAACCCCACCTTGTTAGCCTACGTTTTGTCGTCCCACCCAATGCCCACCCTATAGAGGTGTAACCTCTATAGGCTTCTCTCCCCACTCCACCTCAATTGTTTTTTTATTTGCTCGCCACCGACAGGCGGGGGCAGTAGATGGGCGGGGTGCTGAGCACGCCGCCGACCCACTTGGGCTGGCTGCCGATGGCGCTAATCTCCTTGAGAAGCTGATAGACGTTGCCCGAAACCATGGTGTTCTTTACCCTACCTACTATTTTACCACTTTCCACTTTATAACCTAAGAGGACATTGCCGCTGAAGTCGCCGCCGAGGATATTGCCCTGCTCGGCGCCCATGAGATGCTCGATAACTAGACCTTCCTTGATGTCGCTGAGCATATCGTCAAAGCTGACCTCGCCAGCTTCGATGACCAGGGTGCTGGGGGAGGGGATAGGTAATCCCCCGCCGCGGCTGGCGCTGCCCGTGCTCTTTGTCTTGGCCAAAGCCGCCGTCTGCAAGTCATAGAGAAAGCTGGATACCACCCCATTTTCAATCAAGGGCGTGCACTGGCTGGGGACGCCTTCGTCATCGCAGGGGCGGCTATGGGGGCGGTAGGCTATGGTGGGGTCGTCCCTAAGCGATAGCTTATTATCAAATACTCGTTCGCCTAACCGCTTGCCGATGGGGGAGGCACCTTCTAGGACGGTCTTGCCGTTGAAAGCCGCCATCAATGGTGGAATCAGGGCGCTGACGACGCCTTCGGGGGTAAAGATAACGGGCAGTTTTTTGGTGGGGGCCGAGGCCTGGTTCTTGGCCAGCTCCAGCTGTCTTAAAACTACCTTCGCAATCTCGTTGACGTCAGTAATAGGGTGGCAGGAGCTCTGGCCCTCGCCGACGAAGAGCATGTCGGTGCCCCGGACTAGGTTGCCGACGACGCCGATACCGAAGACACTCTTCCTGTATTCCGCCTGCCCGCCGCGTGAGTTAATAATCTTTAGGACGATGGTCTCCTTCTCTACTCCCGCCTCACAGACAATCTCGGGGGTGTGTTTTGTGATAAGGGCGATGAGCTCCCCGCCTAAGCTGGCCATCTCTTCGACGGGAAAGGTTTCGACGTCGGGGTCAAAAATGTCCACCTTGGGGTAGGGGGTGGTGGGGGGAAGCTCGAACCTGGCTTTGGTGCCGAATTTTGCCGTCTCCACGGCATTTTCCACTAGTCCTTTAGCGTCACTGACGTCGGTGGCGGTGGCGTAGCCGAGCCGCCCGTCCTTAATGATGCGCAGGGCGACAGAAGTGCTCTGCTTGCCCTGAATATGCTTGAGGCGGTTGGCCTCGAAATGAACGGGGGTTTCCTCGGCGGTAACGAAGAAGACCTCGGCTTCCTCGGCTACTTTCTTGGCTTTTTCCAGTATCCTCTCCACTAGCTGCCTCCCACCAGGCACTTGCGGATTCTGATGTGGGGGCTACCGTTGGAGACGGGGAGGGGCATCTGGCCGCCCTTGCCGCAGCCGCCGCCCTGGTTCATGTCCAGGTCGCCGCCGATGGCGTCGATGTTATTAAGCGTGCTGAAGACGTTGCCGGTGAGCACCACGGGGCGCAGAGCTTCGGCGACTTTGCCGTTGCGTATCATATAGGCCTCGCCCGCGGAGAAGGTGAACATCTCCATAGAGGTGGTGCCGCCGAACCAGTTCTTGGCGTAGACGCCTTCCTTGATGTCGGCGATTAGCTCATCAAAAGAGCCCTTGACCGGCTCAATGTAGGTATTGGTCATGCGCACGATGGGGGGAAATCTATAATTTATGGCGCGGGCGTTGCCTGTGGGTTTTTCGCCCATGATGGCCGCCGTCTCCCGGGAATGCAATCGCCCCACCAGCTTGCCTTCTTTAATAAGGTAGGTCTTGGTTGCCTTTACCCCTTCGTCATCGTACTTGTAGCTGCCGCGCAGGTCGGGTCGAGCGGCGCTGTCAATGATGTTAAGCTCTTTGCCGCCGAACCTCTTGCCCAGCACCATGATTTGGCGCAGGCGCTCGTTTTCGTAGATGTGGTCGGCTTCGGAGAGGTGGCCGAAGGCTTCGTGGACGAAGACACCCGCCAGCACGGGGTCAAGGACTACGGTGTACTCGCCGCCCTTCACCTGAGGGGCGGAAAGTAATGCTACGGCGTGTTTGGCCGTCTCTTCCACCTGTTTGTGCAGATTACGTATGGCGCCAAAGTCACCGCGGCTGCCCAGGCTCGAGCCCGCCTGCTGCACCTCGCCGTCACCGGCGGCCACGGCGCTAATGCGCAAGGTTATATCCGTCCTGGGCTGCTCGATGTAGCTGCCCGCCGAGTTTATGAAGATGGTTCTTTTGTGGCTGTCGGCGTAGCCGATAACCGAGGTCTGGAGGTGGGGGGTGTGCCAGATAAGCTCGTTATATTCGTCGAGTAGCTTTTTCTTCTCGGCTAAGGAGACGGTGAGGGGGATGTCTTTACCGTTTGATACAGTATCGACGACGGGCTCAACCGGTGCTAATTGGCTTTTCTCCTTGCCGACCAGTTTCGCCTGCGCGACGGCACGCTCAATTCTATTAGGGAGGTCGTTTAGGTCGTTAAAGCTGACGAAGCCCCAGCCGCCCTTGACCAAGGCGCGAATGTTGCCGCCGACGGCGGTGGACTGCCCCGCCGATTCCAACTCCTTACCCCGGTAGGTGATATTAGTGCGCTGGCTTTCTTCAAGGCGGGCTTCTATGTAGTCGGCGCGGGGTTTTTTGAGTGCTTCAGCTAGCTGGCGGCTGACTTCCCTGATATCGGTCATGGTATAGACAGTTTAACCAGCCGTCGGCTAGCCTGTCAATTAACTGTTGTCTAGTCGTGGATACGTAGCAGGTACCAGTTGCCGTCGGGCATATCCCGGTAGATGTCGCAGACCATACCCTTGTTGGTCTTGACGCGGAAGTAGTGGCGGGACATTTCCCGGCCGAACCACTCCTCTTCGGTGCGCCACTTTTCGTAGACCCGGGTGATGCGCTGCCTGTCGCCGTTGCGGGCCAGGCTTAAGGGTACCCCCTGCACGTTCACCGTGACCTTGAGTTCTTCCGGTTTCTCCAATATCTTAGCCAATGCTCCAGTCCCCCTTGACTATAGCTTGCGTAATACTCCGATTACCTTGCCCTGAATCTCGACGTCTTCGGGCGGATAATACATGGGCTGCATCTCTTTGTTGGCCGGTTGGAGACGGATGCGGCCGCCTTCGTGGTAGACCTTTTTCAGGGTTACTTCCTGCTCTACCTTGAGCCAGACCGCCGCCATCTCGCCTTCCTCCACATTGCTCATCTGCTGGATTAAAACGATGTCGCCGTCGCCGACAAGGGCGTCAATCATGGAAAAGCCCTTCACCCTGAGGGCATAAATGCCCTTCTTGCCTCTAGTAACCTCGTCGGTGAGCTGAAGAGTTTCTTCAGGGACGGAATTCCAAGTTTCGGCGGTGGGCACGGGTATGGGCTTGCCCGCGGCGATGGTGCCCAGCAAAGGCACCAGGGAGACGGCCTCCAGCTTGCGGTCGGTGAGCTGGATACTACGGAATACCGTAGGGTCGCGGTGGATGTGTCCTTCGTCTTCGAGCTTGTTGAGGTGGTGCTGAACGACGGAGGGCGTGCTGATGTTGCAGCCTTTGGCGATGTCCCTGACGGTTGGGGCGTAGCCCTTCTTGTCGAGAAACTGGCGGATAAAGTTTAAGATACGCTCACGGGTGGGCGAGCTCATCATTTTCTCCTTAAAACATTTGTATTAAAACAAGTGTATCATATGGGTTTTGGTTTGTCAAGGGGGGGCTTTTCACTGTCACCCTGAGCGTAGCGAGGGGTCTCTTGAGATTCTTCAGTCGCTTCGTTCCTTCAGAATGACAAAATGGGGGGTAAAGAGTATCCCCACCCGCCTTGTTTGGCGAAGGTCTTATTTGCCCACCCTGCCCACCCAACAGAAGTCTTTCAAAAGGGGGGTTTCGCCCCCCTTTTGAAACTCCCTAAAATGGGGGGCGTTACCCCGGGAGGAATTCTAGAGGGGGAATCCTCTCTAAGGGTGGGTGAGATGGGTCAGAGGGAGGTACGCTAACAGAGTGGGGGTGTGGGGTGGGGGAAAACATTAAAAAATTGACAGGCTGGGCGTCTGACGCTAAAATTGATTGGTGCCAACGATTTTCATTCCCGTCGGTGCCGCTTGTCCTTCAGGGGGACAGCCCGTTGGACTGTAAGAAAGGGGGACTATATTGACCCAGGCCGCCGAAGCCAAGCCAGCCGTTAATATCAACGAGGACTATTGCAGCCGCTGTTCTATCTGCGGCTCTCTTTGCCCCTATGACGCCATAACCAGAGACCACGAGAAAGACAAAATCATCCTTGATATAGAGAAGTGCCAAGTATGCGGTATCTGTGCCTCAGCCTGCCCGGCGCGGGCTATCGATACCATATACTACGACCGTGACTCTCTACTCAACTACCTGAGGAAGGTGAAGCCGAACTACAAGAGCGACACACTGGTGGTTATGTGCAAGGGCAGCGCCCCCGACTTCAGTCAGGTGGGCAAGCTCTTCGGGGTCAATGATTTTGTGCCGCTTTCCGTGCCCTGTGTCGGCCGTATTTCCGAGGAATTACTTCTGGCGATGCTGGCCGAGGGAATTAATAAGATCAACATACTCGCCTGCGACGAGGACTACTGCCGCTTTCACCGGGGCAGCCCGCTCACCATGCGGCGCGTCATGGCCCTGAACTACATGCTGTCGCAATTAGGCTACGGCAAAGAGGCCATAACCATGAAGCGCAACAGCCTCAAGGTGAAGGTGGACAAAGACCTCTGTATCGCCTGCGGCAACTGCGTCTTCTATTGCCCCTACGATGCCCCCAAGCTGGAGAGCGAGGGGGGGATAAGCTTCAACCTGGACGCCTGCCGCGGCTGCGGGCTTTGTGTTTCCCTCTGTCCCGCCTTTGCCCTCGACCTGGAGAACTGGGAGAGAGATAGAATCTCGACTCTGCTGCCCAAGCTAATCGCCGAGATGAAGCCGCCCAAGATTCTCGTCTTCCGCTGCCAGTGGGCGGTCTATCCGCCCTTGGACGGAGATGTCAGCCCCAGCGTGCGCACCATAGAGCTTCCCTGCTCGGGGCGGGTCGATGTTATTCATATCCTGGAGGCGTTGCAGAACGGCGCCGACGGGGTTATGGTGATTGCCTGCGCCGAGGACGACTGTAAGCAGGAAGGGGTGAGCGCCAAGGCCGAGCACGTGGTGGCTAAAATCAAGGGCCAGCTGGAGCAGATTGGTTTGGGGGAGAGGTTGGGTTTTAGCTCGGTTTCACCGCGCTATGAAGGCAAGGCGGAGGAGGCCATAAGACAGTTCCGCCAGCAAATAGAAGCTATCGGTAAGAAGGGGAAGAGCTAATGATTGTAACCGTACTGAAGCCTCTGGACGAAATACTGGAATCAATATCTCCTTATAAGAAGATTTTAATCGCGGGCTGCGATGGCTGCACCCAGCCACCTAGAGGGATGAGGGAAGTCAAGACCCTGAAGCAGCTGCTCGAGCTTGCCGGCAAGCTCCAGAACAAAAAGTTCGAATTCAAGCTGACCTCGGTGGTCAAGCAGTGCGATTCAGTACTGACCAAATCGACAATAAAGCCCTACGTCGAAGGTATAGACGCCGTGCTATCTTTAGCCTGTGGAGCAGGACCGCAGACGGTGGCCGAGGTTTTCCCCGACCTGCCCGTAATACCTGCTCAGAACTCCCACTTTGTCGGCATCGACGACCGGGAGGGGGGCGCTATTATCGACAGCTGCTCTTCCTGCGGTGACTGCGTTTTAGCCCTGACTGGTGCCATCTGCCCGATTACCCGCTGCTCTAAGGGGCTGCTCAACGGCGCCTGCGGCGGGGCGCGGGAGGGTATGTGCGAGCTCGACCCGGAGCGGGACTGCGCTTGGGAGCTTATCTATAAGCGGCTGGAGAGGCTGGGGCAGCTGGATAGGCTCAAGGAGTTCCGCCCCCCGCGCAACTACCAGAAAAAGGCCTGGAAGGTCGCCCCTTAATATTTGAGCTTCGCTCTCCATCCGGCCAAATTGCACATAGCGACCCTAGCTGATATAATCAAGCAGCTATGGTTCCCGCCAAGAAATCGCAAAAAGACGATAGTCTGGAGACAATGCGCCACTCCGCCTCGCACGTGCTGGCGGAGGCAGTGCTGGCCATGTTCCCCGACGCCAAATTCGGCATCGGGCCGGCCACCCAGGACGGCTTTTACTACGACTTCGACCTGCCCCGCCCCCTGACCCCCGAAGACCTGCCCGTCATCGAGGCCAAGATGAAGGAGCTGGTCAAAGCTAACCTGCCTTTCAAGCGCGAGGAGCTGACTAAAAAGGACGCTCGCTCTCTATTCGCCAAGCAGCCCTATAAGCTGGAGTTAATCGAAGAGATAGAGGACGAAAAGGTGGGCGTCTATCGCCAGGGTTCTTTCGTCGATTTGTGCCGGGGACCACACGTGGCTTCCACGGGCAAGATTAAAGCCTTCAGGCTGGTGAGCATCGCCGGCGCCTACTGGCGGGGGGACGAGCATAACCCCATGCTGCAGCGGGTCTATGGCGTCGCCTTTGACACTGAAAAAGCCCTTGATGACTATCTCAAAAAGCTGGAGGAGGCGGCCAAGCGCGACCACCGCAAGCTGGGTAAAGAATTAGACCTCTTCAGCATCCACGAAGAAGCCGGTCCTGGTCTGGTGCACTGGCACCCCAAAGGAGCAACGATACGGCGCGTCATCGAGGACTTCTGGAAGGAGGAGCACCTCAAGCGGGGCTACGAGTTGCTCTACACGCCGCATATCGGCAAGCTCGACCTCTGGAAGACGAGTGGGCACTGGGACTTCTACCGCGAGAACATGTACGACCCCATCAACGTCGAGGGGCAGGAATACGTCATCAAGCCGATGAACTGCATCGGGCACATACTTATTTATAAGACCAGCCAGCGCAGCTACCGCGAGCTGCCCCTGCGCTACGCCGAGCTGGGCACGGTCTACCGCTACGAGCGCTCGGGCGTTTTGCACGGTTTATCCAGAGTGCGCGGCTTTACTCAGGACGATGCCCACATCTTCTGCCGCTTCGACCAATTAGAGGACGAGGTGGTGGGTGTGCTCGACCTGGCATTATTTATGGTAGATACCTTCGGCTTCAGCAACTACAGCATCTACCTCTCCACCCGACCTGAAAAATACGCTGGCGACCTCAAGGTCTGGGAAGAAGCCACCGATACCCTGGCCAAGGCTCTGAAACGACAGAAGCTGGCCTACGAAATCGACCCCGGTGAGGGCGTCTTCTACGGGCCCAAGATAGATATAAAGTTCGAGGACGCGGTGGGGCGGGGGTGGCAGGGGCCGACGATACAGGTCGACTTCAACCTGCCGGCGCGCTTCGAGGTCAACTACATCGGTGAGGATGGGCAGGAGCACATGGTGGCTATGGTGCACCGCACCGTGCTGGGGAGCATGGAGCGTTTCCTGGCTTCCTTAATCGAGCACTACGGCGGTGCCTTCCCCGTCTGGCTGGCGCCCGTGCAGGCGGCGGTGATACCCGTCGCCGACAGGCACCTGGAATACGCCCGCAAGCTGGAATCCGAGCTTAAGAAAGAGGGGGTGAGGGGGGTGGTGGACGCCCGCTCGGAAACAGTAAACATGAAGATACGGCAGGCACAATTGGAAAAAGTGCCTTATATGCTCGTTGTCGGGGACAGGGAAGTTGCCGACGGCACTGTCTCCATCCGCCTGCGCAGCGGCGAACAGGCCAACGCCCAGCCCTTCGCTGACTTTAAGAAGAAAATAAAGGCGATTATAGCCCGCCGTAGCCTGGAATTAGAGCTGTAAAACTTGACTAGCGCAGACTGTTATGGTATAGTTTGTGCCCGTAAAGCTTAAGGGTTGCGGGAGGTAAACAGGACATAGTTAAACCGCTACGGGTTAACCAGGGCATTAGAGCTAGGGAAGTACGCCTGGTGGGGGAGAAGGGCGAGCAGCTGGGGATTATGCCCACAAACCAGGCGCTGGAGACGGCGAGGAGGCACGACCTTGACCTGGTTGAGGTAGCCCCGACCGCAACACCGCCGGTTTGCCGCCTGCTAGACTACGGCAAGTACAAGTACGAGCAGTCCAAGAAGGAGCGCGAGCAGCGGAAGAACCAGAAGGTTTCCCTGCTGCGTGAGGTCCGGATACGACCCAAGATTGACCACCACGACTTTGAGTCCAAGACTAGGTCAGTGAGGAAGCTGCTGGGGGAGGGCGATAAGGTCAAGGTGACGGTGCGCTTCAGGGGACGGGAGATTACCCACCCCGAAATCGCCTGGGGCCTGTTGCAGCGGATGACGGAAGCGTTGCAGGGAGTGGCGGCTATCGCCCGTCAACCGGTTATCGAGGGTAGGAGCATGACCGTAATCCTCTCGCCGTTAGCCGCCCAGAAGGCGAAAACGCCCGAGAAGAGTGCTGATAAAAGCGAGGTAGCCACTAAAGAGGCAGTAAAGGGGTCTTAAAAAGTGCCTAAAATTAAAACCCATAAGGGAGCCAAGAGCCGCTTCCACATAACGGGCAGCGGCAAAATTATGCGAGTTAAGGGCGGTAAGAGCCATTTCCGCCGCCGCAAGCCGAAACGGGTGCGGCGTCTCTTCGACGACACCATACCGCTGCATGCCGTTGACCGGCAGCGGATAAGGCGGCTTTTGCCCTACGGTGTGAAGTAGATAGGGGGATATTTTGCGAATCAAGCGAGGGGTAACCAGCCACAAGCGACATAAGAAAGTATTAGCTATGACCAAGGGGCATAGAGCCACCCGTCATTCCCTTTACAAGCGGGCTAAGGAGTCTATGCTCCACGCCCTGAGCTATGCCTACGCCCACCGCCGCGAGCGCAAGGGCGACATGAGGCGCCTCTGGATAGTGCGGGTCAGTGCCGCCAGCCGGGCGCAGGGGCTTAGCTACGGGCAGTTTATCTATGGCTTGAAGCAGGCGGGGGTCGAAGTCAACCGCAAGGTGCTGGCCGATATGGCGGTGAGGGAACCCGAAGCCTTTGCCAATCTGGTGACGGTGGCTAAGAAGAAGGTGGAAGGGTAAGAGGGTTTTAACGAG
>DAOULR010000018.1:0-166216 GCA_034419075.1 Dehalococcoidales bacterium | reverse complement strand
CCCTGATACCGGGGATGGGTGACGAGCAGGGCGGGCTTATCTGCGCCTGGGCGGTAACCGCCGCCCTCTACGCCCGGGAAAAGACGGGCAAGGGGCAGCTGGTGGATACCTCGCTCATGGGCAGCCTGATTGCCCTGCATGGGGTCAACTTTGCCGCCCCCGGCGTCCTGGGTAAGGAATTCCCCCGCTTCATCAGAGCCGAAGCCGGCAACCCCATCTACAACCACTACCAGTGCAAGGATGGCAAGTGGATTGTCATCGCCCACCTTCAGCCTGATAGGTACTGGTCCAATGTGTGTAAAGCAATGGGTATAGAGGAGCTGGAGAACGACCCCAGGTTCAACAGCATCGAAGCCAGGCATGACCACGGCAAGGAGCTGGTGGCCATACTGGACAAGAAGTTCGCCACCAAGAACCGTGACGAGTGGATGAAGATATTTAAGAAGGAAAACGTAATCTACACCCCTATCCAGTCGTCCAGCGAGGTTTTCGAAGACCCGCAAGCGCTGACCAATAGCTATATTATCCCCGTCGACCACCCCGTATGGGGCAAGATAAAGATGCTCGGCTTCCCCTGGTCGTTCAGCGAGACGCCAGCAGGGGTTAAGCGGGAAGCACCCGAACTGGGACAACACACCGAAGAGATACTCTTAGAACTCGACTACAGCTGGGATGACATTGCCAAGCTGAAAGAGGAAGAAGTTATAATCTAAACCGCCCCAGTGGGTTTAGCTAGAAAGGCTACGTAGCCAACGCTAACCTTCCACCGAAGGTTAGCCGAATTCGACTATTTGGCACCGACCTTATCCCCCAGCGGGAGTCTGCGCGTAATCTTGACGGGGATGTTCAAGGTTTTATATCATATAGTCACTTTTGCATTGAGGAGGTCAAATGTTAGCTTCTTTTGAGTATTTCGCTCCCAAAACAGTTAAGGAAGCCCTTTCCCTGCTTTCCAAATATAAAGAAAAGGCTAAGATAATTGCCGGTGGGCAGTCAATGCTGGTGGTCATGAGGCAACGCCTGCTCACCCCCGAATACATCATTGACATCAAGGGCCTAAACTCTCTGGACTATATAAAATACGATGAGAAGCAGGGTCTAAAAATCGGGGCGCTGACCATACATCGAGCTGTAGAGAAATCTCCGGTTATCCAAGAGCATTTTGGAGTGCTCAGCGAGATGGAGAAAAATCTGGCCACAATTCAGACTAGAAACTGGGGCACAATCGGGGGCAACATCTGCCACGGTGACCCGGCCGGTGACCCGGCCCCGGTCTTTATCGCCCTGAACGCTAAGTTAAAGCTAGCCAGTTCCAGCGGGGAAAGAGTCATCGAGATGGAAGAGTTCTCCCAAGACTACCTTGAGGTGGCTCTTAAACCAGACGAAATGCTTTCTGAGGTTCAGATTCCAACGCCAGTACCTCATACTGGCACCGCTTATGAAAAACTAATGGTGATGAAGGGGGATATGGGAATTGTCGGGGTAGCAGTGTCAATTACGCTGAAGGCGGGGAATGGCGTTTGTGAGAACGCCCGAATAGCCCTTAGTAACTGCTCTTCCGTTCCCTTGAGAGCTAAAAAGGCAGAGAAGGTACTCATCGGAAAGACGATTAACAACGCCCTGCTCACCGAAGCCGGAGAGGTAGCCTCAACCGAAGCCGACCCCCCAGCTGATGTTCATGGTTCAGTAGAATACCGGCGGGAGATGGTGAAGGTCTTTGTGAAGCGAGTAGCCCAGATAGCCCTGAAAAAAGCCAGGGCGGCGTGATAGGAGGTATAGAGTGAAAGGTGAAATGAAGGAATTAAAGTTCACCGTTAACGGCAAGCCTTGTGAGCTAGAGGTGAAACCTGAGACCCTGCTCGTGGACTTGCTGAGGGAAGAATTGAGGCTGACTGGCACCAAAAAGGGTTGTCAAGTGAGCGCCTGTGGTGCCTGCACCGTTAATATTGATGGCAAGGCGGTCAGGTCCTGCTCGGTACTGGCGCTTCAGGCTAATGGCCGCGAAGTTACCACCATTGAGGGGGTGGCTGATGGTGACAAGCTGCACCCTATCCAGCAGGCAATGATTGACCATGGCGCTATAGAGTGCGGCTTCTGCACTCCGGGGATGGTGATGTCGGCTAAGGCATTACTGGCTGAGAATCCTAAGCCGACGCGGGAGGAAGTAAAAGAGGCGATACAGGGTAACCTGTGTGCCGACGAGGGTTATGTTAAGTATATCGAAGCCATAGAAATAGCGGCTAAAGAGATGCGAGGAGGTCACTAGAATGGGTGAAACTTTCGGAAACTATTCGATTTTAGGAAAAGCAATACCACGGGTAGATGCCAAGGCCAAGGTTACCGGCCAGGCAAAGTATGCCGCTGATTTTGAAGTGGCCAATATGTTATGGGGCCAGATAAAGAGAAGCCCTTATGCCCATGCCAGGATACTAAACATTGACACCAGCAAGGCGGAGAAGCTGCCCGGTGTAAAAGCGGTGACTACCGGCAAGGATTTTGGTGGTTTCAAGTGGGGTTGGAGTGGGCCGACCCGCGACGAAGAGCCCCTGGCCGTGGAAAAGGTGCGCTATCTATACGAAGGGGTAGCCGGGGTAGCTGCCGTTGATGAGGATACAGCTCAGGAGGCCTGTGACCTTATTGAGGTTGAGTATGAGCCACTTCCCGGTGTTTTTACTCCCACCGAGGCTATGCAGGAAGGAGCACCCCTGGTTCATGAGGACCGCCCGGGGAATATTTGCGTTGAGTACCATTGGAACTTCGGCGATGTCGAAAAGGCCTTCGCCGAGTCTTACCTGGTTCGGGAGGATACCTTCCAGACTCCCCGAATGGCTAAAGGATATCTAGAGCCGCCGGCAGTGGTTGCCTATTGGCCCGACCCCGATCGTATCGTCTATATCGGGGCCAAGGGAAGTCCCTATTTCCCCTACCGGATTCTAGCTAGGTGCTTTAATCTGCCGCTGAGCAATGTACGGATAATAACACCCATTATTGGCTCTGATTTTGGTGGCACCAAGAATGACATGACGCCAGCTGATTTCTCGGCGGTTATGCTGGCCAAAAAGACGGGCCGGCCAGTGAAGATTGTGACCTCTCAGTTTGATACGCTCACCACCGACCTGCGACGTCATCCTATGTGGATTACCGTCAAGACCGGGGTCACCAAGGACGGCATATTGAAAGCCACATATCTCAAGGCGGTAGCTGACGGGGGGGCTTACACCCGGATGAGCCCGCTTACCATGTTTCTGGTCGGTACCTGTCATACGCTGCCCTATAAGCTACCTAATTTCAAATATGACGCCTATAACTACTTTACCAATAACCCCAGTTCGGCAGCGATGAGAGGACACGGCCTATACCACAGCCGGTTTGCGGCCGATGTCCAGCTGGACATGATAGCCGAAGAACTCGGCTTAGACCCGGTGGAAATCAGGCTTAAGAATTCCATTCCCAACCCCAAGCCGGGTGAGATTTATGAGACGGTCAATGCTGTGCATGTGGCCACCTGTGGCGTACAGGAATGCATCGAGAAGGTCGCCAAGGCGGTAAACTGGAAAACGAGAAAGAAAAAGGTTGAGGGTGACAAGGCCTACGGCATGGGTTTTGCCGCGGCAACCTATAACAGCGGGACGAAGCTGAGTGCTCACAATGCCTGCGCCGCCATCGTAAGGGTATGCGAGGACGGGAGTGTCAACTATCTGACCGGCGCTACCGATGTTGGCCAGGGTTCAGACACCGTAATGAGCGCTATTGTTGCCGAAGTACTGGGCATAAAACTGGATGACATCGACCTGAAGAGGGTGGATTCGGCATTTACGCCGGTTGACCCTGGTAGCTATGGGAGTCGGGTCACCGTGCACGCCGGCGAGGCGGCAAAGAAGGCAGCCCAGGATGCCAAAAATCAACTCCTTGAGGTCGCCGCGGAGCAGTTTGGCGTAAAACCGGATGATGTAGAGATTAAAGATAAGAAGGTCTTTGTTAAGCCAAACCCCGAAAAGAACATAGCCTGGGAGAGGTTGGTGAGGATTGCCTGCTACGAGACACCGGGCAAGGTCATCATTGGCCGTGGCTATTCCACACAGGGAATATCAATGTATGGTCTGGCTGATTTCAGTAAAGGTGCGGGCGACATCGGTACTAACTATAGCTTCACCGCCCAGGCGAGCGAGGTGGAGGTGGATGTGGAGACAGGCGTGGTAAAATGTACCGATAAAAATGTGATCGCTCATGATTGTGGTTTCCCACTAAATATCCAAGCGGTGGAGACTCAGGTCCAGGGTGGTTCATATCACCAGGGGATATCCGCCGCCATGTATGAGGAGTTTAAGATGGATATGGGGCAGACCCTCAACCCCAATCTGGTCGATTACAAGCGACCTCGCGCCTACGAAGCGCCAATGACTGAGGTAATACACGTAATAACCAACGACCCCTATGGTCCCTTTGGCGCTAAAGAAGCCAGCGAGGGGAGTTGCTGCAGTGCCCCGCCATCAATAGTCAGTGCCATTCATGATGCTACGGGGGTCTGGATAAAGGACCTGCCGACAGAGCCAGAGAAGGTTTTCTGGGCGCTAAAGAAAAAGAGAGAGAAAGGGCAAAAATAACTCGTCTTTGCAGGCTGTGTTAAAGGGCTATACTTCGGTATAGCCCTTTTTCTCTTTATCGGGGCAATGTTGAGGAGCAAACCGGGCAGCTTTCGTTTCTCCTTATCTCGAGAAGCTGGAATTTCATATCGTCGCCATTGAATAACAGCAATTTCCCGGCAAGCGCTGGGCTCCAACCGATAAGCAGTTTGATAGCCTCCAGGGCTTGCAGGCTGGCTATGATGGCTGGAGTCACGCCGAGAACTCCAAGCCCACCGACACCTTCAGGACGAAGGCAAGCCAGGCAGGGCGTTTTTCCCGGTATGATGGTGGTAACCATGCCCCTCAGGCGCGAGACACCACCATAAACGTAGGCTGTCTTCTGCTTAACACAAGCCGAGTTTACCACCAGTCGTGCCGCCGAATTATCTAGTCCATCAACTACTACCTGAGCCCCATCTATAAGGCTGAGGGCGTTCTCTTCTGTTATCTTGGCGAAGACAGGAGTAATTTCTAACTTGGAATTCAACCGGGACAATTTTCCTTTGGCTACGATTACCTTCTTCTTGCCTACATCCTCTTCCCCATAGAGAATCTGCCGGTTCAAATCAGGTAGTTCCACGATATCGAAATCAACGATGGTAATATGGCCGACACCAGCCGCCGCTAGATAGGTTGCCGAAACACAACCCAGCCCGCCCACGCCGACGATTACGGCATGAGAATCTTTTAGTCTCCCCTGCCCCTCTTTGCCAAAATCCGGTATTATCAGTTGCCGTTTGTATCTGAGAAGTTCGCTTTGGTCCAGCATCTTTCCCCCCAGTGTGAGTTAACCATCCCAGCGCCAGAGTACCTTAACTGTCACGGTATCATTGGCTTTCAGCTTGGCATCAAGACCGTTATCTAAAGCCACATAATTTTTGCCGCTAACCAAAACGTCGTAGTCGAAATCCAGGTCATTAGTTGCGGGGTTAATTGGCTCGAAATCGACATTCGCCTGCCTATATCGTTCCGATAGTTCCGTAAGTAGCGCCCTTAAGCTATCACCCGGCACTGTCATCTCGATTATCCCTTTTTCCTTACTATCCGGCCAGGGTGCATAAAACCAAGGCATAATGATAGAGAGCATTCCCTCCCGAGTCACTTCCCCGGTAGGATTAATCACGATTATCAATTCTGAAAAACCGGGCATTATAACCGCTTTCACAATTGCCTCCGACTATGATTCTATTCCTATTGTAAATCTCCCTGGGTAACAATTTCAATTTTTTATATGGTTGTCTCGCGTAGGCTACAGAGATTAAAAGCGACAGCAGTGGCATTTTAGGCTCATATTGGCTATACTGATAAATAGATAGAGAAGGTCGTGGAGGTGAATTGGATGAGCAGTCTAAAAGCAGGCAAGGTCGGCGAACTGGCCGATGGAGCCATGAAATCCGTCTCAACCAAGCAGGGAGAGGTTCTTCTCGCTAGGGTCGGTAACAAATATTACGCCGCGTCTAACCGTTGCCCCCACATGAAAGGTAAGCTAGACCAGGGCACGTTGGAGGGAACCGTGGTTACCTGCCCGCTACACGGCTCTAAGTTCGACCTTAAGGACGGCAAGGTTGTGCGCTGGCTGGGAGGCACCGGGGTTCTAGCCAGGGTGGGCAGAGTCTTCAAGTCAGCCCAAGACCTCAAAACCTACCCCGTGCAGGTCAAGGATGACCAGATTCTGGTAGAACTCTAGGCAGCAACCTGCTTCACCAAATGTGATATAACTTTGTAAGTTTTCTCTCCCCGATTTTATACTTTTGTCACCATTTAGCAGTTATTATGTTAGCAATAGAGAATGATAGGGGGTAAAAATGTCCATTATTTTCTCCGGCAGCGAACTGCTGGAAGTGGCGCTGGGTATAGAGAAAAACGGGGCCGCCTTCTACCAGACCCTGGCCGAGAAGAGCAAAGACGAAAGTACACAGGCTATCTACAGGCACCTGGCGGCTGAGGAAATAAAGCACCAGAAGACCTTCCTGAGCATGCTGGATGAGGTGGGCCACTACCAGCCACCGCAGGATTACGCCGAAGCATACGTGTTCTACCTGCAATCACTGGTCGATAGCTCGGTTTTCACTGACGTCGCTCAGGCACGACAAATCGCGGCTAAAACGTCTTCTCAGGCTGAAGCCCTCGATATCGGTATCAGGGCAGAAAAAGATTCCATACTCTTTTACACTGAGATGAAGAACCTGGTAAAGCCCGCCGACCACCAGATTATAACTAATATCATAGACGAAGAAAGGGAACACCTGAACCAGCTGACCCGGCTTAAAGCCGGCGCTGGATAGTCCCCTAGTAAGAGGAGAGCCAATGATGATGACTCTGGAACAGGACAAGACCCTGCAAGGACTCCAGGTTGCCATTCAGATGGAGATTGACGGCAAGGAGTACTATCTGAAAGCCAGTCGGGAAAGCGGTAATGAGCTGGGGAAAAAGCTACTGGAAAAACTGGCTTCCGAAGAAGATAATCACCGACAGCGGTTTGAGCAGATATACAATTCTATAAAGGCTAAAAAGGGCTGGCCGACGACTGATTTCCAGCCCGACGGCGGTAGGACGCTGAGAACGATATTCGCCCGCGCCACCGAGGCGATGGGCACTGGCAAAAAGGCGTCTAAAACCGAGCTCGATGCCATAGAGACGGCGATGGGTATGGAGAATAAGACCTTTGATTACTACACGCGACAGGGGTCGGACGCCAAACAGGACGCCGAGAGAGAGTTCTATTTCGCCGTGGCCGGAGAAGAAAAAGAGCACTACCTGGTTCTGCTCGACTATTACGAATACCTAAAAGACCCCACCGCCTGGTTCGTCCTGAAAGAACACCCCTCGCTGGACGGGGGTTAAATAAAATGAGAAAGGTTTACCTGGACAACGTGGCCACCACGCCGCTATTACCCGAGGTGCTGGAGGCGATGCTGCCCTACTTTAAGGATGCCTACGGCAACGCCCAGTCCCTGCACAACTGGGGAGACAGCGCTCGGGAAGCGTTAGCCAACGCCCGCAGCCAGGTCGCCGAGCTCATCGGCGGTGGGGCTGAGGAGATTATCTTTACCGCCAGCGGCACCGAGGCGAATAATTTCGCTATCAAGGGTCTGGCTATGGCTCAACAGGCCAGGGGCAAGCACATTGTCGTTTCCGCCATCGAGCATTTCTCGGTACTGCACTCAGCCCGAACCCTGGAGAAGGAGGGATTTGAGCTCACCGAGGTACCGGTAGATAAATACGGAATGGTTGACCCCGATGATGTAGCCCGAAGCTTAAGGAAGGATACCATACTCGTCTCCATCATGCAGGCCAACAACGAGGTAGGCACCATACAGCCCATCAAGGAGATAGCCGAGGTAGTCAAGAAAACAGAGGCTATCTTCCATACCGACGCCGTGGCCAGCACTGGTTCAATACCGATTAACGTCAAGGAGCTGGGGGTGGATGCCCTGAGCCTGGCCGGCAACCAGTTCTATGGGCCTAAAGGCGTTGGTGCCCTCTGGCTCAAGAAGGGAGTGCGAATCATCCCCTTCCTCGACGGCGGTGTACAGGAGGAAGGGCGGCGGGCTGGAACCGAGAATGTGCCCGCCATCGTTGGGTTGGGAAAGGCGGCCGAGCTGGCTAAAGCCGAGATGATAGCCAGGGCAAAGCACTTCTCCGCACTACGCGATAAGCTGCTCGCCGAGCTGCCCAAGCGCATAGAACACGTTACCGTTACCGGTCATCCCACCCAACGCCTGCCCGGCCACGCCAGCTTCTGCGTTGAGTTCATTGAAGGGGAAGCCATGCTCATGCTCCTAAATAGCCAGGGCATAGCTGTATCTAGCGGCTCGGCCTGCACCTCCAGAGCCCTTAAAGCCTCCCATGTCCTCATCGCCATGGGTATTCCCCACGAGATAGCTCAGGGTTCGCTCCTATTCAGTTTCGGGCTGGATAATACCGAAGAGGACGTAGACTACGTACTGGAGACGATGCCGCCCATCGTTGACCGTCTGCGGCAGATGTCACCACTATATGCCAAATTCTTAAAAAGCAAGAAGGGAGGGAAATAAGATGCCAGTGTATAGCGATAGAGTGATGGACCATTTTATGAACCCTCGCAATGTGGGCGAGATAGAGAACGCCGACGGTGTCGGCGAGGTGGGTAACCCCGTCTGCGGAGATATGATGACCTTCTACATCAAGGTAGATGATAACCACATCAGCGATGTCAAGTACAAGACCTTCGGCTGCGGTGCTGCCATTGCCGTTTCCAGCATGGTCAGCGAGATGGCCAAGGGGAAAACACTGCAAGAGGCCAAAAAGATAACCCCGTCGCTGGTGGCTAAAGAGCTGGAAGGGCTGCCCAAGAACAAATACCACTGCTCCAACCTGGGTGCCCAAGCCCTGAACAAGGCTATCGACAACTACCTGAAGAAGCAGGGCAAGGGAGCCAAGAGCAAGAAGGGGGAGAAGAAATGAAAGAGAAAAAAGAGTCGAAAGAAATGGTCAGAAAGTGCTCCTGCCCCTACTGTGATGAAGAGATTGTCCTTACGGAGATGCCCTACTGCCAGCCCTGCGGAGTAACCCTGCGCTACTGCCGCCATTGCCAGATAGCGGTGCCCAGGGAGGCTGAGGTCTGCCCCGAGTGCGGCGGTAAGCTGGAAGGGAAATAGAGGGGGCTAAGATGGCAGAAAAGGTTACCCTGGTGGTATTCAGCGGGGAGATGGATAAGGCCCTGGCTGCCTTCAACATAGCTATTGGCGCCGCCTCCATGGGGATGGAGGTGAGCATGTTCTTCACCTTCTGGGGCCTGAATATCATAAAAAAGAACAAGGGCCCCATTAAAAGCCAGGGGATTATGAGAAAGATGCTCAACTTTATGAACCGCGGCGGTTCCAAGAGATTGCCTCTATCCCGATTCCACATGTGTGGTCTGGGCAAGTGGATGATGGGCAAACTAATGCGGGAGGCCAAGTTTCCATCTGTCGATGAGCTAATCGCTACCGCCAAGGAAGCAGGGGTCAAGTTTATCGCCTGCACCAACACCATGGGGGTTATGGGAATCTCCAAGGACGCCTTTATTCCTGAGGTGGACAGCTTCGGCGGGGTGGCCGCCTATATGGCTGCAGCTAAAGAAAGCCGTGTTAATCTCTTCGTCTAAGGAGACAATATGAAAGCAGATGCCACCCTGGATTGCGTTGGGCTCTATTGCCCTATGCCTATTTACCAGACCGCCAAAAAGATACAGGAGCTGAAGCCAGGTCAGGTTCTGGAAGTCCTGGCTGACGATGAGGGGATAAAAGAGGATATGCCCGCCTGGTGCCGCACCACCGGTAACGAGCTGTTGGGCATTGAGGAAACAGCCGAAGGCTATAAAGCCTATGTCAAGAAGTCTAAATAGTCAGGGGTGAAAATGGACCTTAAAGCTCTGTACAGGCTGGGGTACGGTCTTTATATCGTAAGCTCTCACAAGGGCAAGAAGCTCAACGGGCAGGTGGCCAACACCGTCTTTCAGATTACCTCCCAACCACCCACCATTGCCGTCAGCATCAACAAAGAAAACCTGACCTACGAATATATCAGGCAAAGTCAGGTCTTTACCACTTCCATACTTGCCCAGAATACGCCACTGGCTTTTATCGGCCATTTTGGCTTCAAGTCGGGGCGGGATATTGACAAGTTCAGAGGCATCAACTATAAGATAGGCGTAACCAAGGCACCCATCGTCACCGACCATACGCTGGCTTATCTGGAAGCCAGGGTACTTCAGGAGGTGGACGCAGGAACGCACAGCATCTTTATTGGGGAACTGGTGGGCGCGGAGGTTATCGGGGAAGGCGAGCCGATGACCTACGCCTACTATCATCAGGTCAAGCGGGGTACCACCCCCAAGACTGCCCCCAGCTATATTGCCGAGCAAAAGAAGGAGGCGCCGGCTAAAATGGCTAAATACCAGTGCACTGTCTGTGAGTATATCTACGACCCCGAGCTGGGCGACCCCGACGGCGGGATAGAACCGGGCACACCCTTCGAAAAACTACCTGACGACTGGGTCTGCCCCGTCTGCGGCGCTGCTAAGAGCGAGTTCAAGAAAATAGAGGATTAGATAATGACCTACGGAAAGTGTCCGGGACAGGACATGCGAAACCTGCGAGTATCAGTACATAAATGCCCTAACTGCGGGGCTGAGGTTGAAATCTTCTCTGATGAGATGAGGGTGAAGTGCCCCAAGTGCAAGCAATACGTCTACAGGGAGAAGGTGCCCTCCTGTATAGAGTGGTGTGCCTCCGCCCGCGAATGCCTTGGGGAGGAGAGGTGGAAGCAGCTAAAAGGGAAGAAATAAGGTAATTAACCATCAAGGAGGAGCCATGGACAAGAAGGAAATTATCGACCTGTTGAATCTTGACCTTGAGGGAGAACACGGGGCCATCATTCAATATCTTACCCATGCCTACGGCATAGGCGAAGGCGAGATGTCCTGTGAAATTGAAGCCCTGGCTCGAGAAGAAATGCGCCACCTGGACTGGCTGGCCGAGACCATTGTCGAACTGGGCGGCGTTCCCAGCCTCAAGCGGGGCAATATGCGTATGGGCGGTAAGGCGGTTTCGGAATGGATGGCCAACGACGTGCTGCTGGAAGATGACGCCATAAAGCTCTATAAAGAGCACATAAAGGCTATTGATGACCCCAAGACAAAAAGGCTGCTCAAGCGCATCCTTTCTGACGAGGAATCCCACCGCGGTGATTTTGAGCACTTTGTCGATAAGTCCAAGAAGGAAGGGGCTAAAGATATCAGGGGCGACCACCAGGATGAGACCACCCAGGTGCTTAACTGGGGTATTGAGCACGAATACACTGTTATCCTGCAGTACATGCTACAATCGTATCTGGCCACCAACGCCGAGACCAAGAAGGAGCTGGAAGACCAGGCCATCAACGAGATGCAACACCTGGGCTGGTTGGCTGAGGAGATAGTTGGCGGTGGCGGCACTCCCAGAATCGAACATAGTAAGGTCGACCGCTCTCGAAAGATGGCCGATATGCTGCGTTCCGATATCAAGATAGAGAAGGAGGTAGCCGAAACCTACGACAAGGCCGCCAAGAAGATAAAAGACCCCGACCTGAAAAAGCTGTTGATTCGCATAAGAGACCACGAAATCTACCACACCGACATCTTCAATGACCTGCTCAAAGAAGAGAAATAAGATGAAGCCGAGAGAGATAAAGCGGGGTATTTACTGGGTGGGGGCTATCGACTGGGACCGAAGGCTATTCGACTCCCTAATACCCCTCCCCGACGGCACCAGCTACAATTCGTACCTGATCGAGGGAGACAAAAAGACAGCCCTCATTGATGCCGTTGACCCCACCATGAAAGAGGTACTGTTAGAGCACCTGGACAAGCTTAAGGTAAAGAATATAGACTACATCATCGCCAACCACGCCGAGCAGGACCATTCGGGAGCTATCGCCCAGCTGGTCGAGAAATACCCTCAAGCCAAGGTAGTCTGCACGCCCAAGTGTAAAGAGTTGCTCGTCGCCCTGCTAATGATACCGGCGGAGAGATTTCAGACCATCAACGACAAAGAGACTATCTCGCTGGGGGACAGGACGCTGGAGTTCATCTACACCCCCTGGGTGCACTGGCCGGAGACGATGGTCAGCTATCTTAAAGAGGATAAGACACTCTTCTCCTGCGACTTCTTCGGCTCCCACCTGGCTACCACCGACCTCTACGTTAGCGATGAGGGGCAGGTCTATGAAGCCGCCAAGCGCTATTTCGCCGAGATAATGATGCCCTTCCGCGCTGCTATCGAGAAGAACCTGGAGAAGCTGAAGGACTATAAAATTGATATTATCGCTCCCAGCCACGGGCCAATGTACGACAAACCGGAGTTTATCGTTAATGCTTATAGAAGCTGGGTTTTCGATAAACCCAAGAACATCGTGGTGCTGCCCTATATCTCCATGCACGGCAGCACCCGCCTTATGGTCGAGCACCTTGTCGAGGCTCTAGCCGAGAAGGACGTCACCGTCAGGCAATTCGACCTTACCGTGACCGATATCGGTAAGCTGGCGATGGCGCTGGTGGACGCCGCCACCATAGTTATCGGCACCCCTACCATACTTGTAGGGCCTCACCCTAACGTTATCTACGCCGCCTTCCTGACCAACGCCCTCAGGCCCAAGGTGGAATTTGTCTCCATCATCGGTTCATACGGCTGGGGCGGCAAAGCTGTAGAGCAGCTAGCGGCCATGATCCCCAACCTTAAAGTGGAGATTCTGGAGCCAGTGTTATGTAAAGGACTCCCCCACCCAGACGACTACAAGGCACTGGAGAAACTAGCGGCAACAATCGCTCAAAAACACAAAGCGGAGGGCTTCGTTTAATCGCTAAGGACACCAAATGAGAAAAGCCACCCGTAACTATCTTATCGCCATGGTCATGGCGCTGCTGGCCCTGGTTCAGGTGGTATCCGGTTTTGTCCTCTGGCTGGCCTTGCCGCCTGGAAGCCGAGGGGGCACCTTTCTATTTTCAAGAGACGTCTGGCTCACTATGCATAACCGTTCCGCCCTTCTATTGGCGGCGATAGTGATTGTACACATTATATTGCACTGGGGCTGGATAGTGCGCATGACCAAGTCATATTTCCGCCAGAAATGAGGAGGGGTTATGGAAGAGCTGATTAAAGAATTCATGGCTAAGAAGAAATTCGCCGTCATTGGTGCCACCGACAACGCCGAGAAGTACGGCAACCGTATATTCAAAAACCTGACCAAGCGCGGCTACGAGGTCTATCCGGTAAACCCCAACCTCAAGGAAATCGAGGGGGTCAAGTGCTACCCCACCCTAGCCGATGTCCCCGTCAAGGTGGAAGTGGTCGACTTTGTCGTGCCGCCCAAGGTGACCGAGTCTATCCTCAAAGAGTGTCAGAGGCTGGGGCTGACCAACATATGGCTGCAGCCCGGCTCGGAAAGCGATGCCGCCATCGCCTTCTGCCGCGACAACAAGCTCAAGGTGGTATACGGCACCTGTGTTATGTTAAACTAAGAAGACTGACTGATTTTAGGGAGGATACACCATGAAGATTGCCGTCATCAGTGACAATGGCACCAATGTAAGCCAGCACTTTGGAAGAGCGCCCTACTACGTGGTGGTAACCGCCGAAGACGGCGAGGTTGTGGAAAAGGAAACACGGGATAAGCCCGGCCACCACAGCTTTGCCCACCAACACCAAGAGAATACCGCCCACGAAGAAAGACATGGCTTCGACGCTGGAGCTCAATCAAGGCACGCTAGTATGGCGGAGACTATCGCCGACTGTAAGGTACTTATCGCTGGGGGGATGGGCTGGGGAGCCTACGAAAACCTGACCAGCCGCGGTATTGAAACCATCGTCACCGACATCAAAACCATTGACGAAGCGGTAAAACTATACCTGGAAGGCAAGCTGCTCAACCTGCAGCAGCGGCTACACTAACTCGCCTCACCAGAACCGACCGACAGGGCGTTTGCACACCACATTACTTTGCTGTTAGAATAGCTTGTTATCTCATTAGCGCCAGACAAAGATTGCCCCCCAGCGAGCTGGGGGGCAAATAATGTAATTTCCTATGGATAAGAAAGCCTTTTTCGTATTGGTCGCCACCATGGTCATCTCCATGCTGGGGTTCGGCATTGTCGTGCCCCTGCTGCCCATCTATGCTGACCAGATGGGGGCCAGTGCCCTGGAGATAGGCTTTATCAACGCTGGTTTCAGCCTGATGATCCTGATATCGCTGCCCTTTATGGGGCGGCTCTCCGACCGCTTTGGGCGCAAGAAATTCCTCCTTACCGGGCTGTCCACTCTGACAGTGGCCTCACTCGCCTTCATCTGGGCACAAAATCCGACACAGCTGATACTAGTACGCATCTTTCAGGGTATCGGCGCTTCGATGCACCTGCCCATAGCCCAGGCCTATCTCGGCGACATCACCCCCAAGGGAGAGGAGGGCAAGTGGATGGGGCACTTTAGCGCCATCCTCTTCAGCAGCATGAGCATCGGCCCGCTCTTCGGCGGCGCACTCACCGACCTCTTCAACATCAACACCACCTTCCTGGTGATGTCAGCGCTCTGTTTCATTGGGCTGATTGCCACCCTTATTTTCCTACCCGAGGTCAAAGAGAGAGTCGTCTCCCTAGGAAATGGCTCCGCTTTCGAGGGTTTAAGGAAGAGCCGTATCATGAAGGGGGTCTTTGCCTTCCGCATGACCATTGGCTTCAGTATGGCCTGTATCATGACCTTTCTACCCATCTTCGGCAGTGAAAAGCTGGGCCTGAGTGTATTTCTTATCGGAGTTCTTATAGCCTCGCGGACGCCGTTGGCACTTTTGCAGTCCTACACCGGTATGCTGGCTGACAAATACAGCCGGCGGGGTCTGGTAGTTACCGGCAGCATTGGCGCCATGATTTTCATCGCCCTGATGCCTCTGGCTGGTGGCTTCTGGCTGCTGCTGGTCCTTCACGCCTTTGTGGCCATAGGAACCGCCTTTGCCATGCCCGCCGCCACCGCCTATGTCGTTGAAGAAGGTCGCGTCTTCGGCATGGGGGCCAGCATGGCCCTGTTCATGATGGCCATGCAAATCGGTAACGGCGTGGGGCCCATAGTGCTGGGGGGTATTGCTGACTTTATGGGCATCGAGTCGTCCTTCTACGCCGCGGGTATTATGTTGTTAATCGGCATCGCCGCCTTTATCTGGTTCAGCCGAGGCTACAAGCCGCGCGTTGTCGAGACAGCCTGAATTCTATTAGTCAAAGGCCTTGGCTAGCTTCTCGAGCCAGTCCAGTATAGGAATCTCCCGACCGCAGACACAAAGCCCGCACTGAGTGCAAATACCGATATCGTGTCCCTCCCTGCGGTAGATAGCCCGTGCCATCTCCATATCGCCGTACATTACGGCATCGTTGTAGAGCTCGAAGAGGCGGGGGACATTGATGTCCTGCGGGCAGGGCATGCAGCCGTGGCAGGTGGTACAGGGGATGGGCTTGAGCTTGCGGTAGGCATCCCTGACCCGGCTGATAAGCACCTCTTCAGCTACGGTGAGGCTATCTGGCTTGGCCTTGTCGGCAAGGGCTAGATTCTCCTTAACTTGCTCCATCGTGCTCATATCGCTGACACTAACAGCTATTTCGGGGTGGTTCCAGACCCAGCGCAGTCCCCACTCCGCCAGCGAACGCTTTGGGGAGGCTCTTGCCCATACCTTGGCTACCGAAGGGGGAGGTTCTTTGGTCAGCCTGCCTCCCCGCAGCGGTTCAGCGGCCACCACCGCCAGCCCTTTATCGGAGGCGTATCTCAGTCCGGTGACGCCCGGCTGGTAGTCCGCATCCATATAGCTGTACTGGAATTGAGCCAGCGTCCAGCCGTCGTAATTCTCTAGTATGTCTCGGAGAGTCTGGAAGTGGTCGTGGAAAGAAAAGCCCAGCTTACCGATTCTACCGTCGGCCATAGCTTTTTCTGCCCAGCCCAGAACGTCGAGCTCCTTTAAGCGGGGCCAAGTATCTCGGTTCAAGCCCCCGAGGATAAAAAAGTCCACGCTGCCCGCCTTCAGCCATCTAAGTTGCTCATTTAGATAACGGTCAAGGTCAGCCGAGGCATTAATAAGTAGGGATGGCAGGCCGGCGGCAATCCTAATCTTGGCGCGGTAGCCGTCTCCGAGCGCTTTAGAGACGACACCTATCAGGCGTTCTTGTCGCTCCAGGTCATAGGGGCAACCCAAGTCTAGGTAGTTAACGCCGTGGTCAATGGCGTAGCGGAGCATGCCGATTGACTCGGCCTCGTCTATCTCCAGCGGCAGCCGCTGGACGCCGAAGCCCAATACCGACACCTCCCAGTCCAGCCGGCCAAACCTGCGGTACCTTATCTATATGCCTCCCTTAATTACAGCCCAAGCGGGATTATTCTTCTTCCTGTGTCCAAGGAGAATCGTGTGTGCCGCTGAGGCAGCAAACGATAAAGGCATAGGGCTCATCCGTCCACCTGGTGATGAGAGGGAGATGGGGAAAGCCTGAAGGGCAAACGGCGACGGTAGGCTTGTTGAATACATGCCTTTCATATTCCTTGCCCATAGCCAGCTCCTGTTCACACCCCAGGAAATTCAGATTATCCGGATCAAGGCCGATAAAGACCAGTATTTCCTCGGCAGGGTGGTAGTGGGCTTCGCCGCCGCGGTGCCAGATACCGGAACCGGTGTAAAACCCCCAGGTGAAATTGACCTCAAAGCCCTCCAGGTCGTTGCCGTAGAGCCAAGTAAGGTAATCGGCATTCCCCGGTCCCAGCAGGCCCACCTGACCCAGGTCCAGCTGAACCTCAGGGTGTGCCTTCTTGTATTCCGCCAGCAGCTTCGGGTTCTTGGCTATCTGCGACATCCTGACCGGCTCGAATCCAGCGCCCAGCGGCTTGACCAGGTGAGCGTATTTCGAGCCCTTAGTGCTGGCTTTTTCCGGAAGCGCCTCGGCCTTGTAATCCGCGGCCAGGCCAATATGGTAGTGGGCGATGGGTTTATCCAGCTTTTTAACCGTAACCGGACCGTGCGGCATCCCCTTAGGCACAATGATTACCGAGGGCACGTTAAAGGTATGCTCCTCGCGTTCCTCGCCCAATGCCACCGATACCTCGGCGCCCAGATAGGTGATATCGGTGTTATCGATGCCAGCAAAGACCAGGCACTCGTCATAGGGGTGCACCAGTGCCCCTTTAACGGGGTGAATACTGCCGGTTTTCTTAATGAATCCATAGGAAAAGCTGGCGTTGAACCCCTCCATGTCCTTGCCTTCCATCCAGAAACGCGGCTCGGAATAGAGACCCGCGGGCGGTTTCTGGACGAGTAATGGTTTCATCAAATGGGCATACATTTTCTTCTTGGCCATTTTTATGAATCCTCCTGAAAAATAGTTTTAAAGAACGCTCAGGCTTCCACCCAGGGCGAGGCGTGCTCGCCGCTGAGGCAGACCACAATAAAGCCATAGGGCTTATCCACCCACCTGGTGATTAGCGGGAGATGGGGAAAACCCCCGGGGCAGATAGCGATAGTGGGCGTGTTGAAGATGTGCCTCTCGTAGTCTTTGCCCATACCCAGCTCCTGTTCAGCGCCCAGATAGTTCAGGTTATCCGGGTCAAGGCCGACAAAGACCAGTATCTCCGCCTCGGGGTGGTAGTGAGCCTCGCCGCCGCGGTGCCACTTGCCACAGCGGCTGTAGAACCCCCAGGTGAAATTGACATCAAACCCCTCCAGGTCATTACCGTAGAGCCAGATGATCTCGTCGCCGTTACCTGGTCCCACTCCCATATCCGCCGCCCTGATGACTCCGTACTGGTCTGCATCCAGCCTATCGACCGCCGCTTCTGGCATATTCTTGAAATTAGTAATCATTCTCTTGACCAAGTGGTTGTATTTCGAGCCCTTGGTAACTTTCGACTTTAGTGGTACTGTAGAAGCCTTATAGGCAGGGTCCAAACCAATAGTGTAATGGACAATAGGCCTATCGACCTTCCTGACATTAACCGGACCGTGCGGTGTGCCTTTTGGGATGATTACCGCCGAGGGCTCTTTAAATACGACTTCTTCCCGTTCTTCGCCAAGCTCTACCGCTACCTCAGCGCCTAAATAGAGGATATTGGAACTATCAGTTCCCTCAAAAACCAGGATTTCATCATAAGGATGTACCAGTGCTCCCTCGAGGGGATGGAATGTGCTGGGCTTTTTGACAAAGCCAAGAGAAAAATTGGCGTTAAAACCTTCCATATCCTTGCCTTCCATCCATATCCGCGGCTCGGCATAGAGCCCGGGAGGTCCCTTCTGAATCTTTACTGGCTTTATCAGGTGCGCATATTCCTTTTTAACCATTTTGGCAAACCCCCTTTCCTAAGCAAGCATAGCAGGCACGGGCTTACTGGTCAAGATACCCCTAGCTATAAGACGATAGTATTTGCTAAAAAATAGTTTATATTATATACTATATACATAATAAATTATTATTCCGGAAGGGAGCCTGTGGAAAAGATTGGGGAAACACGAAGAGACATCGTCAGGCGAACCGCTGATGGCCTGCTTTCCGTACCCCCGCTTATCTTCAGGGGGGTACGGCGCAAACTGCTCAAGACGGCGCTGGACAACATGAATATAGATATCTCGCCGCTGCACTTCGAGATTATGAAGCTGCTCAAGGAAGACGGTACCCTCCACATCACTGAAATCGGGGGAAGGCTGCAGCTAGCCCGAGCCCAGATGACCCACCTCATCGATAAACTGGTGGAGCTGAAGATGATAGAGAGGCAAGCGGATAGTGCCGATCGGAGGGTAACCAATATCGTACTCACCGATAAGGGCAACGCCTTCCTGGAGGAACACGGCGGCAACATATGGAAGGCAACCAAGGAACTTGTCTCAGGCCTCACCGATGAAGAACTGGCTGACCTATCGGCTTCACTGGAGAGACTGCGGGAGATACTATCCAGATTGCAGTAATAGCCCCGCCCTCACCCCCACCCTGTAAATCTATCGAGATTTAGCATGGCCATAATAAACCAACGAAATCAAAACGTGCTTGACGACGACCGAATCGGGCGGCTGCTGCTTAAGCTGTCCCTGCCCACCTTTTTCGGCTTTTTCGTCATGACCCTCTACAACGTGGTGGACACCATCTTTATCGGCCACTACGTTGGGCCTCTGGGTATCGCCGGGCTTTCCATCGTCTTCCCCTTTCAGATGCTGTCGGTAGGTATCGGTGAAATGACGGGGATGGGCGGGGCGTCGCTGATTTCGAGGTCAATCGGAACCAGTGACATAGCCAAGGCGGAGCGGACGCTGGGCAACGCCCTGACCGCCAATATTGTGCTCTCGGTGGTGTTCATGGTTGTTTGTCTGGCTATGCCTGACTTCTGGCTGCGGCTTTTGGGCTCGTCGGAGACCATTCTCCCCTACGCCCGGGACTACCTGACCATTATCGTCATCGGTATGCTCTTCATGACCTTTTCCATGGCTATGAACAACCTGATAAGAGCCGAGGGTAACGCCCGCACACCGATGATAGGCATGATTATCGGGGCGGTAACCAATATCATACTAGATGCTATCTTCATCATACCGCTGGGGATGGGGGTGCAGGGGGCGGCGCTGGCTACGGTGATAGCCCAGATGGTTTCCGTCGCCTTCTTTATGCGCTACTATTTTGGGGGCAAGAGCTTCCTCAAGATTTATTTCCACAACCTGGTTATCCAATGGCAGATACTGAAAGAAATCCTGGCTATAGGCATTGCCTCTTTTTCCCGGATGGTGGCCGGGAGCATTTCCGCCATGTTCGTCTACCGGACGCTCGCTTTCTACGGCGGCGACTTAGCTATCTCCGCCTTCGGCATCATTCACCGCGTAATGATGTTCGCCATTATGCCGGGAATCGTTATCGGCGGGGGCATGCAACCGATTTTGGGCTTCAACTACGGGGCCAAGCGCTACGACCGCGCCATAAAGACGATTATAATTGCTATGGGCGCCGCCTTCGCCTGCGGGTTGGTCGTGTTTAGCATCGTTTATTTCGCGCCGGAACCGTTTATCCGCATCTTCACCAACGATGCCGGGCTGGTTGCTCTCACCGCCTATGCCGCCAAGCGTATCTTCTTAGCCCTATCTATTATAGGGATGATGATGGTAGGCTCGCTTATCTTCCAGTCCATCGGCAAGGCAGTCCAGTCGTTCATCACCTCTGTATCCAGGCCTATTCTCTTCCTGATTCCGGTGGTGCTAACACTGCCCGACTTTTTAGGGCTGGAAGGTGTGTGGCTGGCTTTCCCCATCGCCGATGGGCTTACCTTCCTGCTAACCCTGACCCTCCTTATCCCCCAGCTGAGGGACCTGAGGAGAAAACACCGGTTAAGCCAGGAAAGGCTGATAGAGCCCTGACCTGCGGCTCTAGAAGTACATCTTGCCGGGGCCGACGCTGAAGTGGAAGATAGGCTTATCTATTCGGTGAAAGAGTAGCGGGCAGTGCTGCAGCCCCTTGGGAATAAAGACCAGGCAGCTTTTGTTGATGATATGCTTTTCATCCCCCAGCCACAGCTCGGCTTCGCCACCCAGGTCGTACATGTCCTCCATATCACTGCCGAAAAAGCCCAGAATTTCGTCATAGTCGTGGGTGTGGGCCTGTGGCCCTCTCTTCTCAGGGGGTAAATCGGGTGGAGGCCTCATTCCGGGCATCATCCAGACGCATTCCATATAGAAAGCGCCGTCGATGACATCGTTGTCTAAATAGGCGACACGACCGGGAATCGGGCCCTTGGGGCTCCAGGGGGGTTTGACGATATCCTTCTTGGGTTTGGTGACAATGTACTTCCCGTATTTCGATTCGGCCATTCTTAAAGCTCTCCTTCCTTCTATCCCCTTCTCTTATACTCAGGGGAAAAGAACAGGTCGTGGAACAAGATAGGTTTATTGGGATCGTTCACCTTCTTGAAGTTAAGCGGGCAATGCAGCATTCCCGCGGGAATAAAGACAGTGGTGGCCGTGGCAAAAACGAACTTCTCCAGTTTCCCCTCCTCCTCACCCAGGGTCAATTCCACCTCTCCGCCCAGGTCGGGCATATTCTTCATATCACCGCCGACGAAAATGAGGAACTGGTCGAAGTCATGGGCGTGGGTTTCCGAAACCATCTCAAAGGGCTCGGCAATGGGCCACCAGCTCAGCGAGATGTCTTTATCGCCAAAGCTTTGGTCACTTTTCAAGCCCAGAACCGGGCTTTTGACCTCGGTGTGCCGCTGTTGTATCTCCTCAGGCACCTTCATGTTTCGTCTAACGTATTTTTCTAGATTTGATGGCATTGGTTTCTCCTCCCCTTTTGATTATCCTGGCGGAAACAGCCAGAAAGGCATCTGCTGTTTCAGTTCCTCCAGCGTCCACCGTCCGCCGGACTTGAGCATTGTCTTCGACATTTCGGGGGTCGAATAAAGATTAATCATGGGACCGCCCACGTTAAAGACCAGGCCGTTTATGTTAGCCGCCTCGTCGGAGGCAAGATAGTTTATCAGGGGCGCTATGTCGTCCGGGCTCGGCGTCATCTCAAAGTCAAAACTGAACTTGCGGTCCATCCAGGGGCTGTCTTCAGCGCTTACGGCTTCGTCGTAGGCCGAAAGCTCGTAGGCGGCGCGCGTTTTGGCGAAGGGAGCGAAGGCGTTGCAGGTTACACCGTAGGGCGCCAACTCTTTAGCCACCGCCAGGGTCAACCCTACCACCCCCGCGTTAGCCGCGCAGTACTCGGCGTGCTTGAGCACATCGCCCACAAACGCCCGCGAGGTGCAGTTTATTATCCGCCCCCATTTCTGCTTCATCATATAAGGGACGGCGTGGCGAATGCAGTTGAAATAGCCCTTGGGCTTGGTCAGGGTAACCTTGTCCCAGAGCTCCTCGCTCATCTCCCAGATAGGGCTGAAACCGAAGGTGCCGGCAACGTTAGCCAAGATATCGATTCTGCCAAAGCTATCGACCGCCGTTTCTATCAGCTTTCTGGCCGTCTCAAAGTCGGCGATATCGCCGAAGAAGGGTACCGCCTCACCGCCCATCTTCTTTATCGCCTCGGCGGTGGTCTCAGCGTCGCCGCCCATCTCCTCCTGCTGTTTACGCACCCACTCCTTCTGCTTGGCGCTCATCGCCTTGAGCACCTTTTCGTTCAAATGAGCATAACCGGTAGAACCGCGGTGGCGATTATTGGTTACCACCCTAGCCCCTTCCTCGGCCATGCCCAGGGCGATAGCCCGCCCGATTCCCTGGCCAGAGCCAGTTACTACGGCTACCTTGCCTTTCAAGACATCACTCATAGGCGCAGCCCTCCTTCCATTCATGACAATTAGGATTATGTGGGGTTTTTCGGCGTATATTAAGCCTTGTTGCAGGCGACCTTGTGGCCACCGCCAACGTCACGGAGCGGTGGTGCTGTCTGGCTACACTCCGGCTTAGCCTCAGTGCATCGCGTGTGGAAGCGGCAGCCGGAGGGCGGATTCAGGGGCGAAGGCATCTCTCCGCTTAATATTACCTCTTTCACCCCTTTTTCTTTATCCTCAGGCAATGTCAACATCGAGGCTGATATCAACGCCCTCGTGTAGGGATGCAGGGGCTGCAAAAATAGGTCCTCGCCTTCGCCGTATTCCACTATCTGTCCCAGGTACATTATGGCCACGGTGTGACTCATATAGCGTACCGTGGCTAGGTTATGGGCAATAACCAGATAGCTTAGATTGTACTGCCCTTGAAGGTCTTTGAGCAGATTCATAATCTGGGCCCGAATCGAAACATCCAGCGCCGAAACGGGCTCGTCAAGGACGACCAGACTGGGGTTCAGGGCCATAGCCCGCGCCACCGCGATACGCTGCCGCTGCCCTCCACTAAACTCATGAGGATAGTTCTCGGCATTCTCAGGGTCAAGCCCCACCTCCTCCATCAACTCCACCACCCGACTTCGAAGCTGCTGCTTGTCTTGCTTGGTGTTCACCACCAGCGGCTCAGCGATAACATCCCTTACCTTCATCCTCGGGTCCATAGAACTCCATGGATTCTGCTGCACCGAACCCAGCCGGGGACGATATTCCTCCTTCAGTTGCGCGCGGGAAAGAAGGTTAAGGTCCTGCCCCTCAAAAAAGATAGTCCCCGAGGTTGGTTTTTCCTGTAATAGCACTTGTTTGGCGGTGGTCGTCTTACCTGCGCCCGATTCACCGACCAGGCTCAAGGTTTTGCCCCGTTCTATGGTGAAGGAAATGCCGTCCACCGCCCTCACCCAGCCCACGGTACGCTGAAGAAGCCCCTTTTTAACAGGGTAATACTTGGTCAGGTCACGCCCTTCTAACAAAACGTCGGCCATGTTCTATTTAACCTTCCAACATGATACGAAGTGCCCCTTGCTGATCTCTACCTCAGGGGGTTCTTCTTCACGGCAAACCGGCTTTACGACAGGACAACGGGGGGCAAATCGGCAACCGGCGGGCAGATTCCTTAGTGAGGGTGGCTGTCCTTTGATCGAATAAAGGCGTCCGCCTTTCTGGTCCAGGCGGGGCACGGATTGCATCAGGGCACTTGTGTAAGGATGTTTGGGATCTTTGAATATTTCCCGTGTCGCCGCCGTCTCTAAAATCTTACCAGCGTACATCACGGCTACGCGATTGCAGATATCGGCCACGACGCCGAAATCGTGGGTAATAAAGATTATGGACACATTCGTCTTCTTCTGAACATCCTTAAATAGGGCTATATACTGGGCCTGTATGGTGGCATCGAGGGCAGTGGTGGGCTCATCGGCGATGAGCAGACGCGGGTGGCAGGACATAGCGATAGCTCCCACTACCCGCTGCCTCATGCCACCGCTCAGCTGAAAAGGATAATCCCCCAAAATCACCTCGGGCGACGGAATCTTGAGCAAGCGCAGCGCCGAAATGACCTCTTCGGTAACCTTCTCATCGTGGAGGCCCTGGTGCAGCTTCACCGCTTCGGCTATCTGGTCGCCGACGGTAAAGGCCGGGTTGAGCGAAGTCATCGGGTCCTGGAGTATCATTGAAATCTCGCTGCCGCGGTAGCGCCTCATCTCCTTCTTGTCTAACTCCAGGAGGTCTTTCCCGTCCAGGATAATTTTGCCACTGACAATTTGCCCCCCTGGCTCCGGGAGCAAGCGAAGGATTGACAGGCCAGTTACCGTCTTGCCGCAACCAGACTCGCCAACCAGTCCGAAGGTTTCCCCCTCATCCACGTGGAAGCTTATACCGTCAACGGCCTTGACCACACCCTTACGGGTGAAGAAATAGCTACGCAGGTCCTCAACTTGAAGTAGAACCTTGCTCACATTTGCCTCAGTCTCGGGTCAAGCTTATCGCGAAGCCAGTCACCCAGGAAGTTACCCGCCATTACCACCAAGCCGATAGCTGCCCCAGAGAAGAAGGATATCCACCAGGCAGTATCGATGTAGGGTCTCCCTTCCTCTACCATCGCTCCCCAAGATGGACTTGGAGGCGGGATGCCAGCACCAATATAGCTTAAAACAGCCTCCGTCAAAATAATCATACCCACCGCCAGTGTTACCATTACTATCAAAGGATTAACAATGTTAGGGAAAATGTGTCTAATCATGACTCTTATCGGGGAGGCGCCGATGATTCGAGCCTGCACCACGAAGTCCGCCTCACTTAATCTCAGGGCTTCTCCCCGTATCAAGCGTGCGTAGGGAGCCCAGCCGAGAAACGATAAGGCGATAATAACTGTCCAATAACCAGGCCCAAGAGTAGCCGCCAATAGTATTGCTATTAGAATCGCGGGAAATGCCAGGCTTATATCGGTTATTCGCATTAAAAAGGCGTCGATACGCCCTCCCATGTATCCGGATATTATCCCCACTACCGTTCCAATGCTAGCGGTAATCGCTATAACCAGCAAAGCGATGCTGAGAGAAATCTGGGCGCCATAAATGACGCGGCTCAGGACGTCCCTGCCCATGTGATCTGTTCCCAAGAGATGGCTGGCGCCGCCCTCCTCCGAAGAGAACGGTGGTAGAAGCCTCGCCGACATATTTATCTGGTCATACGGATAAGGCGCCAGTAAGGGGGCGAATATGGCCAGAATCACCATCACAAATAACACTATTACCGGGAGAATGAAGGTCAGCTGGAAGAAAATCCGCTTTGACCGTGCACGGCGTGCCAGCTTATCAAAATCTATAACTCTTGTCGTAGCCATTTCTTTAAGTCTCTACATCATCTGATATCGTATCTGTGGGTCAATGTAGGCGTATAATATATCCACCAATAAGTTTACAAAGAGAACCGCAGCGGCTACCATCAGGGTAATACCCTGCACTATCGGGAAATCACGGGACCATAACGCTTCCAGGCTTAACCTGCCTATTCCGGGCCAGGCGAAAACTTGCTCGGTAACTACAGCGCCAGTAATCAGCATAGCGAATAGCATGCCCGCCACTGTCAGTGGCGCTATCAAGGCGTTCCTCAGGGCATGCTTCCAGATAATTGTCCTCTCCGGCAACCCCTTGATTCTGGCCATCTTGATGTATTCGCTGTCAAGGACGTCAAGCATGCTGGAACGAACCAGACGCATCATGCCCGGCATCAGGAAAAAGGCCATGGTGGCTACCGGTAGCACAAAGTGAGCGGGGGTGCCTGTACCCGAGGCCGGGAATATCTGCCAATACACGGAGAAGACTAGTATGGCCATGATAGCCACCCAGAAGCCCGGCAGCGCCTGCCCCAGGATAGCGATAAACTTCACCCCGTTATCCAGGAAGGTATCGCGTCTGGTGGCGCCTAAAATTCCTAGAAAGAGCGCCAGCAGCATGCTTACAAAGAAGGAGGCGGCGGCTAGCGACAGAGTGTTGGGCAACCTCTCCATAATCATTTCGGTTACCGGCCGGTGCTTGACCAGCGATTCGCCGAGGTCGCCCTTAGCCAGGCCGCTTACGAAAATCCAGTATTGCTCCGGTAGTGATTTATCCAGACCCAGATTGTGTCTTATACGGGCTATGTCTTCCTCTGAAGACAGGGCGGTCCGGTACAAGTCCGTGGGGTCTCCCGAAGCCCGAACCAGAACAAAGATTAAAACAGAAATACCGATGAGGGCTACAAATGACTGGAGCACTCGAATTATAATGAAACGCGTCATCCGCTATTTTCCTTAATACTTAGAATTGCGGCGTATAGCTCTCATTGGTATTTCGGCATACCGCATGCCTGCATATTATCTAATTTTTCACTATTATATATCTTCGCCAGAAAATTGCCAAATAGTATCTGCCACTGGCAAGCAGCCAATCTTCTTTAGTCAAGGGTTACAGCTACCCCCAGGTAGCTAATAACCAGGAATTATTTACTGCACCAAGAGGCTCCAGGGGGCGTATGACCACCCCCTGGAACCTCGTTGCCTAACTCTGCAGAACAAGTTCTGTTCTAGTTATTACTTCATCGAAATGTCTGCGTAAGCGTCGGCGATGTTCATCCATACGCCCCAGCCGAAGTCACCGACCTCGTCTGATACAACCAACAGGTCGTACGACAAACAGAGGCCAAAGTTGATGAATAATTCATCATGTACGTAGGCCGAGAACTCGGTGAAGTACTCCTCGCCCAGCTCGGGGTCAGGCTCATGGACCGCCTTCATGTAGAGGTCCGCCGCATGCTGGTCATTGCTGGTGCTGTGTACCCCACCCGGGCAGTACATGTTATAGGAGTGGTACACATTGGTCGGCCAGTTGTTGCCGTATACCCACGGAATGATGGCGCCGATATTATTGCCTTCCAGCGACCCGAAGAAGAACAAGCCGAGCATCTCAAAGGCGTCGACCATGTTGATATTGGTCTGGATGCCGGCCGCTGTCCAGTAGCCCTGGAGTATCTGGAACAAATCAGGCGTATATCCGGTGCCGACCTGTACGTATATCTGGATTACCGGGTCATCAAAAGCGTCCGGATAGCCAGCTTGCGCTAGCAAACTCTTGGCCATATCCAAATCGTATTCCTCGGGCTGCCAATTATCATCCCATCCGTACATGCCGGGGTAATGGAAGAACCGGCCTCCCGGTTCGGCATAACCATGGAAGAAGGTATCACAGATTTCCTGGCGGTCGATAGCATAGGATAAGGCACGGCGAACTCTTATGTCCGAAGTCGGCCCATCCGTCAGCCAGCTACCGGGCATAATAACGTTAGAGCCAACGGGGACGGGAGGCTGATACGTATCCCAACCCTCGTCTTTCAGTTCAATAGCCCGGTCAAGGGTGATACCGGTGATGATGTCAACCTCACCTCGCTTGAGCATGGCAACCTGTGTTGCCTCCTCGGGGACAACGTACTGAATAAGCGTCTCAAAGTGAGGTGGCGTGCGCCAGTGGTCCGCGTTGGCTTCCATT
Organism: Dehalococcoidales bacterium; assembly: GCA_034419075.1. Lineage (GTDB taxonomy): Bacteria > Chloroflexota > Dehalococcoidia > Dehalococcoidales > BS750m-G39 > E44-bin88. The sequence goes on along the minus strand of DAOULR010000018.1, from coordinate 138,706 downwards.
GTACAATGGTCACCCGAAACGAACTCGACGAACTTCCAGGGCCCGCTGCCGATGGGATGCTCCTTGAAATAGTCCCAACCGTTCGTCTCAATGTAGTTCTTGGGCAGAATCCGCAGGGACGCGAAAACCATTTCCAGTGGAGGCTCAGGCTGCACGGTCTTATAGATATAGGTTTCGGCATCCGGGCAATATTGGGTATCCATGTTGTAGCGTGCGTAAGGTGACCACGGATTCATCGAAGCTTCCGACTGGAAGTGTTCCATAGAAAACTGGAAGTCGGCGGAAGTCACCGGGTCGCCGTTGTGGAAGTAGACGTCAGGACGAACGTGAAATGTCCAGGTCAACCCGTCATCGCTTAACGAATAGTCATCAGCAAGTGCCGGCACGAAATCAAGGTCCTCGTTCCAAGTTATTAGGGGGTCATACAGGGACCAGCCGAAGAATGACTCGCCCTCGATAAAGTCGAAGGTTTCATAGGCAAAACTGGGCATGGAGACACGCAGGACGCTGCCGGGCTCCGGACCCTTTTTGCCACAACCGGTGAAGCACATACCGGCTATCAGGATAATCACTAAAGGAATAAACAAAAGTTTCTTCATGGCTAAAATCTCTCCTCCTTATGGATTGTCCAACCAGAGAATATTTTTGTCCACTACGTCATATTTGCCTCCTTTCCCTAGTTAAGAGCGCTTGGTTTTAAGCCATCATTAGCTTTACAAATTCGGGGGACTAGTTTCTATTTTCATTTGAAGGCACTGCTTTGAGTTCAGCCCAATTATACTCCCATTCTCTCGCTTGTCAATAGTTTGCCAAACAAGGTGTAATCGCTCACCTGTTCAGGGCTGGGAAACAGTTTAGGCTCACCCTCATAGGTGAGCCTGTATTCACAACGACACCGAGCCACGCCAGCCCTCGGATTCGGAAAGCGGGGGTTGCTTATTCTCTCAATATGTACCATATTCCTTAGCCGCTTCCATCATAGCACGCAGGTTATTGACGTCGCCCTTTTCGATACTGGCGGCGCCAGTCAGCATGTAACCGCCGCCCTTAGCACAGGTTTCAATGAGCCGCTTGCAGTGTTCCTTGACCTCCTGGGGAGTGCCGGTGCACAACACCGAGACAGGCACATTGCCGGCAATACAGGCGGTATCGCCCAGGACCTTTTTAGCCTTAGCCATATCCATACGCTCAAAATGCCATATTACTGAACCCCGGGGCATGTCCTTGATAATCTCTAATCGCGGCTCGTAGTCACCCTCGGCAAAAGGCAGCGGTACCAGACCTTCGTTTATTAAGCCCATCATTACCTCCTTGAAGGTGGGCCAGTAGAAGGTCTTGAACTGCTCGTTGGACATGAAACCGCCCGTCCCTTTATGCAGCGGCATGAATATAATCGGGCAGCCCGATTCATCAGCTGACCTTATGGACTCATTGATAGCGATGGGCACCAGCCTTTCCATAGCCTTTTGCAGCTTATCGGGACGCTTGAACATATCCAACATTATCCCCGCCGTCCCCCTCAACATATCACCAATAAAGTCATAGGGTGCCCCATTCATGCCACCCCAGATAGAAGGAAAACCGGCCTCCAGCGCCGCTTCGCTGACCTCCATAACGGCAGCCGACCACTTGTTGCACTCCAGAGCGGCTTCAAGGAGGGTCTGCTGCGCTTTGCGGATATCGGGGTCGCCGAACTGACTGACATAAAATACCGGTATGCCGACAAGGACTGTCAGTGGCCTCAGCTTGCTGAAGGGGGCGAAAGCGCCCACGGAGCGAGGCAAAAAATATCTCAACATATAATCGGCGGGGTCTCTGATTAGGTCGTCGTATTCCTCGGGCGGCATATATTCGCCCTCAATGAACTGGTGGGTCGGGGCGTCGTCGGCCAGGCCGTGCCCGGGCCATTTCTGCAGTTTATAGTCAATCATGTCCAATACCTTGGCGGGAAGGATGAGGCCGGGACCACCGAATGAGTCCATATCGCCAAACTCATTCATGAACTTCAGCCACGTCTTCTTTAGCGCAACGTAATCATACATTACCTTCTTCATAGTGGTACCAGCATAGTATGCTGGGTAGGAGGCAGCCGGCAACATAACCGGCACGCGGTCGGGTTCCTCCAGCTTAATGGCTTTAACGAAACGGGTTACCCGTTCCTTATACAGCTTTTCCGCTTGAGGAGTGGCAAATTTTATGTCCTGCGAAAGCCACCGCTTAAAGCGCTCCTCCCGTTTTTCCTGCCAAGATAGCTCTTCCCATTTCTTTTCCATCTTTAGAGCCTCCGCCGGGTTTTTACATTCTTCAATAAGCCTGGCTAGTTATCCAATGATTTTGCTTATTCATATACACCGTATTCCTTGGCCGCCTCTATTACCGCTTGCAGGCTTTCTGGATTACACCGGTCAACGCTCGAGCCAAGGGACAAAATATAGCCACCACCTTTACCGCAGACCTCAATAAGCCAACGGCAGTATTCTTTAATATCCTGAGGGGTGAGGGTATACAACTGGGCCGCGGTTACATTGCCGCCGATACAGGCCGTATTCCCAAGAACCTCTTTAGCTTTGGCCATATCCGTCTGCTCAAAAATCCACACCACCGAGGTTCTAGGCAGGTTCTTAATTATCTCCAAGCGTTCATTGTAACTGCCGTCAGCAACCATTATCGGCACACAGCCCTCGTTAATAATACCCATGAGGAGCTCCCGAAAAGTGGGCCAATAGAACTTCTCGTACTGCTGGCGGGACATGAAACTGTCAGCACCCTTATGCAAGGGGATGAACACCATCGGGCATTCAGCAAAATCAGCCGCAGTTACCGCCGACTCCACAGACCGGGGGGTTACTATCTCTAACGCTTCTAGAAGCTTGTCCGGCTGTCGGTACATGTCCATAGCTATGCCACGGGTTCCCCGGAACATATCAGCAAAGGTATCGAAGGGCGCCAGCGCCATGCCGCCCGCCGCGGATGGGCAACCTGCTTCTTTAGCTAGCTGGCTACACTCACCGACAACAGCCTGCCACTTCTCTAACTCCTGACTGGCCTCTTTCATAGCTTTAAAAACCGGCTGGAAGTCCGGGCTAGAACAAATTGACAAAAGCTGGAAGGGTAGCCCGAATGCGGAATCAAAACGGGCCAGACGGCTGAGAGGTGCCAGGGTTCCCCAGGTGCGGGGGAGAAAGTACCTGAGAGAGAAATCGAAGGGGTCTTTGATAAAAGCGTCATATTCGTCCGCCTTCATATACTCACCCTCGACAAACTGGTGCATCGATACATCTGAAGGCAGACCGTGCCCCGGCCACTGGAAGAGTTTGTAGTCAAGGAGCTCATATACCCTGCCCGAAAAGATAAGACCGGCGCTATCATACAAATCCATATCAAAATCATGGATGAACTTCAGCCACGCCTGTTTTAGGGCATCGTAATCATACATGAGCTTCCGCAGCGTCGTCCCCGCGTAGTGCGCGGGAAAAGAGCCACCGGGTATCTGGACAGGTACGCGGTCGGGTATCTCCATCTTGATGGCTTCAATGAAGCGGGTTAGCCGTTCCTTGTACAGCTTTTCCGCCTGGGGGGTTTTAAATTTCACTCCTGGCGAAAGCCACCGTTTAAACCGCTCCTCCCGTTTTTCCTGCCAGGACAGCTCTTCCCATTTCTTTTCCAAGCTCAACTGCCACCTATCCACTTTTTAGCCAGGAAAACCGCCGCCATGGCGTCCTTGCCGTAGGCATCAGCCTTGGCGTATTTCGCGACCTCGTCGTCCATCTGGCCGCCGCCAATCATAATCTTCATTTTGCCCCTGATACCCGCTGTCTCCAGAGCTTCTACCGTATCTTTCATGGCGTCGAAGGCGAGGGTTAAAAAACCGCTTAAGCCCAGCACCGGTGCCGATGTTTCCTTCATCTTGTCAACGAACTTCTCAGCAGGGACATCAACGCCCAGATTATGGACATCAAAACCGTTAACATTGAGCATAAATTCGACGATGTTCAGACCGATATCGTGGATATCTCCGGCTACGGTGCCGATAACGACTGTGCCCAGGTGTTTGGTCTCGCCCGACTGGACGAGGTGAGGTTTAACCAGCTCGCTTATCTGCTTGAGCAGCTCGCCTGAATAGACAAGCTCGGGGATGAAGTACTTACCATCGGCAAAGCGGTTGCCAGCTATCTCCATGGCCTTGCGGCTGTCTTCCAGGATAGCCAGCGCTTCTTCGCCGGCCTCAAGTCTTTGCTTGGTTAGCTTGATGACCTCCTCTTCTTTCAAGTCAGCGAGCAGAGAAATAAAGTCTTTAGGCATACGTTTATCCCCTTAGCTTATTAATAGTAGACTTGAACCAGAATGGGAAGGTGCAACAAGGCGAGTATACTAAATGCCCGAATAAAAAGTCAACTTACTCCCGGACATCCAGACCCCACATCTTAAACAGGTCCCTGTAGAAGGGAGGCTGTGGGAAATCGGGCATCATCTGCATGTTAAGGTGGCTGTAGCCCAGTTTTATCTCCTCGAAGAACCTGAGCCCAGTCACCAGTTCTTCCAGTTTAGCCGCGGGCACGGAAAGGATAATCTCGCCTTCTTCCGCCATGGCCCGCTCGAACTCACCAGGGTCGGGTAGAGTGATGCGGTATTCTCCGCTCTGTATCACAGGTACGATAGAGTAGACGCAGGAATCAATAGGGTCGAACTCGGATTTCACCAGGTTGCCCTTTTTATACTTAATCGCCATCAGCATACTGCGCAGCTGGGCGGTATTGGAATAGACCAGTATCACATCCGGCTTAAAGCTGGCCGTTTTCAGGGGGGCGGTGAGAATGCCAATATACTTCCCCTGTTCGAAGCGAGGGAAAGTCTTGAACATCTTCTTGGCCGCCTCCATGTTCTCCACAATATATATCAACGGGGAAATGGTCTTCTCATCGAAGGGTGGCACCAGACCGTAGCCGATGAGAGGCGCCCAGCACCAGTTATCTTCCTTGAGCATGGCTATCGTCTCCCCCTTGCGGCGGGTGAGGGCAAAAACCTGACACTGAGCCAGGTGATGGCCACGGTCTCGCTTGGGCCTGATGGCTTCTTTGGGGATATCAGCCTCTTTTTCCAGCATCTTGACCGCTATCGGCGATGTCTTCAGCCGCAGTGTCTTTTCTAGTTCTTCTCCATAGCTGTTGGACTCGGCTATTGTCGTCATGTCTACCTCCTGGTTATTCTGAGGTTATTATGAATAAGAAAGCGCTGTTTTGCAAAATTTCTGGGCAAACTATGATATGATAACAGCTAAGACATCCATTAACCCACGGAGGTAGTTATGAATTCAGGAGAGTACTGGAATCCAGTCCTGGAGACATTACCGCGCGAAAAACTGCGGCAGTTTCAGTTAAAGAAATTTAAGGGCATCCTAGAGTGGGCTTATGCGAATTCGCCGTTCTATCGTAGCCTTTATAAGAAAGCTGGCCTTGAGCCCGGGGATATTAAAACAATCGATGACATACGTAAAGTCCCCAAGACGGAAAAGGCAATGTTGCGGGAGGCGCAGAGTAGAGAGCCTTATCCCTACGGCACCATCCTTTCGGTACCCTTAGAGCAGGTAACCGAATATCGCCAGACCAGTGGCACCACCGGGCAGCCTGTCTATCACCCCGAGACCTGGCAGGACTGGGAGTGGTCGGCCGAGTCATGGGCTTATGCCCTCTACGCTTACGGCTATCGTGACTACGACAGGGTGTTTTTACCCTTTGGCTACAGCGTCAACATCGCCTTCTGGGCAGGTCACTACGCCGCTGAGAAAATAGGCTGCGAGGTTGTTCCCGGCGGCGTGCTTGATACCGAAGCCAGGATACTAAAGATGCAGGAGATAAGAGCCACCGCCTTTATGGCCACGCCAACCTATATCTTAGGCATGGCTGACACAGCTAGAAAAATGGGGATAGACCCAGCCAAGGATTTATATATTAAGAAAATAACGGCGGCTGGCGAACCAGGAGCCTGTATCCCAGCCACCAAAAAGCGTATGGAGGAGCTTTGGGGGGCTAAGGTTTATGACCAGGTTGGCGCCACTGAGATAGGGCACTGGGGCTTTGAGTGCCAGGCCCAAGCCGGGCTGCACGTTCTCGAAGCCTTCCACCTGGTTGAGATAGAGGATATCGAGACCGGCGCCACTATTACCGAACCAAGCAAGAAGGGCAGCATGGTGGTTACCACCTTCGACCGTTATGCCCACCCCTGCATCCGCTTTGACTCCAAAGACATTATTGAATGGAATCCCGTCGAGAAATGTGAGTGCGGGCGAACCTTCAGACTGCTAAAGGGCGGCGTTGTCGGCCGTGCTGATGACATCACCAAGGTGAAGGGAGTATTGCTGGCACCAACGGCTATTGAGGAGGTAGTGAGGCGTATCCCCGAGCTGGGTGACGAGTATGAGGTGGTTGTCATCAAGAAGGGCGATATTGACGATATAACCCTAAAGGTGGAAATAGCCCCCGATTCTAAACGTAATGTTCAGGCTGTTGAGCAGAAGCTGGTTCAGCAACTGAGACTGAAGACCGGTCTCAGGTACAATCTGGAGTTTCACGACTATGGCACCCTGCCCCGCTATGCTACCAAGGCCAAACGGTTCAAAGACCTGAGGCACAAGGAGCGTTAAAATGGCTGAATATAACATAGAAGACATAGCCAAAAAGATAGAGTTACTAAAGCAGACCGCTACCGAACTGAAGCGCATTTCGGGTGGAATTCCGACGGTAGACCGCAATGTAGACCGTATCCTGGCCAGCATCAAGATGCTGGAAATAAACATCAGCGACCTGAGGGGCATTGTCTAATCGGTCTCGACAAGAGAAGCCAGCTTCAGCAGGCGCTCAGCCTCAGGAATCTGTTTCTTGGACAGGTTGAAGTGGACTATTCCCCCCTTTTTCGATGGGCCAGAGACATGGAATCTCAGCTGCCACTGGAAGAAGCGGCGTTTTATCTCAGCCGAGGTGATTTCACTATAAGGGATGGCGAAGTTCCTGCGGTTGGCGCTGACCAACTCGCCTGGAGCCATACTCTGCAAACTGCGGCGTCTTCTCTGGCCAGTTTTCCTCTGCTCAATTTTTCCCCTTTGCCCGCTCAACAGGTCACCCAGTAACATAGTCTTCCACAGGGACGCGGACTGTTGGGCCTCTGCCGGGTGCTGGATAATAGCCGCTATTACTCTCTCTGTAGTGAAAAAAAGGTCGTAGACTATATCGAAGGTATGACCACTGACGCCGACAAGGGAACCGATAATCTTCTCCGTAGTATGTTACCTCCAGATTGGATGGATGTTTGTGTGGTTGTGGAGCGGGAGACGAGACTCGAACTCGCGACAACCTGCTTGGAAGGCAGGGACTCTACCAACTGAGTTACTCCCGCGCAGATATATTCTATCCCGAAAAATCAGGCTTGTAAAGAACGTATTTTATAGAATCAGCATGGCGTCGCCGAAGCTATAGAAACGGTATTTTTGGCCTATAGCCTCCCCATAGGCGTCAATAATAAAATCTCTGCCGGCAAAAGCTGCCACCAGCATTAGCAGTGTGGAGCGGGGCAGGTGGAAGTTGGTAATCAGAGCATCAGTCAGGCAAAACTGATATCCGGGTAGGATAAAAAGGCCCACCCCACCCTCGAACGGCTCTATAACAGACTTCCGGCTGGCCTGAGCCGCCCCCTCGATGATCCTAACCGTGGTCGTGCCGACGCAGATAATCCTCCTCCCCTCCCCCCTGGCCCGGGACAAACGGGCGGCTACTTCCTCGCTGACAATACCGTATTCCTCATGTATGAGGTGCTTTAGGGGGTCTTCCTCACGGACGGGGCGGAAGGTATCCAGGCCTACGTGGAGAGTAACGAACAGCAGCTCGATGCCATTTTGTTCCAACTGCTCAAGCAGGCGGGGGGTAAAGTGCAATCCCGCCGTGGGTGCGGCCACGCTGCCTGGGACACGAGCGTAGACCGTCTGGTAGCGCTCGGCATCGGCCAGGGGAGTGTGAATGTAGGGCGGCAGCGGGATTTTACCCAGCTTGGACAGCGGCACCTCACCGGGAAAGCGTATCACCTTTATCCCCCCCTCCCCTTCCCCGATTACCTCCGCCGTAATATTATCATCAGCGTCACCGATTTCGAGCCGGGCACCGACAGCTACCCGCTTGGCCGGCTTGAGCAGTACCTCCCAGACAGCGTTCTCCTGTCGGCGCAGCAGCAGCAACTCGATCTTGCCGCCGCTAGCGGCCTTCTTTCCCTTGAGACGGGCAGGAATAACGCGGCTGTCGTTAAAGACCAGGACGTCACCGGGTTTAAGATAGTCGAGCAGCTCGGCAAAGCGGCGGTGCTCTATCGAGCCAGAGGCACGCTCTAAGACCATAAGCCGTGACTTATCCCTGGGCTCCAGTGGAACCTGGGCAATAAGCTCTTGGGGCAGGTGATAATCAAAATCGCTGGTCTTCATATTCTCAAAAAGTATATCAGTGCCGTGGCTAAGAAGGCAATTCAGGTGAAAATACGCTTGAAGCCATTCCTACGCCTGTGATACAATTGCTATCGGCTTGAATTCTTTAGGAGCCAGATGACACAAGAATCGGATTGGGAACCCAAGCTGCTCGGTTTCTTATGCCGCTGGTGCAGCTATGCTGGCGCCGACCTGGCCGGCACCAGCCGCAAGAAATACCCAGCCAACATCAGGATAATCAAGGTCCCCTGCTCGGGCCGGGTTGATTCACTTTTCATTCTCAAGGCACTGCGGCTGGGCTTTGACGGCGTGCTCGTCTCCGGCTGTCACCCCGGTGATTGCCACTATCAGACGGGCAATTACCGCGCCCGCCGCCGCATCGCCATCACCAAAAAGTTCCTGGAGTATCTCGGCGTCGAGCCCCAGAGATTACAGGCCAGCTGGGTTTCGGCTTCAGAGGGAGGCAAGTTCACCGAGGTCGTGACCGAGGTGACCGAGGGCTTAAAAGGAGTCGGCCCCAACCAGCTGTTTGAAAGAAAGAATGATGGAGCAACTAAGACAGGAAGCGAAAGCCCTGCTCGAACAAAAAAGGGTTGACTGGATCGTCGGCTTCGCCCCGGGGAGCCTGAAATTCACCACCACCCCCCTCATCACCAGAGACGTAGCCGACACCGAGCGTCTGGTCATCAACCCCTTTATCACCAATAACCTGGCTAACTTCCTCACCGAGATAAAGGGGCGGGTGGGCATCGTGGCTAAGGGCTGCGAGAGCCGTTCCATCGTCAGCCTGATACAGGACAATAAGGTTGCCCGCGAGAACTTGGTGATTATGGCCGTCCCATGCCCAGGAATTATCGACCTGGCCAAGATAGAGAGGTTGGTGGGCAAAGACAGGGACGAACTGGACGATATAACGCGGACTGGGGATAAGGTAAGCATAAAGGTCAATGGCCAGAAAAAGGACTTTGCCGCCAGCGACATCCTCTTCGACCACTGCCTGGCCTGCGAGCTGCCCACCCCCACCGAATACGATATTCTCCTCGGAGAGCCGCGAACACCCGCACCCGAAACGAAGGTAAGCGGGAAAAACATAGCCAGCTTGAAAGAACTGACATCGGCGGAGCGATGGGCGTCTTGGGAAAAAGAGCTCAGCCGTTGTATCCGCTGCTACGCCTGCCGCAACGTCTGTCCCGCCTGTTTCTGCCAGCGCTGTTTCGTCGAAGAGACCGAGCCACAGTGGGTAATGCCCATGCCCCAGTGGCAGGACAACCTCGTTTTCCAGATAATACGCAACATCCACGTGGCCGGTCGCTGCACTGACTGCGGCGAGTGCGAGCGCGTCTGCCCGGTGAATATACCCTTAAGAAGCCTTACCCGCGAGATGTACGACATTGTCGGCGAGCTCTTCGACTTTAAGTCGGGCATGGACAAGGAGGCCCTACCCTTAATGGCCCACTACGAACAGGAAGAGGCCGAGGACTTATTCAGGTAAAATGAGCAAGAAGATAAGCAAGAAAGAAGTTGCCTCGCTGCTACAGAAATGGAGCCAGCATTTCACCGTGATGGCCCCGTCTAAAGCCAGCGGCGTGGCGGCTATGGCCGAGTGGGACGGCAAAGATACTTCTTTCCTTGACTGGTACCGCAACACGGTGGTGCCGCCCAAGGCCAGCTTTCTACCCCCGATGGAGGCGATGTTTCTCTTCCACAAAGGCGAAGAAGGCTACCAGATAGAACCACCGTCCCAGAATGGACGAAAGCAGTTACTCTTTGGTGTCCGCCCCTGTGACGCCAGGGCTATGGCCATACTGGATTTGACCTTCGAGGACACCTATAAAGACCCATACTATCTGGAAAAGAGAAAAAACGCCGTGCTGGTGGGTTTAGGCTGCACCAACCCCTGCGAGAGCTGTTTTTGCACCTCAATGGGCGCCACCCCTACGGATTCTACCAACATTGACCTGATGCTAATTGATATCGGCGACCACTTCTTGATTGAAGAGGTCACTGACAAGGGCAAGGAACTCACCAAAGGTTTGAAGGAAGCCACGAAAGCGGACGAGACCGAAGCTGAGAAGTCAAAGAAAACAGCCTACGATAAGGTAACCCGCAAGTTGAATACCGAGGGTATCAAGGGTAAGCTGCTCGGCAGCTTTGATGACGAGGAATTCTGGAGCCAGACCGCGGCTAAATGCATAAGCTGCGGCATCTGCACCCTGCTCTGCCCCACTTGCTTTTGTTTTGACATCAATGATGAGATGGTTAAGGGCGAAGGTACCAGGTTCCGCAGCTGGGACAGCTGCGGCTTTTCCCTCTACACCAAGATGCCCATGGAAAACCCCAGGAGCGAGAAGTGGCGGCGGGTCAGGCAGAAGGTGTGCCACAAATACGAATTCTACCCTATGGCCTTCGATGTCATCGCCTGCACTGGCTGTGGGCGCTGCATCCGCCTCTGCCCGGTGAACTGGGACATCACCCAGGTTATTGCGAGTGTGCCCGAAGGGGTTAAAGGAGCCAAATGACGGTCAGCGATATAGAGAAGCGCCCTCAGTTCTTTGCCCAGGATAACGTTTACCTACCTCATATAGTAGTTATTGAAAAAATAATCGAGGAAACGCCGGGCGTGAGGACCTTTCACTTCAACTTCAAGGACAAGAAGCTGGCCAAGGAGTTTCACTTCGAGTCGGGGCAGTTTGGACAGTACTCCGTCTTCGGCCTCGGCGAAGCCACCTTCTGCATCTCTTCCAGCCCCACCCGCCCCGACCACCTGGAATTCGCCGTCCAGCGTGTGGGCCGGGTGACCAACGCTCTGCACCGTCTGGGCGTCGGTGCCGAGATTGGCTTTCGCGGGCCCTACGGCAACAGCTTCCCCCTAGATGAGCTAAAGGGCAAGAACCTGGTATTCGTCGGGGGCGGCATTGGTTTAGCGCCGCTGCGCTCTCTAATCTGGAACGTCATCGACAACCGCGATAAATACAAGAAGATAGATATTGTCTACGGAGCCCGCACTCCCACCGACCTCTGCTTTAGATACGATTTAGAGGCATGGGAAAAGGACAGGACGATAAACATGGTGACTACTATTGACCGCGAAGCCGAGGGCTGGACGGGCAAGGTGGGGATGGTACCCAATGTGCTGGGGGAAGTAGCGCCTAAAGCCAAGGATACGGTGGCTATCGTCTGCGGGCCGCCGATTATGATACGCTTCACCTTCCCCGTGCTCGAAAAGCTGGGATTTGCGCCGTCGCAGATGATTACGACACTAGAGAAGCGGATGAAATGCGGCATCGGTAAGTGCGGGCGGTGCAATATCGGGGATGTCTATGTCTGCCGCGACGGGCCTGTCTTTAGCTACGAGCAGATAAAGAACTTCGTGTCCAGCGAGTATTAGGCTAAAGCCCCCTCCATCTCGGCCACGATTTGCTCGTTGGTGAAGTGCTCCAGGCTCACGGCGTCGCTGAAACAAGCGGCGACACAAGCACCGCAGGCTTTACACAGTGCCTTGTTGACCCGGCAGACATTCTTTTCCTTATCGTATTCAATGGCGCTGTAAGGGCAGACCTCTTTACAGGCCTGGCAGCCCGAGCAGATTCGTTCGTCAATCACCGCCGTGGCGGCTTCAACCTCCACCCTACCCCGACTGATTATTGCCAGTGCCTCCGCTGCCGCTGCTGACGCCTGAGCCACGGTGTCGGGTATGTCCTTGGGCCCCTGGCAACAGCCGGCCAGGAAGATACCGTCGGTCATGGTCGAGACCGGCTCCAGCTTGGGGTGCTTCTCCAGGAAGAAGCCATCGCCGCTGCAGCTTATATTGAAGAGGCGGTTGATAGCCTCGGCATCGGGCTGCGGCTCTAAAGCGCAACTGAGAATGACCATGTCCACCGGCAGACGGCGTTGCTTTCCCACCAGCGTATCCTCGAACTGTACGATGAGCTTACCCTCCTCTTCAAGGCTCTCAGCGACATCGGTTATCTCGGCGGGGCGGCCGCGAATAAAGGTTGTACCTTCCTCAAGTATGCGGTTATAGAACTCCTCATAGCCTTTGCCAAAGCTCCTGATGTCGATATAGAACTCGTAGACCTCGGCCTCGGTATGCTCTTTGATAAGGTGAGCGAACTTCATGGAGTGCATACAGCAGACCCGCGAGCAGTACTCGTGGTATTTTTCGTCGCGGCTGCCTACACAGTGTATAATGGCAATGCTCTGCGGCGCCGAACCGTCCTTGAGCACAATCTCGCCCTCAGTGGGGCCCGCCGAGTTGACCAGCCGCTCGAACTCAAGGCTGGTGATAACATTATCCAGCCTTCCGTAGCCGTAGGCATAGATGGGGGTGGGGTCGAAGACCTGAAAGCCCGTAGCCAGTATTATGGAGCCGACCTCGATCTCGATTATCTCGTCCTCCTGCTCGAAATCTATAGCTTTAGCCTCGCAAAACTTCTCGCAGGCGCGGCACTTGCCGCTCTGGAAATAGGCGCAGTGCTCCCGGTCGATGACGGGTGTGTTGGGCACCGCCTGGGGAAAAGGCGTATATATTGCCTTTCTCTTGCCTAAACCCGCTTCAAACTCGCTGTCCACCTTCCAGGGACATTTGGTCTGGCAGACACCGCAACCTGTGCAAAGCTCTTCGTTGACGTAGCGCGCCTTCTTCCTGATTTTCACCTTGAAGTTGCCGATATAGCCGCTGACCTCTTCAATTTCGCTGTAGGTCAGCAGCTTTATAAAGGGATGGGAACCCACCTGCGTCATCTTAGGGGTTAAAATGCAGGCAGAACAGTCCAACGTGGGAAAGGTCTTATCCAGCTGCGCCATATGCCCACCGATAGAGGGAGTCCTCTCCACCAAATAGACCTGGTGCTCGGAATCGGCAATCTTTAGCGCCGCCTGAATGCCAGCGATGCCCCCTCCCACCACCAGTGTATTAGGGTTGACGGGAACCTCTTTCGTCTCCAGAGGCTGATGATAGCAAACTCGTCTCACCGCGGCGCTGACCAGTGCCTTAGCCTTCTCAGTAGCCGCTTCTTTGTCCTCCGTTACCCAGGAAACATGCTCGCGTATATTAGCCATCTCAAAGAGATAGGGGTTTACCCCTGCTTCCTGGCAGGCGCGGCGGAAGGTCGGCTCGTGCATAGTCGGCGAGCAGGAAGCCACCACCACCCGGTTAAGCCCCAAATCCTTGATGTCCTTCTTGATAAGCTCCTGCCCGGGGTCGGAGCACATGAACTTGTAGTCGCGGGCGACCACCACCCCCTCCAACCCCCCAGCGAATTTGGCGACAGCCTCGGTATCAACTGTACCCGCGATATTGCTGCCGCAGTGACAGATATAGACGCCGATTTTGGGTTCCATAATAACCTCCGCTACAGTTAAATAGTAGCACAAACACGCCTGCACCAACAAGGCGAAATCCACCTAAATGATGGTTAGAAATACGCGAGGGAATCCCCTAAAGAGGTGGCGGGATGGGATATCGTAACCCAGAAGGAATTCTAGAGGGAGAATCCCCTCTAAGGGTGGGCAGGGCGGGTCAGAACAACGTTCGCTAACAAGGTGGGGCGGGGTGGTAATTTGTCCTAACCATTCGCCCCATGTTAAACTTCAGGATTAGGAAGGAAATCTTTTGTGAGAATACTGGCCACTAACGACGACGGCATCTTCGCCGAGGGGCTCAAAGCACTGGTCAGCGAGCTGAAGAGCCTCGCCGATGTCATCGTGGTTGCCCCCGATAGAGAACTGCACGGCATGGGCGCCGCCGTCAGCCTCCACGAGCCAGTGCGGGTGAAGGAGATGAAGCCCGTGGTGGACGAGGTAGAAAGCTACGCCGTTGAGGGCACACCCGCCGACTGCGTCATTCTGGCCCTGGGCAGGCTAGCCAAAAACAAGATAGACCTGGTCGTCTCTGGGGTGAACCGTGGTTTAAACCTGGGCGACGACGTCATTATTTCGGGGACGGTGGGGGCGGCACTGCAAGGATACGTACACGGCCTCCCTTCCATCGCCGTCTCAAGTCCCTTAAGCGATAACCCCGACTTTAAGAATGCGGCTAAATTCGCCGCCTTGGTCGTTAAAAGGTTCGAGTCGGGGAAAATACAAACCAATGCTTGCCTCAATATTAATTTGCCCAAGCTGCCGCGTGAAGAAATCAGGGGGGTAAGGCTCACCTACCCCGCCAACCGCAACCACACCGATACCGTCGAGGAGAGATACGAAGGCAAGCGCCAGTACTACTGGTTTGTTCGCCAGCGGGTAAACAAGCCCACCGATGAGAAAACAGACACCTGGGCTATAGAGAAGGGCAACATCTCCATCTCGCCGATATTTGTCACCCCGGCCAACCAGAGCCATAAGGCTATCACCGATAGCTTATGTTCCGAGTTGTTTGAGGAATTCAAGCGGCTGTAACTTTAGGTTCGACCGAAGTCTCTTTTGAGTTGCCCGTAGCTAAGGTGAATCATAGCCGGGCGTCCGTGGGGGCAGGTGTGGGGGCTATCGGCCTGCTCCAGTTGTCGAACCAGTTCCCGCATCTCAGCATCGCTTAAAGTCTGCCCGGCCCTCACCGCGCCGTGGCAGGCCATGGTGGTGGTGACTACCTCCGTCCAGTGGCTTTTATCACCCTCCGAGATAGAGTCGAGCAGTTCCCGTAGCATACCCACCCAGTCTTTATCGTGGACTAAAACAGGCACGGCCCTGACCAGAAAGGTACTGCCGCCAAAGGGCTCGATGCTAAAGCCAAACTCGGCCAACTCCTGATAGTGCGCCCAGAGCTCCGACTCTTGGCGGGGGCTGACCTCCAACGGTGTCGGTTCCAGCAGCCCCTGGACTTCTATTTCCTGCTGCGCTCGCTGCCTTTCAATCTTTTCGAAGAGGATGCGCTCGTGGGCGGCGTGCTGGTCGATGAGGTAGAGCCCATCGGGGCCCTCGGCGATGATATAGCTATTATCTAGCTGCCCCAGCACCCGCAGCACCGGTAACGCGGTAGAGGGGGTGGGAGAAGGTGGCTGGGATATGCCAACGTCAACGCCGGAATAAACAGGCGCTGATGGCTCTCTTACCGCCGAGGGGAATACAGGCCTAGCAGCCTTCTCGACGCTGGGCACGGGGGTTTGCTCGGCCAAGGCTTGGCGGACGGCATGGTAAACGGCGCTGAAGACAGCGCGCTCGTTGGCGAACTTAACCTCGCTCTTGGTGGGGTGGATATTAACGTCCACCTCTTCGGCCGGCAGCGAGATATTGATGACCGCTACCGGGTGTCGTCCCACCATCAAAAGCCCGTGATAGGCCTCCTCAACCGCCCGCGCCAGCATGCGGCTGTTAACCCAGCGGCGGTTGACAAAAAAGCTCAAGTTACCCCGCCCCGAACGACTCACCCTGGGCAGGCCGACCATGCCCGTAACTTTAGGAGCAGACGTCTCGCTTCTGACCTTAATCATGTTCCCTGCTATCTCAGCGCCGTAGACCGCGGCTATGCTGTCCAGCAATTTACCGCTGCCGGGAGTATTCAAAGCCACCCTGCCATCGATGGACAAAGAGAACTTGACTTTAGGGAAGGCAAGGGCATACTGGCTGACGACATTGGCGATATGGCTGTTTTCGGTCGAAACCGACTTGAGGAATTTTAGCCTGGCGGGTATCTTGCGGAAGAGGTTGAACACGCTGACCGTCGTCCCCTGAGAACGACCCTTAGCGCTACGCTCGGTGATAGCGCCGTCTTTCAAAATGAGATTGGTGCCCATTCTTTCGCCGTCGGCGCAGGTGGTCATATCCACCTGGGCTACGGCGGTGATGCTGGGCAGGGCTTCGCCCCGAAAACCGAGGCTGGAAATGGACTCAAGGTCGTCCAGGTCATCAATTTTACTGGTGGCGTAGCGCTCGAAGGCAAGCTCGACCTCTGAAGAAGGAATACCAATGCCGTTATCGGTGACCCTGATGAGGCTCACCCCACCCCCCTCCACCTCCACCGAGATTTGGGTGGCACCAGCGTCCAGCGAATTCTCGACCAGCTCCTTGACTACGGAGGCGGGCCTTTCCACCACCTCACCAGCGGCAATACGGGCGACCACCCGGGGGGATAGAGCCTTTATCGGCATAGCTATTCTTTCTTCTCTAAGCGGGCAAAGCTGAGCAGCAGTTTCTTGACCCCTACCCCACTGGTGAAAGCCACCACCGCCTCTTTATCGTCCTTCACCGAACGGCAGTTGACCACCACGCCATCGCCAAACTGGGCATGGTGGACATGGTCACCGGGCTTAAGCTCAGGGACGTCGGAACTGGGGACATTGGGCATTGGCGTTTTGGTGCGAGTAGAATATAAGGACGGCATGACCCGTCCCTCTTCGCCCTGCCAAAGGCCACCGCTGGCGACCAGGCGCTTGGGTATATCGTCCAGGAAGCGCGAGGGCGTGCTCGGCGTGCTCGAGCCCATCAGGTTGCGGCGGAAGGCATGCACCAGATAGAGCCTTTGTTTAGCCCTGGTGATGCCTACATAGCAGAGCCGCCGTTCTTCCTCCATCTGTTCCGCGTCGGCAAAAGACTTGAAGTGAGGCAGTATGCCCTCCTCGACGCCGACGATAAAGACCACAGGGAACTCCAGCCCCTTAGCCTGGTGCAGGGTGACTAATGTGGCGGCGTCCACCGTCTCGTCGAGCCCGTCGACGTCGGATACCAGCGTCACCCCCTCCAGAAAGGCAGTCAGACCTTCGGGGGGAAGTAAATGCCGATACTCATTGGCGACGGTGCGCAGTTCCAATACATTCTCCCAGCGCTCCTCACCGTCCTTACCGTTCTGTAGATATTGCTCGTAGCCCGACTTTTGGGTAATCAGGTCGAACAGGTCAACCAGGTCGAGCTCACGGCTGCGGGCGATAAACTCCTCCATCAGGCCATGAAAACCAATCAGCGCCTTAACGATGCGGGAGCCAAAGGGGGGTGCTTCCTGATCCTTACTCCCTTCTTGAGTAACCAGACGCAGCGCCTCGTATTGAGAGATGCCCAGAGCCTTGGCCCAGCTGGAAAGCTGGCTCAGGCTGCGCTCGCCGATGCCCCGCCCCGGGATATTGATAATGCGGAGCAGGCTGACGCTATCATTGGGGTTCAGTATAACCCTCAGATAGGCAATAATGTCCTTGACCTCGCGCCGCTCGTAGAATCGGGTGCCAGCCACCAGTTTATAGGACGTCCCGTAACGGATGAAGGCTTCTTCTAATGCTCTCGACTGGGCATTGGTGCGGTACATCACGGCGCAGTCGCCCAGCTTGGCCTTTTCCTCTCTCACCAGCTTCTCCACCTCGCTGACGACGAACTGGGCTTCCTCCTGCTCGGTATATGTCTCGACGACGTTGGGCAGCTCACCATCCTCGTTGTCAGTCCACAGCTCCTTGGGCTTGCGCATCTGATTGGCTGAGATCACGTGGGAGGCCGTCTCCAGGATGGACTTGGTGGAGCGGTAGTTCTGTTCCAAAAGCACCAGCTTCGCCTTGGGGAAGTCCTTCTCAAAGCTTAATATATTGCGCAGGTCGGCAAACCGCCAGGAGTAGATGGACTGGTCGGGGTCGCCGACGACACAGACATTGGGCTTCTTGCCGCCCAACTTCTTTATCAGCTCGTACTGGACCAGATTGGTATCCTGGAACTCGTCCACCATGATGTGAAGGTAGCGTGACTGGTATTTCTCCAGGGTCTTTTTGTTGTCGCGGAAGAGCTCGACCGCTTTCATGAGCAGGTCGTCGAAATCCAGCGCGTTACTCTCCACCAATAATTGCTGGTAGCGCTCATAGACTCGCCCCACTATTTCCTCGAAATAGCTGGTGGTATGCTTAGCATACTCCTTCGGGGCTATGGTGCGGCTCTTAGCGGCGGAAATGGCGGAGGATAGCGCCCGGGGGGCGTACTGCTTGGGGTCGAGGTCCAGCTCCTGGAGAGTCCTTTTAAGCAGGCTTATCTGGTCATCGTCGTCGTAGATAACGAACCTGGAGTCGACACTGATAGCCTGGCCATCGCGGCGCAGGATACGGGCGCAGAGGGCGTGAAAGGTGCCAATGGTAAGGTTGTCCACAGCCAGGCCGATAAGCCTACTAAGCCTCTCTTCCATCTCGCGGGCAGCTTTATTGGTAAAGGTAACCGCCATAATGCGGTGGGGACTGACGCCGCAGGTCCTAATAAGGTAAGCTACCCGATGGGCGATGACCCTAGTTTTGCCACTGCCCGGACCGGCCAGGATAAGCACCGGCCCTTCGATGGTCTCAACGGCCTCTTTCTGCGCCGGATTAAGCCCGTCCAGAATATCCATCTACTCTATTATACCATTGGCGGGCTATAGCTGGAAAGATAGGAACTCATTGACAAAGGTCAGCTAAAGCTGTATGATATATGCGGATATGCGCATATGTGGATATGATAATGCAAGAACTGCTTAAGGCCACCAAGGCCCTCGCTGACGAGACCAGGCTCAGAATGCTGAATGTTCTTCTGGAGAGAGAATGCTGCGTCTGTGAGGTGATGCAGGCACTGGATATATCCCAGTCACGGGCTTCGCGTAATTTGGGCATACTTGAGGATGCTGGTTTCCTGACCGCCAGAAGAGATGGGCTCTGGACAGTCTACTCCATAGACTGGCAAACAGCCAACAGCCACGCCGCCTCGCTAGCTAAGCTACTGAAAGACTCCCCTATCAGCAACGAGCTAATGGCGCAGGACAGGAAAAGACTGAAGCAGGCGGTAAGAAAGTAATTAGGACATGAATAAGGCAATTCAAAAGGTCGCCGCCGGTATAATTATCCTGATTATCACCGCTCTTCTCGCTAGTAGCGGTTGCACACCACCCAACCAGCCACCCTCAATCTCCAGCCTCACCATCGACAAAGAGCAAGTCGAGACCGGAGCCAGCTATCAAGTCGAATGCACTGCCTCAGACCCGGATGGGGATGAACTGAGCTACAGTTGGTCAGCCGATGACGGCAATATCTCCGGGGAAGGCTCTACTGTTAGCTGGACCGCACCTGAAGCGCCCGGTAGTTATACCATAATCGTGGCCGTAAGCGATGACAGGGACGGTGAAGCCATCAAACAGCTAGGTGTAGATGTAGTATCCGTAAACCACCCGCCCGTTATAGAGAGCTTTATCGTCACCGCCGAGCATATATACCTGGCCGAAATAACCGTGGGATTTAGTACCTCCGAAATCGGCTATAGAGTACTGGAAGGCAAAGCCTATCAAATTGAGTGCGTTGCTTCGGACCCAGACGGCGATGAGCTAACCTTCGAATGGTCAGCTGACGCAGGCGCTATCTCCGGAGAGGGCGCCGTCATCACTTGGACCGCCCCTACTGGCGCTGGCGAGCGTAACGTTAGCCTAACCGTGTCCGATGGCGAGGGTGGCTTCGTTACCGAAAGCATAGTTTTCGTGGCCGTGGCCTGCGGGCCATGCGCCTTCGAGCCAGAAGACCAGTAGACTGCAATTATAGATAAGGCAAGAGTTCTTTAAGCATAACATGAACGAATCAAAAGGCGTAGCCGGCAGGCTTTCAACGCTTGACCGTTTCTTAACCCTCTGGATTTTCCTGGCTATGGGGCTGGGAGTGGGGCTGGGCTATTTCGTCCCCCAGGTCGCCGACTTCATCACCTTCTTCCAGGTAGATACCACCTCCATACCAATAGCCATCGGGCTTATACTTATGATGTACCCGCCCCTGGCCAAGGTAAAATACGAGGAATTGGGGCGGGTATTCCGCAACTGGCGAGTGCTGGGCATATCGCTGATACAGAACTGGCTCATCGGCCCCGTGCTCATGTTCTTCCTGGCTATCCTCTTCCTCGGTTTCTTATGGCCATACCCTGAGTACATGGTGGGGCTGATTATGATTGGGCTGGCGCGCTGTATCGCCATGGTCATCGTCTGGAACGAGTTGGCCAAGGGGGACAGCGAGTACGCCGCCGGGCTGGTGGCCCTCAACTCCATCTTCCAGATAGTCTTCTACTCGGTCTACGCCTATGTCTTCATTACCGTGTTGCCGCAGTGGTTCGGGCTGGAGGGGGCAGCCGTCCACGTCACCATCGGCCAGATAGCCCAGAGCGTTCTTATCTACCTAGGCATTCCCTTCTTCGGGGGCATGCTCAGCCGCTTTTTCCTGATGAGGGCCAAAGGGCGCCAGTGGTACGAGCAGAAGTTCATCCCCAAGATAAGCCCCATAACCCTGGGTGCGTTGCTGTTTACTATCGTGGTCATGTTTTCTCTCAAGGGCGAGATAATCGTCCAGCTTCCGCTGGACGTGTTGCGCATCGCCATTCCCCTGCTCATCTACTTCGTGGTCATGTTCCTGGTGTCTTTCTACATGGGCAAGAGGATAGGCGCCGACTACCCCAAGACGACGGCCATCGCCTTCACCGCTGCCAGCAACAACTTTGAGCTGGCTATCGCCGTTTCCGTGGCCGTCTTCGGTATCGGCTCGGGGGCAGCCTTTGCCGCCGTCATCGGGCCGCTGGTGGAGGTACCCGTGCTCATTGGCCTGGTGAATGTGGCGCTGTACTTTAGACGTAGGTTTTTCTGACACGAAGGCAATTTTCCCTACACTACCACTACTATTTCGCTATTTACAGCCAGGCTCAACTGGCTATAATTAGTGCCTCTATAACCGAAAGGGGTTGCGGCGGAGACACTATGGTAAGTCTGGCAAACTACGAGAGGTTGACCATCCGGATTTCCAGAATCAAGGTTTTCCGCAGGAATAATGGCAACGGGAACAGCCGCTTCGTGGCCAAAAGCGATGAGATACCTGGCTGTGCGGCCCACGGCCCGACTATCTCGGCGGCGCTGAATAACTTTCAGAAAACGGCGGAACTGTGGCTGAAGTGGTTCGGTAGTCCTTAATAGTTAAGAGGCCAGCCCCAGCCCCTTATACAAAGCCTTGAAGTCAAAGCCCTGCTTCATGACTTCGGCTAGCCGGGGCAGCTTCTTCTCCTGATTGAACTTGGTCATACCCAGAGCCTGCTCAACGATATCCATCACCGAATCGGTATCTTCATCGGTGACGATAATGGGAATGGCCTTGGCCTCGGCGCTGCGGCGCACGTCATAAATGGGCTCGCCATCGCCGCTGATAACCAGACACTTTGTTGAAGTCTCCAGGGCCGCCAGCTGCATATCGGGGCGCTCGCCCTTGACCACCACCGCTTTGTTATCTTTACGGCCGAAATAGTTCAGGCCAGAATCCACACCTAGAGCCCCCAGCATATAGTTCTCCACCAGCTCCCCCGACTTCCCGTCATCGCTCACTATCTTGCCTTCAACAAGCTCAGCCAGCTCGGCTACCGTCAGACCGAGCAGTGCTCTGTCTTCGGGGATTACCCCCAGCACCGCCCCGCCCAACCCCTGCACCGCTTCCATGCGGCTCAGCGGCACTTTGTTGATGACAATACCGAGCAGGTCAGCGCCGAAGCCTTCGTACTTATCACTTAAATTCGTCTTGAACAGGTCGGGTGAGTAAGCCTCGACGACGATGACCTTTGCCTCCAGCGCCTTGGCTATTTCATAAGCCGATTCGACGGGCTTGGCGCCCGGTCTTTGCCGCCAGACGCCCTCGATGATAACCACGTCCTTATCCTTGGCAACCTTGGTATAGGCCTGCTTAACCTTGCTGGTCAGCTTACCCTCCCCGCCAATCACGGGGCAGAGGTCTTCAACAGGCTCTTTCAGGGACAAAACGCGCTTGATAAAGGCGGTATCGCTATCAGCCTCTTTACTCTTGATAGCCGCCACCAGCGGCTTGAAAAAGCCCACCTTCTTGCCTTTGCCCTTGAGGTGCTTGCCTAGGCCAGCGCAAACCATTGTCTTGCCCGCACCCGTCTGTGGAGAGGTTATGTATAGAGCAGCCAAGTTTCACCTCCGCCGAACTTGTTAGGAATTACAGCCTATTATAACCGCTGGGCTGTGATTGGTAAAGATATGCTATAATCCCCGTGTACAGTCTCCTCCAAAACCTTAGCGCGTCTGGGGAAGTAGTCAAAAGGAGACGCAGAAATGGCTTTCAGTACGGAGGTGGTGGAGCAGGCCTGGAAGAGAGCCAACGCCACCTGCGAATGCACCAGAACCGACCACGGGCACTGGGCCAAGTGCCATAGAGCGCTGGTGAAATGGAACCGGGGCAAAGAGGAGTGGGGAGGCTGGGAGGCCCACCACATCGGCAGCCCTGATGATGATTCGCTGTCCAATTGCGAGATAGTCTGCTGGGACTGCTATCAGCAAATTTCTTGATTTACAAGGCCCCTTTATTCCTCACCCTTATTCTGATTAGGTGGGTTTATATCACAAATAAAACCGGTAGGGCAGCTCTCACATTCGAGCTGCAGCGTAGTGTGCCTGATATTAAAATCTTCGGCCAGTTGTTTATTGACTGTCTCTACAATCTCAGCACTTCGGCTCACCATCTGGTCCCTGATTTGTACATGAGCACTCAGGGCGTGCAGTCCCGAGGTAATAGTCCAAATGTGAATATCGTGCACATCCTCGACCCCGGGAACGTCTTTGATTAGCTCTATAACTTCATCAACCTGAATATGCCGGGGAACCGATTCCATGAGAATATCGGCGGATTCTCTGACTATCCGCACCGCCCCCCACAGTATGATACAGCCGATGAGGACGGCTATGATCGGGTCTGCTATATACCAGCCGGTAAACAGAATGATTACCCCGCCAATAATCACCCCCACCGAGGATATGGTATCCCCGATGATATGCCAGAAGGCGGCTTTTACATTCAGGCTCTGGTGAACGTATCTTCTGAGCAGCAGAAACCCGGCCAGATTGCCCGCCAGTCCGATGGTCGCTATCACTAACATCAATGGGGTGTGGATTTGGGGCGGGTCGGAAAACCTCTGGTAGGCTTCGTAGAAGATATAGGCGGAAACTAAGACCAGAATGGTGCCATTAGCCAGAGCCGCCATGATTTCGGCGCGATGATAGCCAAAGGTTTTGTTTGGCGTTGCTGGTCTCCTGACCAGCGTCATGGCGAACAGGCTCAGTCCCAAAGCCAGACCATCAACCAGCATATGGCCGGCATCCCCAAGCAGGGCCAGACTATTGCTCAGGATGCCGCCTACGACCTCGGCGACCAAAATCACCAGTACGATGACTAAGGCTATCTTTAACGGCTTACTGCCCTTATCGCTTAGATGGCGGGCTTCCATATACTAATTGTAACGGATAGCTAACGTTTTGGCTAACGAACCTTGCGCCCATATCATCGGCGAGTTTTAGAATAGTGGCTTTGGGAAGTGGGGGGAACAGGCTTCGAAATAGTCCCACATATAATATCTTGCAATCCCTCGGAAGAAGTGTTATAATGTATAATTAAGTAAAACTGAATAAGGAACCTTTAAGCCGGTCCGGCGAGACTGGCAAGGGAAAAATGGAAACGCGGAGCGAGGCCTCTTGCCAGTTTGGGTAAGAGGTTATTTTTATGTCCAAAAAAATCATAATGACCCAGGAAGACATCAAGCGCACCCTGGCGCGCATCGCCCACGAGATTATCGAGCGTACCAAAGTCATCGAAGATTTAATACTGGTGGGCATACACACCCGCGGCGTGCCCCTGTCCAAACGGCTGGCGGCCAACATTGAGGAGTTTGCTGGTGTCAAGATACCCGTGGGCACGCTGGACATCAGCCTCTACCGCGACGACCTCTCCTCACTGGAGCTACAGCCCACCGTCAAGCACACCGACATCCCCGTCAACGTTGACGGCAAGTCCATAATACTGGTCGACGACGTCCTCTACACCGGGCGCAGCATCAGGGCCGCCATGGACGCACTCACCGATATGGGGCGGCCCCGGCTGATACAGCTGGCCGTGCTCATCGACCGCGGTCACCGCGAAATACCCATCCGCGCCGATTACGTCGGCAAGAACATGCCCAGCTCCCGACACGAGGACATACAGGTCAAACTGCAGGAAAGCGACGGCACCGACGAAGTAGCCATTACCTCTGTGCCCGCCAAGGAGGGTTAAATGACGACACAACAGATAAAGACAGTGGCACCCAAGCCGGCTTCGGTCTGGCAGCACCACCATATCCTCGACGTCGACGACTTCAGCCGCGAAGAGATAGAGCTTGTCTTCAATACCACCATGGCTATGAAAGAGGTCTTATCGCGGCCGATTAAACGAGTGCCGGCGCTGCGCGGCAAGACGCTGATAACCCTCTTCTACGAGCCCAGCACCCGCACTCGACTCTCCTTCGAGCTGGCCGCCAAAAACCTGGGCGCCGATGCCGCCAACCTGAGCGCCCCCGCCAGCAGCGTGACCAAGGGCGAATCCCTGATTGATACCGTGAGCACACTGGAGGCGCTGGGAGCGGATATGGTGGTCATGCGTCATCCCAACTCCGGTGCGCCTGATATCGCCGCCCAGTACGTAAAAGCCAGCATAATAAACGCCGGCGATGGCTGGCACGCCCATCCCACCCAGGCACTGCTTGACCTCTATACTATTCAGGAGCATAAGAACCTAAAGGGCCTAAAGGCGGTCATCATCGGCGATATCCTGCACAGCCGCGTAGCGCGCTCCAACATCTGGGGGCTGACCACGATGGGGGTGAACGTGACGCTCTGCGGTCCCCCCACCCTGCTCCCCAACGATATGGGGAAACAGAACCACCACCTCCCCACCACGAACATCGAGCATAATATCGAGCGCGCTCTTCAAGGCGCCGATGTAGTAATGACGCTGAGATTACAGCTGGAAAGGCAACAGAGCGGGCTCCTGCCCAGCATACGTGAGTACGTCCAGCTATATCAGCTTACCGAAGCCAGGTTAAAGCTGGCCAAGCCCGACGCGCTGGTTATGCACCCCGGCCCGGTAAACGAAGAGATTGAGATTGCCCCCGCCATCGTCCACGGCCCCCAGTCGGTCATCAACGAGCAGGTGACCAACGGGGTGGCCGTGCGCATGGCCTTGCTCTACATACTAGCCGGGAGTCAGAAACCATGAACAAACCACTGCTAATCAAAGGCGGAAGAATAATCGACCCCAGCCAGAACGTCGATGAAGTCGGCAATCTGCTCATCGCCGAAGGCAAAATATCCTGGCACGGCAAAGGGGAGCCGCCCAAAGGCGATTACGAGGTTCTGGACGCCAAGGGATTGGTGGTCTGCCCCGGCTTAATCGACCTGCACTCTCACCTGCGCGACCCCGGCTATGAAGAAAAAGAAACCATCGCCAGCGGCACCAGAGCCGCCGCCCGGGGCGGCTTTACCACCATCTGCTGCATGCCCAACACCAACCCACCGCTGGACAGCCAGACGGCTATTGAGTATATAAAATCGACGGCTGAAGAGGAGGGAGTAGTCAGGGTGCTACCGATAGGCTGCATCTCCAAGGGACGGAAGGGCAAAGAGCTTACCGAGATGGGGGAGTTAGCGGCGGCTGGGGTCATTGCCTTCAGCGACGACGGTGAGCCGGCATTGAATTCCTATATCATGCGCCAGGCGCTGGACTACAGCCGTGCCTTCAGCCTGCCTATCACTGACCACTGCGAGGACACAATTCTCACCGAGGGCGGGCAGATGAACGAGGGTGTCGTATCAGCCAAGCTGGGGCTGCGCGGCATACCCAATGCCGCCGAGGACATCATCGTTGCCCGCGACCTGGCTCTGGCACAACTGACGGGCGGCTGGCTCCATATTGCTCACACCACTACCGCGGGTGCCGTCGAGCTTATCCGCCGCGCCAAGGAAAAAGGCATTAACGTTACCGCCGAGGCCACCCCCCACCACCTCACCCTCACCGAGGAGAGGGTCATCGGCTATGATACCAACGCCAAGGTCAACCCGCCCTTGCGGACAGAAAAGGACATCGAGGCTCTTATTGAGGGGCTTAACGATAACACCATCGACATCATTGCCACCGACCACGCCCCACACACCGAGGGCGACAAGCTCTGCGAGTTCGCCAAAGCCCCCTTCGGCATCAGCGGCCTGGAGACAGCATTAGGTGCACTGATGGGGCTGGTGCACAAGAAGAAACTGAGCCTGACTACGCTCATCGCCAAGCTTACTTCTGAGCCAGCTAAGATTTTAGGGGAAAAGCAGGGCAAGCTGGGGACGCTGGCCGTCGGGGCTGAGGCTGACGTCACCCTATTCGACCCGGAGCGGGAGTGGGTGGTGGATACAAAAGAGTTCGCCTCCAAGGGCAAAAACACCCCGCTGGCGGGTGAAAAACTAAAAGGAAAAGTAATAGCGACCACATATCAGGGGAAGATAGTCTATAAAGACGAAGGGAGCTAGATAGCCCATGAATAAACCGGCAATCTTGGTCTTAGCCGACGGCTCGGTCTATCAGGGCTATTCCTTCGGCGCCGAAAGCGACGCCTTCGGCGAGGTCGTTTTCAACACCAGCATGGTGGGCTATCAGGAAATGCTCACCGACCCCTCCTATGCGGGGCAGATTGTCATCCCCACCTACCCCCTCATCGGCAACTACGGCATCAACGAGCCGGACATCGAATCGGCCAGAATACAGGTCAGGGGCTTTGTTATACGTGAGGAGTGCTACCAACCCCACCACTACCTGAGCCAACAGACGCTACACCAATATCTGACCGAATACGGCATACCGGGCATAAGTGGCATTGATACCAGAGCGGTTACGCGTAAATTACGCTCTGTGGGCGTGATGATGGGCATTATCACCAGCGACAAGACACCAAGCCAAGCGTTGAAAGAGTTAAGGAAGCAGCCCGACTACGGCTCGACAGACTTTGTGAGGCAGGTAAGCACCCCAAAAACCTATCAGTGGCCCGACGGGAGCAAGCCGCAGTACAAGGTCGTTGTCCTCGACTGCGGCCTGAAATACAACATCCTGCGCCTGCTGGCTGAGAGGGGCTGCGCTGTTACCGTCGTGCCCTGCACTACTGCAGGGGAGGATATTCTGGATTTAAAGCCGGACGGAGTTCTCCTCTCGCCAGGACCGGGCGACCCCGACCTGCTTGATTATATAGTTAAAACAGTTAAATCACTGGCCGGCCAGAAGCCGATGATGGGCATCTGCCTGGGCAACCAGCTCATCGCCCGCGCCTTCGGCGGCAAAAACTTCAAGCTCAAGTTCGGCCACCGCGGCGCCAACCACCCGGTGCGCGAGCTGGCCACCGGGCGAATTCATATCACCGCCCAGAACCACGGCTATGCCGTCGACGCCGACACCATCGGCACAGAGCTGGAAGTTACCCATATCAACCTCAACGACGGCACGGTGGAGGGGCTGCGCCATAAAAAGCTGCCCATCTTTGCCATCCAGTATCACTCTGAGGCCTCACCGGGGCCGCTGGATAACACATATCTCTTCGACCAGTTTATGGAGATGATTAAGGGGAACAAGAAGTAAATAAAGGGGTGAGGTAGGGGAAATGAGTGCTTCTAATTCCGCGATTTTCCCAACCATTGTTAGCCAGCGCTTAAAGGATGAGACTAAGAGAGGACTCTTAGAGCAATTCCACAAACGTGTTCAGTTTAAATTGTGGGCAGCAAAGCAATTTTTAAGCAATCTGAAACGTTTGGAACGAAAGCACAGTGCATTAACATATCCTAAAACGATAAAAAGAGCTGAGCTGAACTTGGACGCTTTTTTATTTGAGATTGTTGGTGCATTTGACACGCTATTACAGGAGATTAACGTTGCTTTTAGATGTGACTTAGATATAGAAAAAGTGAAAATGGAAACTGTGATTAGCAAAATGCCCAAAGAGGGCAAGGTGCTACAAAAACTTAGAAAGCTTAATGGCGATAGTAGCGGATGGTTCTGGAAACTCCGTGAATATCGAAATCATTCTGCACATAGAAGCGTGATCAGCTTCTATAGCATAGCAACCGTAAAACCAAAGCCGAGGAAACCAAACGATGACCCCCAAATACGCTACTTAGAGGCCGATAGAATCACGGCAACATACTTAGTCGATAACCCGCGTGATATTAATAGCGGTAAGTCCAAACAAGAAGTAATACCATACTGCAATGAAAGTATTATCAATATGAGAAATCTAATAGAAGAAATATACAAGAAATGTATTAATGATTTAAGTAGCAAGGAGCAAACTTGAAACCTAAAAAAGTACTAATCGTCGGTAGCGGCCCAATTATAATCGGCCAGGCGGCGGAGTTCGACTACGCCGGCACCCAGGCCTGCAAGGCCATGCGGGAAGAAGGCGTTACCTCGGTGCTGGTCAACTCAAATCCCGCCACCATCATGACCGATGAGGGCATCGCCGACATTGTCTATATCGAGCCGCTGACGGTAGAAATGGTCGGGCGCATCATCGAAAAAGAGCGCCCCGACGGGCTTTTGCCCACCCTCGGCGGGCAGACGGGCTTAAACCTGGCTGTAGACCTGGCTAACGCCGGCATACTGGAGAAATACAACGTAAAATCTCTGGGCACCCCCATCCAGACCATCCGAAACGCCGAAGACCGCGAGCTTTTCAAGAAGCTGATGACCGAAATCGGCGAGCCAACGCCCCAGAGCGCCACCGTCAACACACTAAAGCAGGCCCGCAAGGTGGCTAAGGAAATAGGCCTGCCCCTGATTATCCGCCCCGCCTACACGCTGGGGGGGACGGGGGGAGGGGTGGCCCGCACCCCTAAGGAATTCGATAGAGTGGTCAGCGGCGGATTAGCGGCCAGCCCCATCAGCCAGGTGCTGGTGGAGAAATCGGTGGTGGGGTGGAAGGAAATAGAGTACGAGGTAATGCGGGACGCGGCCAACAACTGTATCACTGTCTGTAACATGGAAAACTTTGACCCGATGGGAGTGCATACTGGTGATAGCATCGTTGTCGCCCCCAGCCAGACACTGACCAACAAAGAGTACCAGATGTTGAGGACAGCCAGCCTAAAGATTATCCGCGCCCTGGGCGTGGAAGGTGGCTGCAACATACAGTTCGCCCTCGACCCCAACAGCCAGAACTACTATGTCATTGAGGTCAATCCCAGAGTCAGCCGCAGCTCGGCGCTGGCCAGCAAAGCCACCGGTTATCCTATCGCCCGCGTGGCCGCCAAGATAGCCGTGGGCAAAAGGCTGGACGAAATACCCAACCAGGTAACCGGCAAGACGATGGCTTCCTTCGAGCCAGCCTTGGACTACCTGGTGGTCAAGATTCCGCGCTGGCCCTTTGATAAATTCGCCTTCGGCGACCGTATTATCGGCACCCAGATGAAGGCCACCGGCGAGGTTATGGCCATTGACCGCTGCTTCGAAGCTGCCCTGCAGAAGGCAATCCGCTCTCTGGAGTTCGGCAATAGGTCACTGCTCTGGGAAGACCCTGGCTGGAAGTTGAATGAGGACATCAAAGCCTACCCGCTGGAGCCTAACGACCTCAGGCTCTGGGCGCTGATGGCGGCGCTGAGGCGGGGGATAACGCCCAAGGCGCTTTCCGAGCACACGCATATCGACCTCTGGTTCACCACCAAGCTGCAGAATATCGTGGATATGGAAAAAACGCTGCTGGCCGAGACGCTGGCCCCTGAGCTTATGCTCAAGGCGAAACGGCTGGGCTTCGCCGACGAGCAGATAGGCACATTAGCCGACCGACTCCCTGAACAGGTAAGGCAACTGCGCCGCGACTGGAACATACGCCCCGTATATAAGATGGTGGACACCTGCGCCGCCGAGTTCGATGCCGCCACCCCCTACTTCTACAGCAGCTACGAACAGGAAAACGAAGCACTGCCCCCCAAGGCGAAAAAGGCGGTGGTTATCGGCAGCGGGCCGATACGTATCGGCCAGGGAATAGAATTTGATTACTGCAGCGTCCACTCCGCCTGGGCTCTGCAGGAGTCCGACTACAAGGCCATCATGGTGAACTCAAACCCGGAGACGGTCTCTACCGACTTTGACACCAGTGACCGCCTCTACTTCGAGGCTTTAGACGAGGAGAGCCTGCGCGACATACTGGAGAACGAGGGGGGAAATGGGGAGGCACCACCGTCAATCGTTCAGTTCGGCGGGCAGACGGCGATAAACCTGGCCGAACCCATAGCCCGCAGCGGCATGCCCCTGCTCGGCTCCAGTGTCGAAGCTATTGACCTGGCCGAGGACAGGCGCCGTTTCGAGAACTTTTTAAACGAGCTGGGTATACCCCAGCCCCCTGGCGCTGGCGTAACCTCGGCGGAGGAAGCTTTAAGCGTGGCCAAGCTCATCGGCTATCCAGTGCTGGTCCGCCCCAGCTATGTTCTCGGCGGTCGGGCTATGGAAATCGTGCACAATTCCAGCGAGCTGAGCCGCTACATCAAACAGGCCATCGAGCTCGACACCAAGCACCCCGTCCTCATCGACAAGTACCTTGAGGGCAAAGAGGCAGAGGTCGACGCCGTCGGTGACGGTGAAGACATCCTCATTCCGGGGATAATGGAGCACATAGAGAGGGCTGGAGTTCACAGCGGCGATTCCATGGCGCTCTACCCTGGCATCAACCTGACCGAAGCCGAGGTGGATACACTGGTCGACTACGCCATCAGAATCGGTCTGGGACTCAAAATCAAGGGCTTGATGAACATCCAGTTTGTCATTATGCGCAATAGCCAAGGCAACGGTTCATCGGTATATGTGCTAGAGGTAAACCCACGCGCCAGCCGCACCATCCCTTTCATCTCCAAGGTCACCGGTGTGCCTATGGTAAAGGTTGCCACCAAGGTCATGCTGGGCCAGAGCCTTAAAAAGCAGGGCTACCAGACGGGCCTCTGGCCGCGACAAAAGCTGGTGGCCATCAAAGCCCCCGTCTTTTCCATGTCAAAATTGATTGGCGTCGATACCTACCTGGGGCCCGAGATGAAGTCCACCGGCGAGATAATGGGTATTGATTACAACTACGACGCCGCCCTGGCCAAGGCACTGCAGGCGGCGGGTATCAACCTCCAGTCAGAAGGCGCCATACTCTTCAGCATCGCCGACCGGGATAAGCCAGAGGCATTACCCATCATCAAGGGCTTTTCCCAGATAGGCTACAAGCTCTATGCCACCGAGGGCACCGCCGCCATGATTAAGGCATCAGGACTGCCGGTAACAGCCATACACAAGAAATTGAGCGAAGGGCACCCCAATGTGCTTGACATCATCAACGACAAGACGGTGAACGGCATCGTCAACACCATTACCGGCGGACGCGTTCAGCTGCGGGACGGCTTCCGTATCCGCCGTGCCGCCACCGAGAAGCGCATCCCCTGCTTTACCTCGCTCGATACCGCCCAGGCCGCATTGAAGGTCTTGCTCAAGGGGAGCCAGATTTACAGTGCCCTGCCCGTAGCCGACTACAGGAAGAAGGCACCCGAATGATGCTGGAGATAGCCAAGGTCACCGCCAACACCACGCCCATGGCTGGGGCGCACCTGCTCTGGCTGGAATCCCCCCAAATCGCCTCCCAGGCACGAGCAGGGCAGTTTGTCATGGTGCGCTGCGGGGAAAACGATGAGCACCAACTGCGCCGCCCTTTTAGCATCCACCAGCGGGAGGGCGACAAGATTGCTCTACTCTTCAACGTGGTGGGGGGCGGTACGCAGTGGCTATCACAGCGCACGTCTGGCGAAAAGCTAGACCTGCTGGGGCCGCTGGGAAACGGCTTTAGCATTAGTCCCAACTCAAAGAATCTATTGCTGGTGGCGGGGGGTATCGGTATCGCCCCGCTGAGATTCCTGGCCGAGGAAGCTGCTAAACAGGGAAAGGAAGTCACCTTATTATACGGCACAGCGAGCGCCGCCCAGCTTTATCCCCACCTCCCTGAAGTTAAACTGGTCATCGCCACCGAAGACGGTAGTAAGGGCGAAAAGGGCATGATAACCGACCTCCTGCCCGATTTTATAAAAGAAGCCGACCAAACCTTTGCCTGCGGGCCGCTGGCGATGTATAAAACGATGGCAAAGATGTCGAAGCTGAAAAACAAGCCCATTCAGATATCCCTGGAGGTGCGGATGGGCTGTGGGCTCGGCGTCTGCTACGGCTGCACGGTAAAGACTCGAAAGGGCTTAAAACAGGTATGTCAAGACGGACCCGTATTCGAACTGAATGACGTTAGTTGGGAGGAGTTAAGCGATTAGAGGAGGCTAAAATGAAAGCAATTGGTATCGTCGGCAGCCCCCGCAAAAATGGCAACACGGAAATACTAACTGGGCACACGCTCAACGCCATCGCCGAGGAAGGGTTGGACACCGAGCTGGTCAGGCTGGCGGGCCTGGATATTCGTCCCTGCAACGCCTGTATGGCCTGCGCCAAAGGCGAGCAGTGCTCCATCAAGGACGACCTCTTCCCCGTATACGAAAAAATGAAGGCGGCGGAGGCGATTATACTGGCTTCACCGGTTTACTATAGCTCGGCGACGGCCTTAATCAAGGGGCTGATGGAACGGACGGGCTTTATTGCCGGCCTTAACGGGGGCGTCTTTAAGGGCAAGGTGGGCGGGGCGCTGGTGGTCGCCCGCCGCGCCGGCCAGAACTTTACCCTGGCGCAACTGAACTACTGGTTCCAGATTTCCAACTTCTTTATGGCCGGCTCGACCTACTGGAATATCGCCTTCGGCATGGAGAAGGGCGACGTGGCTAAAGACCAGGAGGGGCTGGACACCGCCTGGAGGTTCGGTAAAAACATCGCCCTGCTGGTAAAAAAGTTGAAAGCCTGAAACGTCTTCGAGGAGGCGCGTTATGGTACTAACCAAGAAGATAAGCCTGGAAAGCAAAGGGCACGGCGATATCATTGACATTACGCCCCAGGTGCAAAAACAGCTGGCCGAGACGAACTTAAGCAAGGGCACGATTACCCTGTTCATCACCGGTTCCACGGCGGGCATTACCACCATTGAGTACGAACCAGGGCTACTGGCCGACTTCAAGAACATGTGGGAGAGAACCATCCCCCAAGACATCCCTTATGAGCACGACAAGGCCTGGCACGACGGCAACGGGCATTCTCACGTGCGGGCTTCGCTGCTGGGGGCTTCGCTGGTCATTCCCTTTAGCGGTAAAAGCCTAGCGTTGGGCACCTGGCAGCAAATCGTGGTGGTGGACTTTGACAACAGGGCCCGTTCCAGGCAGATCGTGGTGCAGCTAATGGGAGAATAGGAGTCTTTGACAGCGCCCAGACCAGAGCTTATAATAGTATGGTTTGTAGAGCCGATGAGTCTTTGAGAGGCAACATTTAGATGGCAAATCAGATAGGTAAAAGATATTGCTGCAAAAAGTGCGGCGCCGAGTTTATCGTTACCCGCGGCGGTGAAGGCGCTATCCACTGCTGCGGCAAACCTATGGAACAGAAGAAATAGATGGCCAGTCAACTAGGGAAAAGATACCGCTGTAAGAAATGCGGCACGGAAATACTCTGCACCAAGGCTGGTGAAGGCACACCCAGCTGCTGCGGCCAGGAGATGGAGCTCCAGGAACCCCGCCCCATCCCCTCCTCAGACTAGACTACTTGCCGTACAGCAGCGAAAAGAACTCGGCCCTGGTCTCGGTTCGGCTACGAAAGCTTCCCCTCAGGGCTGAGGTAACGATGGCACTCCCCGGTTTCTTTATGCCCCGCATTATCATGCAAAGGTGCTCCGCCTGAACGATGACCCCCACCCCATCTGGTTTCAGCCCGCTGACGATGGCGTCGGCAATTTGTGAGGTCATCCTTTCCTGAATCTGGGGGCGTTTGGCGAAGATTTCCACCACCCGCGCCAGCTTACTGCCACCAACAACACGCCCCGTCTCGTTGGGCAGATAGCCCACGTGGACCACGCCATAGAAGGGTAAGAGGTGATGCTCGCACATGGAGTAGAAGGGAATATCCCTGAGGATGACCATCTCACGGTGCCCCTCTTCAAAGCCCACGGAAAGGTCTTGCTTCGGATCCATGATAAGCCCGCTAAAAAGCTCAGCGTACATATCGGCCACGCGCTGAGGAGTGCCTTTCAAGCCCTCCCTCTCCGGGTCTTCCCCAATGGCTTTAATCATAGCGGTTACGGCTGCTTTAATATCTGCCTCGTTAATCACTCCAGCCCTCCTTGTTATGTCAAGTTAGCCCTAGTGCCTCCTCCACGGTGGACAGCTCGGCGGGAAGCTCCAAGAACGGCTCGGCGCTTTTGACCGCCGTTTCAGTGTCCTTAAGCCCAGTGCCAGTGACGATACAGACGATGCGGTTCTGGGAGAAGTCCCTACCCTGCTTACGGAGCTTGACCAGCCCAGCTAAAGATGCCGCCGAGGCCGGCTCACCGAAGATGCCGCCCTTGGTCGCCAGCATCTTCTGGGCAGCCAGAATCTCGTTGTCGCTGACCATATCGATAATGCCGCCCGACTCATCTCTGGCGGCCTCCGCTCTTTTCCAGCTGGCGGGGTTGCCGATTCGAATTGCCGAAGCTACCGTCTCCGGCTTTTCCACTATGTGCCCCCTGACGATGGGGGCGGCCCCCTCCGCCTGAAAGCCCATCATCTTGGGCCGGATTTTGGCTTTGCCCACCTCATAGTATTCCTTAAAGCCCTTCCAGTAGGCAGTGATGTTACCCGCATTACCCACGGGGATAAAGAGATAGTCGGGGGCCTCGCCCAGGACATCAATAACCTCGAAGGCGGCCGTCTTCTGCCCCTCGATGCGGTTGGGGTTGAGCGAGTTGACCAGCGTGACTGGGTACTTTTCGGTAAGGGCGAGAACTATCTTTAGAGCCTGGTCGAAGTTGCCGTCTATGGCCACGATTTTAGCTTTGTAGATAATCGCCTGTGCCATCTTGCCCAGTGCAATCTTGCCCTTGGGGATAATGATTATAGACTCGACGCCGCAGCCGGCGGCGTAAGCCGCCGCCGAGGCACTGGTATTCCCCGTCGAGGCGCACATCAAAGCCTTACTCCCCGCCTCCAGCGCCTTAGCCACCGCTACCACCATACCCCGGTCTTTAAACGAGCCGGTGGGGTTACAGCCCTCCAACTTAAAGTAAAGCTCGCCGACGGCCAGCTCCTTCTCCAGTTGGGGGCACCTGACCAGCGGTGTATCGCCCTCGCCTAAAGAGAACAAGGGCGTCTTTTTGGTGATGGGGAGAAAGTCTTTGTATCTAAAGAGAACGCCAGGTTTCATATCAGTTCCCCCACTTCTCCAGGAATTCTTTAGCTATTTTCCTCGTCTTGGGGCTTTCACCATTCAGCTGTTGCTTGACGAAGTCTACTATTTTTTTCTTTTCTCTAGATTCAGCGAAGTATTCGCTGAAAGACGCTATGGCGCCCGCCTTTATCAGGTCCTTGTGCTTCTGGGCGGTCTGGTCTATATTCAACAGTCTATTGGTTATCTCTGTCCGAAGTTTCGGTTTGGCGCGGGCAATCTTGCCCGAATCGGCCGTGATGTGCCCGGCAATGATGACGCTGTCATTGAGCAGATTGTAGTATCTATCGAATATCTTCTCAAACCTATTCTCGCTATCAACTGCGGTTAGGTTAGAGATTAGTCTGACCGCAATCAGCTTCCAGTAGGCGTTTTTGCTATCGAGCATATCGGCCAGGAAATCCCAGTGGGGATAGAGTGATTCGGGTTTTCCCTCGCTTATGCGCAACAGGACCTCGAAGCTGCCGTACCTCTCCGTGTCGTTTTTGGACTTGAGCGATTTAAGCAGCTCGGGGATGGACTTTTCGCCTATAGCTGCATTTCTGGCCATCTAGCTCGGCCCCCTAACTCTCCACCCTGATAAAGTTCCCTATCTCTTTAACCGAAGACAGGCGTTCCAATTCCTTCAATGCCCGCTGCATCTCGGCTTCCTTAGCGGGGTGGGTCATAATGACAATCTCGGCGGTTTGCGCCTTGTCGTCAACCGTCTTCTGGATGACCGATGATATGCTGATGCGATGGTCGCCCAGCACCTTGGAAACCTGAGCCAGCACGCCAGGCCTGTCGTCAACATTGAGCCTGAGGTAGTAGCAAGTCTTCAGCTCGGCAATCGGTCTTATCTTTAACTTCGGCTCCAGCCACCACCTTGCCCTTGTGCCCGTGCTGGTAACGATATCGCGGGCGGCGGAGACGACGTCAGCCACCATCGCGCTGCTGGTGGCCGATGCCCCCGCCCCCTCGCCGTAGAAGAGCACCTTGCCCACCAAGTCGCCTTCGACGAGGATGGCGTTATAGACGCCGTCAACCTTGGCCAGCAGCGATTCTTCGGGGATAAAGACGGGGTGAACCCTGACCTCAATGAGGTTATTCTGCTGCTTGCCGATGGCCAGCAGCCTGATGGCGAAGCCCAGCTCTTTGGCATACCTGAAGTCTCGGCTGTCCAGGCGTGAGATGCCCTCACAGTGGACATCCTCAGGGCGCACCTGATGGTGAAAAGCCAGTGAAGCTAGAATAGCTAGCTTATAGGTGGAATCTATGCCCTCGATGTCGTTCTTGGGGTCGGCCTCGGCGTAGCCCAGCTTCTGGGCGCTCTTTAACGCCGAGGGGAAGTCGATGCCTTCCCGGGCCATGCGGGTGAGGATATAGTTGGTGGTGCCGTTGATAATAGCGTATATTCCGCTTATCTTGTTGGCCACCAAATCCTGCTGGAAGGGGGCAATGAGGGGTATGCCACCGCCGACGCTGGCTTCGTAGTGCAGGCCAACGCCCTTTTCCTGCGCTAGCTCGAAAAGCCCCATGCCGTGCTTGGCGATAAGCTCTTTATTGGAGGTGACCACGTGTTTGCCCGCTTTCAGCGCCCGCTTATGGTAGTCCAGCGCTGGTTTTTCGCCGCCGATAGCCTCGACCACGATATCTATATCTTCGCTGAAAAACTCGTCGTCGTCGGTGGTGAAGAGCTTTGAGCCCAGTTCCTTGGCTAAAGGACGGGAGAGGTCCGCTTCCAGCACCTTTATCTTTTTAAGGACGAGTGGGCAGCCAACCTGGCGGGAGAGGACCTCCGCCTTATCGGTCAGCACCTTGGCCACCCCGCCACCCACTACCCCCAGTCCCATTAAACCAACGCCAACAGTCTGTTTTTTCACTCTTCGCCTCCAATGACATAGCTAACCGCCCACAGCAGCTTTTCCTCATCCAGATAGTTCACGATTTCGTTTTCGGGATTATCCCTTAACCCTTGGACCCAGTTATTCAGAGCCTCATTCTTCATAGTGAGCCGACTATCGTCATCAATCTCGCGGTTTTGTTCGCTGTCTACGACCTCAATCAGCCAGTAGCCACCCGTGCTGCTGGTTTCCGTATCACGTATCGGCTGACTTAAGACGCCCAACTCCACCTCAGGGTCAAAGATATAACTGTCAACGGCAGTTGTCGACACACCAGGGGAAAGCGTGATTTTCCCTCCCTCGGTGTTGGAGAGGGTATCCAAAGAGAATTCAGTGGCCAGCTCGGCGAAATCCTCGCCCGCTTCCAGCCTGTCTCTGATATCCAGAGCTTTCTGCTCGCTACCCACCAGTATTCTCATGACCGTGGCCTTGACTGGATCCTCGGTTTCGTCCACATCTGTAACCTCAATCAGCCAGTAACCCACCTGTTTGGTCTTGGTTTCTTCAAATATCGGCGCGCTTAAAGTCCCGACCTCGGCGCTGAAGGCGGCCTCTTCCAGCACGGTGCTATCCACCATCGAGGGCAAGACATCCTGGGGGAGCCAGCCGAGGTCTCCCGCCGCCTCCTTGGTAACCTCGTCCAGGGAAAGTTCAGCGGCGAGTGTGGTAAAGCTCTCGCCCGCTTCAATCCTGTCCGTGACTTCGCTAGCCTGTGCCTCGCTTTCCAGGAACATAGCCATTATATGCCTCTGGGCAGCATATTTCGGCACCTGCTCCTCGAAATACTCATCGCGCATCTTTAGCAGCAGGAGCTCGCCGGCGATTGCATCCCGGTATTTCTCGGGCGGCGGCGGGTCTATGACGCTTATTAACTCGTCGAGCTCTTCATCGCTAACGGTTACGCCCAACTTCTCCGCCTCTTGCCTGACCAGCTCGTCACGCTGGATAACATCAACCGCATAGCTGGTCATATAGCTAATGAAATCAGAAGACGTGTCCTGGGTCTCGTAGCTGAGTATATTGACGTAATATTCCATGTCAAACTCGGTTCCATTGACCTCAAGGACAATCTCGTGCAGCGGCTTGTAATCGCTGACGTACCAGCCTTGATAAACTCCGACGCCGACAACGGCTAAGACGGCCACGACAATCAGGATGGTTACGCCAAAGATGATACGCTGCCGCCTTTTTTGCTGCTTCCAGCGGGAACGCTGGCGCCTGGTTAGCTCGCGACGCGGTTTTTCCTGTTTCTTTTTAGCCAACTACGAACCTCCGAATGCTCAATCCCTATAGTTATAACCTAAAAGCCCAATCTTTTCAATCGGGATTTATTTGTCGCCGTTGCCGAATTGTGCTAATATGGTGCCGTAGTTCGGGGTGTAGCGCAGTCTGGTAGCGCACCTGAATGGGGTTCAGGTGGCCGCCGGTTCAAATCCGGCCACCCCGACCATAGGCACAAGATTGGATGGTCAGACCACCTGATACCTCAGAAGTAGCAAAGGTGGCTGAATCCAAGGTAGACCACCTGATTCGTCCACAGATTTTGCCGCCTGAATTACCCATCTATTTGTTGCTAACCGATTGAACCGTGGCCTTTACTGACGGGGTAGTAGCCATAATGACTGTAGCTATAAGAGTAAGGCCAGCAAACATTAACCAAGCAGCGTGGTAGCTTCCCCAGTTATCGAATATCCATCCGGCAAACAGAGGACCAAGGACAATGCCCAGTCCCGCTATGCCCATCATAAAGCCGAGAATAGTGCCAAACCTGTTCCTGCCAAAGTATTCTCTCACTAGAGCTGATCTCAGGACATTACTGCCCCAGCCGATGCCAAAAAGAATGGCGAAAGGGAAGAGCAGCCATACCCCTTCATTAGAGGCATAATTTAAACAGAACAGGCCCACGCCCATCATGGCAAAGAAGCCGGCGGCTACTCGCGTCTTGTTAAACCTATCACCCAGCCAGCCAGAACCAAGCCGACCGATGATGCTTATTAGTGGGACAGCCATTGCCACTAGGGCAGAGGTTGACCTTATGATGCCAGTACTGCTTAGATAAGGCATTATATGAACAACTACAGCACTTGTGCCAAGCAGCTGAAGTGCAGATGCCAGTCCTATATGCCAGAATGCACGTGTCTTTAGAGCCTGCTTGGCTCCGATATTCATCTCGTGGGTCTGTGTTGGGCTTAAACCTTGGTCACGAATTACTGCTTTGCTTTCTTCTCCATCAGGCACATAGCCGTATTGCTCTGGCTTATGCCTGAATAGCAGTGAAAGTGGTGTGCCTATGACCCACACACTTATACCCAGAACAAGAATCGCAGTCCGCCAGTCACCAAGTACGTCGATGAGTTTGACTATTACAGGGACTAGCAGGCCACCAAAAGCAAAGCCGCAAGCCATAATGCCAGTGGCTATACCTACTTTTCTGCGGAACCAGTTAGCCACTGCTGTCATAGTTACCGTGGGACTGCAAGCACTATCGCTTATAGCCAGTAGAAAAAAGGCACCGTAGAACATACCCAAAGATGTGATACGGCTCAGGAAAATTAGAGCAAGACCAAGGAGTATAGTCCCTATAAATATTAGTCGTCTTGGGCCCCAGCGGTCGACAAGAAAACCCATCAGAGGGGCAAAGAGCCCTACCTCGGCACCTCGAAGCGATGCGGCAAGTGAAATATGTGCGTAGCCCCAGTCGAACTCGTGTGCTATTGGCTCAAAAAAAGCGGTAAAGCCGAGGATAACAAACCCACCTAGCAATAGAGAAATTAGGAAGCCTGCGATAACAACCCACCAGCCGTAGAATATCTTAGTTGGCTTCCAATTCAGAGGTATCATAGGGGGCTCTTAAACTAGCATTAATACAAACCATCTGCCACACGGGTTCGTATGCCGGAGTTAAAGCTATACGAGGCATTGTTGCCAACATAATCTGGGTGCCCCTCGTGGGCTTCAAAGCCAAGTCTATCACACAAGCCTGCATGTGCGCAAGAATTCCTTCTGCCCCAGGTGGCTCGGACTATGACGCCATCAGATACAAGCTGAGTCGGATTGACATTCATCTTGGGGGGACGATATAATAATTGGCTAGGAATTTTCCAATCCAAGGACTAATTCTTGTGGCACTTCCGGTTGAATGTTAGTTGTTTAGTAATCCGCCAAATTTGGGGGGGGGCGAACTATTGCAAATACAACCATAGGTTTCTCAAGATGAACTGTTAAGCCTAGTCTGATATCAAATAACAGGAGGATTTAGAAATGGAATGGACAAGGGAGTGGACTAAAGTACCGGGATACTCGCCCGATACTATTTATGAGAAGAAGTACTTTGACCAGGGTGGTGTAGCCAGAATAACCATGGCCCGTACAAATCCTAAGGGGATAAATCTGATAACGGAGAAGGGAATACGGGAGCTTATAGCCTGCCTACGCGATGCCCGCAATGATGACAGTATAGGGGTAGTGGTCCTCACAGGAGCCGGCGATAAATCGTTTAATGCCGGAGGAGATGTATCAGGAGAGAAGAAGGACTCCCAGGTAGTGTTTGA
Organism: Dehalococcoidales bacterium; assembly: GCA_034419075.1. Lineage (GTDB taxonomy): Bacteria > Chloroflexota > Dehalococcoidia > Dehalococcoidales > BS750m-G39 > E44-bin88. Next base: position 97,725 of record DAOULR010000018.1, on the reverse strand, counting down.
AGAAACGCCTAGTATTCATCAGCATTTAAGGCTGTGCGGGAAGCCAATAATTGCCGTGGTGAAGGGCTACTGCATTGGTATGGGGAATCACCTTGCCTATCACTGTGATTTGACGATAGCTGCTGACAATGCTATTTTTGGGCAAGTTGGTCCAAGAGTAGGCAGCCCGGCGGGCGGAGCCATCTTGGCCTATCTGACCAGAGTGGTAGGTCACAAAAAGGCAAGAGAGATGTGGATGCTTTGCAGGCGATATACCGCCCAGGAAGCCCTCCAGATGGGTCTGGTCAATACCGTAGTAACACTGGACCAAGTGGATGAAGAAGTAGATAAATGGTGTCAGGAACTATTAGCGCATAATCCTACTTGCATGCGAATAGTTAAAGCCAGTTTTGATGATGAAATCGAAAATATGCCTCATAGTGACGCTTATTTCCCGAATCTCATATCCCCTAAGTTTTTTGGTGGGGAAGAACAGCTGGAAGCAATGAATGCGTTCCTAGAGAAAAGAAAGCCTGATTGGGGCCGACTTATCAGAAACAGGCCAAAAGGTTTCAAGCAGGAAAATACCTAAAGCAAGTCAGGCTGTGTAGTTGAGGATTATAGCTTAATACCGACTGAGAGAGCTGAAGCTCCAGCGCCCGAAGAAGCCCTCCACCAGTGCCCTTACCTTCCCTTATAGACTGGTTTTCTCTTTTCTGTAAAAGCCGCCATTGACTCCTTAAAATCTTCGGTTGACTGTAGGAAATTAACTGTCTGTCGCTCCAGCTGTAGGCCTGACTCTACAGTACAGCCCGAACCACGATTGACAAGCATCTTCATGGCTTGCAATGCTAGAGGCGACTTATCAACCAGCTTGGCAATAAGCTCTTCAACCGTTTGCTCCAGTTTGTCGGCGGGCACTGCTTTGTTTATCAGTCCAATTCGCTCAGCTTCCTTGCCACTAATCAGGTCCCCCGTGAAAAGAAGCTCCTTGGCTTTTCTCATTCCGATGTTCCGCGGCATTCGGATCGAAGCACCAGCATTAGGCACAATACCGGTCCTCATGTGTCCATCGCCTATCCTGCAGTTCTCGTCGGCGAATATAAAGTCACAGACCTCTGCTATCTCAATGCCTCCTGCCATGCAGACCCCCTGTACCATAGCAATTGTGACTTTGGGGAAGTTTTCCAGGCCGTTGAACACTCTATCGGCGAGTGCGCTGAATTCGGCTTTAAGTGACAGGTCCCCAGTAGCCACACGTTGAGCGTGTTCCTTCAGATCTACCCCGGCACAAAACGTGTCTGCAGCTCCTTTGATAACTACCACCATTATCGCCGGGTCTTTTTCGAAATCGTCCAGCGCCGCTAATATGTCTATGAAAGTTTGTCTGCCTAACGCATTCTTGACGTGGGGTTTATTCAGGGTAAGCCAAGCTGCTGCCCCCTTTTTCTCTACAATGATATCGGTATACTTCATATTTCAATCTCCCCTGTGTGAGCATTAGAGTAGTCCTATATCATGGTATAGCCACCACTAACACTGAGTGTCTGTCCCGTTATAAAAGAGGCCTCATCTGAGCAGAGGAAGGCTACGGCATTGGCAATATCCTCCACCTCAGCTACTCTCCTGAAGGGATATATTTTGGCTGCCGCCTCTCTCATTTCTGCTGGCGCAGCGGCAAACGCTGGGGTATTGGTGGCGCCGGGGGCAACACAGTTAACGTTAATTTTATAGCGGGCTAGCTCCCTGGCTATAGCTTTGGAAAAGCCTACCACGCCACTTTTGGCACCGGAGTAAACAGCCTGTCCCTGTTGCCCAACCCGGGCAGCGTCTGAGGCTATACTTACAATTTTGCCGCTATTTTTCTCCATCATAGTATCAACCACTGCCCTAGAACAGAGGATGACACCCTTGAGGCACACCGCTATTACTTTATCCCAGTAATCTTCAGTTTCTTTAAAAAAGGGTGTCATCATGGGGGCAACATACCCTGCGTTATTGACGAGAATGTCCACCGTGCCAAATTCTTTAAGCACCTGCTGTACCATCTGATTTACCTGGGAGCTAATGGTAACATCTGTTTTGATAGCAATAGACTTGCGCCCTAATGCCTGAATTTCACCGGCTACCCCATTGGCCGCTTCGAGGTTTAAATCGGCTATAACTATATTAGCCCCCTCTTGGGCCAGTTTAAGAGCAATCCCTCTACCTATCCCTTGTCCTGCGCCGGTAACTATCGCTACCTTCCCTTCAAACTCCATAGCTATACCTCCCCGTAAGTTAGAATTATTCTCCTTGGGAAACCGTCCCATCGCCTTAGCGGTGTTAAAATGATACAACCCACTCTTAATTCTTGTCAAACTACCCATTTTGCCCTTGATACATCAGAAATGGTTTAGTCCACACATTGTTGAGGCTTGTGGTAGAATATATCCATGCTGCCAAGTGAGGCTTTTCTCAGGTAGCCGACAAAACCAAAATAGTCCTATAAGTCAGGGTATAGGAGGATGAAATGGCAGGCGTACTAGATGGCATTAAAGTACTAGATTTCACTCAGGTGTATGCGGGTCCTTTCTGTACATTACTGCTGAGAGATCTTGGGGCTGAGATCATCAAAGTGGAAAGGCCAGAAGGAGGAGACGCCGTAAGAAACGATGCCCCACTCACCCAAGGTTTAGAGAGCGGCACTTTTATTATATTAAATCGGGGTAAAAAAAGTATTACCGTTGATCTGAAATCTGAGAAAGGTCGTAATATTTGCCGGGAATTGGCCAAGAAAGTGGACGTAGTAGTCGAAAATTTCTCCCCTGGCACTATGGATAAGCTAGGCCTTGGCAGTCAAGAGCTCTGTAAGCTGAACCCTAAACTTATATATGCTTCGGTATCTGCTTATGGACATACAGGTCCTCGCCGGGGCGATATAGGCTATGATCCGGTCATTCAGGCCATGGGAGGTTTGATCAGCGTTACCGGCATGCCCGATGCCCCAGTTAAATGCGGAGTAGCTATAGCTGACTTCTCCGCTGGCTTCTTTACCGCGCTTTCCATCGTAGCTGCTTTACTGCATAGGATGAAAACAGGCGAAGGACAGGTGATAGACATGTCCTTACAAGATTGTGTATGGCTTCTTACATCAATAGAATTCTCCCCCCATTATTTCATAGATGGCAGGGTTCCGCCGAGACTGGGGAATGGCCATCCCGCAATGACACCTGGCAATCTTTATCCTGCCCGAGATGGTTCGGTAAGAATCGATACCGGCACACTTAGCCAGGTTGAAAGGCTTTACAGGGCCATGGGTAGAGAAGACCTAATAGGCACTCCACTCTGTTCTAATCAAAAGGAGCGAATAAAATATAGAGAGCAAATCGATGCTGCAGTGACGGAGTGGACGAGAACAAGGAGTGCGGAAGAAATCGTAAAACAACTCAAGAACGCTGATGTACCGTGTGTGAAAGTCCCTACCTTTGACGAAGTGTGTAATGACCCACAGCTTTTGAGTAGGGAGATGATTATTGAGGTGGAGCAGCCCGTTTCCGGCAAAGTAAAAACGCCTGGTTCCGTGTTTAAGTTCTCCAAGACACCAGGAAATATATATTTTCCCGCTCCCTTTCACGGTGAGCATAATCTTGAGGTGTATTCTGGCATGTTGGGGTATACTGAGGAGGAAATGACGAAACTGGCCAACGATGGTACAATTTAACGAATTATCCGCTTTTCATGGGCGGTAGCAAAGTTGAAGCATATGTAACGAGTTGTTCAAGCTGAATACGCAGACAGCTTGCATGCTCACATTTTCGGGCTTAAGTCAGTTTCATAAATTCCTTGGTCTTCAGGCTTATATCGCCCCCGGAAACGTAGGTGCCAACGATGTTGCCCCGGGTAATCGGCAAAAGCAAGTGTGAGGGATACCGGGCACTGTGGTAAACCGTAATCGTGTTGGGCGTTTGCCGACAAAGATGCTCAAAACCCGCCTGGTGGATATCCTCTGGCTCATCGTCGGCACTGCTGATTTTGAGAACAATCCGGTGCCCCGCCTTGAAGAGATTGGCTGTGGGAAATAGAGGGATGGAAAACTGATACACCTGCCCCGGCAGCAGAGGCTGTGGGTTCGTATGCGTGTGGACGGGAAGCCACGGTTTTGACTGCTTCGGGTCCAGCTCACGGTGCGAAGCCTTCAGCGCACCTTCTGTCAGGCGAGTCTCATTGCCCTTCGGGTCGGCGTCATACAGTCCAACAAGGAAATTCATGTCGGTGCCGCGGGACGAGGCATAAAGGTTTAAGGTAATCGGGCCCACCATCTCCGTATTCTCCACCATCGGCGCCGAGGAATATTTAAGAAAGCCACGATCTCCCGGGGCATCAGTGTATGAATAGGAGGGCGCATCGGGCCACGGCTCTATCTCACACAGCATGCGATTGTTATAGTGAAGGTTGAAGGGAATCCATTTCGTCTCTGGAAAAGGCCAGTCGTCTCCCATCTTCCACTCGTTTAAGCCCCGGACAAACATCTTGACTGCCGTCTCATCCATGATGCCCGTATCTATCTCTTTCAGCCAGTAGTCGAACCAGCGCAGTTGCTCCCATGAAATCTGGTAGAAGGGACGGTCAGTGTAACTGGGTGGGAAGAATATTAGCTTCTTGGGCACCTTCATTTCGGCCCAGTGGTAAAATGGCCCGGGACGGTGCTTGGCCGCTCCCAGATAGGCAGGTACCTTGATCTTGTCATAGTCTGGGTTACGGACCTGCCAGTAAGGGCCGTCTGTCGGATGAAGAAGCATGTCTAAGTAGTTCGCGTTCGGGAGAACGTCGGGATTCTTCAAAGCTTCCACAATCTCCCGGTCACTGCTGAGATCCTTATCCGCCAGGGCACGGGCGATTGTCTCTTTAAACCCATCCTCACCCAGTTCCTTCAGGAGCACGCTCTCCTCGGTGTGAACATCGAGGTTAACCAGAGAAATAAGCCACCTGAGGAACCCTTTCTGGAGGATGCCACCGGGCCACCAGAATTCCCGGTAATTATCCCAAAATGCGCCGATGGGAGCGATGCACTTGAGGTGCGGCGGTTGCAGGGATGCCGCCAAAAGATGATGCGCGGCATAGTAGCCCATTCCTATCATACCCACGTTGCCGTTGCACCAGGGCTGCTTTGCCGCCCATTCTATAATCTCATATGTATCTCTAATTTCCCTAGGTCCAAGATAGTTATAGGCACCCCCCGACTTCCCTGTTCCGCGCACACTGCCGATGATATGTACATAACCGCGGCGGACAAAGAAATCTGTGGGGCCGGCTTCCAAGCACCCGTCTGGCGTGCCCCGAATACGCCGGCTTCTTGCCGCCGAAGGCCAGACGCGATCCGATTGAATCTCCTTGTTGAATGCTGACATTGCTACCAGTGCCGGGAACTTTCCGTTACTATCCGGGCGAAAGATGTCAAGGTTAATGTTAACGCCATCGCTCATGGGGACAGTTATATCACGGTTTGCTGCAATACCATACTCCCTTTTAGATATCTTCCCGGTACCGATGATAGCATCCATTACGGACTCCCTTAATGATTTATGACGCAACTATACCTATTTCGGTAGTTTATTTTGACGCACCACGTATAGGAGGCCTCAACCCCATGTTTACCACGATGCTCTCACCCGCTTCAGCGTTCCTCTTCATTTCAATCGGTTTCGATTTTTCACTATACCAAAAAAGAGTCATAAAAGTTTTTTGCTGTCCCTTCTCCATATCATCACCAAGCTTGAGGTCAGCTTCCCCCAATCCTTCTAAGACGACTTTAATGCTCGCACCTTCATCTGCATTCGTAAGTACCTCCATATGCTTAAATCTTTCCGCAGCACTGAATAGCGAGAGCAGAGATTCTTTGTCCCCCTTCTTTACGCTTTTGTTTAATCTTAATTCAGTGTTTGCAAATTTTTCCATCGCTTACCCCTTTTCTATTTAAGCAGCTCCCCTAAAGAATTGAAATCAATGGATTTCAGGAGGTACCATATACGTTTCCGTATCACTCCAATCGTAAACCGCCCCATGCCCTTCATCCATTATGTAGGCTGACACGACCTCAAAGAGTACACCATGTGCGCTTATCGGATGCACAAAGAAGAAGTAATTCCCGTTACCGGCATTACTGTTAAGCATGGGTTTTGGATCGACCATGGCAAAGCCAGCTTCCTCCAGTTGTTTCCAGTATTGGTGGACCTTGTCCCGGGTAACATAGCTACATATGTTATAGTACATCACATCTCTTCTCCTGCGAGCCATAACCCTATTAATCGGTGCATCTTCGTTTAACGCACAATATAGATTTATCGCTCCACTTCCTGGAAATCGGTATTTGATCGGCACAAAAATGTTTCCACGTCCGTCGTCAACCTTCCCCTGTTCCAGTGTAGAAAGGTTGCCAACCTCCAGTGCCGGTCGTGACAGGATGGCTGACCAAATCTGTTGTTGTTCTTTCAACTCCTTAACCGTGACCATAATAGTCCCCAAATTTACTCTTGGCCTATGGTATTCTTCAGTAATACTAATTGTCTCAAATCTCTGTGGGGTGTCCAAATAAACCGTGTCTTTCCACATCTTTAAACCGTGGTAGGTCTTGGTGGTAAATTTAACCGGCAACCCCTGTGCTCCACTCTCTTCTAGCCAGAATATTGCTTCGCTGAATTTCCCGACATATACCAGTTTATCGGACACCGGCAGACCCTGATTTTTGAACTGGCTATAAGTCTGCTCAAAATCGTCTTGTCCTAAATGGAGGTCAATATGGTGAATTCCCTCTCCATTTTTTTGGAGAAATTCTGCCATTCTGCCCGTTGACTGACGCGGTCTGAAGATGCCGAGATTTACTGGTTTTGTCTTAAGTAAGTACCCATCTACTGTGTCAACGGTATCGTTTAATCCCTTTAGCTTAATCACCTCTTGGACATTGTTTGTCCCAAATAACTTCAAATATGTCCTCAAAGCCGCATCCGGGTCTTCCACGACCAGGTTTATACTCCCCAATTCCATTTAGCTTACCTCCTCTAGTCGTGTAATCGCTTTAGCGTATCTCTCCTCTACAAGGTTTCGATGACACAAATTGCGTTGAAAAGTTTATTCTTTCAGCACAAGAATAGAATTCTGCGCTACGCTTGTCAAGCTGGAGTGGGCTCTTTGTTCTCGAAACTGCGTTGAGTTTTTCTAGAACTCCCGCTATAATTTTCCTCTTAGACAAGAGTGCAACCATAAATTGGGGGACTAAAGAAGGAGGCGCATCATGAATTTAGAAGAATTGGAAGCCAGGATTACGACCTTAGAGGATATTGAGGAGATAAAGAAGCTGCAAAGAATGTATGGTTATTACCTGTATGCCAAGCGGGATGATAAGATTATTGACATGTTCTCTGATAATACAGAGTCTATTGAAGTAGCTGACCGCGGTTTATTCTTGGGCAAGGAGGGGGTCAAGAAATTTTTTGGTGAAGCGGTGATAGGGAGTGAAAAAAGGCCACCTATGCCGGGAGATATGCAAATTACTATGCAACTGCAGGGTGTTGTTGATGTAGACCCAGGCGGCAAGACGGCAAAGGGAAGATGGCATGCCTGGATAATGGGGGTTAGACCAATAGAAGGGGTACAAAGGCAAACCTGGGCACATGGTATATATGAAAACGAGTATATAAAAGAAGACGGGAAGTGGAAGTTCAAGAAACTATATCTCAACCTTACTTTTCGGACTCCATATGAGGACGGCTGGTTAAAGACTCCAGTAATTGACGAATCGGTAGATTATCCGGTGAAACCCGATGCGATGCCCACTGCTTACCATCCGTACCCATCCGGGTACGTCGTCCCCTTTCACTGGGAACATCCCACCACTATTAAGTAAATCACCCCACTGATACCGGGGTGAGCATGGTGTTGTGGGATATCCTAGTGTGTCTTTCCAATACGATAATAACAGCTGACGTGGTAGCGCCTTCGCATGTGCGAGCCATTGCCATTATTTACCGCTTACCCATATATGCCATATTCCTTGGTGAATTCTATCATAGCCCGCACGTTTTGCGGTTTGGCCATATCAAGACTTGAGCCCGGGGACAATATGAAGCCACCGCCTTTACCGGCAACGTCGATAAGTTGTTTACAGTAGGCCTTCACCTCATCGGGCGTTCCGGTGTCTAACATCGGCGCTGGCACATTTCCGTAGATACAGGCTCTATCACCCAGGATTTCCTTGGCCCTGGACATATTTGTTTGGTCAAACCTCCATACGACCTTGCCTTTGGGCAAATCCCTGATAATCTCCAGACGTGAATCGTAGGAGCCTTCAGCAAAGGGTACCGGTATGAGGCCTTCGTCAATTATGCCCAGTATAACCTTTCTGAGAGTGGGCCAGTAGAACGTCTTGTATTGCTCATCAGACATAAAACCTTCAGCGCCTTTGTGCAAAGGCATCATCACCACAGGCCTAGCCGAGGAACGTGCGCTTGATACCGCTTCATTAATCATCAAGGGCGTCAGCCTTTCCATAGCTTCGAGAAGCTTATCAGGTTGACGGTACATATCCAGCATTATGCCTCGGGTTCCCCTGAGGGTATCACCGAGCACGTCAAAAGGTGCTTTGCAGTGACCACCAATCAGCATGGGGAACCCCGCTTTCATTACCTTTTTGTTACTGCCACTTATAACCTCCCCCCATTTCATAGCTTCCTCTCTCGCTTTGGCAAGGACCCCAAAGGCGCTGAGAATTTCCGGCATGCCGTACCCCAGGATAAGGTCGAGCACGCTGATTATTTCGGCCATATTGGGCATTGGCGAGAGATTGCTGAGAGGTTCCAGCACACCGATAACTCGAGGCAGGTAAATTCTCATCCAGAAATCGGACGGGTCTTGAATCAGCGCATCATATTCATCTGCTTTCATATACTCACCTTCAACGCACTGAAACGGTGCATCAGGGCCGACACCATGACCTGGCCACACATAAAGCTTATAGTCGATAATATCGTAGACCCGCCCAGGCACGGCAGAACCGGAATGTGCATCTGGCGCAAATTCAAAAGTAAATTTTTCACTTGCACGGCAAGCCTTGTCGGGGTTATACATGGTTTCCTGAATTGTCATCCCAACATAATGGGCTGGAAAATTCCCGACATAAGGGATGACCGGGACCCTGTCCGGTACTCGTAATTGCATAGCGTCCTTTATCCTGGCTACCCTTTCCTGATACGCCTTCTCTGCTTCCAAACTGATAAAGTCTATGCCCTGTGGCTTAAACCAAGACTCGAACATCTTCTCCAGCTTTGCTTCCGGTGATAACCCGGCCCATTCTTTATCCACTTATTTGCTCCCTATCCATGCCTTGGCTAGTAAGCTGACAAAGTCATCAGCCATGTTTCATTTCCTCCTCAAGCTCGTTTAGTACCCACGATATTGAGGACTATTTTAGAGAAGTTTTTTCAAACCGTCAATGTAGGATTTAGCAGATTTGGCATAATAAGGAGTGAATAATCTACTCAAATTAAGGACTGTGGCATAATAAGGGCGACTGGGATGAGTTCTGGTCGAAGGAGCAAGGCTACGGGGTTAGTTTTCCCCAACTAATTAACGCAACCTGCAATTTCAATCCATTGCACGTTCACCCAGAAGGGAGTATAATAAAGTCGTTGCATATGTAACTAAATGACTTCCACAAGAACAACAATAAATTATCTTTAAGAATAATTAAAAGACCGATAAATAAAGGGGGAGCTATGGTCATCAGCACTTCAGCAGTAGAAGAGACCAGCAAAGTGAACGTTCTTACTGAGCGTGTGAAAAAGCGCAAACAAGAATGTATTAATGCCCCGCGGGAGATCTTATTTCAAAGGGCCCGCTCGCTCACAAATTCATGGAAGGAGACGGAGGCTGACCCCAACCGTATAAGGTGGGCCAAAGCCTTTGCCCGAGTACTGGAAGACTCACCTATTATCATCCGGGATGGAGAGCTCATTGTAGGTGTCGAGACCAAAGCTGTCCGTGGCGCTGAAATCGTACCGGAGTGCAGTCCTTACGATGTTCTGGAGGCACTTGAGCAGCGGAAGCACCGAACGATGAGCGAAGTGATGATGGCTTCCATAGATCCGGATGAGGCAGGTATCAGAGAAGTGGCCAATTACTGGATCGGCAGGTCGGTCAATGACATTGTATATCGGGCGTGGCAAAATAAAATGGGAGACAGCTACACCGACCTGATTGACGGTAGGAAGGGTAAGGTAGCAGTCCTCCCCGATGTCAACGGCACGGTCTACAAGACGCAGACGATCTTCAGCCCGCACATTATGCGAGACGGCCTCGGAGGCATTATCCGGCGGGCCAAGGAAGAGAAGGAAAAGACCATCCGGTCGGCCCAGTATGTGCCTAATGACTACACGGCCATCTACCACAAGACCGTTATTCTCGACGTAATTGTCATGACCTGCGAGGCGTTGATTAAATATGCCAATAGGCACGCTGACCTAGCCAGGAAGATGGCTAAAACAGAACGGGATCCGGTGAGAAAGCAGGAACTAGAAGAAATAGCGGAGTGCTGCGAATGGGTGCCAGAAAATCCGCCCCGGACCTTCCGTGAAGCTTTGCAGTTCTACTGGTTCATTCATATCGGGCTTCGGAAAGAGGCTCCCTATCACTCCGGCCCCTGCCCGTCCAGAATGGACCAGTATTTATATCCCTACTATGAGAATGACCTGAAGGAAGGCAGGCTTACCCGCCAAGAAGCGGCGGAGCTGCTCGGACTGGTGTGGGTAAAGTTAAACGAATTACAAATGGTAAGCGGCTCTTACTTCGAGAAGGAAGCAGCTGGCTCGCTTTTACAGCAGGTTACCCTTGGCGGTACCACGAAAGACGGCCTGGACGCCACTAACGATCTTTCCTACCTGATTCTGGAGGTAGCACGGCAGATAAAAATGCCCCAGCCCGGCATATATATCCGCTGGCATAACGGGATGGACTATGAGTTCATGGTCAAGGCAATCGAGACCAACCGTGATACGCAGGGCGGCATCCCGGCCTTCCTCAATGACCGCATTGCCATACGGAACTTTTTGGCTACCGGATATACTTACGAAGATGCCGTAGAATGGAGCGCTGCGGGGTGTCTGTCTTATGTGGTAAGCCATTGTAATTTAGCCAGTAAGATTGCGGCTTACATCATTATACCCAAGGTACTGGAGATTACGCTGAATAACGGTGTAGACCCCAGGACGGGAATGAAGGTGGGCAAAGAGACGGGCGACGTCACCAAGTTCACCGACATAGAGCAATTGTATGAGGCCTTCTGGACGCAGTATGACCATTTTGTCGAGAAAGCCGCCACGGAATACTGGGTCGGTTATTCGTCCAAGGTAGAGCATCTAGGAACCCCTTTGACTTCGATAATAATAGAAGATTGCCTGAAAAGGGGACTCGATGTGTACGAAGGCGGCGAGCGGTATCCCGACATGGGAGTTTGTTTCGGCCAGCGCGGGTGCGTGGATGTGGCTGATGCCTTTGCCGCCATCAAGAAGCTGGTGTTCGATGACAAGAAGGTCACCATGGCCAAGCTAATGGAAGCTTTGAAGGCTGACTGGGAAGGTTATGAAGACATTCATCAGATGTGCCTGCAGGCGCCCAAATACGGTAATGATGATGATTATGTTGACGATATCTTTAACTACGTTTCGCTGAAGTCCAACGAAATAATTTTGGATAAACCCAATCCCTGTACCGGGAGACCGTGGCGAGTCTCGCGGCCGGCTCTCACCGGGCACTATCCCGCCGGCGAAGTAACCGGGGCCTTACCCAACGGCAGGAAGGCGAAGACACCGTTATACGACGCCGGTTTGTCCCCCATGGTAGGCGCGGACGTTAATGGACCTACCGCACTGATAAAATCGGCCACCAAGGCAGATCACATTATTCCATATATGGATAGCCTGGTGCTGAACATGAAGTTTACTCCTTCAATACTCCAGACTCGACCGTCAATCGACAAGATGCTGTCAATGCTGAAGACATTCTTCGACCGGGGCGGGTGGCATGTTCAGTTCAATATCACCGGCCGGGAAGACCTGCTGGAGGCAAAAAAACACCCTGAACAGTGGAAGCATCTAATCGTAAGGGTAGCCGGGTACAGTGCTTACTTCGTGGACTTGCCGCCTGCTATTCAGGACGAGATCATTGCCCGGACAGAACACGGACTGAATTAAACTGGTCTGAAAAGGGCACCCAATGTCGGCAGTGCGTGATGGCTTAACCCAGGTTCGGGAAAATCGGAGCGATGTCCAAGGGACAGTTTTTAATATCCAGCGGTACAGCATCCAGGACGGACCAGGAATAAGGACTACCGTCTTTTTAAAAGGCTGCCCGCTGCGATGTTTATGGTGCTCTAATCCAGAATCCCAAAATTCTCAGCCAGAAATAGCCCACCGGGACTCTTTATGTACCGAATGCGGTCGTTGCGTCGATGTCTGCAGCCCTCAGGCTATCTCACTAGGCAATAAAAGCATATCCATCGACCGGAAACTCTGCACCGGTTGTGCCAAATGCGTGGAAGTGTGTACCCCGGGCGCTCTCAAGGTATTTGGAGAGAAGATGTCAGCCACGGAAGTACTCCAGCAGGTGAAAAAGGACGAGGAATTCTACCGTAACTCCGGGGGAGGAGTTACCGTCTCCGGCGGTGAGCCTCTTTCCCAGCCTGACTTCGTAGCCGCGCTATTCAAGCTATGCAGGGAGCAAGGCATTGATACCTGTATCGATACTTCCGGGTGTTTCAGTATCAAAGCGTTAGAAAAGGTCCTGCCATATACCTCCCTGGTGCTGTTTGATGTTAAGCTTACCGACCCCCTGGCTCACCAGAAATGGGCAAGCAGGCCAAACGAAACGATTATCCGCAATCTAGGTTTAGTCGTTAAAAAAGGTGTCCCGGTGATAATACGAGTCCCGCTTATTCCCGGTATTAACGATTCGGATGAGGAACTCAGGAATATTGCGAGCCTTGCTGCCGGTTCCCTGAAGAAGCCCGGCAAAGTTGAACTTTTACCTTACCACAAATTCGGCATGGGCAAGTATCAGATGCTTGACCGAAAATACCAACTGGAAGAACTGAAAACCCAAACGGATGCCCAGATTCAGAGGGCTAAGCAAATCCTTGAATCTTTTGGATTAGAATGCGAAGTGGTGGGGTGAACAGCGTTGAAAGCTGAAGGAGGGCTCTCAAATGATAGTCGAGGAATTAGCCAGAAACGTAGTCAAGACCAACTTCGAAGTATTTGACAGTAGAACCGTAGAACAGGCTAAGAACCGACTCATTGATATTGTCGGATGTATTATCGGCGGGGCCAATGCGGCAGGCTGCCGTGAGTTAAGGGACTTGGTGGGGGAGTGGGACGGGAAGAAAGACGCTACTATTCTGGTACACGGTGGAAAAGCACCGGCCGGCAACGTGGCCATGATAAACAGCATTATGGCCAGGTCTTTTGACTACGGAGTGATAACGCCTTACATCGGAGATAAAGCTGTCTGGGCTCATATTGCCGAAACCAACGTCCCGACAGCCATAACTGTGGCGGAATGGAAGCATGCGGACGGCAAGGAGCTTATCACTGCCATGATACTGGGCGATGACTTGACCGCTCGTATCAGTGCCGCCTCAACGCGTTCTATCTCTCAGGGCTGGGATACGCCGGGTACGGTGAACAAATTCGGTGCGGTAGCTATTGCCGGCAAACTTATGGGTTTGAACGAACGCCAGATAATCAATGCATTCGGCATCGTGCTAAATCAACTTGCAGGGAGCTTTCAAGCCATCAATGATGGGGCCCATTGCTTTAAACTAGCTCAAGGTTTAGCTGCCCGCGATGGTATCATTGCTGCGGAGTTAGCTGGAAAGGGTTGGACCGGAGGCAAAGACCCTCTTCTGGGCAAGTATGGATATTTCTCTTTATATTGCCAGGAATATGACCCCGAGATTTTGACCAGGGATCTGGGCAAAAAATTCTACGGCGATTGTACATTCAAACCATACCCCTGCTGCCGTTTTGTCCATTCCACTATTGATTGTGCCTTAGAATTGGTACATAAATACGATATAATCGCCGAAGATATAGCTAATATAACCATTAATGTCGCCCCCATGCATTTCGATTCTCCCCTGAATCAGCCTTTCGAGCTTGGCGATTTCCCGCAAGGCAACGCCATTTTCAGCTTACGCTATCATGTGGCTAATGTGCTGGTGAGAAAATGCGTGAAGGTGGAGCACCTTAAGGAGGAATTCATACGGGATCCTGAAATCGGGGCTCTCGCTAAAAAAGTAACTGTAACCGGGACTATACCACCCGACATGATTGAGGCCGCTGGGGTAAGAGTGCAGATGAAAGACGGACGAGAATTTTATGCTTATGAAGATGTAGCTAAAGGTCACCCACTTGAAAAACCGCTAAGTAAAGAAGAAATAGAAGAGAAATTCAGATCTAATGTTGCTTTTTCGAAAACAGTATCAAAAGAAAATGCAGAAAAAGTGCTCGACATGCTTAACAACTTGGAGGAAATCGACGATATAACTAAGGTTGTTAAGCTATTAGTGGTTTAATAAGGATGCAAGATACTAAGCGCAAAGAGATGCGCCGATAATTACCGCTAAGTGGTGCTTGAACAAGACATTTACTATATATAGAAGGGTCTGGTATTATAGCGAAAACATCAATCACAGATACAGAAGAACCTAAGGAGGTAAAAAAGGTGGATGCAATATTTGGAGACAAACGGGTATCAAAGAGAGAGTACGAAATTATTGCAAACCGCAATATCATGGTCCCTATGGCCGATGGCGTAAAAATTGCCGTAGATGTCTTCAGACCAGATAGCAATAAGAAGTTCCCGGCACTAGTAGCTATGTCTGGCTTTAATAAAGATATACAATCTGAACGTATCTGGCCAGCGGCCTCCAGAAGCCGACGCATCCGCGGCGCTCCGGACGCCTCTATTGAAGCCGGGCCGACAGATTTCTTCGTCAGGCGAGGCTACGTCCATATTGCTGGCGCCGTGCGCGGCACAGGAATGTCTGGAGGGTCCTATAACTTCTTGGGACCTAAAGAAATGCAAGATTCCAGTGAGGTAGTGGAATGGGCAGCCAAGCAACCGTGGTGCAATGGCAATGTAGCTATGATTGGCATTGGATACTATGCTACGCATCATTTCCCTGTCGCTCTTCTGGAAACGCCCCATCTTAAATGCATCGCACCTGTCAGCCCATTTTTGGATGTTTATAACTATTTATGGTGGCCCGGCGGATTGCTTTCTAGTGGCTTCCTCAGATGGCTGATTTCTCTAGCTAACCTAGATTGTCACACTGATGAGAAAGTGCTGCTCAAAGAGCTAGGAAAGAAAGGGTACCAAGAGGCCATAGCAAGAGCACTAGCGGACAAAGATATGAGTGCCGATCCACAACTGGTGGATACCTTAAAGAATCCGGATTTACCTACCAATGGAACAGTAATAGATGTGCTTCTTCATTCTACATGGAGTCAATATTGGCAAGACCGTGCTGTAATTGATTACGATAAAATTAAGGTTCCGTCTTACATTGTTGCTGCATCCCACCGCCCAGGCGCCTTCTATCATTGGCCTGAAATGAAGATGCCCAAGAAGTTGCTAAATTGCCCTCCAGCCTATACTGATAGGCCTTTCTACCAGTTTGCCTGGGAACTGCTGCGCTGGTTTGATTACTGGCTGAAAAATATCGATACCGGTATCATGGATGAGCCAAATGTGCGGCTATTTGTCCAAGGGGCTGACGAGTGGCTCACAGCGGATAACTTTCCTATTCCAGGCACGAAGTGGATCCCTTTCAATCTCCATGAAAATCACAGTCTCTGTGAGATAGAACCCTGGCCAGAAGCAGAGTCTGCTTCATATGATGATGCTCCGAATAATCGTGGCTTCCTGAAATATTATTCAGCACCGATGGTAGAACATATGGAAGTAGCTGGGCCAATTCTCTTAAACCTCTATGCATCCTGCCGTGGCACAGATATGAATTTTGTGGTAAGCCTGTGGGATGTTGATCCAGAGGGCAAAGAGACCTGTTTGACCCACGGCTATCTTAAGGCTTCGCACCGTGAGCTGGACATAAAGAAATCAAAGCCTTGGCTTGCCGTTTATACCCATACCAATCCAAAGCCGCTGATTCCCGGGCAAGTATACCCGATTTCTATCAATCTAAATCCAACAGCCGCCCTATTCAAAGCTGGCCATCGACTAGCCCTTAAAATCAGCAGTGCCGATGATGAACCAGAGGATTTGACCCAGGTACGCATGTATCATCTTTGCAGTCAAACGCCCAATACGATTACAATCTATCACAATGCCCAATATCCATCGCATTTACTTTTGCCGATTACCCGCGGTAATATCATCGGCACCTATGTGTCTGGGGGAGACATTAGTTTAAAGACCAAGGAATTTATGAAGCTGGAATAGGTCAAAGGACAGGCTGGAGGGTAGTCCACCTATTTTACTTGATCATAGTGCCGGGCAAGAACAATGCAATCTGAGGAAAGGCGATTATCAGAGCCGTGCATATGGCCATGGCCCCTATGAATGGCAGAACACCCCGAAATATCGTGTACATTGGGATATCTTTAGCCATTCCGCTAATAATAAATACATTTATGCCTATCGGTGGCGTAACCAGGGCCATTTCCACGTTTATGGTAAACAGTATGCCGAACCATATAGGATCAAAGCCCAGGCTTAAAATCAACGGGAATATGATAGGCAGAGTAATCAGCGTAAGGGCCAGGGTGTCCATGATACAGCCCAGAAAGACATATACAATCAGGATAATTACCAGAATGGCTGTAGAGGGCAGTTCGAGGCCGCCCAAGAACGTTACCAGCGCCGCCGGCAACCCGCTTATAGTCATGAAGAAGCCAAAGATCATGGCGCCGATGACGATAACAAATATCATAGCCGTGGTCTTGGTTGTGTCCTTCAGAGCTTCGATAAAATTCTGTTTGTTGAGCTTCCGCCTAGCTAAAGCAATTACTAGGGCGGCGAAGGCACCCACGCCCCCAGCTTCAGTAGGAGAGAAGACTCCACCCCAGATACCCCCCATCACGATAAGCGCCAGTAATACCGCTGGCCAGACACGAACGGCTATCGCCGGGATAATACGCCAGCTGAATTTAACGGCAGGAGGACCCCCCATCGGCGGCATAGCCCTAGCCATGAAGTAGATAACAACCATGAATAAAGTAGCTAGCAGTATACCGGGAATGATACCGGCTATGAAGAGTCTGCCAATGGACGTCTCGGTAATTATGGCGTAAACAATCATGGGAACACTGGGCGGGATAAGAATGCCCAGGGTACCCCCGGCGGCGATACTGCCCGTTGCTAGTTTATGGTCGTACTTATAGCGCAGCATCTCGGGCAGGGCAACCTTGGTCATGGTAGCCGCACTCGCCAGACTGGAGCCAGTGCAGGCGGCGAAACCAGCAGAGGCCCCGATAGTGCTCATAGCCAGACCACCAGGCAGGCGCCCTAGGGCCATGTGTGCCGCATCGTAGGCATCCTCGGTCACTCCGGAAGCGAAGGCGAAGTGACCCATAACAATGAACAGCGGTACCACACTCATAGCCTGAGCGGCTACGCTAGCATAAGAAGTCAGCCCTATCTGGATAAGTGAGCTGTCAATACCCCAAAGGTAAGCAATTCCCCCAAAGCCCACCAGGGCCATACCGAGGCCGATTGGCATTCCAGCAAAAAGCAGGACAAACAGTATAAGCAGCCCTAGGATTCCGGCTATCTCCGGGCTCATCTGTTTATATCCCCTGATATGCTATGTTCCAATAAAGGCCTCCTCTCGCTGGGGAGGAGGCAGCTAGCACGAAACAACGCCAATGTTCTGCCTGCCTTCCTCTCACTTATTACCATATACTCTCAAGTAGCAGATGTAGGTCTATTAATCCACCCGACTAAGGCGAGCTATGGAATGCAAAAAAGTTGCAAAGAGTTCCAGGCACAGGAGCAGACTACCCGCAGCAGCCAGCCATATAAAGGGTAAGTGTGGGATCTGAAGTGTCTGCGTGCCCGGGCCTGAAAGGGGGTTCTGGATAATATTCCAGGCCCGAGCAAACAGTCTCCATGTAATAAGGGTGAAAATGAATGTACTGGCAGCAAAGGTAAAGATATCCAGGCCCGCCTGGATACGTTTGGGCAACCGGGCATGAACCACGTCCACACGGACGTTGCCTTCTAAAGCGGCACAGTATCCCAAACCGCAAAAAACAACGATGACCATCATCAGTTCGACAAAGTCGAGGGAGCCAGTAAGTGGCTGCTTAAACAGATAGTGCCCACCAACGTCAACGGTAACCGTCAGCACCATAACAACCAGGAAGACCATGGCGACCCAGTTGAGGGTTCTGCTCATGGTATGCAGCCACTTTTCCGCTTTCTGACCAAATCGAACTAACCGCATTATGTACTTCTGCCGTCAGTGTAATAGTAGTCTTACCACGGCATCATTTCTGAGCCTTAATATAATACGTTATTGTGTATATCGGGCGATAATAGCCCTTGCCGTCTCCAGCACTTCTGTACCGGGTAGTCCTTCAGCGTCCAGGCTTGCGGCCCAGTCATCGGCAACGCTCGCGCAGGCCGCTTTCCAGCGCGCATACTCCGTAGCGCCAATGGTGTATAGCTCCATACCCTCAGCTTCGCATTGGTCCCAATACCCTTGTTCCTCCTCTGCTTGTCCCCTGAGGAAGTAGTCATAAGCCTCCATATTGAGCTGCTCTATTATCAACTGTATATCGCAGGGGAGGCTGTTCCAGGTGTCCAAGTTCATTATCATGAAGAACACCCCGCCGAATATCGGTGCGTCTGTTATCCCGTACTGGCACACTTCATAGAACTTACGACCAATAACATTGTCGATACCGGTAAACGCCCCCTCTACCTGCCCCGTGCTAAGAGCCATATAGGTTTCGGACCCGGACAAGGCCTTGGCGGTTGCCCCCAACGCTTCCACCGTCGCTGAGAAGATGGGGCCACCGGGAGGTCTCATTACCATCCCCTCAAAGTCCTCTAACTTGGTAACCTTCTTTTCAGCAAAGAAGGGATACATAATTACCGTGGGCTTTAAATAGAGTAGCTTAAAGGGCTCCATTCCTGGGAAGTATCCCATACGGCACATCTCGTCAATTGTGGCAGATAACACCTGCCAGTTGGGATATTCAAAGGGGAGCATGTTTACTGCGAACACGGGGAATTGGTCGGGTGCCCAGGCATCGCCCATCGACATCACGTCAATGACACCCTCTTTTATCATGTCATAGAATTCCGGTGGTGAGCCCAGGGTGCCTTCGTATATATCACACGTAACCATTCCTCCCGAGCGCTCCTCCAGTTCTGTTGCCCAGAATATCAAATCCCGGTTCCCCGCGTGTCCCTCAGGCAGGCCGGAGACTACCGTCAGATTAAAGGTCTCAGGCGTTGTCGGTGTCGTCGGCGTTGTCGGCGTTGTCGGTGTCGTTGGTGTTACCTCTTCCTCACAGGCAGTAGCTAGAGGTAATGCTACCAATATTAGCGCCAGACAGATGACACTAACTAGCATTAGTAATTTTTTCCTTTTCATTGGATAAGAACTCCTCTACTTAGATTTTGCCTGCTAAGATTACTCTACTAGTTCATCTCTCACCCCCTCTTTATTTTTATCAGCTTTCTCAATCAGTACCTGTTCATTGTTAAATAAGCCAGAAGAATTTTAGCATCGAGTGAAGAATGTGTCAAGCGCAACTGTTGCTTATGAGAATACTTTTGCGGTATCATGTGGTATAATATAACAATTAGGGTACAAAGTCTGTAAGCAGTAGGAGTATTCCGTGAGTACTGAGAAACTCCAAGACAAGCAAAGTCTTCTAGAATCTTTAGCTGACAAGATTAGGGCCCAAGCTTCAGATCTGAGGGGTGAACTTATACTGTCGATTTTATACACTGGCATTGTATTCAATAGGTATCTAGAAATAGAAACAGCTAAACGTGAGTCAAACCCAACACTTTTTGGTATTTTGCATAACTTAGTCACGCATGGTGGTGTCATGACACCAACGAATCTAGGCAAAAGGGTATTCAAATCCAAGCACACGGTTTCGAGAGCAGTCGATGTCCTTGAGAAAGACGGCTTGGTGAGAAGACAACCAGTAAGAGGCGACCGTAGGCTCAGAAGGATTTCTATAACACGAAAAGGGCTAGACTTCGTTAAAGACAATTTGGCCGAGATGCGAATTGTTAGCCATAAGACTTTATCTTGCTTGGATACCAGGCAGGCGGAGGAATTACGCAGCATTTTGCGGCAACTAAGGAAGCATTTGCTCGAACTAATTGACAGTTCCGTTGGCCAAAAGCAATGACTAGCTTGGGGGACAGAACTTATCTCCACATTCGCTTACTTTTAATCAGGTGGTCGCCGGTTCAAATCCGGCCACCCCGACATTTCTCGTTTGAGTCAGGTTAGTATTCCCCGTGGGTTTTTGGACTAATAGATTTCTTCCCCGAAGAGGATATGAAAGCCCGATGTCATCGGCTTCCATTTCTTCAGGAAATCCTGGAATTTCTGAGAGGGGGCATCCTTCTGGTAGAAATCTTCCAGGCTCTTTAGGTGCAGGATACCGACGTATTTAAAGGGAACCTCCCCCGTCGCCGCCCCCGTTATCTTGACCAGTTCGAACTTCTTAGCCGAAGGCAGACTCTCCAGCAGTGGCCCCTTCTCCTTAGTCACGAACTCCAGGTATTCTTCGTCAGTCACGTTTTCCGCCAGGTTGTAGAGGATAATCTCTTTAGCCATCTTTCCCTTCCTTTCTCAAGGCATTTTTCAGGCAGGGCTCTGCCTACTCTTAGTCGTAGAGGCCCCAGCGTTTGAACAGCATCTGATAGAACTCAGGCTGGGGAAAATCGGGCAGCATATACATATTGGCGCGGCTATAGGCGAAATCCCCCTTTTCAATCTCCCTAACCCCCTCTACCAGCTTCACCAATTTACCTTTAGGCACAGAGAGGATAATCTCGTCTTCAGCAGCCAGCGCCCGGTGGTAATCGCCGGGGTCGGGCAGGGTAACCATCAACTGTCCGCTGGACATTACCGGTATAATCTGGTAGGCACAAGCTGGGGGGAAGAAGTGATAATCAACCAGGGACTCCTCGCCGCCAAAGTGAAAGGGTAGCAGCATATTGCGCAGTTGAGCCGTGTTGGAGTAGATAAGCACGACGTCGGGCTCGAAATTAGCCGTCCTTAAGGGGGCGGATACGATTCCGATATATTTATCCCTCTCGAAGGTGGGAAAATCAACAAACAGTTGCAGCTCGGGGTCGTCGGGCTTGTCCACCAGCCCGTAGGCAATCAGGGCAGCGAAGCACCAGTTGTCCTCCTTGAGCATCGCCACCGTCTCTCTCTGGCGGCGGGAGATGGCAAAGGCCTGGCACTGGGCGAGATGGATGCCCCGGTCTCTGTAGGGCCTGACAGCGCCCTTGGGGATGTCGCTTTCCTTTTCCAGCATTTTTACGGCCAGTGGAGAAGTCCGTAATAGCATCAATTGCTCAAGCTCCTGACCGCAATGGTTGAAGTCAGCTATTGTCGTCATAGTTAAACCTCCGATGTGAAATGCCAGTTACTCTTTAACATATTCCAAGGCCATTTGCAACGGCTTTTTCAGTTATCCCCCGACTTACAGCCCGTTGACCCTCAGTGCCTGGAGCCTGTATAATCGGCCCAGAGTCAACCTATGCAGATTAGCTTTCTCGGCGCCGCCCAGAACGTCACCGGTTCCCAGTACCTTATTGAGACGGATAATAGCCGGCTTCTGGTCGACTGCGGGATCTACCAGGAGAGAGAGCTATTAGGGCGCAACTGGAGCCCTTTTTTCATGCCCCCCCAGTCGTTAGGGGCCGTTCTTTTAACCCACGCCCACCTCGACCACTGCGGTCTTTTGCCCAGGCTGGTGCAGCAGGGCTTTGACCAACCCATTTACTGCACCGCCGCCACCGCCGAAATCACCCGCATCATGCTGCTCGATGCGGGCAAACTGCAGGAAGAGGATGCCGCGTTCAAGCAACGTCGTCACCAGAGAGAGAAGAGAAAGGGGAAATATCCCGAGATACCGCTCTATACTCAGGAAGATGCCGAAGCTGTTTTCCCGCTGTTCTCACCCATCAAATACGGTGAGCCTGTTCAACTCAGCAAAGGCGTTGAAGCCAGCTTTCACGATGCGGGGCATGTATTAGGCTCGTCTATGGTCAGGCTCAAGGTTAAGCAAGATGGCGAGCAGATGACGCTTATATTTTCAGGGGATATCGGGCGCTGGAACAAGCCCTTGCTCGAAAACCCCACCCTCTTCGACGAGGCGGACTATGTCGTGATAGAGTCCACCTACGGTGACAGACAACTGGAAGCCATTGACGAGACAGCTCAAGAGTTTGCCGAGATTATCAAAGCCGCCGCTGAAAAGGGAGGCAATATAATCATACCCAGCTTCGCCCTGGAGCGCTCCCAGGAAATTCTGTATTACCTGAACAAATTCCGGCTCGAGGGGCGTATTCCTCCCCTCCCCGTTTTCGTTGACAGCCCAATGGCAATAAGCATTACCGAGGTCTTCGAGAACTACCCCCACCTCTTCGACGGCGAGATGAAGAAGCTCCTGAGCCAGGAAAAGTCTCCCTTCGACTTCCCTGAACTCAAGCTAACGAGGACTACTGAGGAGTCGAAAGAGCTAAACCACCTCACTGGCAGCAATATAATCATCGCTGGCTCGGGTATGTGCACGGGGGGACGGATAAAGCACCACCTGGTGAACAATATCACCAGAGAGGAGAACACCATCCTCTTTGTTGGCTATCAGGCTTCTGGCACGCTGGGGCGGCATATCGTCGATGGCGCCAAGTCGGCGAGGATTCTGGGGCAGTATTATCCCGTCCGGGCACGGATAGCGCAGGTTCACGGCTTCTCGGCGCATGCCGACCAGAACGAGCTCATCAAGTGGCTTTCCAGCTTGACTAAGCCGCCGAGGCAGGTTTTTATAACCCACGGCGAGCTGGACGCCTCAAAGAATCTGGCTAAACTGGTGGGAGAGGAGAAAGGCTGGGAAACGTTGATACCCCGCTACCGGCAGCAGGTCTTGCTGGACTAAGGAGGTTTAAGGCATGAACAGAGAACAGTTCCTGGAGTACATCGACCACTTCAACAACAAAAGATACGACGCCGTCACCAGCTACTTTGACCCCGACGTCAGTGTGGAGTACTTTACCATACCGGGGGACCACAAGACGGCCCGCACCCTGCACGGGCGGCAGGAGTTCATTAATTCCTATAAGTCTTTGCACGAGTATGTGAGAGAGGCGCTGGAGCTGGGCGACTTTATCGTCACCGAGAACAGGCTCTTCGCCGAGCTTTACACCGAGTTCCACTGCTTCAAGGACTACCCCAACTTCATGGGCGGTGGGCTTAAAAAGGGCGATGTCTCCGTGATGACCAACTGGGTGCTCTACGACCTGGAGAACGATAAGATGAAGCGGATTCGCATTGCCCATTTCCGCATGCACGACCCCAAGTCGGCACGACTCTAGTTCGGTGGGATACTAGGCTATTTCTTAGTGAAGCCGAGGTTATTCAATATCTCGGTTACAGCCTGGCTCTGGTTTAGTGTATAAAAATGGAAGTAATTGACGCCGTTCTGTCTTAAGTCCTCGCACTGCTTGGTGGCAAAATCTACTCCCAGCTTGAGGGCTTCTTCAGGGGAGGCCGCCTTTTCCATCGGCCCGACGATAGACTTGGGCAGCGTGGCACCCGTCATCTGGCTGAACTTCTTTATCTTTTCGATGTCGGTTATGGGCATGATGCCGGGGATGATGGGGATAGTGATGCCTGCCTTGCCCGCCCGTTCCATGAAATTGAAGAAGAAACTGTTGTCGAAGAACATCTGGGTAATGGCGAAGTCAGCGCCGGCATCAATCTTCTGCTTGGTGTAATACATATCTGTTTTCAGGTCGGGTGCCTCGCTGTGCCCCTCAGGGTAGACGGCCACGCTGATGGAGTAGCCACCGACCACGACTACCAGCTTGACCAGGTCGATGGCATAGCAGAAGCCCTCGGGGTGAGCGATGAACTTATTCTGGCCCTTGGGCGGGTCGCCCCTGAGAGCAAGGATATTATCAATGCCGTGCTCCTTATAGTCCTGCAGAATCTTCTCAAGCGCGCTGGCACTCTGGTCAACGCAGGTGAGGTGGGGCATGGGGACAAGCGAGGTCTCCTCTTTGATGCGAAATATTACCTTGCGGGTGTTGCGCAGGGTGCCGCCGCCGGCGCCGTAGGTAACGGAGACGAATGTGGGTTGGTAGACTTCGAGCTCGTTGATGGTCTGGAATAACTGGTCTTCCCCGACTATGTCCTTGGGTGGGAAGAATTCAAAAGAGAAGCTGCTGCCGCTGGCTTTGATAATATCGCCTATTTTCATGTTTTCATCCACCGTCGGTCTGAGGGAAGGCGACCTCGGTATAGAGAAACTCCACCTTGCGCTTGTGCTTTAACTCCTGAGTGGCCAGCCGTTCGAGCAGGTTTTTGACCTCTCCCTCCGGATGCACCGCCGCCAGGTTGACGTAGAAATCGTGGGACGCCTTTTCCCGGTTGGCCGCCAGCAGGAATATATCTTTAAGCGCCATGTCGGGGGTTATTTCGGGCTGGTCAAGGTATTCGGCAATCCTGTAATCCAGAAGGCTGGTTTTTCTCAGTTTGCCCGTCCCGAGCTCGCCATGCTGGTATTTGCGCAGCAGTTCTTCGTGGCCCTTCTCTTCCTCCGACAGCTGAATGAAGGCGTCCTTAGCCGCCGTTTCGCTCACCTTCTGGCTTAAGCCCTGATAGAGGTGCTGGGCCTCTATTTCCTTCTCTATCGCCTTTTTCAAGACGCTCTCTACCGTCAGTTTCCTCGCCATATTTATCCTCCGGAAGCTGATTTATTTCAACCGCTTCGTCACCGCGTCCCAGTCTATATTCTGGAAAAAGGCGTTGATGTAGTCCGCCCTCTTCAGCCCGTAATCGAGCATGAAGGCGTGTTCGAAGACATCCATTACCAGTATGGGGGCACAGCCCGCGGGGTGGCCCACCTCGTGCTCGTTAATCCATTGGTTAAAGAGCCAGCCGTTGGTGTTATCCTGATAGAGTACCACCCAGCCGATGCCCCTCATCGCCCCCGTCGCCTTGAAGTCCTGCTCCCAGCCCTCATAGCTGCCGTAGGCCGCTGCTAGTTTTTCGACCACCGCACCCGTCTTATCCAGGGCTTTCTTGCCCCCCAGATTGCCGAAGTAGTATTCGTGGAGGCGCATGCCGTTGAACTCAAAGCCGAAGCGGCGTTTAAGCTCGGCGTATTCGGGGGCGCCCGTCTTGCCCTCTTTGAGCATGGCCGTCATTATATCCCAGAGCTTGTTGGTGTTGTTCACGTAGCCCTGATAGAGAGTAAAGTGATTTTTGAGCAGGGTTTCGCTGAAACCCTTCATCCCGATAAGGGAGCTGTAGTCCTTGACGTCATAACCCATTGTCTTTACCTCTTTTCCTGCTTATTTTGCTTAGACGCTAAGGCTTATAGATTACCCAGGAACTCCTTGAGCTGATAGTCCCACTCCCGTGAAACCAGCTCCACTGAAGCTCCTTTAACTTCAGCCGAAGCGATAACCTCAACGCTGCCACCACCCCCCTCAAAGTAGACGTAACCAGCCGACTCGTTCTTGACCTCAAGCCCTTGTCCGCCGGGACCAAAGAAGTTAATCGCTCGCCTGACTACCTCCTCCGGCTTTAGCTTAGTCTTTGCCGACATTCTCATCTTTATGTCCTCTCTTCCCAACGTCTAATAATATGTCCACCCTAGTTGCCGCCGCTATCGTCCTTGGCCTGTATCATCATTATCGGTATAGCGGTGGCCCGGAAGACCCTATCGGCAACGCTGCCGTGCGTCCATCGGCTGATACCGGAGCGCCCGTGGCTGGCCATAACGATAAGTCCGCGGTCGATTTTATGAGTGTAGATTATGATTTCCTCGGCGGGTTTGCCCATGAGCACCTCGGTGTGCACCTTGATGCCCTTGGCCTCTAGTGTCTTGGCTATCTTGTCCAGATATTTATGGGCCTGCTCCTCCTCCTTGCCCACCGCCTCAGGCACCAGGCGCTCGCCTAAAGGCCGAGAGTAGTCATCCATAACCCTGAAACCAGTGATTCTTTCGGTGACGCTGACTAGTGTCACCTCTTTTGGCTTAAAGGCCGTCGCCAGCGCCTCCACGTGGGGCAAAACGCACTCCGCCAGCTTGGACCCATCCAGGGGAACCAGAATCTTGTCGTACATATTCCCTCCTTCTCCCAGTCTCATTTAGTGCCGGGGGCTCTATGTTAGCTGGTCAGCCAGCCGCCGTCAACAACGATGGCGGCACCAGTGATATAGCTGGCCTCTTCAGAGGCCAGAAAGACGGCCAGGTTGGCGATTTCCTCCGGTTTTCCCAGCCTGCCCTTAGGGATTCTGAGCAGCACTGGTTCCAGCTGACCGCTCTCCTTGGCCCCCTTGGTCATATCGGTATCTATCGCCCCCGGGCAGATAGCGTTGACGTTTATCCCCTTGGCCGTCAGTTCCAATGCCAGCGCCTCGGTCAACGCCATGACCCCACCCTTGGAGGCCGTGTAATGAGCAATGAAGGGGAAGGCGATGCCACAGCCACCCGAAGATATCGAGGCGATATTGATTATTCGGCCCCACTTATTCTTAATCATCTCCCGAGCTGCCGCCCGGGCGCAGAGAAACTGCCCTTTAAGGTTAACGCCGAGGGTTTTATCCCAGTCCTCGTCGGTAAGCTCAAGGAAGGGCTTGTAGGAGATAATGCCGGCGTTGTTGACCAGTATGTCCAGCTTGCCGAAGGTTTCCACCGTCTTTTTTACCAGCGCTTCTACCTCGGGAGTAGAAGTCACGTCGCACTTAACCGCTAGCCCCTTCCGGCCCATCTTTTCAATCTCAGCCACCACCTTCTGGCAGTCTTCCTGACTGATATCGCTCACCGCCACGTTAGCTCCCCCTTTAGCCAACGCCAGAGCGATGGCCCGCCCAATGCCCCGCCTGGAGCCGGTGACGATGGCCGTTTTACCTTCCAGTTTCACTTTTATCTTCCTTTACTTTTTACTACGGCAGCTGCGGCCTTTAGTCTCCGTCTTTTTTTCAACTACCATGCAGCAGCCGCACTCACATTGCCCACCGGTGGCACAGGGCTCACAGCAATATAGTACGCCGTTTTTCTCGTAGCCCTCACCAACGATGGTGCAACCACATACCGGACAAAGTTGCTCTGCCATACTTAACCACCTCCTTAGTGTGTTACCACTAATAGAATAGCGGCATGGCGATAAAGAAGTTATAAAATGAAGGGGGAAAAAGTTACATAATTATGACATTACCCTATCTGGGGTATCTATCGCGGCTAGCTCTGGCTCAGGGGCATGGTGAAGAAAAAGGTGGAGCCGTTACCGGGCTCTGATTCCACCCATATATGGCCGCCGTGGGCTTCCACCAGGCGACGGCAGACCATAAGCCCCAACCCCACACCGCGGACACCACTGGGGCGCTCTTCCAGGCGTTGGAAGGGGGCAAAGAGCTTCTCCTGGTCAGCGGGGGAAATACCGATCCCCTGGTCGCTAACCCCGAAGACCAGTTGTTCCCCCTGCAGCTTGGCTGAAACCCGCACCTTTTCACGGGGGGGAGAATACTTGGCTGCGTTCTCCAGCAGGTTGTAGAGAACACGTTCCAGACGCAAGGGGTCGGCTTGAACCAGGGGGAGACGGCGGGGAAGGCTGATGATGAATTTGTGGGTCGGGTAAAGGCGTTTTATCTTGTCCACGGCTTCCTGGACTATCTTCTTGACGTCTATCGCCTCGCTATGAAGGACGAGGCGCTGCGCCTGGACGCGGGACAGCTCCAGCAGATTGGTCAGCAGGTTGGACAGATTTTCCGACTCCGCCGCCGCATCCTTGAGTAGCTGATTAGTCTCTTCCGGAGAGAGGCGTTCGGCTTCGGTAAGGACGGTGTTGATTGCCCCCGTGATGACTGTCATCGGGCTACGCAGCTCGTGGGAAACCAGCCCGATGAAATCGTCTTTGAGCTGGTCCAGCTTCCTGTGTTCGGTGATGTCCACCATTACCGAGCGGCTGGCTATCACCCGCCCCTCTTTATCTTTTATGGGACGCACCGACAGGTTGACCCAGGCGGTGCTGCCATCAGCCCGTTGTACCTCCAGCTCCTGGTCGCGGATTTCCTCGCCAGCCAGGAACCTGCGGAAAACACCCTGGGCGTTGGCCTTGCCGTTCGGCGTATCGGCATAAAGGTTGAAAACGGGCTTGCCCACCAATTCCTCCCGGCTGTAGCCTAGTAGCTCGGTAGCGCGTAGGTTAGCTCGCCTGATGATGCCATCGGCGCCCACCGAGAAGTAGGCATCGGGGGATTGCTCATAGAGGTCGCGATAGCGCTCTTCGCTCTCCTGAAGTGCCTCCTCTGCCTTCTTGCGCTCCGTAATTTCTTGCTCAAGTTTCTGGTTAGTTTCGGTCAGACTCGCCGTGCGCTCCTGAACACGCTTCTCCAATTCATCGCGTGCTTTACGCAGCGCCTCTTCCGAGCGTTTGAGAGACAGAAAAAGGGGCTTAATCCAGATGACCCCAGCCAACATGAGTATTGATATGACAAGCGCGACTAACTCAGCCGACAGGTTGGTGGTGGAGGGCACGCCTGAAAACCCTTCCTGGAATAGTGTAATGCAGCGCCGAATAGCCATGAGGAAAAGGGCCGCGGCAATCAATACCCACGCCGTGCGTCTACCAGTGACCCGAATCAGCCTCAAAGCCAGAAACGCAGTGGTAAATTGGAGCAGAATAGAGATGACTAAGATGGCTGTTACACTCATATTTTCGTGCCCCTTGCACTAACCTACTAATCGGGTCACTGGTCATATTCTAGTTCGGCTTTACGCTCCAGTCAACACAATGCTGAGTCGTTTTGACATCGTTCTCACTTACATATATGATTTGTGATAAACTGGCATGTGCAGGATAACCCTATGAAGCATTTTCGAATACTGGTCGTTGACGACGAAGAAAGAATCGTGCATTTCCTCACCACCAAGCTGAAGGCTTCGGGCTACGATGTGCTCACCGCCGGTGACGGCGTTCAGGGGCTGGAACAGCTACAAGCCCAGGAGCCCGACCTTGTTGTACTCGACTTGCTCATGCCCAAGATGGACGGATTGGAAATGCTCCAGCAGCTACGCAGCTTTTCATCGGTGCCGGTTATCATCCTGACCGCCAGGGGAGCTGATGCCGATCGTATCAAGGGGCTAAAGCTGGGCGCTGACGATTACCTGCCCAAACCCTTCAACCCCGACGAGCTGGTGGCCCGAATCGAAGCCATCAGGCGCCGCCTGCAACCCGCTAAAAAGGACAAAGATGCCGAGCTCTTCCGCATGGGGGACGTTACCATCGATTTCAGCAAGCGCCAAGTGATGGTCGGCGGCGAGTCCAAATACCTGACTCGTACCGAGTGGCTGCTGCTCAGCCAACTAGCCAACAACGCGGGGCGGCTTATGCTCTACGAGGAGCTACTCACCCGTATCTGGGGACCCGAATACCGCGACGATATCCAGATACTGCGCACCTGGCTCAGTCGACTGCGGCGCAAGCTCCAGAGCGACCCCAAAAGCCCACAACTTATCCGCACCGTACCCAAGGCCGGCTATATCATCGACCGCC
The DNA here is from genome assembly GCA_034419075.1 of Dehalococcoidales bacterium. Classification (GTDB taxonomy): domain Bacteria; phylum Chloroflexota; class Dehalococcoidia; order Dehalococcoidales; family BS750m-G39; genus E44-bin88. Next base: position 67,920 of record DAOULR010000018.1, on the reverse strand, counting down.
CCCCCGAAAAGGCTTAATGCCTCTATCTCAATAATGTCATAATTCTGTAACTTTTTCCTCCCTCATTTTATGACTTCGTTATCGCCCGCTGGTTATTATAGGGGATACAAACCGGTTACGAGTATTTCTTATGGTAAGGGGTGATGTCGAGGTGATAAGGTTTAAGAGCTGTCCCAAGTGCAAGACAGGCGATATCACGATAGATAGAGACCACCACGGCTGGTACGAGTACTGTATCCAGTGCGGTTATCAGAGCGACCTGATTCGCGTGGCGGAATCGGAGCTTAAGAAGGCTCCTACTGGCAAAAAGCGGCCAACGCTGCCTCCTAAAGGAGACTAAGACATGCTCGATGGGAAGAGGATTGCCATTCTGGCCGAAGAGGACTTCGAGGACTCGGAGCTCATCGAACCCTTGAGGTCAATGAAGAACGCTGGCGCCAGGGTGGTGATTGTGGGCACGGGCTCTAAGCAAAGCTATCAGGGCAAGCGGGGAAACGCCACTATCAGCGTCGATACCACCGCCGACAAGGTCAAGGCCGAGGATTTTGCCGCTGTTATCATACCTGGCGGCTACGCCCCCGACAAGATGCGCCGCGACCAAGCCATGGTCGAACTGGTCAAGAAAGCCTACGAACTGGGCAAGGTGGTGGCGGCTATCTGCCATGGGCCGCAGTTGCTTATCTCGGCCAACATAGTCAAGGGGCGCAAGCTTACCTCCTGGCCCTCGATAGCCGTTGACCTGGAAAACGCCGGTGCCGAGTGGGTCGACGCCCCCGTGGTACAGGACGGCAACCTAATCACCTCGCGCAAGCCCGCCGACCTGCCCCGGTTTAATAAAGCCATTATCGAAGCTCTAAGAGGCTAGCACTCGCTAAAGCGGGGCGCTGGCCGGGATAACATGGTCAAGGAGGGAAACAATGGCTATTGACCAAGTTACCGAACGGCGACTTAAGCGGCTGCGTATCTGGAATATCGCTGTCGGGCTGGTTCTGGCAGCACAAGCTGTTCTGGTGGCAGCACTCACTAACAACTTTTCTCTTCCGGTGACAGCAGGGTTTATAACCGGCCCACCCGGAACAGAGCCCGAGATTCACCATCTGTTTAATATCGCCACCGGTTGGGGTGTTTTCGCTTTCCTGGCAATTTCGGCCGTTGCCTTGTTAATAATCGCCTCGCCCCTCGTTTTTCCCTGGTACAAGCGAAACCTGCTCAAGAACCGTAACTACGGACGCTGGATAGAGTACTTTTTCTCCTCCTCTATTATGATCGTGCTGATTGCCCAAATCACCGGCATCAGTGATATTGCCGCTTTGATGGCCATCTTCGGCGTCAACGCTTGTATGATACTCTTCGGAGCACTACAGGAGAAATATGAAAACCCGGGCAAGCCTAGCTGGCTGCCATTCTGGTTCGGTAGCTTCGCTGGAGCCATCCCCTGGATTGCAATCGCCATTTACGTCTGGGCGCCAGGACTCAATTTATCGCCACCTGGCTTCGTCTACGGCATCATTGCCTCGCTGTTTGTTTTCTTCAACTGCTTTGCTATCAACATGGTATTGCAGTACAAAAAGGTGGGACCATGGCGGGACTACCTGTTCGGGGAGAAGGTGTATATAATTCTAAGTCTCACGGCCAAGTCTCTACTAGCCTGGCAGGTGTTCTTTCCAGTGCTGATGCCAGCTTAGTTTTAGAAAGGAGTTGCCAGACAAATGAACAAACAAGTACGTTACCTGGGGCTACTGGTAATCATCATCGGGGTGGTGGCGATAGCCATGGGCATCGTCTTCATCCAGCAGGGCTTTGCGCAAGAAAGCTGGCTGGTAGAGACGATGACACAGGAACAGATAACCATGCCCGACGGTTCCGGCACCATCATCAATAGTGAGGCAACCGCCCGAGCCGCCGGCGACCTGGTCAGGCAGCACCGCCACAGCATCGCCTCCACCTACGGGGATTTGCTGGGTGGCGAAAATTTCGACCCCACCAACACCACTCAGTTGACCTACGCTCAGGCGCTGAACCTTGAGAACTATCTGTACCTGGCGGTGGCCTCTTTCGGTGTCTTCACCGTGGTCAAGGCATCGGGGGCTTTCATGGTAGTGGTGGGTATCGGCCTGGGCGCCACCGGCTTTGTGCTCTGGAAGAAAAGCACGGCTAAATAAACTCAAAAGAGCTTTATAGATAATAGCGGGCGGAAAACGCTCGCAAGCCTGAAAAAATCAAACAAGGAGGTAAAGAAAATGGCTAAAGTAGCCCGAGAAATGGTGGAGCTGGCGGGAGTAAAAGTTGACGAGCTGCTGGAGCTGCTTGTCGATAACGCCGCCGCCGAACTCACCACCTATTACTACTACACTATTCTGCGCGCCAACCTTATCGGACTGGACGGTGAGACGATAAAGGAGATCGCCGAGACTGCTCGCATTGAAGACCGGAACCACTTTGAGGCTATCGTCCCTCGCATCTACGAGCTTGGCGGCAAGCTGCCGGAGAACATGATAGATTTCCATAATTGTTCCGCCTGTCCCCCAGCCAGCCTGCCCAAGAAAGCCCACGACGTCCAGGCATTGCTCAAGGTGCTGGTAGAAGCGGAGAGATGCGCTGTAAGGGGATATACCAACATCTGTAACATTACGGCGGGCAAAGACCACCGCACCTACGATTTAGCCCAGTCCATTCTTAACGAAGAGATAGAGCACGAATCGTGGTTCTCCGAGTTCCTGGGCGAGGGGCCATCCGGTCACTTCCTGCGCCGTGGCGAGACTTCTCCCTTTGTCTCCAAATTCTTGAAATAACGGCACGACGGTGTATTATAAGGGGGAGGCTCAAGACTAATGGGGCCTCCCCAAATCATAGCCAGCCGGGGCGGTAATGGAAATTAGCTTCCTGCAAAATCTCAATCCGGTGGTTCAGGCTCTGGTGGCAACCCTCTTCACCTGGGCAATGACGGCGCTGGGAGCAGCGACGGTATTCACCGCCAAAGACATAAGCCGCCGTGTCCTGGACGCCATGCTCGGCTTTGCTGCTGGCGTCATGATTGCCGCCAGCTACTGGTCGCTGCTGGCGCCAGCTATCGCCATGTCCCAGGGCAAGGACCTCCCCTCCTGGGTGCCGGCTGTGGCGGGCTTCCTGGGCGGGGGCATCTTCCTCTGGGCTATTGATAAGGTGCTGCCCCATCTCCACCTCGGCTTCCCCACCTCGGAGGCAGAGGGGGTCAAGACAAGCTGGCGGCGGAGCACGCTGCTCGTCCTGGCCATAACCCTGCACAACATACCGGAAGGGCTGGCGGTGGGAGTAGCCTTCGGGGCGCTAGCGGTGGGCATGCCTTCCGCCTCTTTCGGCGCCGCGGTTGCCCTGGCTATCGGTATAGGGATCCAGAACTTCCCCGAGGGGATGGCGGTTTCCGTGCCCCTGCGCCGTGAGGGGCTTTCCCGACGCCGGAGCTTCATGTACGGGCAGCTATCCGGGGTGGTCGAGCCCATCGCCGGGGTTATCGGGGCAGCGGCGGTAATTATCGCCCAGCCCATTTTGCCCTACGCGCTGGCCTTCGCCGCTGGGGCGATGATATTCGTCGTCGTCGAGGAGGTAATCCCCGAAGCACAGCGCGGCGGTAACGCCGACCTGGCTACCAGCGGCGCCATGATCGGCTTTGCCGTAATGATGCTGCTCGATGTCGCCTTCGGTTAAAAAAATGAAAACATTCGACCTTGAGGAGTTGGAAAAATACGACGGCACTAAAGGTATCAGCTATGTCGCCTACCGGGGCAAGGTATACGACATCTCAAAGAGCTACCACTGGAAAAAGGGGATTCACCAGGTGACCCACAAAGCGGGGCAGGATTTGACCGAAGCCTTAAAAGACGCCCCCCACCTTCCTGCTCTACTCTTCCGCTTCCCAGTGGTGGGTGAAATAAAAGAGGAATAAGAAAATGAATGAACACGAACATCATATGCACGATATGACACAGCACGAAATGCCTGAGCACGACATGTCCCAGCATGATATGCACGCCGGGCATGAGCACGCCGAACACGACCACCAGTCACACCACGCCCACATGGTTGCTGATTTCAGGCGTCGCTTCTGGATATCTCTCATACTGACCATACCCATTCTACTTCTTTCCCCGCTGGTACAGGAGTTGCTCGGTATTGAAGATGTAATCGCCTTCACCGGGGACTCCTACGTCCTCTGGGGACTGGCTACTATAGTCTTCTTCTACGGCGGCTGGCCTTTCATAAAGGGGCTCCGTGACGAGCTAAAGGCGAAAAGCCCGGGCATGATGACGCTTATCGGCCTGGCCATTACTGTGGCCTACGTCTACAGCAGCGCTGTGGTCTTTGGGGTGGTGGGCAAAGCCTTCTTCTGGGAACTGGCCACCCTGATTGACGTTATGCTGCTGGGGCACTGGCTGGAGATGAAATCAGTCATGGGCGCCTCCTCGGCGCTGGAGGAATTAGCCAAGCTGCTGCCGGCTAAAGTTCACCATATCATGCCCGACGGCAGCATGCATGATATGCCCATAGAGATGCTGAAGGTGGGGCACACCGTGGTGGTCAAACCAGGGGAAAAGATACCCGCCGACGGCAAGGTAATCGATGGTGAGTCCTCGGTGAACGAAGCCCTGCTCACCGGTGAGTCCACGCCCGTAGCCAAGAGGGTCGATTCTATAGTTATTGGCGGCTCAGTGAACGGCGAAGGCTCGATTACGGTGGAGGTACAGAAGACGGGCGAATCATCTTACTTGGCCCAGATGACCGCTTTGGTGCGGCAGGCGCAGCAGAGCAAGTCGCGCAGCCAGACGGTAGCCGACCGCGCCGCCCGCTGGCTGACCTTTATCGCCATCAGCGCCGGCGCCCTGACCATTATCTTTTGGCTCGTATTGTCCAGCCAGAGCGTCGCCTTCTCCGTGGAGAGAATGGTCACCGTGATGGTGATTACCTGCCCTCACGCCTTGGGGCTGGCCGTCCCTCTGGTGGTGGCCGTCTCCACGGCCATCTCGGCGCGCAATGGCTTGTTGATTAGGAACCGCAACAACTTCGAGCGCGCCCGCAAGATAGAGGCCATACTCTTCGACAAGACGGGCACGCTGACCAAGGGCGAATTCGGCGTCACCGATGTCGTCAGCTTCGATAAGGCGATAAAAAAAGACGAGCTTTTAAAATATGCCGCCTCGGTGGAAACGCGCTCATCGCATCCCATCGCCCGGGGGATAGTCTCTTCGGCCAAGAGCACCTTCACCGTTAAGGACTTCAAGGCTACAGCGGGTAAAGGAACCGAGGGCAAGGTCAACGGTAAAGAGGTGAAGGTGGTCAGCCCCGGCTATCTCAAAGAGAATAAGATTAAGGCCGACGACAAACAAATCCAAAAGCTCACCGCTCAGGGCAAGACGGTGGTCTTCGTCATTATCGATGGCAAGCTGAAAGGAGCCATTGCCTTAGCCGATATTATCCGCCCCGAGTCGAAGGAAGCCATCAGGCGGCTCAAGGAGATGGGCATCAAGTGCATGATGGTAACCGGTGACAACAAGGAGGTCGCCAAGTGGGTCGCCGACGAGATAGGGCTTGACGAGTACTTCGCCGAGGTGCTGCCCGACCAGAAGGTGGCCAAGGTTAAGGAGGTACAGGCGCGGGGGATGATTGTGGCCATGACCGGTGACGGCGTCAACGACGCTCCCGCGCTGGCTCAGGCCGACGTGGGCATCGCCATCGGCGCTGGCACCGAGGTTACAGTAGCCACCGCCGACATTATACTGGTCAGGAGCAACCCATTAGACGCCGTATCCATCGTGGGGCTTTCTCGCGCCACCTACAAAAAAATGTTGCAGAACCTGGGCTGGGCCACGGGCTATAACGTCCTAGCCATACCCCTGGCGGCAGGGGCACTCTATGGCGTCGGTGTCGTGCTCAGTCCGGCGGTGGGGGCAGCACTGATGTCGCTGAGCACCATAATCGTGGCCATAAACGCCCGATTTATCAAGGTCGAAAAGTAACAAAGGTGGGTTGACTGCCATCCGTAAACAGTCTACAATGCAAGCCAACAAGGAGGAAGGGTAGCCATGAAAGCAGTTATTCTGGTGGGTGGGGAAGGGACCAGGCTGCGCCCCCTGACCTGCAACATAACCAAGGCGATGGTGCCCATACTGAACATACCCTTCCTGGAATACGTGCTCCGTTACCTAAAGGGGCACGGCGTAAAGGACGTCACCCTGGCCATGAGCTACATGCCCGACCAAATCCAGGGGCAGCTAGGCGACGGCTCCGAGCTGGGCGTCCACCTGCACTACGCTATAGAAAAGGAGCCGATGGGGACGGGCGGGGCGATTAAAAACGCCGAAGCCCGCCTGACCGAGCCCTTTTTCGTCCTCAACGGCGACGTCCTCACCGGCATTGACCTGGCGGCCATGATGAAACTTCACCGCAAAGTCAAACCCAAGGTGAGCATCGCCCTGACACCAGTGGATAACCCGACGATATACGGCGTGGTGGAAACCGACCACAGGGATATGGTAACGCGCTTTGTGGAGAAACCCAGCGTAGAAGAGGTCACCACCAATATGATTAACGCTGGTATCTATATTATCGACCCCTCGGTTTTAGGCTATATCCCCCCCACCACCCCCTCCATGGTCGAGCGCCACCTTTTCCCGCTGTTGCTGGATAAGGATGAACCGATATTGAGCTATCCCTCCGACAGTTACTGGATAGACATCGGCACGCCCGAAAAATACCTAAAGGCGCACCACGACCTGCTTTCGGGTGAGGCGCCGGCGCTGGCCGCATACTGGAACAACTTCAACCAGGGTGTCCAGACGGGGAGCAGCTGCAAAATCGACCCCTCGGCCGAGATTGAAGGCCCCGTGCTTATCGGCGAGGGGTGCACTGTAGCCAAGTGGGCTGTGCTGAAAGGCCCGGCGGTACTGGGTCCGCACTGCGAGATTGACGAAGGCGCCAGCCTGGAAGGGGCGGTGCTGTGGGAAGGCGTGAAGGTAGGCAAAAAGGCGTTGCTGCGAAATTGCATTGTGGCGGCTAATTGCCAGATTGGGGCGGAAAGTCAGGTTCTAGATAACTGCGTGCTGGGGGATAATGTGGTGATAGGTAAGAATAATAAATTGGCGCCGGAGATTAAAATCTGGCCCGATAAGCGCATAACCTCCGGCACCATGTCATTCTAAGCGGTGAACACTCAGTTTCATTTACTGTCTAGGAATTTAGAGATCATATTCATCAGCGCCTCAGAGTTAAACGGCTTGGTTACATAGCCCTGGGCGCCCATAACGTCTTGGCTGAGCTTTCGGTTAAGCTCATAGTCAACGGCGGTGAGCATAACCACAGGTATTTCCTTGGTTGCCTGGTTTCTCTTAATGGCGTAGCAAGCGGTAAGACCGTCCATCTTGGGCATCAGGATGTCCATTAGGATAAGGTCCGGTTTCTGATTGACGGCTACTTTCACCGCGTCCTCGCCGTCATCGGCCTCAATGACTTTATAGGTCTTACTCAGAAGCCTTTTTACTAATGACCTTACTGCGTCTTCGTCATCGGCGATGAGTATTGTCTTAGGCCCGCTCATTTTCTACCATCTCTCCACTTTTTTATCGGCAGATTTCTCAGGCTTCTGCCAGCACTATTCCGGTGACCGGTATCTTAAGGAAGGCGGCCGTTACCCCCGGGTCAAACTGAGTGCCGGTGCACCGCTTTATCTCCTCCAGGGCTTGGTCCATAGACATCGCCTTACGATAAGGGCGGTCGGAGGTCATGGCATCAAAGGAATCCGCCACGGCCAGAATCCTGGCTCCCAGTGGTATCTTCTTTCCGGATATGACCTGATTCATGCCACTACCGTCATAACGGTCATGGTGATGTTCGATCATCTCCACCACCTTGTCGTTGACCACCGGCTTTACAATACCGGCGCCGACGCTGGCATGAGTCATAATATGCTCATATTCCTCTGGGGTCAACTTGTCTGGTTTATTCTGGATAATCTGGTCAATGGTAATCTTGCCTACGTCGTGCAGCAAGCCTCCCCAGCGCAGGTCCTCGATGCAATCATCAGATAGACCCATTTCCCTGCCTATGGCTACAGCGATCTCGGTTACCCGGCGGGAGTGCCCTGCCGTATACTTATCCTTGGCTTCGAGGGCGAAGGCCAGGGCTTCGATAGCACCGAGAAAGACCTTGCGAATTTCCTTGGTCTGCTCCTCGACCTTTTCCTCCAGGTATTGCTGGTATTCCTTAATCTCACGCTCCAGCCGTTTCTTATCCAGCACTCCCTCCACGCTCATTACCACCTCAGCCAGGTTAAAGGGCTTGCATATATAGTCGTAGGCTCCTTCCTTCATACACTGGATGGAGATATTTATATCGTTAAGGGCAGTGGCCATCATGACGGCGGTATCAGGGTAAGTGGCCTTTATCTCGGGAAGTAGTTCCATTCCCGACTTTCCTGGCATCTTTATGTCAAGAATCACCACGTCGGCGGGGTTGGCTTTTAGCTTCTCCAATGCCTGCTCGGCACCGCTAGCTTCATCGCACTGGTAGCCCTCTCGGGACAGCCGTTGACAGAGAAGCTTCCTGACCATCGCTTCGTCGTCCACAACCAGTATTTTTGCGCTGCTAGCCATTTATTTTAGCCTCCCAAAGCCTCTTTCACTATAGACCTCAACTCGTCGGGAGTAAAGGGCTTGGGTAGATAGGGCCTTTCGGTTCCATCGAGCATAGAGGCCAGCTTTTCGTCCAGAACATCACCGGTGGTGAAGATAACCTTACCCTTGAAGTCGGGGTATTTTTCTAGTATGAATTGATAAAGCTGCTTGCCGTTCATTATGGGTGTTCTGAGGTCGATAAGACAAAGGTCATACTCTGTTTCGCCCAGCATCTTGCCGGCGATGGCGCCGTTGACGGCGATATCGACCTCAAAACCCTCAGCAGTGAGAGTTCTTAGGCATACCTGACAGATAGACGGCTCGTCTTCGACCACCAGGATTCGCTTGCTCTGACCCTTAGGCTGGTTCATTTAGCTCCTCCTGTTGCTCTTGAGGACTAATCGGCAGCTCAACGACGAAGGTAGCCCCGCTACCTGGCCTGCTCTTGGCATATATCTTGCCGCCATGCTCCGCAATTATTCCATGACAGACACTCAGCCCCAGACCCGTCCCCTTGCCCACCTCCTTGGTGGTGAAGAAGGGGTCGAATATCCGATTCAGGTTTTCCTTATCGATTCCGGGGCCATTATCGGCAAATGATGCTCTGACACTGTTATTGATCGTCTGGGTAGTAATCGTCAGCGTGCCCCCGTTGTTCGCTTCGAGCATAGCCGATTCGGCATTGAGAATAATGTTGATAAAGACCTGCTGTAGTTGAGAATAGTCAGCCATGACATCAGGCAGGTCGGGGGCAAGCTTTGTATGAATCTGGATGTTACTCACGTTCTGCTCGTAGGCGCGTAACGACAGTACTCCTTCTATAATGCTGTTAATGCTGGTCGGCTGTTTGGAGGGGGAATGCTTACGGGCAAAGGTGAGCAGGTTGCGTGCCACACCCGCCGCGCGCTGGGCTTCCTTATGGATGATGACCAGGTCTTCCCTAATATCTTTGGGCAGTTCGTTATCCATAAGCAGCTGGGAAAAACCGATGACGGCGGTGAGGGGGTTGTTTATCTCATGGGCAATGCCCGATGCCATCTCCCCTACCGAAGCCAAGCGGCTGGCCAGGTGGGCCTTCTGCTCCAGCTCTGCCTTCTCCTCCTCGGCACGCTTGCGGTCGGTGATGTCAAGCCAGCTGATAAGGAAGTAGCGCAGCTTCTTGCGGTAGATTACCGGTGCCGAGTTCAGCGCCACCCAAAAACGCTCGCCGTTCTTCTTGACAAAGACCTTTTCGCTTTTCTTGCCACCGCTAAACATCGCCTTTTTAAGGTTAATGGTCATTGCCCTACTCTCTTCTTTCGGCCACCAGGGGTAGGGGGCTTTCATATCAGCGATTTCGGTCAGCTTATATCCGGTCAGCTTTTCAAGGGCTGGATTAACATACTTTATCGAGGTGTCCGGATTGAGCACGGATTTCGGGTTCGGCGAATTTTCCATAAGGCCGGTACTAAACTTCTGGTTCTCCCTGAGCGCCTCCGTCATCTGCTTGCGCTCGGTGACGTCCTTATTTATACCGACATAGCCCTTGAAATTACCGGCACTATCAAAGAAGGGAATGCCGCTAACCTCAAAGATGAGGAGCTTGCCATTCTTATGGAGATGGAGTACCTCAAAGCCAGAGAAGCTCTCCCTTTTAGCATTGACCGCCTTGAAACGTTTTAGCCACTTCTTGAGTTCCTTTCTGGGGGTAAAATCAAGCGTCCTCTTCTTGCCCACTACCTCCTCCACCTCGTAGCCCAGCAGTTCTTTAATATTGGGGCTGATGAAGGTATACCTCCCCTCGGTATCCGCCTCCCAGGTGATGTCGCTGGTAGCCTCCACCAGGCTTTTATACTTCTTCTCCGCCTCAGCTAATGCCTCCTCAGACTTCTTGCGCTCGGTGATGTCGCGGCAAACGCAGAAGATGAGTTTCTGCCCCGAGCATATAGCCGCATTGGTGCTGATTTCAACGTCAAAGGTCGTGCCATCTTTGCGGCGATGGCGTGTCTCAAAGTGGTCACCAGTTTCGTCAACAGTCCGGATCATCTCAGCGACCTGTTCTGGTGGAAATTGAAACTCCCAGTCCCAAACACTGAGCTTGAGGACTTCCTCAGGGGTGTAGCCGAGCATCTCGGCAAAGCGCTTATTGGCCTCATATACCTTGCCCTTTTCGTTAAGGATAACGATGCCATCCCGGGACTCGTCGATAAGGATACGGTGCCGGGTGGCTTCATCAGCCAGCGCTTGCTCTGCCTTCTTGCGCTCGGTGATGTCAACACCGATCTCGAGACAGGAAACTATCTTTCCATTAGCGTCCCTGATAGGACTGGCAGTGTTCTCCCAGTAACTAACCTTCCCCGAAGGCTCTATGCGGCGTCTCTCCGAACTGTGCGACTTGCCGTCCTTAAACGCCTTTTTCAGCGGGCAGCCATCGCATATCGTATCCCTGCCTTCATAGACGCGATAGCACTTCTCACCCACGCGGCTACCAGCCGAAGTTAGCTGGGACGACTCGTTTTGATAAATAATGTTAAAGTCCCTGTCCTGTATGGTCAGCGTGAATTCCATGGCGCTGATTAATGATTGCAGCTTGTTCTTTTCCTCTTGAAGCTCCTCCTCCACCCGCTTACGCTTGGTGATATCCCTGGTTATCTCAAGACAGGAAACAATATTTCCTTTAGCGTCCTTGATGGGACTAGCAGTGTTCTCCCAGTAGGTAACCTTCCCTGAAGGCGATATGTTTGGCCTCACATCGGTGTGCGATTTGCCGTCCTTAAATGCCTTGGCTACCGGGCAGCCGTCGCAGACCTGCTCTTTACCGCTGTAGGCTCGGTAGCATTTCTCCCCGATACGTTCACCGAAGGGTTTCTTCGCCTGCTCGTTCTGATAAATAATGTTAAAGTCTCTATCCTGTATAGTGATACCGTATTCTATGGCATCTACTACTGATTGCAGCTTGTTCTTCTCTTCTTGAAACTTCTCTTCCGCCTGCTTGCGCTCGGTTACATCCCTGTTAATTTCAATGCAGGAAATGATCTTTCCCTGAGCGTCTCTAACGGGACTAGCCGTATTCTCCCCGACGGCTATCTCTCCCGAAGGTAATACCACTTTCCTTTCCGAAGTGTGTGACTTGCCATCATTAAATGCCTTTTTTACCGGGCAGCCATCGCATATCGTATCCCTGCCTTCATAGACGCGATAGCACTTCTCACCCACGCAGTCGCCATAAGCTTTTTTCAATGTCTCATTCAGATAAATAATGTTAAAGTCTTTATCTTGTATGGTGAGGCCATCATCCATGGAGCTTATGACCGACTCCAGTTTATTCTTCTCTGCCTGAAGCGCCTCCTCCGCCTGCTTGCGCTCGGTGATTTCCAGCGCCAGTTCCACCAAAGCAGTAACATCGCCGCTGGAGTTGAGAATCGGGTAGCCTTTTATAAGCCAGACCCTGCCATCAGGGGTGGTCATTTCACTGACCTGCGGTTGCCCAGTTTTGCGGGCTTTTAACACCGGGCAACCGGGACAGGAACCGCCACCTCTACCCCAAATATCGTAGCAATATCGCCCTACCAGCTTTTCAGAGGGTAAACCGACTGATTCGCCGGCTATCTCGTTGGCCCACAGAACCCGACGTTTCAAGTCCTGAAAAATGATGAGCTCACTCAGGCTATTGAGAATGGTAGTCTTTTCTTGGTCCGCCCTCACCAGCGCCTCCTCTACCCGCTTGCTCTCGGCCCCCAGGCTTTCCAGCTCCTTTGCCGACAAGGGTAATCTATCCAGCTCCTTTACAAGCTGCCTTCGAGTCTTGGTGCCGTTTCCGTTACCCATTTCTTCACCTCAGCGGAACAGTGATTTTAGAACAAGCCTTTTACCGTTCCGACTTGGTCCGTATTATTCACCTGGTTGGCTTCCGCCTTCAATCTCTCGACTTCGTCTTTGGTAAAAAGCCTCCAGCCACGCCTGTCCCGATGTTTGGCTTCTTTAAATATGTCTTCCTTCAGCCAGCGAAACAGCGTAGCTCGGCTTATACCGACTATGCGACAGACCTCAGCGGTTCTATAATAGACTTGGCCATCTACTGTTACCGTCATATTAAAACCCCTGAACTGTGATAATGCTCGAATATACTCTAACTTTAGGATATGACGCCTCAAGCGTAAATAACCCATTAGTAATGTTTTAGCCATTTTCCTCTGATACTTTAGTACCATATTAGGCAAATTATTTCTGATTGTTTTGTAAGCTAGGAGAAGCTATAATAACGGCATAGCAAGCGGCGATTTTCTATTGAGGAATAGATGACCATAATCGAGATGCTGGCGAGGAACGCCCGAGATTACCCCGAAGAGAGTGCCCTTATCGAGCTGAAACCGAGCCAGAAGATAAGGCGGGAAATCACCTGGCGCATCTTCGACGAGAGGGCCAACCGTATCGCCAACGCCCTCGCCGCCAGAGGTGTGGGCAAGGGTGATAAGGTACTGCACCTGATGCTGAACTCGATAAACTGGCTTGAGGCCTATTTCGGCATCATCAGGACGGGCGCCTGGGCGGTACCGCTCAACTTCAGGTTTACCAGTGAAGATATTAAATACTGCGGCGATATCGCCGAAGCCAAAGCAATGATTCTGGGCCCGGAGTTTGTTGAAAGAGTTGAGGCTATCCGTCACCAGCTGCCCACCGTAAAAGACTATATCTTTGTTGGTGAAAACACGCCCCAGGATATGGAGAACTTTGAGGATGTTATCAGCAGTGCCTCCCCGGAGCCATTAGGCATTGAGTTGAAAGCCGAGGACGAGTGCGGGCTCTATTTCACCTCGGGCACCACGGGTGAGCCCAAGCCAATACTGCTCACCCACAAGAACCTGGAGTGCGCCGCTACAACCGAAGCCCACCACCACTACCAGCAGCGCGATGACAACTTCGTTCTCATTCCCCCCATGTACCACACCGGCGCCAAGATGCACTGGTTCGGCAACCTGCTTGTCGGCGCACGGGCCACCATACTGACCGAGATGGAGCCCAAGGCCGTCTTCGAGGCCGTCGAGCAAGAGAGAGGAACAATAGTCTGGCTGCCGGTGCCCTGGGTACAGGACATCCTCAGCACGCTGGACCGGGGAGAGCTAAAGCTAAAAGACTACAACCTGACCAGCTGGCGGCTGATGCACATGGGGGCGCAGCCCATCCCTCCCAGCCTGATTAGACGCTGGAAGCAATACTTCCCCGACATGCAGTACGACACCAGCTACGGCCTGAGCGAAGCTACCGGGCCAGGCTGTATCGACCTACGCATTGAAAACAGCCATAAGCTGGAGGCGACGGGCCGCCCTGGCTATAACTGGCAGGTGCGTATCGTCGACGATAAAGGTAAAGAGGTGAGGCGCGGGGAGGTGGGCGAGCTTATCGTCAAGGGCGACGGGGTGATGAAGTGTTATTACAAGAACCCGAAGAAAACGGCGGAAACCCTATGCGACGGCTGGCTCTACACAGGCGATATGGCCAAGATGGATGAAGAGGGCTTTATCTACATCGTGGACAGAAAGAAAGACGTCATTATCACCGGTGGGGAGAATATCTTCCCCGTGGAGGTGGAGAGCGTTATCCAAAAACATCTAAAAGTCCATGACGTCGGCGTTATCGGCTTACCTGACGAAAGACTGGGCGAGATAGCCTGCGCTGTGATCAGCCCCCGCGACGGGGCCAACCTGACCGAGGATGAGATAAATGAATTCTGCGAGCAAAACCTGCCCCGCTACAAGAGACCGAGACGCATTATCTTCGACAAAGTGCCCCGAAACCCGACGGGTAAAATAGAGAAGCCCAAAATGAGGCAGAAATATAGCGGGGGCACGGGGAGCTTTAAGAGATAATTGGAGCGGGAGACGAGATTCGAACTCGCGACTCTCTGCTTGGGAAGCAGATGTTCTGCCTCTGAACTACTCCCGCTCGGAATCGCCTATATTATGCCCTGCCGCCTAGTGCCTGTCAAGAATATGATGGAAGAAAATCTATCGCCCGCGGATATCAAACGCAACCTTGGGACAGAGCTTATCGGGAAAAAGATTATCGTTTTCCCCAGCCTGAGCTCGACTAATGATATCGCCAAGCGTGAGGCCAGAAAAGGGGCGCGGGAGGGGATGGTTATCGTGGCTGAGGAGCAGACAGCGGGGAGGGGGCGCTTGAAGCGCGCCTGGCTCTCGCCCAAGGGGAGCACCTCCCTGTCCATTATTCTCCACCCCACCCCGACCCAGCTACCCGCGTTGATTATGGTCGCCTCTCTGGCCGTAGCCCATTGCATCGAGAAGGTAAGCTTAAAGACGCAGATTAAGTGGCCCAACGACGTCCTAGTCAAGGGCAAGAAGGTATGCGGCATCCTAATTGAAAGCGATGTCAGGGGCAGCGCCGTGGATTACGCCGTTATCGGCATCGGACTGAATGTTAACCTGAAACTCGCCGATTTTCCTGAGATTGCCGAAACGGCCACCAGCCTCTCTCAGGAGCTGGGGGGGGAGCTATCGCTTCCGGAGGTAATACGCTGCCTGCTGATGGAGGTGGAGAATCTATACCTGGCGCTGCCCGAGGGGGACAGCGTTTTTCGGGAGTGGCGGGACCGACTGGTGACGCTGGGCAAAGAGGTCGAGATAATCTCGGGCCAGACCAAACACAAGGGCGTAGCCGAATCGGTAGCTAGCGACGGCAGCCTGCTCCTCCGCCAGCCCGACGGGAACCTGATGAAAATCGTGGCCGGCGACGTCAGCCTGCGCCAATAAATCAAGGTCTCCCCCGAGCCCCCTGCGGGGCTCGGGATTTCAAATAGCACTCTAGCCTGCTAACGGCTATTTCTTCTTCATGAACATGGTGAGCAGGTCTATGGGCAAGGGAAAGATAAGGGTGCTGTTCTTTTCGGTGGCTATCTCGGTCAGCGTCTGCAGGTAACGAAGCTGCAGCGTCGTCGGCTCCCGGGCGATAATAGCCCCGGCCTCGGACAGCCTCTCGGCGGCCTGGAACTCGCCGTCGGCGTGGATAATCTTGGCCCGCCTTTCTCTCTCCGCCTCGGCCTGAGCCGCCATCATCCGCTTCATCTCCTCGGCCAGCTCGACCTCTTTAATTTCCACCGTGCTCACCTTGACCCCCCAGGGGTCGGTGTGCTCATCGATTATCTTGGTCAGCGACTGATTGAGCTTTTCCCGCTGCGTCAGCAGTTCGTCCAGCTCCGATTGCCCCAAAACATTTCGCACCGTGGTCTGGGATATCTGCGAGGTGGCGCGGATGTGGTCCAAGACCTTGACCACGGAAGCCTCGGGGTCAACCACGCGGAAGTAGGCGACAGCGTTCACCCTTACCGTAACATTGTCCTTGGTGATTACCTCCTGCGAGGGGACATCCATAGTTACTACCCGCAGGTCTACCTTCACCAACCGGTCAACGAAAGGAATGATGAAAAACAGTCCAGGACCCTTAGCTCCAACCAGTCGCCCCAGGCGAAAAAGGACCCCCCGCTCATATTCGGGGACAACCTTGATGGTCATGGCCAGAAGTATGATTACCGCTAAAGCAATGACACCGTAAATAACTGGGCTCATTTAGTTACCTCCTCTATTTCTTTTTTGACTACCCATAGTTTTAAACCATCGACCTTGGTGACAATCACCTCCTCTCCCGGTTTTACCCTACCCTTCTCCGATATCGCCGCCCAGCGTTCGCCCTCGATAAGGACGATTCCTTTGGGGTCGAGCACTGTTTCCACTTCAGCCGTCTTGCCCACCAGCTCTTCCCGGCCAGCTGAAACCTGCCGGCGGTGAGCGAGGACTACCCGCTGGACGACAAAGGCTAACAAAGCGGCACCACAGATAACGATTACAACAATCAACCAAGCGTCCATTTTAGCAATTACGACTCCTCACCAAATAAGATTTGGGGAACTATTTGCCCCTGGTCTTTTTCCGGGTTACATGCAGCTTTAAACCGTCAACCCTGGTTATAGTCACCTCCTCCCCCGGTTTAACCTTACCCTTCTCCACCGTCGCCGTCCAGCGTTCGCCCTTGAAGAGGACGATGCCTTCGGGTTCCAGGGCGGACTTAGCCACGGCGGTCTTACCCACCAGTTCCTCACGACCCGTGTACGCCTGGCGGCGATGGGCACGGACAATCCGGGTAATTACGAAAGCGAAAACAGCCGCCACAACTGCGGCGACAACAGCAATCAGCCAGGGGCTTACCTGAAAGCCCGCTTCGGGGAAGAGAATCAGCGATCCCAAGACGAGGGCGGTTATGCCCCCGGCGGTAAATATGCCGAAGGTGGTAGTCAGCACCTCCCCGATAAAGAGCCCGAAGGCGAGGATTATGAGCAGGATGCCACCCAGGTTGGCGTCGAGTACGCCCAAAGAGTAGAAGGCAAGCAGGAGACTGATGGCACCGATAATACCGGGGAAGAATGTGCCCGGGCTGTAAATCTCGGCGATAATGCCGATGCTGCCCAGGCTGAGCAGTATATAGGCGATATTGGGGTCGCTGATGGCGTGCAGAAAGCCCTCTATAAGGCTCATGTCGTTGCGGGTGATGGCGTAACTCGAGGTATCTAGGGTAACCTCCAGGCCATTAGCCAGTTTAACCTGCCGACCATTAATCAGGGCGATAAGTTCGTCCAGGCTACCCGCCCGCAGGTCGATGAGGTTAGCCTCCAAGGCATCGACGTCGGTAAAGGATTTGCTCTCGGTCACCGCCAGCTCGGCCTCTTCTATGTTGCGGCCGCGCTCCTGGGCGATGGTCTTCATCCACTTGGCCGAGAACTCGACTATCTTTTTCATCTGGTCCTCGGGTATTTCCTCCCCACCCGCCGATACCGGATGGGCGGCGCCGATGGTCGTCCCTGGCGCCATAGCCGCGATGTGCGCCGAAAGGGTGATAAACGTCCCCGCCGAAGCTGCCCAGGCGCCACCGGGGCTAACATAGACGATGACGGGCACATCGGCGTTCATAATCCTCTGCACTATCTCCTCCGTCGAGTCGAGCAGGCCACCCGGCGTATCCAGCTCGATGATGCAGGCCAGGGCGTTCTCGTCTTCGGCCTTTTCGATGCCACGGTCGATGTAATCAGCCGTCACGGGAACGATGGTGCCCTCGACATGGAGAACGTGGATTGTCTGATTGGCAGCGCTGGTGAAAATGGGCAGCAAAGAGCCCACGATTATAGCTAGGAAGAAGCCGAGACCAAGGGCCCTAAATATGATTCTGCTCATTCGCCCCCCAACGATAAGAGAATAAACAGTGTCCGCATAATGGGACGTAACTAAAATTATATCTTGCTTGCCCTGTAGTTGTAAACAGCAAGGCTGATAGCATTCTTTAACGCCACCCTTTTAAGATAAAGAGGGGCTACGCCCCTCTTAGACACCCCCAAAGGCGGGGATGCGCGGCGTATCCAATGTAAGAGATATATAAGGGTCTAACCCTTGTAGGGTGGGCATTGGGTGGGCAATCCAAACGTACGCTAAGCAAGGCGGGGTGGATCGAAACAACCTAATATGGTTGAATAGCCAGAGTAGTAGTGCTACAATTTACCAACTATGAAAATCCAGCGTTCTAAAGGCACCCGCGACCTGTCACCGAAGGATATGGCCAATTTTCGCTTAATTGAGAGCGCCTTTAGAGACTCGTGCCTGAAATGGGGCTACCAGGAGGTGAGAACACCGACCCTGGAGTATCTGCACCTCTTCACGGCCACGGGTACGCTCACGCCCAGTATGCTGGCCAAGGTCTATTCCTTCCTCGACTGGGACGGGTGGAGTGGGGAAAGGGTAGTCTTGAGACCCGACGGCACCATCCCCATCAGCCGCCTCTATATTGATAGTATGGCTAAAGAGAAGCTGGCCAAGCTTTTCTACGTGGCCAATATCTTCATGTTCGAGGCAACAGGCAAGAAGACACGGGAGAAATGGCAGTGCGGGGCGGAGCTTATCGGCGCCAGGCCGCCGCTGGCCGACATCGAGCTGGTGATGCTGGCGCTAGAGGTCTTGCGAGAATTAAGGATTGAGGGCATCGAGCTCAGGCTATCGCACGCCGGGCTGATAAAGGCGCTGCTGGCACGACTAGGCTTAAGCGCTGAGGAGCAGGTCGGCATGTTCGACCGCATCTTGGACGGCGACATGAAGGCGCTGGAGAAGCTGAAGCTAAAACGGCCCGAGCTGGAGAAGACGATTGATTCCCTGCTCGCACTCAAAGGTAAGCCATCGGGCTTTTCCCAGGAACTAAAGGAGCTTTTCGCCGAAGACCTGCCCGAATGCAAGCCCTATATCGAAAACTGCACCCGGATTGCTGAGTTTCTGGAGGCAATGGGCTACGACTATCGCATTGATATTGCTTCGGGGCGGGGCTTCGAATACTATACCGGGGTGATTTTCCAGATTTTTAAAGCTGGGGAGAAGATTGGGGGCGGCGGCCGATACGACGCCCTTATCCCCCTCATGGGGGGCAAAGACGTGCCCGCTTCCGGTTTCGCCCTCTACCTGGAACGTCTGATGGCTTTAATAAAGCCGAAAGCGCTTAGCACACCCCAGCCGCCTAGAGTCTTGGTCAGGGCGAATTTAGCTAAAGCCAGGGAGGGCTTTGACATCGTCGCCCGTCTGCACAAAGCGGGCTACCGGGCGGAATGCTACCTCGGTGCGCAAAAGAAAGCCGATTTCGACTGGACAGTGGAGATCAAGGACAAGTCAAGATTCACGCTGACCAGTCGGGATAAGAAACAAAAGGCAACGGCGCAGACGCCCGAAGAGCTTTTAACCTTACTGAAAAAATGAAGACGAATAGAATAAAGATAGCGCTGCCCAAGGGACGCCTGCTGGGCGAGACCGCCGCCCTGCTCTCACGGGCGGGGTGGGGGCTCGACGGCTACCAAGAACAGGCACGCTTCTACCACATTGAATCGAAGACATTTGCCCAGCTATCCGGTCGCGTCTTCCACGAGAAGGACATACCCATCCAGGTCGCCATCGGCAACTATGACCTGGGTATATGTGGTTCGGACTGGATTGAAGAGCTACTGGCCAAATACCCCAGCAGCGCTCTGATGAAGGTGAAGAACCTGCAATACGGCGAAGGTGCTCTCTACGCTGCCAGCGCGGCGGGAATAGATAGCATCGAATCGCTAAGAGCCAAGACAGGCACGATGCGCATCGCCAGCGAATATCCCAACCTGACCGAGTCCTTCGCCATCAATACACGACTGAAGCATTTCAGCGTCTTTCCCCTCTGGGGAGGCGCCGAGGTCTACCCGCCCGAAAGCGCCGATTTGGCGCTGGTCGCCGCTGGGGACTTCCCCTTCTACCAGTTAGCGCCCATAAGCCGTGTGCTCGGCGTCAGCGCCTTCTTGATTGCCAACCGCGATAGCTGGAAAGACAAGGGGCTGAGCCAGATGATGTCGTCTATAGAAAAGGCTCCTATGCCAAAGAAGGCGGCACCAACGATTAAGGGAGAAAAACGTCAGGCGACTAGAACTAGCTATGCTGCACCAGATAAAGACGTAGTGCGCTTAGCCCTGCCTGACGGGCACCAGCAGGCACCCACCCAAAAACTATTGGACAAAGCGGGCATTCGCCTCGACGACTACCCATCAGATAAGGGCAACCGCCGCCCGACCGTTAATCTTAAGGGCGTCAGCGTCAAGGTCATCAGGCCTCAGGACATGCCCCCACAGGTGGCCAACGACAACTTCGACCTGGCTATCACCGGCCGAGACTGGCTCACCGAGCACCTTTGCCAATTCCCCTCCAGCCCGGTGAAAGAGTTAGCCAATCTAAAGCTGGGGCGGGTCAAGGTGGTGGCCGTGGTCAGCCAGGACCGGGATATAGCCGACATCCGTGACCTGAGTGAGGCCGAGGGGGTGCTGCCGATACGGGTGGCTTCGGAGTATATAAATATCGCCGACAGCTACGCCCGCGACAACCGCCTCAACCGCTATCGGCTGATTCCGACCTGGGGGGCCAGCGAGGCCTTTCTCCCCGAGGATGCCGACCTGCTAATTGAGAATACCGAGACCGGGCGCACCCTAGCCCAGCACAACCTGAAGATTATCGATACCCTCTTCGAATCAACGGCCTGCCTCATCGGCAGCACCAAGCGAGTGGCCAGCCCGACCAAGAAGGAGAGGATGGAGTCTATCACCAGAACCCTGCGTAAAGCCGCCGAGGAGATATCATGAGAATTATCGAAGGCTTTGAAAAAGCAAAAGCGCTGCTGGAAAGACAACCGGGCGCCGATTTCAGCCCCGACTCCCCCACCCTGAGGCAGAGAATAAAACAAGTGTTCGGCTCCGAGATGAGCCCGGAACAGGCGGTGGCGCAGATAGTCGATGATGTACGCAGCATGGGCGACGCCGCCCTCTTCAGCTATACCCTGAAAATCGACCGGGCCAAGCTCAGTTCGCTTGAGGTGGACAAGAAAGATATAAAGAGAGCCTATGTCGAAGTAGATAAAGAGCTACTGGCGGCACTCAAGTTCGCCGCCGAGCGTATCGGCTCCTTCCACCAGAAGCAGAAGGAGGCTATAAGGAGCCTGGCCTCTAAAAAAGGCTTCGGGCAGCTCATACGCCCCATAGAGCGCATCGGTGCCTATGCCCCCGGCGGCACCGCCAGCTACCCCTCGACAGTACTGATGACAGCTATCCCCGCCCGTATTGCCGGTGTTAAAGAAATTATATTAGCCACCCCACCCCACCCCGACGGCATGGTGCCCGCGCCGACGCTGGTCGCCGCCGATATCGCTAAAGTCGACCGTATTTTCTCAGTGGGCGGTGCCCAGGCTATCGCCGCGCTCGCCTTCGGCACGGAGTCCGTCCCCAGGGTGGATAAAATATTCGGGCCGGGCAATATCTTCGTCGTCCTGGCCAAAAAGCTGGTCTACGGCTCCGTGGGCATCGACAGCCTGCCGGGCCCCAGCGAGATAATGATTGTCGCCGACGAGAGTGCCAACCCGGCCTACTGTGCCGCCGACATTGTAGCTCAAGCAGAGCATGACCCGCTGGCGGCGGCGGTAATGGCAACCAACTCCATCGGGCTGGCCGCCGAGGTAGGTAAAGCCGTGGAAAAGCAGTTGAAGGGGCTGGAACGCCGCGATATCGCCGCCGAAGCCATACAGAACCAGGGCTTGATTGCTGTTGTCGAAGACCTCGACGAGGCTATAGAGCTGGTTAACCTATACGCCCCGGAGCACCTTTCTCTGATGGTCAAGGACGCTGATACCTATATCGAGCGTATAAGAAATGCCGGTTGCATCTTTATTGGGGACAGCTCGACGGTGGTGCTGGGCGACTATGATGCGGGGCCGAGCCATGTCCTGCCCACCAGCGCTACCGCCCGCTTCAGTTCATCGCTCAATATACTCGACTTCGTCAAGCTCATCAACGTGGTCAATGTGGAGAAAGGCGCACTAAAGAAGCTGGCTAAAGCCGCCGCCACCATCGCCAGAGCTGAGGGCCTGGAGGCTCACGCCCGAGCGGTGGAGAAGCGTTTAGGCTAAAATATTGACAGATTATAGTTCCTGTGATAAAGTCATTTCCAGAAAATCTGGGGTATAAGGAAAGAACATGTCCAAAATGCCGTTGTATTTTATAGGACCCGCAACTGGTCTGGTAATATTTATAATAGGTGTCTTAACAGGTCTCATAACAGGTTCTAAAATAGACACCATAACAATCCTAGAAATTGCCTTGGGAATTGCCCTTATGACTGAATTTTGTGTCATGCTTTCTATACTAGAAGAAACAAATAATAAACCACAGGAAGAAAAATAATGTTAGCCTATACTGCTCACCGAGGGTTTTATAGCTACATGTATACCGGGCGCAACCGAGCGCTTGGAGGGTAGTATACGGCAATAAAAAACCAAAATTAAAAAATCCCAAAACCAGAACGGAACCCTCCAAGCGGAGGGAATTCTGTTTATATGGGACACGAAAGGGAGAAAAAGGAATGTCTGGAGAAGGAATAGTCAAATTTATAAGGTCGGACCTGGCTGCCTTTGGCGGTTATGTGCCCAGCAAGTCACTGGAGCTGCTATCTGAGAGGGTCAAGATGCCCATAAACGGCATCACCAAGCTGGACGCCAACGAGAACCTCTACGGCTGCTCACCCAAGGTAAACGAAGCGCTGGGTGATTACCCCTACCTAAATATCTACCCCGACGCTGGCCAGACCGAGATACGCCGACTGCTGGCGGGCTATACGGGTATCGACGCCGAACGCATCGTCGTCGGTAACGGCAGCGACCAGCTCATCGGCCTCATCATACGCCTCTTCCTCGAACCCGGCGACGAGGTCATCAACCTCGTGCCTACCTTCGACATGTTTCGCTTCGGCGTCATACTCTGTAACGGCAGGCTGGTCGAGGTACCCCGCGACGAGGAATACCGGGTCGATGTCAAGGCGGTCAAGAAAGCTATCACTAAAAAGACCAAGCTGATACTTCTGGCTAACCCCAACAACCCCACCGGTACCCCCACCCCCCAGAAGGACGTGCTCGAGCTTGTCGAGACCGGTGTGCCCATAGTGGCTGACGAAGCCTATGTCGAATTCAGCGGCGAAACGGTTACCCCCTTCGTTCCCAAGTATGATAACCTGATAGTCCTGCGGACATTCTCCAAGTGGGCGGGGCTGGCCGGCCTTAGAGTCGGCTACGGCCTCATGCACCCCAAGATTGTGGGCTATCTGCAGACAATCAAACAGCCCTACAACGTCAATATCGCGGCGCGGGTGGCAGTGCGCGAGTCATTAAAAGACATCGACTACCTGATGAAAAACGTGAAAGCCATCGTCGCCGAAAGAGAACGGCTCTTCAACGAGCTTTCCAAGCTGGATTGGATTAAACCCTTCCCCTCCAGAGCCAACTTCATCTTCTGCCACGTGCTCAACGGCAAAGCCGCCGAGATTCAGAAGAAACTGGAGGATAAAGGGATATTGATTCGCTATTTCGACATACCGCTGCTACAGAACTCCCTCCGCATCAGCGTGGGGCGGCCCGAACACACCGATGCCCTGCTCAAAGCGCTCAAGGAGGTCGGGGGGGATTAATAAACGCCCCGAAATGTGTTAAACTGGGGGCGAAGACTCTTCGAGGGTGAAGCGATGAATAAGCCGCGAGCAGCCACTATTAAAAGAGAGAGCAAGGAAACCAAGGTCAGCCTGGAGCTGAAGCTCGACGGCAGCGGCCAGTGGCAGATAAGCACCGGTATCAAGATGTTCGACCACCTGCTGTCGCAGATGGCGCAACACGGCCGCTTCGACCTCAAGATTACCGCCAGCGGCGATGACCAGCACCACGTTGCCGAAGACGTCGCCATCTGCCTGGGTAAAGTCCTAAGCGAAGCGTTGGGAGAAAAGCGGAGTATTATCCGGATGGGCGATGCCGCCGTGCCCATGGACGACGCCATAGCGGCAGTGGCGGTGGACATCAGCGGGCGGGGTTACACCGTGCTCGATTTACCCTTTACCGATAACGACATGCGCGGCTTCGCCACCGACCTTATCCGCCACTTTCTTGAGTCACTGGCTATAGAAGCCAGGCTCAACCTGCACGCCCGCATTCTCTACGGCAGCAACGACCACCACAAGGCGGAGGCCCTCTTCAAAGCGCTGGGGCGAGCCCTAGACATCGCCACCAGAGTCGATGAAAGGCTTTCGGGTAAGTTACCCACCACCAAGGGCCTGCTGGAGGAATAGCACTGAATTATTATACCCTGGCCGTCATAGTCATAATAATTATCCTGCTCATTCTGGGACTGTACGTCATCCCCCGCTGGCGCCTGAGAAGAGCCATGCGACAGGTGCTTCAGATTTTCCGCTACAGCAACGCCCTCGACAAAAAGACAGCCAAGACGATGGAAGAACTTGGCCTCAATCCGCGCCCCTTTTTCGAAAGGATGTTACACACACGCGATTTCAAACCCTACGCCCTAAGCGGGCTGATGAAGATGGGAATCGTCAAGAGCACCGAGGACGGTCGGCTCTACCTCTCCGAAGATTCCCTTGCGGCTTCGGGTGTTGACAGCCGAGTCTACACCCACTGATCCTCAAAATCAGAGCGGAAAGCTGGAGCTCTCCCAGAAGGCATCCCAATCCTCTTTGGCTATGCCCATTCCGGAAAGCACCTTGGCTGGGATGGGGTAGGAGACCTGGTTTTCCCTCTCCAGCTTCTTTACGTGGCGGGCCATAACAAAGGTCAGCGTCTTGATGTGCTCATAGCTCATCCGAATCCGGGCTACTGTCTCCGGAGTCTTGCCGGGACCGGGCTCGGACGGGCTCCTGGCAAAGTTAATGGCCGCGCCGTAGGGACCGCCGGCAATCATGAAGTGGTCTGCATAGTATTCGGGGACTTCTTTTTCTTCAGGCATATTATTTCTCCTATCGTCAAAATTGATGACTTAATCGCTAAAGCTTGCTACCGGTCAACCTCTGGTAAGCCCGCTGGTAGCGCCTGGCGGTAGCCTCGATAACGTCATCGGGGAGCATGGGGGCGGGGGGCGTTTTATCCCACCCCGAACGGGACAGCCAGTCCCTGACCGGCTGCTTATCGAAACTTGGCTGCGACTGGCCCACTTTATAGAGGTCGACCTCCCAGATGCGTGACGAATCGGGGGTCAGAAGCTCGTCGATGATAATCAGCTTTTCGCCGTCCAGCCCGAACTCGAACTTGGTGTCGGCGATGATAATGCCGCGGGCAATGGCATAGCCGCGGGCGTAGTTGTAGATGGCTAGGCTCTTCTCCTCCAGTTCGTCGGCCCGGGACTCGCCCATCATCTTGGCCATATCTTTACGCGACATGGGCAGGTCGTGGCCTTCTTCCGCCTTGGTGGTGGGGGTGAATAAGGGGTGGGGCAGCTCCTGACTCTCCTTTAGTCCCCTGGCTGCCTTTAGACCAGAGATGGTGCCCTTCTGGTGGTACTCCTCCCAGGCCGAGCCGGACAGATAGCCCCGCACCACGCACTCCACCATGATGCGCTTCACCTTTTTGACCACCATAGAGCGCCCCGCCAGATATTGGGGAGGAACGATGTCGGCGGGGAGATAGGGTTTAAGGGAGCTGATATCGTCGATGGGCTCTATCATGTGGTTGGGCATAATCTCCTTGGTCTGGTTGAACCAGAAGGCGGATAGCTTATTGAGCACCCGTCCCTTATTGGGTATGCCGCAGGGCAGGACGACATCGAAGGCGGAGATTCTATCGGTGGCTACAATCAAGAGCTTATCGCCCAGGTCGTAGCTATCGCGCACCTTGCCCCTGACAAACATGGGCAGGGATAGCTCGGTTTTGAGCAAAACAGAGGGATCAGCCATCATATCGAGCGGGGGGCAAAATCGGAAGGTCCCGCCACACCCCCTTGCCACTGAGACTCGGTCAGGCCCAAACGGGTGAAGATATCGTCAACGTAGCGCAGGTAGTACTGCTCGTCGAAAAGGGGCTCAAGCTCTTCAGCGGGCAGGACAGCGCAAACCTCGGCATCGGCCTTGAGCAGGGTGAGGAAGCTCTTGCTCCCCTTCCAGGACTTCATGGCGTTGCGCTGCACCAACTTGTAGGCGTCCTGTCGGCTCAGGCCCTTATCAATGAGGGCCAGCATCACCCGCTGGGAGAAGATTAGGCCCTTGGTAATATCCATATCCTTCTTCATCTTTTGCGGGAAGACGGTAAGGCCCTTCATCACCGAGTTGAATATGCTTAAGCTATAGTCCAGCACCAGGCAGGAATCGGGCAGGATAATGCGCTCGGCGGAGGAATGGCTGATATCGCGCTCGTGCCAGAGGGTGATGTTCTCCATCGAGGCCAGGGCGTAGCCCCGAACCAGACGGGAAATGCCGCAGACGCGCTCGCAAAGCTCGGGGTTGCGCTTGTGGGGCATGGCCGAAGAGCCGGTCTGGCCAGCAGCGAAGGGCTCCTCCACCTCCCTGGTCTCGGTCTTTTGCAGCCCCCGAATCTCGGTGGCGAACTTCTCCAGCGAACTGGCGATTATGGCCAGAGTGGTCACGAACTGGGCATGGCGGTCGCGCTGCAGTATCTGGTTGGAGATGGGCGAGGGCGTCAGCCCCAGCTTGGCGCAGGCCCTCTCCTCGACCTCGGGAGTCAGCGTGGCGTAGGTGCCTACCGCCCCCGAAATCTTGCCTACCGAGACGACCTTTTCGGCTTCCGACAGCCTCTGCAGGTTGCGCCGCATCTCCTCGGTCCACAGTGCCAGCTTGAGCCCAAAGGAAATCGGCTCGGCGTGAATACCATGGGTGCGTCCTATCATGGCGGTGTATTTATACTTGATGGCCTGCCGCGCCAACACCCCGATAAGCTCCTTTATATCCTCACTCAAGATTTCCGCCGCCTCAAGCAGTTGCAGACTGAGGGCGGTATCGATGACATCGTTAGAGGTAAGCCCAAGGTGAATAAAGCGCGATTCCTCCCCTAAGCTCTCGGATACCGAACCCAGGAAGGCGGTTACGTCATGGTGAGTTTCTCTAAGTATTTCTTCCATGCGTTCAAGGTTAACCCGTGCCAGCTTTATCTTGGAGAGGTCTTTGCGGGGGATAACGCCCATTTCCGCCCACGCCTCACAGACAGCAATCTCCACCTGCAGCCACTTGTCGAACTTATTCTCGTCCGACCACACTCTCTTCATTCGGGGTCTGGAATAGCGTTCAATCATGGCTTTTCTCCCTTGAGCTGGCTACGATAGTCTTCGTAGGCTTTAGTTATTTTATCATGCTTAATGCCCAGTATTTCAGCGGCTAGATAAGCGGCGTTCTTGGCGCCGGCGCTGCCGATAGCCACAGCGGCCACGGGTATGCCGGCCGGCATCTGGACGATAGAGTAGAGGGCGTCGACGCCCTTTAGCTCGCCGCTGGCGATGGGCACGCCGATGACGGGCAAAGTCGTCCAGCTGGCCAGTACACCAGGCAGGTGCGCCGCCCCACCCGCCGCGGCGATGATGACCTCAATGCCCCTCTTCCGCGCCGAGAGGGCGAATTGTCTTGCCTTCTCAGGGGTGCGGTGGGCGGAGATAACGTTAACCTCGTGCTCAATGTTAAGGGCTTCTAAGATATCAAGCGTGGGTTGGATGGCTTCGGCATCCGATTTGGAACCCATAACGACGGCGACCAGCGGCATTTCCTACCTCCCTCAAGGAGTGGGGACACTATATATAATAATGTAGATTACCAAAAATGTATATGGTATTTTAGCCCTATATCATCCCCCGTGTTCTTCTAGGTAACTTCCCAGTTCTGCGGCCCAGGTGTCTACAAACTGCTCCCAGTAGTAACTAGCTTCCGATTCTTCGCAAAGCTGATAGGCATAGAAAGCGTTGAGAAGAGCATCGTTGTCAAGCTCAACGAGCACATCGTTCATAGCCATGGCGGCGGCAACATCATCCGTACCCTCGGTCTCCAGATTAATCAGCGTCAGTTCCAGATAAAGCCTGGCTTCCTCCGGTATTTCGTCCGAATTGGTCTCAGCGCATCCCGTAACTACCGTCAAGCACAGCAGAACGGCTAAAACGATGACTATAAGCCATTTCTTCATTTATTAACCCCCTTCGAGGTTTATTCTTTTAATAAAGCGATGTCCTTACGGTAGTGACAGCCCTCGAATTTGATGCGGGAGACATTGGCGTATACCTTTTCGCGGGCTTCGTTAAGAGTTTTGCCCCTGGCCATCACGGTGAGGACTCTACCCCCACCAGTTAGAACCTGGCCGTTATCACCGAGCTTGGTGCCGGCGTGAAAGACGACGATGTCTTTATCCAGGCTATCCAGTCCACTGATAGGAAATCCTGTCTTATAGCTTCCGGGGTAGCCGCCCGAAGCCATGACCACCCCCACGCAAGCGTCATCGCTCCATTCGATTTTAACCTGGTCGAGCTTTCTGTCGCTGACGGCCAGCATGATATCCACCAGGTCAGTCTTGAGCAGTGGTAAGGTAACCTGGGCCTCGGGGTCGCCGAAGCGGGCGTTGAACTCCAGCACCTTGGGACTACCGTCGGCAATCATCAGGCCGCCGTAGAGAACGCCCCTATATGGTCTGCCCTCTTTGTGCAGCGCCTTTACCGTCGGCTCCATAATCTTCTCGCGCACTGTCTTGGCCAATTCCGGGGTTAAAAAGGGCGGGGGGCTGTAGCTACCCATGCCACCGGTGTTGGGGCCTTTGTTGCCGTCGAAGGCGGGCTTATAGTCGCAGGCCGCCATCATGGGGACTACGGTGTGCCCGTCACTGAAGGCGAAGACGCTCATCTCGCGACCCGATAGATACTCTTCGATAAGAACACGGTCGCCCGCCACGCCGAAGGCTTTGTCTTCCATTATCTTGGACAATGCCGCCATCGCCTGAGGGATAGTCTCGGCGACAATGACCCCCTTCCCCGCCGCCAGCCCGTCGGCCTTGACCACGATGGGCGCTTTTTGTTGCTGGAGGTACTCTCTGGCCTTTTTGTAGTCGGAGAAGCTGACGCTCTTGGCACAGGGAATGTTGTATATCTGCATCAACGTCTTGGAGAAGACCTTGCTCGATTCTATCTCGGTGGCTTTTTGAGTAGAGCCGAAAATCTGCATGCCCCTGATTAAAAACTTGTCGGCAATGCCCTCGGCCAAAGGCGCTTCGGGCCCGACCACGGCGAGGTCGATTCTCTTTTCCTCGGCTGTTTTGACCAGCGCCTCGATGTCAGTGGGCTTAATGTCAATGTTTTGGGCAATCTGGGCCGTACCCGCGTTGCCTGGTGCGGCATAGATTTCCTTAACTTTTGGGCTTTGAGCCAGCTTCCAGACCAGCGTGTGTTCCCTGGCTCCGCCGCCGACGACGAGTATCTTTATTTCACTCACCACCTATATTTCTAACGCGAGTTTGATTATTTAGGCTGAAGGTCTTGATAGAGTTTAATAAGTCGCAAAACGTACGACGCATTGAAAGTTATGCCGTGATAATCTTTTGGACGTAGCGACTTGGTCTGTGCATAGCGATAAAGGACACGCTCTATCCTTCGTCTCGTATGATGCCTAGTTCCCAGTTGGGATACAGGGGTATAAACCAGGTAATTGTCTTGAGCTGATACTAGGATAAACTCTGCTCTTCCACCAATTGTATTGAATCTTTGTCCCTCGAACTTCTTACAGAAACTCATAAAAGAATTGATATCTATTGTACCCATCACAGCCACCCCCCTTTTATTATATTATTCTTTATTCCCACTCAATCGTTGAGGGGGGCTTGGAGGTTATGTCATATGCCAACCGATTGACCCTTCCAGGCTTTAACTAATTGCCTGGCAGCATAGCCACGCCGACGACCCTTATCATCCAGTTTACTTCTTCCTTCGGAGTCGCTATGGGCCAGTCGTCCCTTATCTGCCCGTCCAGCACCATCTCCGAGTGCTCGTTAACGACGCTCGAATCGTAGTACATCTGGATGCCGCCCTCCTGCGGGGAATGAGTAACGACGCAGACGTAGAAATCACCGGTTAGCGCAACGTTGGGAATATCTATCTCTATCCATCCTGGACTGGGGTCAAATTCAGTATGGGGATACGAGGCGCTATATATTTCGACTAGAGTCTCGTCCCAGATCTGAACATCGAAGTTTAAAGCTTCGTATCCCGTGCCGTAAACATTACCATATATCTTGACCGTGTTTATGGTGAATGTTGCCGATGGCGGAGAAAACCCTACCAAGTACCCCGAGTTCAGGAACACCCAGTTCCCGTCATAGGTGCCGTCGTCGTATTTTAGCTCCACCTCGGTGGCGACCAGGCCTACCGCTACAGTAATGCTCGAGCTCAACCCTCCAACGCTGATTTCATAACTGCCAGCGTCATCCAATACCAATGAGAAAGTCACCGTTTGTGACGCTCCCGCTGCAAGCGTAACTTGTTTAGTTTCTGCGGTGGTTCCGTCCACAGTCAGCACTGCGTTGTAGGTACCTTGGCTGCCGCCACTATTCTCTACCACGGCGGTAACGGTAATCGTTTCACCAGGGGCGACTTCCGTTGGCTCAACATCCAGAGACGTTACCTCAAACTCTGCTGGGGTCGGTGTCTCCGAGCCCCCGTCTCCACCACCACCACAGGCGGGAAGAAGAAGTGCTACCAGAACAAGGATTAGGCATATGCTACCAACCACAATTAATAGTCTCTTCACCTGAATCCTCCTTGTAGTATTGCTAGCCGGGTGATACCTTAAATATGCAGTTTGACCATCCACCACCTCCAATATTTTGATTGTTTACTCCCACTCAATCGTTGAGGGGGGCTTGGAGGTTATATCATACACTACCCGGTTGACCCCGGGCACTTCGTTGACAATGCGGCTGGAGATGCGCGCCAGGACTTCGTAAGGCAAGCGCGCCCAGTCGGCGGTCATAGCGTCGTCGCTGGTGACGGCGCGTACCGCCACCAGATAACCGTAGGTGCGGTAGTCGCCCATCACCCCTACGCTCCTGACATCGGTGAGTATAGCAAAGCTCTGCCAGAGCTGGCGGTAGAGGTTGGCCTTCTTAATCTCGTTCATCACCACCCAGTCGGCGGCTTGCAGTATGTCGATTTTCTCCTGGGTGACCTCGCCGATAATGCGGATGGCTAGGCCGGGGCCGGGGAAGGGCTGCCGCCAGACCATCTCCTCGGGAAGCTCTAAAGCCAGTCCCACCTTGCGCACCTCGTCCTTAAAGAGGAAGCGCAACGGTTCAAGCAGTTTTAGCGTCATACGGGCGGGCAAGCCGCCGACGTTATGGTGGGTCTTTATCTTGGCGGCGGTGCTGCCGCTGGAAGCGCTCTCAATGACGTCGGGGTAGAGCGTACCCTGGGCTAAAAAGTCGACCTTGCCTATCTTCTTGGCTTCTTCCTCAAAGACGCGGATAAACTCCTCGCCTATTACCTTGCGCTTGGTCTCAGGGTCGGTAACTCCCTTAAGACGCTTGAGGAAGCGGGCGCTGGCGTCGACATAGACGATGTTCATCCCCAGGTTGAGGCGGAAGACGTTGAACGTCCTCTCCACCTCCTCACGGCGCAACATGCCGTGGTTGACGAAGATACAGGTAAGCTGGTCGCCGACGGCGCGGTGGATGAGGGTGGCTACCACTGCCGAATCGACGCCACCGGAGAGAGCATTGATGACCTTACCCTTGCCCACCTGCTGCTGGATGCTGGCCAGGCTGTCCTGGATAAAGTTGCTCATCGTCCAGTTGCCCTTGCAGCCACAGACCTTGTAGACGAAGTTCTTTAGTATTTTCTTACCCTCGGGGGTATGGGCCACCTCGGGATGGAACTGGAGCCCGAATATCCTGTCATCTTTGCCAAAAACAGCCAGTGGCGAGTTCTCGGTATAGGCCAGGGCGCTAAAGCCAGACGGCAATTTTTCAATCCTATCGCCGTGGCTCATCCAGACCGGCGTCGAGGAAGGCAGATCGGCAAAGAGCGGCGAATCGGCGGCGCTCAGGTGCAGGACGGCGTGGCCATACTCGTGCTTGGCGCCCGGAGTCACCTGCCCACCGAGCTGGTGGGTCAGCACCTGCATGCCGTAGCAGATGCCCATTACGGGCAGCTTGCTCTCGTAGATATAGGACGGCGCCAGTGGGGCTTGGGGGGCATAGACGCTGGCAGGGCCTCCGGAAAGAATAAACCCCTTGGGATTGAGGTGGGCGATTTCTTCCCAGGGGGTATCGGGGTTGACCAGCTCGCAGTAGACCTGGCTTTCACGCACGCGTCGAGCGATGAGCAGGCTATACTGCGAGCCGAAGTCGATGACGATGATAGCCTCGCGCTCGGCGCTGGGGATGGCCGCTCTGGCCTCGGCAGGCTGCTCGCCGCCCATCTCCTTGGCAATCTCCAGGTAGGTGGAGACCTCGATATCACTGCTGGCCTTTACCCGGTGGCTAACCTTTGCGGCTGGTTTTGACTTTCCCTTGGCCATTTTATTGAATACAGATTACCACTGTGACTGCTTTTCTTCAAGTGGTTTACTCCCCTTTCTTTAGCTATGCCCCGCCACTATGCTATACTTTCCATGAGGGGACTATGGGCACCAGGCTTTCTACATCTATTCAGGAGCAGGTTGAAAAGGGCGTTTCCATCCTCAAAAAGGGAGGCGTAATCGTCTTTCCCACCGACACCGTCTACGGCTTGGGCGCCGGCATAGTTATTGACTCGGCAGTAGAGAGGGTCTACCGCATAAAGGGGCGCCCTCGTAATATGGCCTTGCCCCTGCTTTTAGCCGACCTCGACCAGCTAGAGGATATCGCCGTTTCGATACCTGCCTCCGCCAGACTACTGGCCGAGAAATTCTGGCCGGGGCCATTGACGCTGGTGCTCTTGAAATCAGACACTGTATCCGACATCGTTAGTGGTGGGAACAAAACCGTCGCCGTACGTGTCCCCGCCCACCCCGTCCCCGCCGCACTGGCGCAGGAGGTGGGAACACCCATTATCGGCACCAGCGCCAACCTAAGCGGGCAGCCCAGCGCCCTTACCGCCGAAGAGGTCCGTGCCCAGATTGGAGATAAGGTAGATTTGATTATCGAGGGGAAGTGCCCCGGCGGCAGAGAGTCCACCGTCGTTGATTTGACCGGGGAAACCCCCGTCATCTTGCGCCCGGGCGCCATATCCAGAGAAGAACTGGGGCAGATATGCCCCGACATCACCGTCAAGGGAGGCTGAGATGCGTATTGCCATCGGTAACGACCACTGGGGACTGGAGCTTAAAGAAGCCATCATACAGGTACTGGCCGAAGGCGGACACAGCTATGAGGACTTCGGCACTGATACCACCGACGCCGTGGACTACCCCGATTATGCCCGCGAAGTGGCCGAGGCGGTGGTCAGGGGGGATTTTGACTACGGTATTTTGATATGCAACAACGGCATCGGCATGAGCATCGCCGCCAACAAGGTCAAAGGCGCTATAGCCTCCCTCTGCAACACCGCCTTCAACGCCCGCCGCACCCGCCAGCACCAGGACGCCAACATACTGTGTCTGGGGGCGGGCAAGGAACAGGTACGAGAAGATGTCTCCGAAATCGTCAACGCCTTCCTCAGCGCCGAGTTCGAGGGCGGCCGGCACCAGCGACGAGTGGACAAGATAAGGGCCATAGAGGCCAGCCAGCTAGGCCAGCCTTGACATTTACCCAGCAATTGTGCTACGTTATCTGCACGATGAATATTAAGCTTGTCATTCTGGTTATGCATACGTAATCCGGCCAGTGGGTCGTGTCTTACAGGAATTATGGGCCGTCCCCACGGGACGGCCTTTTTTATAAACGAAAAAATGAGATAACGAAGGGGAAAAATGAAAAGCGATACCGTCAAAAGAGGGTTGGAGCGTGCCGGGCATCGCGCCCTGCTGCACGCCCTGGGCTGGAAACGGGCCGACATAGATAAACCCCTCATCGGTATCGTCAACAGCTTCAACGAGATTGTCCCCGGGCATATTCACCTGCCCCAGATAGCCCAGGCGGCCAAGGCCGGGGTGTGGAGCGCGGGCGGCGTCCCCTTCGAGGTGAACACCATCGCCGTCTGCGACGGCATCGCCATGAACCACCCGGGCATGAAATACAGCCTGCCCAGCCGCGAGCTAATCGCCGATTCGGTGGAGATAGCCGCCGAGGCCCATGCCTTCGACGCGCTGGTCTTCATACCCAACTGCGACAAGATAGTCCCCGGCATGCTCATGGCGGCGGTAAGGTTGAACCTGCCGTCTATCTTCGTCAGCGGCGGGCCCATGCTGGCTGGCAAGCGCGAGGTCGAAGGCAAGGTAGAAAAGATTGACCTCAACGACATATTCGAGGGGGTGGGACAGGTGACCGCGGGCAAGATGAAGCCTGAGGAACTTGAGGAGCTTGAGGAAATTGCCTGCCCCGGCTGTGGCAGCTGCTCGGGCATGTTCACCGCCAACACCATGAACTGCCTCACCGAGGCCCTGGGCATGGGTCTGCCCGGCAACGGCACCATACCCGCCGTAGACGCCCGCCGGCTGCAGCTGGCCCAACAAGCGGGGCAGCAGGTGATGAAGCTATTAGCCGATGACATCCGCCCCCGCGATATCGTAACCAGGCAGGCCATTCATAACGCCTTTAGCGTAGATATGGCGCTGGGCGGCAGCACCAACTCCGTCCTGCACCTCATGGCCATAGCCCACGAGGCGGGGGTTGAATTCCCGCTGGCCACGGTAAACGAGATAAGCCAGCGCACCCCCCACCTGGCTAGGCTGAGGCCTAGTGGGGAATACCATATTGAAGATTTAGACCGTGCTGGCGGCATACCCACCGTAATGAAAGAGCTAGAAGGGTTGCTTAACCTAAAGGCGAAAACGGTCTCGGGGAAAACGGTGGCAGGCGTTATCGCCGATGGCCATAACCATGCCCCTGAAGTGATAAGGCCCTTCGCCCACGCCCATTCCTCTATCGGCGGCATCGCCATCCTCTTCGGCAACATAGCGCCCGAGGGCGCCGTGGTCAAGAGAGCCGCCGTGGCCGAGGAGATGATGTTCCACCAGGGTCCAGCCAGGGTTTTTGACTCCGAAGAAGAGGCCACCAGGGCCATCATGCATAAGAGAATAAGGTCGGGTGACGTGGTCGTCATCCGCTACGAGGGGCCCAAAGGAGGCCCGGGGATGAGGGAAATGCTCACCCCCACCTCTATCTTAAGCGGTATGGGTATGGACAAAGAGGTCGCTCTGATTACGGATGGACGCTTTTCCGGGGCGACGCGGGGGGCGGCTATCGGCCACGTTTCCCCCGAAGCCGCCAGCGGCGGCCCTATTGCCGCCCTCAAGGAGGGAGACATTATCAAGATTGATATTGCCCATCAAAGGCTCGACGTTGAGCTCACCGAGAAAGAGCTGGCAAAGCGTCTGTCCAAGCTGGCCGAGTTCCAGCCCAGGGTGACCAGCGGTTACCTGCGGCGCTATGCCGAAAAGGTAAGCTCCGCCAGCACCGGGGCGGTGTTCAGCTAGTGAAGGAGCTATTAATATGAAAATGACCGGAGCTCAGATAATATGCGAAAGTTTGGTAAAGGAAGGTGTCGAGGTTATCTTCGGCATCCTGGGCGGAGCCATTCTGCCCCTTTATGATGTTCTCCCCCAGTATCCCCAGCTTCGCCATATACTGGTGCGCCACGAGCAGGGTGCCGCCCACGCCGCCGACGGCTACGCCCGGGCGACAGGTAAGGTGGGCGTATGCTTCGCCACCTCGGGGCCAGGTGCCACCAACCTGGTAACCGGCCTGGCCAACGCGCACCTAGACTCGGTGCCGATGGTGGCTATCACCGGGCAGGTGGCTCGGCCTTTCATCGGTAAGGACGCCTTCCAGGAGGTTGATATCACTGGTATCACCCTACCCATCACCAAACACAACTACCTGGCGATGGACGCCGACTCGCTGCCCGGAATAATGAAGGAGGCCTTTTACCTGGCGGGGACGGGGCGTCCCGGCCCGGTGCTCATTGACGTACCGCGCGATGTCCAGCAGGAGGCAGCGGAATTTAACTACCCGGACCGGACTAATCTGCCCCAGTACAAGCCAACGCTGCAGGGGCACCCGGCGCAGATTAAGAAGGCGGCCAAGCTGATAGGCGAATCCCAGCGGCCCTTGATTATCGCCGGACGGGGGATAATTATCTCCAAGGCCTACGCCGAACTCAAGGAGTTGGTGGAAAAGGCACAAATACCGGTGGTGACCACGCTTTTGGGCACGAGCTGTTTCCCCGAGTCCCACGCCCTGAGCTACGGTATGCTGGGCATGCACGGCATGGCCTACGCCAATATGGCCGTTGATGCCGCCGACCTGATTATCGCCATCGGCATGAGGTTCGACGACCGGGCGACGGCCAAGGTAAGCGCCTTCGCCCCCCACGCCCACATCATCCATATTGATATTGACCCCGCCGAGATCGGCAAAAACGTACGCGTCGATGTGCCCATCGTCGGCGACGTTAAGCTCGTCCTCGGGGAGTTGAACAAGCTAATTGATAAAGCCAAACATATCGACTGGGTCGAGAAGCTCGATGATTGGCGCAAGGAGCATCCGTCGCTGATAATCAGGGACGGCGAGAGCCTGTTGCCCCAGTACGTAGTCCGCCAGATTTACGAAGCCACCAACGGCGATGCTATCGTCGTCACCGGGGTGGGGCAGCACCAGATGTGGGCCGCCCAACACTACTGGTACGATAAGCCCAACACCTTTATTTCTTCGGGCGGGCTGGGAACCATGGGCTTTGGCCTGCCCGCCTCCATCGGAGCTAAGGTGGGCTGCCCCGACAGCACCGTCTGGTGCATCGACGGCGACGGCAGCCTCCAGATGACGATACAGGAGTTGGCCACCATCGCCCAGGATAAGGTGGGAGTGAAAATAGCCGTTTTGCATAATACCTATCTGGGCATGGTTAGGCAGTGGCAGGAAATGTTCTACGGCAAGCGCTATGTGGCCACGCCGCTTTCCAGCCCCGACTTCGTCAAGATTGCCGAGGCTTATGGACTGCCCGCCTTGAGGGTTCAGCGCCGCCAAGAGGTGGCGCCGGCCATCAAGAAGGCGATGGCGGAACCGGGTGCCTTTTTGATTGATTTTATCGTCGAACCTGAGGAGAATGTCTATCCCATGGTACCGCCGGGGGCGGCTTTGGCCGAGGTCCTCGAGGAACCGAGGAAAGAGGCTAAAGCGATTAAGGATTCGGCCAAACTCCCGGTGAGTAATATATAGCGAAAAGAGGTGCAGCATGGCCACTAACAAGCATATTCTAGTCGCTCTGGTGGAGGACAAGCCTGGCGTGCTCAACCGTATGGCGAGCCTTTTCCGTCGGCGGGGCTTCAATATTGAAAGCATTGCCGTGGGGCACAGCGAAACGCCCCACCTGTCGCGCATGACCTTCGTTGTCAACGGAGCCACCGCCATGGTAGAGCAGGTCCGAAAGCAGTTGGACAAGGTAGTGGAAACGGTCAAGGTCTCCGACATCACCGGGGATAACGTCATCACGCGGGAGCTGGCCTTTATCAAGGTAAAAGCCAACTCGACCAACCGCAGCGAGATTATCCAGATTGTGGATATCTTCCGGGCCAACATCGTCGATGTCTCCCCCGATTCGGTGATTATCGAAGCCACCGGCGACGAGGAGAAAGTCAACTCCCTGTTCAACCTGCTACGCGGTTTCGGCATTAAAGAAATAGCCAGGACGGGTCTTATTGCTATGACCCGCGGCGGCGCGGGGCCGCTGCCGGTGACGAAAGCGCCACCAAAAACCCAGACTAAAAGGAAAAAGGAGACTAAATAAAAGGAGTCGAACCATGGCTAAGATATACTATGACAAAGATTGCAACCTGAAATTGCTCGAGAGCAAGGTAGTCGGCATCCTCGGCTACGGCAGCCAGGGCCATGCCCACGCCCAGAACCTGAGCGAGAGCGGCGTTAAGGTCATCGTGGCCGAAGCCAAGGGTAGCCCGGGCTGGAAAAATGCCCACGAGGCGGGCTTCAAGGTGATGGCGGCTGATGATATGGCTAAAGAGGCCGATATTATCGTCATGCTGGCACCGGATAACCTGCAGCGCGCTATCTATTACGGGGCGGTGGAAAAGGGCTTAAGCAAGGGCAAGATGCTCATGTTCGCCCACGGCTTTAATATCCACTACGGGCAGATTCTGCCCCCCGCCGACATTGATGTGACCATGATTGCCCCCAAGTGCCCCGGACATATGCTGCGGCAGCTCTATACCGAAGGCGCAGGGGCGCCGGCGATAGTCGCCGTCCACCAGGATGCCACCGGCAAGGCATTGGCTATCGCCCTCGCCTACGCCCAGGGCATCGGCTGCGGGCGGGCGGGGGTTATCGAGACCACCTTCGCCG
Source organism: Dehalococcoidales bacterium (assembly GCA_034419075.1). Taxonomy (GTDB): domain Bacteria; phylum Chloroflexota; class Dehalococcoidia; order Dehalococcoidales; family BS750m-G39; genus E44-bin88. The sequence goes on along the minus strand of DAOULR010000018.1, from coordinate 29,470 downwards.
AGGAGACCGAGACCGACCTCTTCGGCGAGCAGACCGTCTTATGTGGCGGCATCTCGTCATTGATAAAGGCCGGTTTTGAGACGTTAATCGAAGCGGGCTACCAGCCCGAGATCGCCTATTTCGAGGTCTGCAACGAGCTCAAGCTCATCATCGACCTCATTTATCAGGGCGGCCTGAGCTATATGCGCTACTCGGTGAGCGACACCGCCGAGTACGGCGACTATACGCGTGGGCCCAGGGTCATTGATGATATGGTCCGGGAAGAGATGATGCAAATCCTGGCCGAGATTCAGGACGGGACTTTTGCCAAGGAGTGGATCCTAGAAAACCAGGCCGGGCGCCCCGTCTATAACGCCTTAAAGCGGATGGACGAGGAACACCCACTGGAGCTGGTGGGCAAGCAGCTCCGTGAGATGATGCCCTGGCTCCAGAAGAAATAAAGGTTACTGATAAAACAATGCATTACGACAAGCGTTCCTTTTCCGGGAGAAAGAAACTCATCCTTACCCTCCCCTCTCCGTCACTGGAGAGGGGATACAGCGCCGTGACCAAATATTTCTCCCGAGGAGGAACCAATGGATAAGTCAAAAGATAAAGTTACCATATTTGATACCACACTGCGGGATGGGGAACAGGCGGCGGGGGGGACACTCAACGCCCCGGAGAAGCTGGAGATAGCCAAACAGCTGGAAAGGCTCAATGTCGACGTTATCGAGGCGGGCTTTCCCATCAGCTCTACCGGTGACTTCGAGGCGGTCAAGCTCATCGCCAAAGAGGTGCGCAAGCCAATAATCTGCGGGCTGGCGCGCGCCCACCCCAAAGACATTGACCGCGCCTGGGAAGCCCTCAAGGAGGCGGCGAATCCGCGCCTGCACGTATTCCTATCGTCGTCGGATATACACCTCGGCTACCAGTTAAAGAAGAGCCGCGATGAGGTGCTGAATACCGCCACCGAGATGGTGAAACGCGCCAAGAAATATACAGATGATATCGAGTTTTCGCCGATGGACGCCAGCCGCACCGAGCCCCAGTATCTTTACCAGATATTGAAGGCGGTCATCGAGGCCGGTGCCACCACGGTCAACATAACCGATACCGTGGGCTACGCCATCCCCGACGAGTTCGGTAACCTCATCGAAGACATCATGAAGAATGTGCCTAATATAGATAAGGCCGTCGTCAGCGTCCACTGCCACGACGATTTAGGACTGGCGGTGGCCAACAGCCTGGAGACGGTGCGGCGGGGGGCAAGGCAGGTGGAGTGCACCATTAACGGCATCGGGGAGAGGGCGGGCAACGCCTCTATGGAGGAAATCGTCATGGCTATCAACACCCGCCGTGACTTTTTCCACCTGACCAACCAGGTTAACACCAAGCAGATATACCAGGCCAGCCGGCTGGTCAGCGAGCTGACGGGTTTCGTCGTCCAGCCCAATAAGGCCATTGTGGGAGCTAACGCCTTCCGCCATGAGTCGGGCATCCACCAGGACGGCGTCATCAAGATGCCTATCACCTACGAGATAATGGACCCCAAGACGGTGGGCATGCCATCATCGAGCCTGGTGCTGGGCAAGCTCAGCGGGCGCCATGCCTTCAAGGAGCATTTAGCAGAATTAGGCTACAGCCTGAAGGAGGAGGACTTCAACCGAGCCTTCAGCGCCTTTAAGGAGTTGGCCGACAAGAAGAAGGGCGTCACCGACCGTGACATCGAGTCGGTTATTGCTGAGGAGCAACGCACCGTCTCCGAGGTCTATCACCTCGACCGGGTGCAGATTTCCTGCGGCGACCGGGGTATTCCCACCGCCGCCGTTTCCCTCATCGGCCCCAAGGGCGAGGTCCTAGCCGATGCCGCCCTGGGCACGGGGCCCGTGGACGCTGTTTACAAGGCAATCAATCGAATAGTCAAAGTACCCAACGAGCTCACCGAGTTCACCGTTAAGTCGGTAACCGAGGGCATTGATGCCATCGGCGAGGTATTGATAAGGATAGAGAGCGAGGGCATAACCTATACCGGGCGTGGCGCCGACACCGATATTATCGTCGCCAGCGCCAAAGCCTACATGAACGCTCTCAACCGGCTCTTAGCCACCAGGAAATAACTCAAGGGGGATAAAAGGGAGTGCCAATCGAACTGGAAATGGTGCTGCGCCTGCTGCTGGCGGCGGCACTGGGAGCGGCTATCGGCTACCAGCGTGAGAGAGCCCAAAAGCCGGCCGGCCTGAGGACACACGTCCTTATCGCCGCCGGCGCGGCCCTGTTCACCATAGTCTCGACCTATGGTTTCGGCATCGGCGCCGACCCCAGTCGTATTGCCGCCGGGGTGGTGGCCGGCATTGGTTTTATCGGTGCCGGCGCCATTATCCGCCGGGAGGGGGGCATCGTGGAGGGGCTGACCACGGCGGCTACCATCTGGGCAGTAGCCGCCATCGGACTGGCCGCTGGCGCCGGGCTGTACATAGCCTCGATAGCGACCACGGCAGTGGTCGCCATCGTCCTGTTTCTGCCCCACCCCATCCGATAACGAGATACTAGCGCAGAAAGGAAGATATATTGACTCTAGCCGAAAAGATGCTGGCGGCTCACGCCAATAAGAAAAAGGTAGGCCCCGGAGAGTTCATCAACGTACGGGTCGACCTGGTGCTGTCCAACGACATCACCGCCCCCATCGCCATCAGAGAGTTCCAGAAGCTGGGGATAAAGCGTGTTTTCGACCCGACCAAGGTGGTGATGGTGCCCGACCACTTCGTGCCCAACAAGGACATCGCCTCCGCCGAGCAGGCCAAGCTGATGCGGGATTTCGCCCGCAGGCAGGGCATCATCTACTTCGAGGTGGGCGAGGCCGGCATCGAGCACGTGCTCCTGCCCGAACAGGGGCTGGTGCTACCGGGAGAGGTGATTATCGGCGCCGATTCCCACACCTGCACCTACGGCGCGTTGGGCGCTTTCGCCACCGGCATGGGCTCGACCGACATCGCCGCCGCCATGGCTACAGGCGACATCTGGATGAAGGTGCCCCCAACCATCAAGCTGGTCTATAACGGCCGGCTGGGTAAATGGGTCGGCGGCAAGGACCTAATATTGCACACCATCGGCGACATTGGCGTTGACGGCGCCCTCTATTCGGCGATGGAGTTCAGCGGTGAGGCCATAGAATCCCTGTCCATTGACGGGCGCTTCACCATGGCTAACATGGCTATCGAGGCTGGGGGCAAGGCTGGGCTCTTTGGGGTGGACAACAAGACACAACTTTATGTCAAATCACGCGCTGAGCGCCCCTACCTGGTCTATGAGCCCGACGGCGACTCCGAATACTCACGTATTATTGAATACGATGTCAGCGCCATCGAGCCCCAGGTGGCCCTACCCCACTCCCCGGCCAACAGCAAGCCTATCAGCAAGCTGAAGAACATAAGAATCAATCAGGCGGTAATCGGCAGTTGCACCAACGGCCGCCTCGAAGACCTAAGGCTAGCGGCGCAGATACTAAAGGGGCACAAGGTGCATTCCGGGGTGCGCTGCATCGTTATACCTGGCTCACAGCAGATATACCTCGACGCCCTCATCGAAGGGCTGATTGAGACATTCGTCAGGGCGGGTGCCGTCGTGAGCACCCCGACCTGCGGCCCCTGCCTGGGCGGACATATGGGCGTGCTGGCCGATGGCGAAAAATGCGTCTCCACCACCAACCGCAACTTCGTGGGCAGGATGGGCAGTCCCAAGTCGGAGGTCTACCTGGCCAACCCCGCCGTCGCCGCCGCCAGCGCCATAACGGGCAAGATCACGAGTCCGGAAGAACTCTCTTAGGAGGCAGAATGCAATGGCTAAACTTAAAAAGTCCTGGCGGGAAAAGCTGGAGACCGATGGCAAAAGGAACAACCTGCCCAGGGTAGTTGAAATCGACGAGCGGATGAGCCAGAGGTGGGGGACGGGCACGGTAGTTATCCCCGACCCGCTGGAGGTTAACGAGATTATGAAGAGCGTGCCCAAGGGTAAGCTCATCACCATCAACCACATAAGAGAGAAACTGGCTAAGAAACACGGGGCCACCATCGGCTGCCCCATCACCACTGGTATCTTTGCTGGTATCGCTGCCCGCGCCGCCGAGGAAGACGCCGCCGAAGGCAAGAAGGATATTACCCCCTACTGGCGGACGCTCAAGGTCGGCGGGACGCTCAGCGACAAATTCCCCGGTGGCGTCGAAGCCCAGGCGGCCAAGCTCAAAGCCGAGGGGCATACTATAGAGATGGACAAAAAAGGTAAGCCCAAGAGGGTTAAGGATTATGAGGAGGCTTTAGTAGAAGGATGACGAAAAAAGGCAAGATAGATATCTACGAGCAAGGCCTGGAGCAACACCCCAAGGCAACCATAATCCTGGCCAATCTAGCAATGGCAATATGGATTGCCTCGGGGACTATTGCCTGTTGGTTCCTGCACCCCGTGATTGGCTGGATTTACCTGGCCGTCGCCCTGATAATGGTCGGCGTCGTCTTAAGAAAGCTGGTCTGCACCAACTGTTACTACTACGGTAAGTGGTGCGGCACGGGGTGGGGTAAGCTATCCGCCCTGTTCTTCAAAGAAGGTGAGATGGAAAAGTTCGGTAAGAGTGTCGGCGTCAAGCTAGCCCCCGGTGTTTACGGCCTGTTGAGCCTGATACCAATAGTGCTTATCGTCGTCTCAATCGTGCAGGAGTTTACCGTCTTTAAGATAGTAGTGTTGGCCATTCTGCTCCTGGTTTCCGTTTATAGCGGGTTCTTAAGCCGAAAGAAGGGCTGCGAGAACTGCAAGATGAAGCTGGCCTGTCCCGGCAGCGTGAGTTAAAGGATTTTGGGGGGATAGTGAAAAACCAGTATTTTGGGGATAATAAAGACCTTTTTAAATATGACCTGGTCTTAGAAATAATGCGAGCCGGTTTGGTCGAGCATTTTACCTTTGTACCCATGCTTACCAAGCCAGACGAGACTAACCATGGCAGAAAAAACAATCGAAATCATGCCAGCACCAGCAATGAGGAACTCATGGATTTCTTGGACGAGTGCATCAATAAGGGACAGAAAGATATCGAACAGATAATCGCTTTCTTCCAGCGATATGATATCAATATGACGATATATGGTCATAACGGCTATTTTTCACACCAAGAGCGCCAATCCTACTTTGCCGGAATTGAAAACGGGCTGTTGTCGAAAGCCCTTATCCTGATAGACCCAGATAACGGCCTAGAAGTAAAAAATTCAGGGGAAAAGCACATCCTGTATAGTGAGGTGAAAAGACTCTATGAGCGCATGGATGAGGACTCAATACTGATGGTCTATCAGTATTTCCCGCGTGTCTCCCACCAGCAATATCTGAATGGCCGCATGCAGGAGCTTAAAGAGAGGGTTAGCGGTGACTACCCGCTGTGTATCTCTGATAGCGAGGTTGCCTTCTTCTTTCTAACCCAAAATGAGCCTCTGGAGCATTCCCTCACTCACCTCATCAGCGATTACGCAGAGCGTTATAGCAGTTAAGGAGAATCTTAGATGCTAAAAGGCAAAGTCCATAAATACGGCGCCAACGTTGATACCGACGCCATCATACCGGCGCGCTATCTCAATGTCTCCGAGCCCGACGAGCTGGCCAAGCACTGCATGGAGGATATGGACAAAGACTTTCTCAAGACAGTCGAGCCGGGGGATATCATCATGGCCACCACCAACTTCGGCTGTGGCTCATCGCGTGAGCATGCCCCGCTGGCCATCAAGGCGGCAGGTGTTTCTGGCATCATTGCCAGGAGCTTTGCCCGCATCTTTTTCCGTAACGCCATCAACATCGGCCTGCCCCTGCTGGAGTCCGATGAAGCGGTGGCCAAGACCGATAAAAGTGACATTTTAGAGGTCGACCTGGCTAAGGGCAAAATAAAGAACATCACCAAGGACCTGGAGTTCAAGGCCAAGCCCTACCCCGACTTTATGGCCCAGCTTATCGCCGACGGCGGGCTTATCGAGCATACCAAAAAGAGAATATCGAGAAGGAGAGCTTAGGTGCAATTTGAAATAGCGGTTCTACCCGGAGACGGCATCGGGCCCGATGTCATCGCTGAAGCAATCAAGGTATTAGAGGCAATAGGTGAGCGTTTCAACCACAGCTTTAACCTCAAAGAGGGGCTGGTGGGCGGCGCCGCCATCGACGCCACCGGCACGGCGCTATCAGATAATACATTGAAGATGTGCCGTCAGGCGGACGCAGTGCTGCTGGGAGCGGTGGGGGGACCCAAGTGGGACGACCCACTGGGTAAGGTGCACCCCGAAGACGGTCTGCTCAAGCTGCGCGGGGAGCTGGGGCTTTTCGCCAACCTGCGCCCGGTCAGGGTTTCGCCCGTGCTGGAGGACTCGACCAACCTCAAGCCCGAGGTCATCCGAGGAGCGGACTTTATCTTCGTCAGGGAACTTACCGGCGGGCTTTATTTCGCCCAGCCCAAGAGGCGATGGGAAACGGCGAAAGGAAGGATGGCTACGGACTCCATGACCTACTCCGAGCAGGAGATTGAGCGCATCGTCCGTGTCGGCTTCGAGCTGGCCAAGCTGCGCCGCAAGAAGCTGACCTCGGTGGATAAAGCCAACGTGCTGGAGTCCTCAAGGCTGTGGCGGCAGGTGGCCATGGAGGTGGCTAAAGACTACCCCGACGTTGAGCTCGACCACATGCTGGTCGACGCCTGCTCCATGCGTCTGATTCAGAACCCGACCTATTTCGATATCTTAGTTACGGAAAATATGTTCGGCGACATTCTCACCGACGAAGCCTCGATGCTGGCCGGCTCGATGGGCATGCTACCCTCAGCCAGCCTGGCGGGAGTGCCCAGAGAAGGCGACAGGATTTTCGGCATGTACGAGCCGATTCACGGCAGTGCCCCCCGCCGCGCCGGGCAGGATTTGGCTAACCCCATCGCCATAATCCTTAGCGTGGCTATGATGCTGCGCTACTCCTGCGGGCTGAAAAAAGAAGCCAGCGTCATCGAAAAGGCGGTTGACAAGGTGCTCGGTGAAGGCTACCGCACCTATGATATAATGGCGAAAGGTAAGACCAAGGTGGGGACGAAGCAGATGGGGGAGTTAATAACCGAGAAGGTGAAGGGATAAAAATTGGTTGAACTATACGACACCACGCTGCGGGACGGTGCCCAGAGCGAGGGCATATCCTTCTCCGTGGTGGACAAACTGAATATCGCCCGCAAGCTCGACAAACTGGGTATCCACTTTATCGAGGGCGGCTGGCCCGGCTCCAACCCCAAGGATGCCGAGTTCTTTAAAGAAGCGCGTGGGCTCAAGCTGAAAAAGGCCAAGATTGCCGTCTTCGGCAGCACCCGCCGCCAGAACATGAAAGCGGAAAAGGACAAGAACCTAACCATGCTGGCCGAGGCGGGGGTAGAGGTAGCCACCATCGTCGGCAAGAGTTCGGAACAGCAGGTCGTTCAGGTGCTGGAAACCAGCCTTGAGGAAAATCTAAAGATGGTGGCCGACTCCATAAAATATCTCAAAGGCAAGGGGCTGACCGTATTTTTCGACGCCGAGCACTTCTTCGACGGCTTTAAAGCCAATAATGATTACAGCCTGAAAGTAGTCAGGGTAGCCGCCGAGGCCGGCGCTGACACCGTGGTGCTCTGCGATACCAACGGCGGCAGCGTACCCGCCGAGATAACGGAGGCGGTTACCGCCGTCAGGAAGATAACCAAGGTGCCGCTGGGCATCCACGCCCACAACGACAGCGAACTGGCGGTAGCCAACAGCCTAGCCGCGGTCAGGGCTGGCGTCACTCAGATACAGGGCACCATCAACGGCTACGGCGAACGCTGCGGCAACGCCAACCTCTGCTCGATTATACCGACATTGAAACTCAAGATGGGAATTGATTGTATCAGCGACGAGCAGCTGGCGCAGCTGACCGAGGTCGCCCACTACGTCAGCGAAGCCGCTAACTTGAGTCCAAACCCGTTTTTGCCCTATGTCGGCGCCAGCGCCTTCAGCCACAAGGCCGGCTACCACATGGCGGGCATGACCAAGTGGGACCAGGCCTACCAGCACATCGACCCGGAAAAGGTAGGCAACCGCCAGCGGACGGTCGTCTCCGAGCTTTCGGGCAAACGCAACATCGTTTATAAAGCCAAGGAGCTGGGCTTAAAGCTCTCCTCAAAGTCCAGGGAGGCGCAGGAACTGTTGGAGAAGATTAAGCTGCTGGAGAGCCGCGGCTTCCAGTACGAGAACGCCGAAGCCTCCTTCGAGCTTCTAATACAGAGGGCCAAGCCTGACTACCAACCGCCCTTCGAGCTGGTCGACTTTATGGTGGTAGTGGAAAAGAGGCGGCGCCCCCCCAGCCAAGGCAGCCCTGAGGAATTGCTCTCCGAGGCTATGGTCAAGGTGAGAGTAGGCGATAAGATAATGCACACCGTCGCCGAGGGCAACGGCCCCGTCAACGCCCTCGACCAGGCGCTGCGCAAGTCACTGCTCCAGTTCTACCCCAGCATTGCTAGCGTCAGGCTGGTCGACTATAAGGTCCGCATTCTGGAAGAGACCATCGGTACCAGCGCCCAGGTCAGGGTGCTCATCGAGTCCACCGATGGAGAAGAGGTATGGCGTACGGTCGGCGGCTCAACCAATATCATCGAAGCCAGCTGGCTGGCCTTGGCCGACAGCCTGGAATACTGGTTGCTCAAGCAGAAAGGGGACTAAAAATGAAGGAGATTAAGGTAACCTGGGGCCTGGTCTGGGCTATATGGTGGCGGTTTACCCTCATCAGCCTGGGGGTATGGTGCATAGTCTGGTTGATTACATTTATAGTCGCCTACTCGGTGGGCACGTCCTATCTGCCCTGGTAACAGGAATAGCGGGATACAAAAAGGGAGGTGGCAAAAATGATGAGGAAAATTCTGGCTTTGTCTCTGGTGCTGGTTATGGCTCTCTCCTTCGTCGCTTGTGACGGAGAGGACTTACCATCGGCGCAGGAGATAATCGACGGTTCGATTCAAGCTTTGGATGACGTAAGAACATGCGAATTCGATGTGGAAGCGAGCATGGATGTGGACGCCGAGGTTGAGGGTGAGTCAGGCAACGCGAACATGGAAATGGACGCCAGCGGTGCACTGGATATTGAAAATTACCAGATGCATATGGCCATGACCATGCATGTGGCAGCAACCGGGGAAGAAGACATGGACATGGAAGCGGAGGCATATCTTGTCGATAATACGCTCTACTTCTTGACAGATGCTCTTGGCATGATGACAGATATCTTCGGAATGGGGCCCACGTGGATGAAATTAGAGATTTCGGAGATGGGGGAGCTACTGGAGATGGAGGAGCTACCGGAAGAATATTGGGAACAGGCGGACCTGCTTGAGCTCCAGACAGAGCTGCTTGAGTTTCAGACAGAGTTGCTGGAAGCACTTGATATTGAGGTCACCGGCAGTGAGAGAGTAGACGGCATAGACTGCTACGTGCTGGAGAGCAACCCGGATATGGAACGGTTATGGCAAACGTTTATGGAGATGTATGAAACAATGGGGCTGGAAACGACTGATATCCCCGAAGATTTCGAGGATTATCTCGATGAAATGGTCCGTAGCCTCTCAATAAAGCAATGGATCGCTAAGGACACCTACTTCCCAATGAAGGTAGAGATAGAGATGAATATGGAGTTTAATCCTGAGGAAATGGGGTATCCGGAGGAGGAAGGGGAAGTGTCCGTAGACATGTCCATGACCATGCTAATTTTCAATTATAACCAGCCGGTTTCTATCGAGCTGCCCCCAGAGGCCGAAGATGCGATTGATATCATGGACTTCACGGGCTATATGGACTATTAAGTGACTCTATCCCCTGACGGCAAGCTTCAAGCCGGTTTGCCCACCGGCAATTGAATCTAAACCGTCTGGCTACTTATTCCAGATATCCAGGCTCAAGTATTTCCAGCCCGCATCCGCCAGGATGGCTACGATATTGCCCTCGCCTATCTCAGCCGCCGTCTTCAGGGCCTGATAGGTCACCGCCCCCGAAGAAAGACCGGTAAAGATGCCTTCCTCTTTTAACAGACGACTTGATGCCTCCGCCGCCTGCTGGCTGCTCACTCTCGTCTTTTCAGTGATAAGGGACTTGTCCCAGAAAGGCGGTAATGCCTCCCCCAAACACTTCAATCCCTGAATTTCATCGCCCGGTGGTGGCTCGAGACCGATGACCTTTATATTGGGATATTTCTCTTTGAGCCGCTGGGCGATGCCAATCAGCGTGCCACCGGTGCCGATGCCGACGACTAGAGCATCAATTCTGTCGTAGGGAAAATCATCCATTATTTCGACAGCGGTGGTCTCATAGTGGGCCAGCGGGTTGGCCGGGTTGGAAAACTGGTCGGGTATAAAGTATTTCTTGTCTTTAGCCGCCATTTCCCTTGCCTTGTCAATTGCCGCCCACATCCCCAATGACCCCTTAGTCAGGATAACCTCAGCGCCGTTGAGCTTGAGCAACTGCCGCCTCTCCATACTCATACTGTCGGGCATAACGATAGTGACCTTATAGCCCTTCTGCCGCCCCAGCCAGGCCAGAGCGATGCCGGTGTTGCCGCTGGTGGCTTCGATGATAGTTTTATCTTTGGTCAGCTCACCACTCTGCTCCGCCTTTTCTATCATGTACTTGGCCACGCGGTCCTTGATGCTGGCGCTGCCGCCCGGGTTCTGCCCCTCCAGCTTGACCAGAATTTTTACCTTTTTGCTGGGGCTCATCCGCTGCAGCTCGATGAGCGGGGTGTGCCCCACGGCGTCGACGATATCTTTAAAATACATCTTTCTACCCTTCTAGCCTTTAATTACTCCTACAGGTTTAGTTTTCACCACCTTGCGCGAGATGCCCGCCTGATGGGTTATTTCAACCACCTCGCTTACATCCTTGTAAGCCTGCGACGCTTCCTCGGCCAGCGAAGCCATACTCTCCGCCTTGACCGTAATTCCCTGCGCCGCCAGCGAGCGGGCGACATCGACACCCTTAAGGCTGCGCTTGGCGGCCCCCCGCGACATCACCCTCCCCGCCCCATGGCAGGTGGAGCCGAAGGTCTCGGTCATGGCTATATCGGTACCGAGGGCAACATAGGAGCTTCGCCCCATATCCCCAGGGATGAGCACCGGTTGTCCTATTCCCCGATAGGCTTCAGGGACATCGGGATGCCCAGCGGGAAAAGCGCGGGTCGCCCCCTTGCGGTGGACGCAGAGCTTCTCCGGTTGGCCACTGATAGTATAGTCCTCCAGCTTGGCGATGTTGTGGCAGACATCGTAGATTTGCCTCATCCCCAACTCGGCCTGGCTCTTACCGAAGACCCTGGCGAAAGACTCGCGGGCCCAGTGCAGGATGAACTGGCGGTTGGTCCAGGCGTAGTTAGCCGCGCAGGCCATCGCCGCCAGGTAATCCTTGCCCTCGGGCGACTCTATGGGCGCGCAGGCAAGCTGGCGGTCGGGTAGGCTTATGCCGTATTTCTTAACCGCCTGCCCCAGTATAGCCACGTAATCGGAGCAAATCTGGTGGCCAAAGCCGCGGGAACCAGTATGTATCAAGACGACTATCTGGCCCAAATCCTCGATGCCCATAACCCTGGCGGCATCGCCGTCGTAAATCTCAGCCACCACCGCCACCTCCAGAAAGTGGTTTCCCGAGCCCAGTGTCCCCAGCTGAGGCAACCCCCGTTTCTTGGCCTTATCGCTCACCTTGTCGGCCCGGGCGCCCTTCATACAGCCCGACTCCTCAGTAGCGATAATGTCTTCGGGAAGACCGTAGCCTCGCTCCAAAGCCCAGCGACTGCCCGCCACCATGACCTCGTCCAGCTCCTTCCGGCTGGCTTTTATCTTACCCTCTGAACCCAGCCCGGAGGGTATGTTGTAGAAAAGCTCGTTAACCAGCTCCTCTATCTTGGGCCTGACTTCTTCCTCGGTGAGACTGGTACGCACCAGCCTGACGCCGCAGTTGATATCGAAGCCGACGCCCCCGGGTGATACTACCCCGTCTTTAACTCGCGTCGCCGCCACCCCACCGATGGGGAAGCCGTAGCCCCAGTGAATATCAGGCATCGCCAGCGAGTAACGAACGATGCCGGGCAGAAAGGCCACATTGGCCACCTGCTCAAAGGCGTGCTCCTCCCATATGTGGTCGAGCATGGACTCGCTGGCAAAGATGCGGCCGGGCACCGACATGCCCTGCTTATAGCTGGTCGGTATCTCCCAGCGGTAGTCGTCTATCTTTTTGACTATTTCTCTCCAGGGTGAAGCCATTTAACATCCTTGAAGCCGTTCAGGGGACAGTGGTGACAAACGGCTTTCTATCCCTCTTGCAGAGTATCTGAGCTACATGGCGCCCGGTGATAGCGCCGGTGGGCAATCCCCCACCCGGTTGAATCCACTGCCCCACCATATAGAAAGCATCTAATCCGGGCAGGGTCTTCTTCATGCGGAGCCTCATTGTCTGCGGGGTTATCATCCACCCCTCGAAGCTCCCCTGCCAGTTGCCAGTATAGCGCTTGAAGGTAATCGGCGTGGCCACGTCGGTCACCTCCACCTGAGAGGCCAGTCCGGGGAAGCGCTTGTCCAGAGCCTCAACGACGACTTTAGCAATCTCCGCCTTCTCCGCCTTATAGGCTTTGATGTCTTTATGCAGCTTCTCCCAGTAGGGATAGTTGGAATCGAACATCACGGTAATGGCAGTTTTACCCTCGGGAGCGAGGGTGGGGTCGAAGTTGTGGATGCGCACCTCCATCCAGCTGCGTTTTTGTCCGCCTACCATCACCGGCTCCTCCAACTGAAGCAATAGCCCGGTGACCAGCTGGGGGAAATCAGCAAATGAGCGCTTTACCCCCAGCCCCATGAAGATAAGCGGCTCGAAGATAGGTAGCTCTTTATAGTAGCCGCGAATGGTATCGTCAACGTATTTGCCTTCCAGCATCTCGAATATGGTGGCGTAGCCGTCGGCGGCGGAAATCACATAGTCGGCGCGGTGCTCACTGCCGTCCTCCAGTTTAATGCCCACGGCGCGGTCTTTTTCGACTAAAATCTTTGTCACCCGCGACTTGTAGTGCACCTCGCCGCCTAGAGAGAGATAGCGCTTTTCTATGGCTTTGGCAAAAGGCAGCGAGCCACCGATGGGATAGCCCTGTGTCTTCTGGTCGAAGCCGGCCATGGTCATCGTCATGGCCATAGCGCTCATCTCGGGCGGTAGAAAACGCTTCCAGGCGCTCTGCAGCAGCGGGTTCCGTAAACGCTGGGCGAACTCGTCAATCGTCATCCCGCCCCACTTGCGGAAGTCGCCCAGGAAGGGGAGCATCTTGAAAATCATCTTAATCCCGTCGAAGAAATTGGACAGCTCCGGCGGTTTACCCGCCGGCATATCGAATTTTCTGAGGTGCCGCATCGCCGCGGTAACCTCTCTTATTGCCTTCTCGTCCTCCGGGGCTATTTCCAGAAGGTGCGCTTCTAGGCGGTCGATGTCGTTATACATCTCGATTACCCCGCCGTCGACGGTCTCCACGCGATAGAAGCGCTCGACGTTGATTATCTCCTGCCCCGGCAATGCTCCCAGCTCCTGCCACAGCGGGTAGATGCCAACGCCCGGCTTCGAGCCCATGAGCCAATGGATGCAAAGGTCAAAGGTGTAGCCTTTACGCTCCCAGGCAGTGCAGAGCCCGCCCGGCTTATCGTGCATCTCGAATATCTGGGTGCGGTAGCCGTTCATCTGACCGTAGCAGCCGGCAGAGAGCCCGGCGATTCCAGCGCCGATGATAATTATCGATTTTTCCATGCTTTACCTCTCTAAATGTCGAACAGCACCTGTACCCGGTAGCCGTTATTCTTTTCGATTTTGAGCATGTGGTAGGTGGTGCCCTTGACCCCCGTCTTCAGCTCGTGTTTGGCGCTGTCCGCCTTTTCCCCATAGCCCCGGGCTTTTAGGTGGCTATTATTCAGCTCGAAAATGTCGAAGCGTTTAAAAAGTATGCCCTCAGCGTCGAAGTAATAGACCAGCTCGTTGAGCCAGTCCACCAGCAGGCTTTCGGCGTCGGCGGCGGTCAGCTCTATATCGCGGTGCAGCACCTCCTCAACGTCGCCGAGTCTGGTTATCAGGCTGAACAGGCCCTTAGCCGCGTTGGCGAATGCCTGCTTGAGGTCGGCGCCGTAGGCGATAATGCCAACGTCGGCGGTATGGTCCAGGATTTCGAATTCTTTGGTCATGGTAATGAACCCCGCTCATTCCCCGCTTGAACCAGGCTAGCGCTCGCAGATAGCCACAATGTCGGCCTGGGCCAGTACGTGACCCTGCATGGCGTCGAGCAGCTGCCCACTAGTAGCGCCAGCCTCCAGCTCTAAAGTCGTATCCAGTGCATAGACACTAAAGTAGTAGTGGTGTGGTTCGCCTGGAGGTGGACAGGGACCCTGGTAACCAATGCCACCGAAGCCATTCTCGCCCTGTCGGGCACCACTGGCTAGCTGGGAACTAGACGGTATCGCCTCCTCCAGCCCAAGCGCATCGGCGGGGATGTTAAAGATAAGCCAGTGGGTGAAGTCGCCCCCGGGTGAATCAGGGTCAGCTACTATCAGGGCAAAGGACTGCGTTCCCTCCGGTGCTCCGCTCCAGCTAAGTGCCGGGGATATGTCCTGCCCATCGCAGGTGTGCTGGAGTGGTATTGTTCCTCCGTCCTGAAAGGCAGTACTAGTTATTTCCATTTCGGCCACCACAGGCGGTGCGTCGTCTTCATCTTCAGGCGGCGGGGCTCCATCATCGCCATCGCCACCCCCACAAGCGACGGCCCCCACCCCTATCAGCAGGGCCAACAATGCCAGCAGTGATATAGTCAGAATCCCTGACTTCCTCATCTCTTACACTCCCTCTCAAGAGAGATTATATCATTTAACGCGGCAAAGACAAGCTGGCGTAAATCAGCTGTTTTCACGGGCAGGGGTCACAATAGTGGCACCAGTAGAACGTCATGTAGTCAAAAGACTCTAAAATCCGGACGATGTCATTCTCGAGGTCAGCAATGGCGCTCATAACCCCAACTGTAGCATCGCCCACTTCTCCTAAAGTGTCCTCAACCTGAGAAAGGGTATCAACGGTTTCGGCGACATTCTCGTCAATTGTCTCTAGATGGACATTCATATCCTGAAGATAGCCATTAACCTGGGCCAAACTGGTTGCGGCTTCCTGAATATCGGTCGTCGCCGCCGAGATATCTTCGGCAGTGGCGACAAAGGTCTCCGAATAACTCTCTGTAGTCGAGCTAAGCCGATTCGTTTCTATTACCAGAAAAATTGTGGCCACAATTAGAACCACCGCCACCACAAACATGCTAACGGTAAGCCAGAACTGCTTGTCCCTGATGATATCGTTCTTAACCGCTTTCTTAGCAGGCATATTTCACCTCCAACCAGCATATATAAATCAATTCTAAGGCTGTTTATGCTTTCAATCAAGAGACCATTATTACTATTTTGTCATTCTGAGGGAGCTTAAGTGACCGAAGAATCTCAGAAGAGACCCTTCGCTATGCTCAGGGTGACAATGAAAAACTCTTTGAGCCTTCACTGGCTATCTAGTATAATATATATAATAATGTAGTTAATCATGAACTTAGAGAACGAAGGCAACCACATCAAGAGTGCCCGCGAGATAGCCATGGAAAAGGTGGCTGAGATGGGCGAGGTGACTGAAGAAGAACGCCTCAGCTGGAAGTATGTCCCCGAGGGCGAAAAGCTGGCGGCAAAATACATGAAACAGGATATTAACCTGGCCGCCGAGCTGGGCAAGTTCGAGGATAAGGTAGTCGGCTATGTCAAGCAAGGCGCCAGTGACATACTGCTCCGCAACATCGAACTCCCCACCACCGACCCCGCCCGTAAGAACAACAAAAAAGCGATGGAGGGCCTAAAAACCCTCAAAAAGGACAAGGTGGCTGTGGAAAACGTCTTCAGCAAGATAAGGAACATCTTCAACCACTACGCCGAGCAGGGCGAGCCGCAGCGACGGCAGGCCTACGAGCAGTTAAAGGCCGAGTTCAGCGCCAAGGTCCAGGAAGCGCTCAAACAGCAATTGGGCACGGCGTCGGGGGTGAAAATAGACATCGAAAAGCAGCCGCAGTTCCAGGAGGAGTGGCGGCGGATAAAGATACAGTTCGATTCACAGTACATCAGCCTGCTCAACGAATACAAGCAGGAGCTAATGGCCATAGCCTGAGGAATAATGATGGAAATCGATGACGAGAGAATCAGGGAAGCCGTCAAAAACACAGAAATCCTGAGGCCGCCCAAAAGGAGCCTGGCTACTTTCGGCACGACCAACGTCTATTACTATCTGGTCACCGAGCCAGCCTACTCCGAGCTGGTTAAGAGCGCCGCCGAGACCGTAATCAGGGAGGGCAGGGTTATCGCGGAAAGGCCCAAGATCGTGACCCCGTTTTACCTCTCCCACCTGGAAGGCTTCAGCCCGGAGGCAAAGAGGTATCTGGACAGCCTCATCAGGGCCTTCGGCTCTCACGCCGCGGGGCTTTACTATACCTACAAGAACGAGCCCAAGGGGCTCAACATCGTTTCCAACAACCTGCTGGCGGTGGTGGACAAATTAAACCGGGAGATTGATAAGCGCGGCGACCCGCTGACTTCTATAATTAAGGGGCAGGACGAGCTCTGGGACGTATCGCTGATGAAGTTCATCTACGAGATGACCCGCACCTCCCTGCCCGACAACCTGATGCAGATGGAAACCAGGGGGCTGCTAGACATGGACGCCAAAGGCGTCCCCGCCGACGCCCGCGTCAGGATCGAGGAGCTTTTCAAGATGGTTAAGGATGGCGACCTTGAGCCCGGTGAGCTGAAGAGCGAGCTTGACCGCTGGGGGCTTTTCGAGGAATACGAGGACAGGTTCCTGGCCATCTTCAAGAAGAGCCGCCGATAGCCCCCCGATATATACTATAATAATGTAGGAAAGTCGTTATGGTGGAAGAATATGAACGAGCCATAGTAAGACCTCCCAGCGAGGCTAATAGCCTGCTGCTGCCCGTAACCTTCGGCTGCTCCCACAACAGGTGCACCTTCTGCGGCACCTACACCAAAGTCAGGTTTCGCATCAGGCCGCTGGAGGACATCAAGCGGGACATCGACGAGGTAGCCAAGAACTACAGCTGGAGCCTAAGGCGCGTATTCCTGGAGAACGGCGACGCCCTTATCGCCCCCCAGCGACTATTGGTGCAGGTATTGAAATACCTGAAGGAGAAGTTTCCCAACCTGGAGAGAATCGGCACCTACACCACCCCCCAGGCCGCCCTGATAAAGAGCGTCGATGAGCTCAAGGAGCTGCATAAGCTCGGGCTAGAGATCTGCTATATGGGTGTGGAGACGGGCGACGAAGAGCTGCTTAAAAAGATAGACAAGGGGGCCACCTACGCTCAGATAGTAGAAGCGGGCCGCAAGATAAAGGAGGCGGGCATTACCCTCTCGGTCACGGTGATACTGGGGCTGGGTGGACCTGATGGTAGCCAAAAACACGCCCTCGGCACCGCCAAAATCCTAACCGATATCGACCCCGACTTCGCTGGCGCCCTGACCGTCATGCTCGTCCCCGGCACCCCCCTCCACCAGGACTGGGAAGAGGGCAGATTCGAGCTAATCACGCCGTTTCAATCCCTGGCTGAGCTCAAGATGATAATAGAGAACGCCAAATTTACCGACTGCTTCTTCACCGCCAACCACGCCTCCAATTATTTGCCCATCAAGGCCAGACTGCCCAAGCAGAAAGCGGAGGTGCTCAAGCTCATTAACGAGGTACTGGAGAGCGGTGACATGTCCCGTCTCCGCCCCGAGTTCATGCGGGCCCTATAATTAAGGAAGGACGGCTGATTTGAAGATTACGCAAATCGAAGCCAGGGACCTTTCCGAGGCCTGGTTCCTCTGCCTGCGCAAGACGCTGACCGAGGGCTATGACTACAAGATTGACCGCGGCAGCTATAAGGGCCAGTACCGCAAGGAGCTTGACTTCGTTACCGTCCAGATTATGAACCCTGGCAGCCGCCCTATCATTCCTTCAACGCCAGAGGGCGTACCCCCACCCACCTCCCTGGAATACATAGATGACTACCTGCCCTATCTGATGACCGCCCACCGAAGGGAGGGCGAGCAGTACACCTACGGCCAATACCTTGAGGAACAGATACCCAAGGTCATCGAGATGTACAAGAACGACGGCTACGACACCAACCAGGCTTTTATGGCCGTGGGCGGTAAGGAATCTATCACTTTAGACGACCCTCCCTGCCTGCGAGCCATAGACACCCGAATCCGCGACAACAAGCTTAAGTTCATCGTCTATTTTCGCTCGTGGGACCTATGGGCCGGTTTCCCCTCGAACCTGGCCGCTATCCAACTGCTTAAGGAGTATATGGCCAGCGAAATCGGCGTCGAGGACGGCGAAATCCTGGCCCTGAGCAAGGGCCTGCACCTCTACGAATATTCCTGGGAATTAGCCCGCGCTACCGCCAGAATGTAGGAGGTTATTAAAATGAAGGACATTGTATCCAAGGAAGTTTTGGACAAGTTTACCGGCTATGTTCGCGGGGTGGTCATCGCCCGCGGGGTGGATAATCACGGCGAGAAGCCAAAGCTGATTGAGATGCTGAGCGAGGTGGTGGCCAAGGCGACTCAGGACGAGTCCCTTCAAGCGATCAAGACCCACCCCCGCATCGCCAACTGGCGGCAGGCCTACACCGACTTTGGCACCAACCCCAACAAGTTCTACTGCTCCATCGAGTCACTGGCGCGGCGGGCGCGGCGGGGCGACCAGCTACCCTATATTAATACGCTGGTGGCCTTGTTCAACTACTTTTCTTTAAAGCACATGGTGCCCAGCGGCGGCGACGACCTGAAGCTGGCCGACGGCGACCTCCACCTCACCATAGCCAAGGGCGACGAGCCTTTTACCCCGCTGTACTCAGAAGAGGTGGAGTACCCGCCCCCAGGCGAGGTAATCTATGTTGATAACAGCCGCGTGATGTGTCGGCGCTGGAACTGGCGCCAGGGCGACCATACCAAGCTCCTGCCGGAGACGACCGATGTCGCCATAAACGTGGACTGCCTGCCCCCCGTAGCCAAGGGCGAAGCCGGTGCCATAACCGAAGAGCTGGCTAGTTTAGTCAAAGAGTTCTGCGGCGGCGAGGCAAAGTTTCTCCTGCTCGATGCCACCAACAATGAAGCCGATATAGGCTAATCAATGTAGAAGCTCAACCCCAGGTTACCGGGGCCGATAGTTACGGCTCCGGTAGGGTTAAACTCGCATAAGAGAAGCTCGGTACAGTTGAACCGTGCGGCGACTATTTCCTTAAGCCTGGCGGCTTCCTCCGGAACCGCGGTATGCTCAACCATAATGTGTACCGGGGCTTTTGTCCCCACCCTCTGTTCCACTATGTCCAATAGCTGCTTTACCGCTTTCTGTTTAGTTCTGACCCTGGTTACCGGTTCCACACGCCCGCTGGAAGTCGAGATTTCAACAATGGGCTTTATACTAAGCATATTGCCCATTAGAGCCTGCGCCTTGCCAATGCGACCGCTTTTGACCAGGTAAGAAAGAGTATCCATTACGAAAATCATGGTGACCTTTGACCGCACCTTCTTGGCTATTTCAACTACCTGAGCCATATCCTTACCCGAAGCCCCAGCCCGAGCTGCCGCCAGGGCCACGAACCCCGCCGCCCCCACCGTGGTCATAGAGTCGAAGACCTCTATATTAACATCGGGCAGTTCGCTTTCCGCCATTTCCTTAGCCATGGTTGCTGAGTTAAAACTCACACTCAACTTTGATGACATGGCCACGTAAAAAATGCTATCTACCTTCTGGATCAGGCGGCGGTAGGTTTCAAGATAGTCAGTCGGCGATGGGGCTGACGTGGTGGGGAACTTATCTGATTTATCGATTAACTGGAAAAGTTCGCTCGGCGTCTTTAAATCTATTCTGTCCCGGTACAACTTGTCGCCAAACACAGTGACCAGAGGCACTACTCCAATATCGTATTCATTAATCAGTTCTTCAGGAATACTAACCCCGCTGTCGACAACCACGCCGACCTTGCTCATGAGCTACCTCCGGAATATTTAGCTGAATAAATGTTAAGCCGTGTCCGGGGAAGCGGCTTAAACGCTAGTCGCTGTAGAAGCTTAAGCCGATACTCTTGGGGCCAATCTTCAAGGCGGCCACGGGCAGGGTATCGCAGCTGAGCACCTCAGCGCAATCGAACTCCCCTTTGAGCATGTTTATTAGTTTCTTGGCCTCTTCCGCTGTAACGGTGTGCTCCACCAGGAAATGCATCTTGTCACCGGGCTTCGAACGGCGCCGAACTATATCCAAAAGGTAGTCCAGCGCCTTCGACCTGGTTCTGACCCTGGTTACCGGTTCCACCATACCCGTCGAGGGCGGTATTTCGGCAATGGGCTTTATGCTCAGTATAGTGCCCATCAAAGCCGCCCCCCGCCCCAGGCGTCCGCTCTTAGCCAGGTAGGAAAGCGTGTCGAAAAGGACGATACAGCTCAACTTGTCCCTGGCCTCGCTGGCGGCTTTAACAACCTGGTCCAGGTCCTTGCCCTCGGCAGCGGCTCGGGCCGCGGCCAATACTATCAGGCCGAAACCGCCCACCGTCGTCCTGGAGTCGAATACCTCTACCCTGACACCGGGCAGCTCTTTTTGCGCCATCTCCTTGGCCTGGGTGGCAGCGTCAAAGCACACGCTTAAGCCCGTCGATATCGTTACGCTGATAATACCCTCCATCTTATCTTGGGCCAGCTTGCGGTATAAGCCGAGGTAATCGGCGGGCGGCGGCGCGGAAGAGCTGGGGAACTTATCCGCTTTATAGACCAGATCGAAGAGTTGCGAAGCCTCTTTCAGGTCTACGCCGTCCCGATAGCTCTTATCCTCAAAAACAGTTATCAAGGGGACCATGGCAATCCCGTATTCCTTAATCAGGTCTTCGGGGATAGAAGCTGCCGTATCAGCAACAACGCCCACTTTTCTCATGTGTCACCTCCAAGATATTTCGGTGGGATAAATACTAAGCCGTATCCGGAGAAGCGGCCTTGGCGCTATTACTTATGCCCATAAGCGCGCTAACCGCCATGGAAAAGTCCTGCCACTCCACCAGCCTCTTTGCTAGGAACTGCCGCCCCTTGTCCGTTATCTTGTAGTACTTCCGGGAGCGGCGTTCCGTAGTCCGCTGGCACCAGCTTTCCACCAGCCCCTTGATTTCCAGGCGCTGGAGAGCGGGGTAGATGGTGCCCCCCTTGAGTTTGAGATAGCCCGTAGTCCTCTTCTCCAGTTCCTTGATGATATGGTAGCCGTAGGTCTGAACTTCGTTGATGAGATAGAGGAGCGCGGTCTCGGTGATTCCCTTCTTCAGCTGTTCAACATACTGTCTCTTCATGGAACCGCCTTTGCCGATTATATAGTATTACTACACATTTTGTCATTGAAAAGCCAAATTGTCAATACATGGTTAGGAAGAGCCTAGTCTTTGATTTTTATATGAAGGTAGAGGTCGCCCGATTTCTTGCCCTTCTTGTTGCCCATGCCCTTGAGCCTGATTTTAGTCCCCGACTTAATACCTGCCGGAATCTTGACCACCAGTTTCTTCTGGCGCCCGTTCCTGTTGTAGCTTACTTGGCCCTCGCCCCCCTGCTCCGCCTCCTGGTGGGTAATCTCAAGCTCAAGGTGCCTGTCGAGCACCACTGGCGGTTCCAGGTCAACGCCGAAAAGCCGCTTGATAGCAAAACGGCTCATCTTAGCCACCACCTTGTTGACCTGCCTCTCCAGCCAGTTCGGCTTATAGGTGGATACGGTGGTATTATAGGGAGAGGCTCGATAGGCGAAACCCCTCCCCCCGAAGAACATATTATTAAGGAAGTCAGCGTCGAACCTGAGTCCGGCCTGGGCGAACATACGTTCTAAGTCCTCGTACATAACGCGGTTGGAGAAGGTCTGGCGGAAGATATCCTGCTGGGAATAAGCGCCGGCGAACCCTCCCCTGCGGGCAAGGTCGTACTGCCGTCTCCGGTTCTCGTCGCCGAGTACGCCGTAAGCCTCGTTTATTTCCTTAAAGCGCTCGGCGGCTGCCTGTTCGTTGCCGGGGTTAGTGTCGGGGTGATACTTAAAGGCGAGCTGACGAAAAGCCTTTTTAATCTCCGCCTGGCTGGCGTTCTCGGGCACGCCCAAAATCTGGTAATAATCTTTCATCTCTCTACAAAACTTAACAACGGGGTATAATTAGGGTTATTATAGCATTGAAGGCCAAGCCGCGCACGGGATAATCTGAAGAGTGAACGGTGGAATAACGTTGAAGCTGAGACTGGTTGTTATCGTCCTGTTCCTGGTCTGTCTGCTCAGCGGGAGCTGCGCCCTCTCCGAGTTCGACAAGAACCTCAACGACATCGTTAGTCCCTATCGCTTCAATTTAATCAAGTGGGAGCTGGGGGCTTTCTCCCACGAGACCAGGCAGTTGTTCAGTGGCGAGGATATCGAGAGCCCGACGGACACGGTATTGGAATACTTCTCTATTGTCGGCCAGATAAGAAACCTGGAGTGGTGGATTGCCACCGACGAGACGGGCGATACCACCGAGCTCGAAGCCGACCTCGACGAGCTTGAGGAACAGCGCCTCGCCCTGGTCAGCAGCGTGGAACAAATCATTGCCGACCAGATACAAGAGGTACTGAACGAGCTGGGCATCTTCAACCCCTACGAGGAAAGCACCGGCCTGCAGATTACCTTTCCACCGGTCAACTTCATCATGGGCAAGCTGCCCTACCTGCTGGTCATTTCCCCCCGCGACCGGATAGAGCGCATACGTGAGATTGGCCTGCGCGGCGACCTCACCCTTGAGGAGGTGGAGGGCATCGAAGACGAAGCCGACGCCCTGGGCGTTTCCTCGCTGGTGGTAGCGCTGGGTGGGGCGGGGGCGCTCTACCCCACCCTGGTCATTGACAACACCAGCCTGCGCTCTACCATCAACACCGCCGCCGAGGAATGGCTCCACCAGTATCTGGCGCTCAAGCCCCTCGGCTTCCGCTACATCCTGGACCTGCTCGGCATACACCGGGACTACGAAATCGCCACCATGAACGAAACGCTGGCGGGTATCGTCAAGGATGAAATCGGCGCCCTTGTCCTCGCTAAATTCTACCCCGATTATGAAGTCGGCACCCCACCCCCCACCGACGATGGCTTCGACTTCAACCGCGAGATGCGGGAGATAAGAATCGCCGTTGACGCCTACCTGGCTCAAGGGGAAATCGAGCTCGCCGAGGAGTTTATGAAAGAGAAGCGCCAGTACCTGCTATCGATGGGCTATTATATAAGGAAGCTGAACCAGGCCTACTTCGCCTTCCACGGGACTTACGCCGACGAGCCGACCTCGGTCAGCCCCATCGGGGTCGAGATGAGACAGCTAAGAGGACAGATTGAATCGCTCAAGGAATTCTTGAACGCGGTCGCTGACATGACCAGCCAGCAGGAACTGCAGGCGATGATTGAGAGCCTGGAATGAGGTCGGGGTCTAACCGAAGAAGCGAAAACCGAACAGGGCGTAATTGGAAGGTATAGAGGTCATAATAAAGCAGATAGACAGGTTCCATAAAACGACGCCGAAGAAGACGATGTTCAGAACCCACAACGCCCTCTGCTGCCGGAAGTAATAGAGGATAAAGGCAAGGCACAAAGCGATGCCGCCCTTAATCAGCATGCTACTGCCGATATTTGCCATCACGGGATTAAACTCCACCGCCCCCACTGATAAAGCCGTCTTAGTCAAGAAAGCATCAACAACGTTCAGCGTTACGAACAAGGCTGCTGGCATTCACCCACCTCAAATCTTCTAAATCAACCGCACTCGGCTTCCCACCCCGAAACAATGATGCCCAATAATAAATAGGATAAATGGTGGATGTCAAGATAACCTAAATTGACTTTAACTACCCATCAGGCACGGCTCGTGATTTCAAAAAGGGCACCAACGCCGAAAAAGAGTAAAGGCGCTGATGCCCTATTATTCATCGGGGAAAACCCGCTAGTTAGTTAAGCTCTCAGGGAAGCTAAAAACCGCCCGCTATAATGGCGGCGTCTATCCGTCCCCATTCCACCACACCGCCGACCTGCTGGCAGCCGTTCTCCAGCGCCGCCCAGACCTCATCGTTGAGGCAGCCATTGCCGTTAGCATCGGATAGCGTATCAAAGAGGATGGCCGCCAGGCCGCTGACGTAGGCGGTGGCGAAAGAAGTGCCCGACTTATAACCGTATTCGTTGTCGGGCAGGGTCGAGTAGATATCGAAACCAGGAGCCGCCAAATCCACCCACCCGCCGTAGTTGGAGAGCAAGGCCAGGGTGTCGTCCGGCTCGGTAGCCGCCACGGCGATAACATGCTCGTAATAAGCGGGGTAGACCGGTGTCTGGCTGCCCTCGTTACCCGCTGCGGCGATAACTATGGCGCCGTTACTCCAGGCATAATTAACCGCCGCTTCCAGCTCCGCCGAAGGCTCTCGAATCTCAATACTTACATTAATGACTACCGCCCCGTTATCCACCGCCCAGATAATACCCTCAGCCAACGCCGAAGCCTGGCAGCGCCCGTCATCCTCGGCCACCTTAACGTTCAACAGCTGGCTCTGCGGGGCAACGCCGACGACGCCCAGCCCATTGTCGCCACAAGCGGCGATAATGCCCGCGATATGGGTGCCGTGCCCGTGAATATCCCCAATGACGGGGCTGTCGCTGAAGTTAGCCTCGGCCGCCACCTTACCGCTAAGGTCCTCGTGGGCCTTATCAATACCGGTATCCAGAACGGCCACCAATACCCCCGAACCATTGCTGGTCGTCTGCCACAGCTCCTCTATCTGAATATGGCTTAAAGCCCACTGCCTATCCATGTAGGGGTCGTTAGGCACAAAAGGCTCAAATGGAGCGATAACGGCATCGGCCTCAATATCCACTTCGGCCACATCCACGCTGACGGGGGCGGTGGCTTCAGTCGGCATTTTCGCTATCGGGATGGCGGCGAGAACATCATTATTGCCCACCACCCTCACCATGACGGCAAGAAAGGCGATGACGATGATTCCAGGGATTATTATGCGTAGTATCTTCATTCATAAGTATAGTCGCATAGTCTCAACTGCGTATGAATAGCTATTTAGTCGCAGAACAGAGGGTTATTTAGTAGGATGACCGTAGTAGGATTACTGTAGTAGGATGACTCCTGTCATAGGCCATCTAGTACTTTTAATGACAATTGACCAGCGTAATCGGTGGGTAAGGTGGGTTTAAGACAGGATTGGTGCCCTTGACAAGCGTCGTTTAATTAGATTACTATTGACCTACATTTAGCTAACATAAATTATAAAGGTCGCAAATAACCAGCTATATCATATGAAACGAATAGTACTTTCCCTTCTCACTAGCATTGTCCTCGTTATGATGTTGCTACCGACTACAGCTTTGGCTGTGTCCGGTAGTGATTCTATTTATACGACTACCGGCAATTACACCATCTACACCGATAAGGAAGATTACCACCCGGAAGAGACCGTCCACATTAGCGGCACTGGCTTCGCCGTTGATGACGAGCTCACCATCAAGGTAACCAGGCCCAACGGCTCTATAGTTTCCGGCGACGGCTCGTTTATACCCGGCCCCACCCCCTACGACAGCCTGACCACGGATAACGATGGTCGCTTTGAATTCGACTATGTTTTGGACGGCATCCAGGGCGACTACCTTATTGAGGTAGTGGACGGCGCCTGGTACGGGCCACTAGACACAGTGCTGGCCACCCACATCTTTTCCGACAGCGCGCCGCCAGACAGCGATAAGCCCAGCGCCGATGGCACTTTCATAACGATAGCCCCCGGTAAAAGCAGCCCGGTTGTGCTGACGACACAGGCCACCACCGTCTTCGCCGATAACTTCAACAGCAGTTCCGACATTGACAATGTGGAAAGCTGGGACGTCCCCGGCTATGCCGATTGGGACGAAGATAGCGACGACGGTGGTTCGGATGCCGCTATAAGGGATTTGAGTGGCTATAGCGGGCGTTACCTGCGCCTGCGCTCCCACGATTACGTGGAGAAGTACAACATCTCCACCACGGGCCTGACCAACATCCACCTGGAGTACACCTGGGGCTATAGTACCGACTGGGATTCTGGTGGTCAGCAAGATGACGGAGACCTCATCGTCCAGTGGAGAGTGAACGGCATAGGCTCATGGACCACCCTCAGAACCCACGACCTTCCCAACAATGCCTCGGCATTGCCTAATGCGAACTCTGTGGACGCAACCCTCCCCGCGACGGCGGACAACACCAACATTGATATCCGTTTCTGGGCCGACACTGGTGAGGACAATGACCAGGCACGGGTGGACAACGTCATCGTCAGCGGCGACCCCGCAGGCCCGACCAACCCATCCGTTACCATCAACCAGGGTTCTACTCAGTCCGACCCCACCTCCGCTTCACCCATCTACTTTGATGTGGAGTTCAGCGAGGGTGTTAGCGGCTTCGATAACCCCGCCACCGATGTGACGTTTAGCGGCGCTGGTGCTACCACCGCTACGATAACCCCTGTTGATGCGGATAGTTTTACTGTGGCCATCTCCGGTATGACCACCAGCGGCACCGTGACCGCCTCAATCCCGGCTGGCGCCGCCAATAGCTTAGTTTCCCCTTATTTACCCAACTCCGCCTCCACCAGCACCGATAACGAGGTAACCTACAGTTACGCGGTACCCAACCCACCGATGGGAGATACCTGCGGCCTGGATATCGTCCTGGTAATGGACGAATCAACCAGCATTGACGGCACCGAGTTCAGCCAGATGCAGGATGCTTTCGAAGACTTCGTCAACGCTCTGTTGCCCAGCACACCCACCCAATTCTCCCTGGTTGACTTCGGCACCAATGCCTACCTGCGGCAGACCTGGACCAACGATGCAACCACCATAATTAATGCCATCAACGCGGCCAGAATAGGCGGCACCCAGTACACCAACTGGGAGCAGGGTCTTCTTCTTGTCCAAAACCTCTTCACCAGCGACCGGGCGGAACACCCCGACCTGGTAATCTTTGCCTCCGACGGCAACCCCACCGCCTACGGCAACCCGGCTACAATCGTATACGGTGATCCCACGGGGGAAGCCGAGGCGCTGGCCCAAGCTGTTGCCAGGGCTGACGCCATTAAGCTCGCCGGCATCCGCATTATCGCCATCGGTATTGGTGAAGACCTCGATACGTCCCACCTGGTAGACATTTCCGGTCCCGTTGTTTCCCCACCGGCGGACATTGACGAAAACACCGATGTCATCCTTGGCAGCTTTTCAACGCTGGCTCAAAAGCTGGCTGACATAGCCTCCGCGCTCTGCGGCGGCTCCATCACCGTACACAAGGTCATTGATGAAGACGGCAACACTGGCACCACCGGTGACCAGAGCGACGGCGAGGGGTGGACTTACACGGTAGATGTCATCAGCGGCGGTAGCGTCAGCCCCCCAAGCGATATCACCGATGAAAATGGGCTTACGGGCGCCTTCGACATAGACATCACCAATGACACCGCCACGGCAAACGTTACCGAGACGGTGCAAGACGGCTATACATTGGTGAGTGCCGAATGCACTGGTGCCACCGGCAACGGCACCTTTAACCCTAACACCAACAGCGTTGAGGGCATTGTCGTCGGGCCTAACGATATCGTTTCCTGTACCTTCTATAACCAACCCGAAGACTGCGATACGGTCGAGTTGGGCTGTCACACGATAACGTTCCTCAGTCATACCTTTGACGGCACCTATTCAACATGGACCTATCAGGTTACCAATGGTTGCGACCCAGCGATAAGCCACTGGATTATAGATTGGTGCAATTGCGACGCCATTTTCTCGACCTCTGAAAACTATGTGTGCGGGCCCGACCCGACGACAGGTTTAACGGGCATAAAGTTTGAAACCGGCTACAGCGGCAGTGAGACCAGGACGGTCTCCTTCACCCTGTTCGGCGACTATGAAGAAGATTGTATCGATGTTGCCATTAAGGCCAGCGACTCTTATTACTATGGCGAGATAACCGGACCGGTATGCATAATCTGCCCTGACGAAATCTGCGATAATGGCGTCGATGACGACTGCGATGGCCTGATTGACTGCCTTGACCCCGACTGCCCATGTCCTGAGTGCTACCAGTGCAATGACCAAACCTACGACTGCGAGCCAATCTGCGAGGGCACCGTTGACAGCTGCGGCTGCAATGAATGCATCTCCTGCGACGATGACGACCCCTGCACTATTGATAGCTGTGTAGACGGCCAGTGTGTCAACACGCCTATAGACTGCGACGACGGCGACCCCTGCACCATTGATACCTGTGATAACGGTGAGTGTGTCCACACGCCCATGAACTGCAACGACATGGACCCCTGTACTGAGGATTACTGTGAAAATGGGCAGTGCTTCCACGACCCGATACCCGACTGCGTCCCCTGCGGCGAGTGCACCGAGCTGGAAACCATGACCGTCGTCAGCGACATCACCACCCAGATACAGGGCGGCGGTAACGCCGTAGAAGCCTATCAAAAGCTCCCCCCTCAAGACTGGGATAGCCGCATAGACTACAACTTTCCCGACGAGGCGATATGGATTTGGGAAAGCTACTATGTAGACGAGCCTGTTGACGGCGATGTTGTTACCTTCCTGAAAGACTTCACCCTTCCCGATGATGTCGTTGGCGGCTCCATAGAGGCCTCTGTCCACATTACTTGTGATAACGGTTACGAAATATGGGTTAACGGCTCCGTCGCCGGCAGCGCTCAGCTTGACGGCGACTGGCAAACTTACCATACCGAGGACTATGTCCACACCTCCGGCTGGATGAGCGTGGAGTCTTACGATATCTCCACCCTGCTGACCGCTGGAACCAACTCTCTGCTGATATACGGCGCCAATGAGTACATGGGCTATCTGGATGGCCAGCAGGAAGGCACCATATACAACAACCCGGCCGGGCTCATCTTTGAGATTCAGATAAGCTACTGCGTACCCGTAGAGGACGGCACTCCCTGCAATGGTGAGAGCACCTTCGACCCACCCATCCTCTACTGTAAGAACGGCAATGAGGTCTGGGAGCATACCTTAGAGCATTACTGGACTTGCCAGGACGGCGTCTGTACCGAGAATACCCGCTGGACTAACGACCACAAGGTTACCGACTGCGATAACGGTGACCCCTGCGACGGCCTGGAGACCTGCTACGAGGGCGAGTGCATCCCCGGTACCCCCGTTGAGTGCCCGCCCGAGGGTTGGTATGAGGACGGCGATACCTATACCGATTGCGTCGGTATCCAGGTCTGTACCTACCAGGAATGGGTCTACCTAGTTTATGAGTGTAATATCTCTACCGGCCAGTGTGATGC